>DWYV01000009.1 GCA_019118525.1 Candidatus Bariatricus faecipullorum
GTTCAGAACGTCGAGAGACAGTTCGGTCCCTATCCGGCGCGGGCGCAGGATATCTGAGAGGAGCTGTCCTCAGTACGAGAGGACCGGGATGGACCGGCCGCTGGTGTACCTGCTGTTCCGCCAGGAGCACGGCAGGGTAGCCAAGCCGGGAAGGGATAAACGCTGAAGGCATCTAAGCGTGAAGCCCCCCTCAAGATGAGATATCCCAGCCGCAAGGCTGTAAGACCCCTTGAAGACGACGAGGTGGATAGGACAGGGGTGGAAGTGTGGCAACACATGGAGCTGACTGTTACTAATAGGTCGAGGGCATAACCTGGAAGGCAGGAAGGGAGAAGGATGAGTTTGTTCGTATGCGGTTTTGAAGGTACACGAAAAGCCAGCTTTTTAGCTGGCTTTTTTTTGCGTCATTTTACTTTTCCGGAAGGAATTTACAGACACCGGGAGAAGGGTTATACTGGAACCAGAGACAAACTGCAGAAGGGAGGACTTAAACTTGACAGGAAATGAACTGACACAGACATACCGGGAGCTGGACCGGGACTGCGCTGCATTTGCCAGAAAACTGACCGGCGGAAAGGAGCCGCTTTTTATTCCGGACGAAGCGGGAATGAAGACCATGCACAGAGAGTGGGAAAAACTGCGAAAAAGAACGGACGCTCTGGAAGAACCGGATGCGGTATTTTCCCTGGTGAAGCACCATTTTGAGGATTTTCTGGATTCCCAGGGATTTGAACTGGAAGAAGCAGGAAAACATCCGGAGAAACCCTATCTGAACAGTTTCTTTCAGATAGAAAGTATATCCCGGCTGAGCCGGAAACCGCAGGAGGAGCAGTGCAGGGAGGTCCTGCGGTGTCTGGAGGAGCCCGGACGGGAAAAGGATACCTTTCTCCGTCTGATACAGAAACGCCACAGTGGGAAAGAGCAGTATGAAACGGCCAGGGCGCTGGAAGGAACCCGGAAGGACCTGGAGAAGCTGGGAGAGAGACTGGACCGGTATTTTCCGGGATTTGACGAGACCCAGAGACAGAAAGTCGCAGAAAAGCTGAAGTGGTTCTGCGGGATTCTCTCAGAAATGGCAGAGGAGCTGGTTCTGGGAAATACGGGAAAAGAGCCGGAGCAGGAGACGGAGAATCTGAATGATACAGTCAGGATGGAAGAAGAGGAGTACAGAACACTGTTGAAAAAGCGGCTGGGAGTTTCTCTGGACGAGCTTCTGGCCTGGCACAGGGAAGAAACGGATAAGACCCGTGCGGAAGTGTTCTCTCTTGCGGCCAGTCTGGTGAAGACACGGAATCTTCCGGAAGAAGTTCCGTCTACCATGCAGGAAGTAAACGAACTTCTCTATAAATATGAAGGACCCTGTGACAGCCCGGAAGAAATGTTTGCGCGGGCAGAAGGGTATCTGAAGCGGACCAGAGCCCTGGCCCATGAGTATGTCCGCCTGCCGGAGGACGAAAGCTGCCGCTGTGTGGAGGTGCCGGAATCCTGCAGGGATTCCTATCCCTGGGGAGGATACGAGGGCGGAGACTTTTCAGTCAGACCTCTGGAAGGACAGATGTTTCTGAATCAGTACAACTATAAAAATGTGACAGATGGATGGATACGGATGAATGCCATGCATGAGGCCTATCCGGGACATCACGTACAGTATGTGCGGGCAGAGCTGGACGAAACGCCGGAGACCGTGAAAATCGGGGCAAAGCTGGTTCCCCTGCTGGAAGGGACCTGCCTGCGGACGGAGCGGGCTTTCGAGTTCCTTTATGAAGAAGACCCGTTTTATCCGCTGTTTATCGCCTACCGGCGGCATCATGCGTCTGTGCGGATTACAGTGGACCTGATGCTGTTTTATTATGGGAATACAGTAGAGAAAGCAGTGAAAAAATACGAGGAAGAACTGGGGTTTGAATGGGGGACGGCCCGGAAACAGGTGCAGGCCCATCTGAACAGTCCGGGGTATTTTACCTGCTATTACTATGGTATGAAAAAAATCTGCCAGTGGGAAGAGGAATATGGATTTTCCAAAAAGGACTTTACGGAACTGCTGTTTTCAGCCGGGTATCTCAGTATTGACAGATTCGGAGAACTGGTCAGACTGACTCCGGAAGAAAGAGAGCGGTATTTCCATGAATTTTCCGGTCTGAAGGAGGAAAAAGAGCATGAAAACATTTAAAGAACTGGTTTATGAACGGCCGGACCTGGAGAAGGAAAAGGGCCGTCTGGAAGCATACAGAAAGAAAATCGGACAGGCAGAAACCTGGACGGAGCTGAGAAACGCCATTCTGGAGCAGGAGAAGGCCTCCCGGCATGTGCGGACAATGTACAGCCTGGCCTGCATTCGAAACAGCATGGATACCACCGACCGTTTCTATGATGAAGAGGTGGCGGTTCTGAACCGGCAGCAGAAAGAGCTGGAACTTTACAGAAAAGAAGCGGGAAAGGCCCTTCTGGATTCCCCGTTTCTGGAGGAGGTAGAGAAGGAGTTTGGCCCGCTTTATGTGAAAAATCTGGGATCCGCCCAGCGCCTTTCCAGCCCGGAAGCGGTGGAGGATACGGTGCGGGAGGCGGAACTGATTCAGGAATACAACCGGGTTATTTCCGCCTGCCATACGGAGTTTGAAGGAGAAGACTGCAACTTTTCCGGTCTGATGAAGCATATGCAGAGTACCAGCCGCCCGACAAGGCAGAAGGCGTTCCGGGCCTGGGCAGGTCTGTATGAAAGTGTTTCCGGAAAGCTGGATGAAATCTACGACAGGATGGTAGAGGTCCGGAAGCGGCAGGCAGAAAAACTGGGCTTTGACAGTTATATTTCCCTGGTTTACGCCCGGATGGAGAGATACGACTATACCCCGGAGGATGTGAAACAGTTCCGGAATCAGGTAAAAAAGTATCTGGTTCCCCTTTGTGAACGCCTGTTTCAGGAGCAGACCGCCCGCCTTGGACTGGAAAAACTGTCCTGGTATGACGAGGGACTGACCAGTCTGGAGGGAAATGCGGTTCCCCGGGGGAACCGGGAGCAGATGGTGGCCCGGGCAGGGGAAATGTACCGGGAACTGTCACCGGAAACCGGGGAATTTTTCGACTTTATGACAGAGCATGAACTGTTTGACCTGGACGGACGGGTAGGAAAACAGCCGGGCGGATACTGCGATTTTCTTCAGGAGGAGAATGCACCCTTTATTTTCGCAAATTTCAATGGAACCAGCGGGGACGTGGATGTGCTGACCCATGAGGCGGGACATGCCTTTGAGGCTTACACGGCAGGGCGGATATATCCCCTTGCTTCCATGGTATGGTCCACCAGCGAGATAGACGAGATTCATTCCATGTCCATGGAATTTTTCACGTACCCGTGGATGGAGAAGTTTTTCGGGGAAAAGGCAGACCAGTACCGGAAGAGTCATCTGGCCCAGACGCTGGAAGCGGTTCCCTACATGGTGGCTGTGGACGAATTTCAGCACCGGGTTTTTGAAGAAAACCTGGATGCCCGGGGAAGGAGAAAAGCCTGGAAAGAACTGGAACAGACCTATCTTCCCTGGCGGGATTATGACGGAAACGAATTCCTGGGAAACGGAGGATTCTGGATGCAGAAACTTCATATTTTTGTCAATCCCTTTTATTATGTGGACTATGCCCTGGCCCAGACAGGGGCCTTTGAGTTCTACCGGAAGATGGGAGAGAACCGGGAGAAGGCCTGGGCGGACTATGTAAAGCTCTGTCGTCTGGGAGGAAGCCACGGATACTTTGAGACGCTGTCCCTGGCCGGCCTTTCCAGCCCCTTCCTGGAGAGCACGGTGAAAGAAACGGCAGAATTCCTGGAGAAAAAGCTGTTCTGAGCGGCGGAACAGAACCGGGGGCAGTTCCTCTTATGCAAAAGCCTGCCGACATTGACGAACAGAGAAAAGCCCGATATAATAAATCACGAGTATTTCTGTCCGAAACTAACAGCAGGAGGATACAGCATGGGAAAAGCACTGTTTTTTGACATAGATGGAACAGTTTTAAGCGAGATAACGAAGGAGGTGCCGGAAAGTGCAGTCCGGGCCCTGCATCTTGCCCGGGAAAAGGGGCACCTTCTTTTTATCAACACCGGAAGGACGAGGTGCAGTGTCCCCCGGGATATCCGGCGCCTGCCTTTTGACGGGCTTTTGTGCGGATGCGGCATCTGTCTGGAATACCGGGAGGAGATTTTTTTTGAATATCATCTGACGGACGTCCGGCGCAGGGAGATTGTCCGGCAGGCGGATAAATGCCTGGTGGATGTTATCTATGAAGGCATGGAAGATGTGTTTTTTTCCGCCCGGGTGTCCCGGTTTGACGGCCTGGAAAACACCAGGAGATACATGGCGGGCCGGGGACTGGGGCTGGAACGCTATATCGAGCAGGGCGACTGCGCGTTTGACAAGATGTTCGTGTATACCGATGCACACAGCAGACGGGAGGACTACCTCTCATCCCTGGAAGCGGACATGGAAATCATCGACCGGGGAGGCGGCACTTATGAATGCGCTCCGAAGGGATTTTCCAAGGCCACGGCGATAGCCATGATGCTGGACCGGCTGGGTATGGAAAAGGACCAGGCTTTTGTATTCGGGGACAGCAGCAACGACCTTGCCATGTTCCAGTATGCGGACCATGCTGTGGCCATGGGGAAGCACGATGCCGTACTGGAGCCTTTTGCGGAATATGTGACGGACACCGTGGAGGAGGACGGCCTCTGGAAGGCCCTGGAGCATTACGGGCTGATTTAGGGCAAAAAAGAGCAGAAGAACAGGCAGACCGGGAGGAAGAGCATGAATCAGGACTGGGAAAAATGGGGAAAAAATATTCAGGATATTGTGCAGGGAGCTGTGGAATCCGGAAACTTTGACAGACTGAACCAGACGGTGAGCAGTACGGTAAATGAAGCGGCGGACGGGATTCGTCAGGGAGTCATAAAAGGGGCGGAAACGGTACGGGAGCGAACGGCGTCCATGTGGCAGGAGTCCCGGCCGGGAAGTACGTCCGTACGCAGAAAGGAAGAACTGTTTCAGAAGAAGACGGGACAGAAGGCGCTGGGCGTTCTGATGACCGTGGCCGGAGGAATTCTTGCGGTTCCCTCGGTGCTGATGGGGATTGCGGTCCTGCTGGTGTGGGCACTAAGCGGCGGCCTGAATCTGGTTCTTCAGATTGCGGCCGGTTTTGCACTGCCTCTGGCGCTGGCCGGGATTGTGCTGATTCGCTCCGGAACAGGGATCTCCGGGATGGTGAAGCGGTTTACCCGCTACATTGAGATACTGAACGGAAGGTACTACTGCAATATTTCGGAGCTGGCCCAGTACTCCGGACTCAGCGCCCGGAAAGTCCGCAGGGACCTGCGGAAGATGATTGCAAAAGGGTGGTTCCGGGAAGGGCACCTGGACAGCCAGGAGACCTGCCTGATGGTGACCAGTGAGGCCTGGCAGGAATATCTGGCCCTTCAGCGTCAGCGGGAGGAGATGAAGCAGGCGGAGCAGGAACAGCGGCTTCGGGCAGGGGCCGAAGAGGAAAAGCAAAAGAATATGACCGAAGCGGAAAAAGTGATTCAGAAAGGCCGGGAATATCTGGCTCAGATACGGGCCTGCAACGACGCCATTCCCGGCGAGGAGATTTCCCGCAAAATTTCCCGGATAGAGGAGCTGACGGAGCGGATTTTCCGGAGAGTGGAAGAGGAGCCTTCCACAGTAGGGGATATCCGCAGGCTGATGGAATACTACCTCCCTACCACGGTAAAGCTGCTGGAGGCCTATGAGTCCCTGGAAGGACAGCCGGTAGAAGGAGAGAATATCCGGCAGTCAAAGCAGGAGATTGAAAAGACACTGGATACCCTGAACGGAGCGTTTGAGAAACTGCTGGACAGTCTGTTCCAGGATGTGGCCTGGGATGTGTCCTCAGATATATCGGTACTGGAGGCAATGCTGGCCCAGGAAGGGCTGACAGAAGAGGATTTTAAGAAGAGAGGATAAGCGCGATGGGAGAAGAGTTAAAAATGATGCCGGAAATGGCAGGCATGGCAGAGAATACCACAGAGATGAACCCGTATGACAGAGCGGAAAAGGAGCCGGACCTGACGCCGGAAGAATGGAAACAGGTGGAGCAGTTCTCCTCCCAGATTAACCTGTATGATTCCGGGGCTGTGCTCCAGTATGGAAGCGGAACCCAGAAAAAAATGGCGGATTTTTCCGAGAAAGCGCTGGAAAACGTGCGAACAAAAGACCTGGGAGAAGTGGGAGAGCTGCTGTCCGGCGTAGTGACAGAGCTGAAAAATTTTGACGAAGAAGAGGACAAGGGATTTTTCGGCTTTTTTAAAAAGACCACAAATAAGCTGGAAGCCATGAAAGCCAAATACAGTAAAGCGGAGGAAAACGTAAACAAAATCTGCAAAACTCTGGAAGGCTATCAGGTACAGCTGATGAAAGACTCTGCCCTTCTGGACAAAATGTATGCCCAGAACCTGGAATACTTTAAAGAACTGACCATGTATATCGCTGCAGGAAAGAAAAAACTGTCGGAAGTCCGGGAAAAAGAATTTCCCCAGTTGAGCGAAAAGGCCCGTCTGAGCGGACGCGCCGAGGACGTCCAGGCGGCAAAAGACCTGGATTCCCTGTGTCAGCGGTTTGAAAAGAAAATCCATGACCTGGAGCTGACCCGGATGATTTCGATTCAGACGGCTCCCCAGATTCGTCTGGTGCAGAACAATGATACGCAGATGATTGAAAAGATTCAGTCCACCATTGTCAATACAGTGCCCCTCTGGAAGAGTCAGATGGTACTGGCTCTCGGGGTGGAGCATTCCGCCCAGGCCGCCCGCGTCCAGCGGGAGGTCAGCGATATGACCAATGAGCTGCTGCGGAAAAATGCAGAAAAGCTGAAGATGGCCACGGCAGAGACTGCCCGGGAATCCGAGCGGGGAATTGTGGACATGGAAACACTGAAAGCGACCAACGAATCCCTCATCGCCACCCTGGATGAGGTCATGCAGATACAGAGAGAGGGCCGGGAAAAACGGCAGGCCGCGGAGCAGGAAATGCATCGGCTGGAAAACGATTTGAAAACAAAGCTTCTGGAACTGCAGGGCTAGAAAAAAGTCCCGGACCGGGGAAAATTCCGGATCCGGGACTTTTATCGTCCCACTTTATTCTTTGCACACATCAATCCATCCGCAGGAATGCGAATACCGTTCCAGCTCTTCGGGAGTCAGGCGCACGGCACTGTTGCCGCTTCCGGCAGCCGGATAGACGGTGTCAAACCGTTTCAGGGATTCATCCAGATAGACAGTGACGCCGGGGGCAGTGGCAAAGGGACAGACGCCGCCGGGCTGATGGCCGGTGTGTTCTTCTACCAGGTCCCTGGGAATCATCCGGGCTTTCTGATGAAAGAAAGCCTTGAATTTCTTATTATCGATTTTCCGGTCCCCTGCAGTAACAATCAGCAGCGTTTCCTCGCCCAGCAGGAACGACAGTGTCTTGGCAATCCTGGCCTCCTCACAGCCTGCCGCCTGCGCGGCTTCCTCCACAGTGGCGCTGGACTGCGCAAATTCCAGGACCCGTTCCCCCAGGCCCTCTTTTTCAAAATAGTGTTTTACCTTTTCAAAAGACATGGTTTTCATCCTCCCGGATTTATTATACGGTGTCCGGTTCCGGGAGTCAATGGAAGGAAGCGGATTAGAGGTCCGTCAGAGAACCGAACGTATATCCCATCTCCTCCCATCTGGTCAGCAGTTCATCCAGAATCTGCGCGTTGGTGGAAGAGGTGCTGTGCAGAAGAACGATGGCCCCGGGATGAATCCGCCCAAGCAGTTTGTCAAAGGCTTCCTCCTTCGAGGGCTGATTATCCTCATACCAGTCTACGTAGGCCAGGCTCCAGAAGAAGGTCTGATATCCCAGTTCCTGGGCCATTTTCAAATTTTCTTCGCTGTAGATTCCCTGGGGAGGCCGGTAGAATTTCGGCATCTCCTCTCCGGTGATTTCCCGGTAGCCCTCCTCCAGGGAAAGCAGTTCTTCGGAAAAAGTCTCCAGGGTAGATATTTCGGACATGTTTTTATGATTCCAGGTGTGGTTGCCCACGGTATGCCCTTCTTCCTTCATCTGAAGAATCAGTTCCGGACAGCTTTCCAGAAAAGCACCGGTCACAAAAAAGGTTGCGGATACCTGGTGTTTTTTCAGGGCTTCCAGAATGGGAGCGGTATTTCCGTTTTCATAGCCCGCGTCAAAGGTCAGGTAAATAACCGGGTCGTCTGTCTCCACGGCATACCAGGCATCGTAACGGGCCAGCTCTTCGGCAGTGGCATTTCCGATGGGCGTCTCTCCCTCCTGCTGAAAGCTGAGACCCCAGTCTGCACTGGCGGCGGCTGTGCCGGAGGCCTTCTGCAGGGACCAGCGCTGCTGCAGCATGGCGGCCGTGGTTCCCAGGGCATAGGAGACTGCAAGAAGAAAAAAAGTAAGAAGAATTTTGCGGAATCCCGGGTACTGTTTCATGACGCCTCCTGAAAGGGCAGCTTTGTTAAAATATACGGGAAAGAGAAAAAAATATGAGTCCGGGAACATTTTTTGACCTTTTTAAAAAAAAGAGCTATAATATCGTAGTGTATGAAGGAGCAGCCGGATGGACATGCCGGGCGGCCCGCATACGTCCTGCCGTGGAGCAGGAAAAATCAGTTTCAGGAGGTAGCAGATTATGGCAAGAAGAAATCATACAAAACAGGCACAGAAAACCCTTGGCACGACGAAAGACACCACCAAGGCCATTGAGACCCGTGCAGGCGTCCTGCAGGGCGGGCCGGAGACAAAACCGGAGATGGAAATGTATCTGCAGTTTGCAGGAAATGAATGCAGTACCAGAGACATTGCAGAAAAAGTACGGGATATCTGGACAAAGGAAATGGGAAGAAAGGCGGACACCATGAAGAAGGTCAGCATTTATCTTAAACCCGAGGAAAATGCTGCCTACTATGTGATTAACGGAGAAACCGCCGGAAAAGTTCCGCTGGTATAGAACGGAAATTTGAAAAAAAGGTTGACAAATTTTTTCTACGGCCATATACTGTATTATGTTAAAGTTGTAAACCAGTGAGCAGGAGGAGTAGGTAAGAATATTTATTCCCAGAGAGCCGCAGGCGGTGTGATTGCGGCAGTAAGAGTTTTTACTGAATGGACCTGTGAGGGCAGCCTGAAACTGCATGGTCAGGAGTAGGCGCTGACGGGATTCTCGCCCGTTACCAAGGAGATGCGTATGTCAGTACGCAGAATGAGCGGTCGTTTTATACGGCAATCAGGGTGGTACCGCAGAAGTATATTAAGCTTTTGTCCCTTCGAAAGAAGAGACAGAAGCTTTTTTTATATTATTCTATTATTTTCAAGAAGAAGGTTCTGGTTATGTATCCGGACTGCGACGAAATTATGAAACTTGCACCTGACTATGACATCATTCCGGTGTGCAGGGAAATCTATGCCGACGTCATTACGCCGATTACCCTGCTGCGGAAAATCGCAGCTGTGAGCAGGAGATATTTCCTGCTGGAAAGTATCGAGGGCGGCGAAAAATGGGGCCGCTATTCCTTCCTGGGATTTGACCCGGTGATGCGGGTTTTCTGCCGCTGCGGGACCGTAACAGTGGAGACAGAAGAAGGAGTCCGGACGATAGAGACCAGGAAGCCTCTGGATGTTATCCGGGAACTGATGAAACAGTACCGGGCCCCTTCCCTGCCGGGTCTTCCGCCTTTTACCGGCGGCTTTGTGGGATACTTCGCCTACTCCGTGCTGGAATATGCGGAGACGGTGCTTCACATCAAGAAAGGCACGTATAACGATTACGACCTCCTGCTCTTTGACCGGGTGATTGCCTATGACCATCTGAAGCAGAAAATCAGTATTATTGTCAATATGAAAACTGATAAAGTGATGGAAAATTACGGGAAGGCCATGGCGGAAGCGGAAAAGCTCTGCGGGTTAATTAAAAGTCCCGAGACGCCGGAGATTCCGGTACCGGAGGGAAAGGTTCATTTTACCAGCAGCATGAGCAAAGAAGAATACTGCCGGGGGGTGGAAAAGACGAAGGAATACATCCGGGAAGGGGATATTTTCCAGGCTGTGATTTCCCGGCAGTTTACCAGTCCTTACGGGGGAAGCCTGATAAATCCCTACCGGGTGCTGCGGACAACCAACCCTTCCCCTTACATGGTGTTTCTGGCCATAGACGGGGAAGAGATTATGAGTACCTCCCCGGAAACTCTGGTGCGGCTTCAGGACGGGGTGCTGACCACCTTCCCGGTAGCCGGCTCCCGGCCCCGGGGAAAGACAGAGGAAGAAGACCGGGCTCTGGAACGGGAACTGCTGGCGGACGAAAAAGAGCTTTCCGAGCACAACATGCTGGTAGACCTGGGGCGGAATGATCTGGGAAAAATCTCAGAATTTGGAAGCGTTGAAGTGACGGAATATATGATGATACACCGGTACTCCCGGATTATGCACATCTGCTCCCAGGTAGAGGGAAAAATCAGGAAGGACTGCGACCAGTTAAGCGCCATAGAGGCGGTGCTTCCCGCGGGAACCCTTTCCGGTGCGCCGAAAATCCGGGCATGCCAGATTATCGAAGAGATGGAGCCTCAGGAGAGAGGCATCTACGGAGGCGCCCTGGGGTATCTGGATTTTACCGGCAATTTGGACACCTGCATTGCCATCCGCATGGCCGTGAAAAAGGACGGCCAGGTGACGGTGCAGGCCGGCGGAGGGATTGTGGCGGACAGCGTGCCGGAAGCCTGGCCGGAGACATCCAGGTGGTGAGAAACGATGAACTGACCGTGGAGGATATCCGGAACAGGAAGCCTTCCCATCTGATTCTCTCGCCGGGACCGGGATATCCGAAAGACGCCGGTATCTGCGTGGAGGCCGCCCGGAGTCCTGGGAGAGCGTTCCCCATACTGGGGGTCTGCCTGGGGCACCAGGCCATCTGCGAGGCCTTCGGCGGAACCATAGGCCATGCCCGGGAGCTGATGCATGGAAAGAAAAGCCGGATACATCTGGATACCGGCTGTCCTCTTTTTGCCGGGCTTCCGGAAACCATAGAGGGCGCCCGGTACCATTCCCTGGCCCTGCTTCCGGAGACCCTTCCGGAGGAGCTCATCGTCACCGCCCGGGCAGAGGACGGAGAGATAATGGGGGTGAAGCACCGGGACTATCCGGTATACGGCGTCCAGTTTCATCCGGAATCCATTCTGACGCCGCAGGGTGCAGAGATTCTGAAAAATTTTCTGGCACTGAAACCATAAAAAGAAGATAGAAACATTTAAAAAATAAAAAAACAGGAGACAGATTCACATGATTAAAGAAGCAATCGCAAAACTTTCACACAAAGAGGATTTAACTTATGACGAGGCAAAACAGGTCATGGAGGAAATGATGGACGGCACTGCCACAAACAGCCAGATGGGCGGATTCCTGATGGCCCTCAGCATGCGGGGGGAGACTATCGACGAGATTACCGCTTTCGCTACCGTTATGAGAGAGAAGGGCATTAAAATTCAGCCCCAGAGAGAAGTCATCGATATCGTGGGAACCGGCGGGGACGAAGTGGGGACCTTTAACATTTCCACCACCTCTTCCTTTGTAGTGGCAGCAGGGGGCGTACCCGTGGCGAAGCACGGAAACCGCAGCGTGTCCAGTAAAAGCGGGGCAGCAGATGTGCTGGAAAAACTGGGCGTGAATGTCAGCCTGGACGCAAAGCAGAATGAAGAGGTTCTCAACAAAACGGGAATCTGCTTTCTCTTCGCTCCGGTTTATCATTCTTCCATGAAGTACGCTGCGCCGGTCAGAAAGGAGCTGGGTGTGCGGACTGTATTTAACATCCTGGGTCCCCTTTCCAATCCGGCGGCGGCAACCATGCAGCTTCTGGGCGTTTATGACAAAAAGCTGGCAGGCCCGCTGGCACGGGTACTGGCCAATCTGGGAGTTACCCGGGGCGTGGCCGTATGCGGGGAGGACGGCCTGGATGAAATCACCCTGACCGGCGAGACCGAAGTCCACGAAATCCGGTTCGGAGAAATCACCTCCTATACCATCACGCCGGAGCAGTTCGGCCTGAAACGCTGCCCGTTGTCCGAACTGGTGGGAGGAACCCCGGAAGAAAATGCACAGATTACCCTGGATATTTTAAGCGGAAAAGAGCAGGGGGCAAAAAGAGACGTGGTTCTGATGAACGCGGGCATGAGCCTTTATCTGGGCATTGACGGTATTTCCCTGGCAGACGGAGTGAAGATGGCGGCAGAACTGATTGATTCTGGAAAGGCCATGGAGAAATTCCAGGAGTTCCGGAAGGCGACCCTGGATGTAAAGGAGGAAGCGGCAGTATGATACTGGAGGAAATCGCGGCAAAGACCAGAATCCGGGTGGAGGAGCAGAAGAAGCGGGTTTCTCCGGAACGGATGAGGGCCCAGGCAGAAGCGCTGCATGCGGACACGGGATTTCCCTTCGAGCGTATGCTGGAGAGCCCCGGCATTCACTACATCTGTGAGGTGAAAAAAGCCTCGCCCTCCAAAGGCGTGATTGCGGAGGAGTTCCCCTATCTGGATATTGCCAGAGAGTACGAGCAGGCCGGCGCCGGCGCCATCTCCTGTCTGACAGAGCCCTACTGGTTTCAGGGCAGCAGCAGGTACCTGGTAAATATTGTACGGGAAGTCTCCATTCCGGTTTTGCGGAAGGATTTTACCGTGGACGATTATATGATATATGAGGCGAAGGTGCTGGGGGCATCGGTGGTGCTTCTGATTGTGGCCCTGCTGGATACAGAGACCCTTTCCCGGTATCGGAAGCTCTGCGACAGACTGGGTCTTTCCGCCCTGACAGAAGTCCATGATGAACGGGAGATGGAGTCGGCCATTGCGGCGGGAGCCCGGGTTATCGGGGTCAACAACCGGAATCTGAAGGATTTCACGGTAGACGTGGGAAACAGTCTCCGGCTTCGCAGCCTGGCTCCCGCGGACACGCTTTTTGTGGCGGAAAGCGGCATTCAGACCCCGGAGGATATTCAGAGGCTCCGGGATGCGGGAGTAAACGGTGTTCTGATTGGAGAGACCCTGATGAGAAGTCCGGATAAGAAGGCCATGCTGACCCGCCTGAACGGAGGTCCCCTGGGGAAAGGGGAAACAAGATGACGAAGGTAAAAATCTGCGGGCTGAGACGGGAAGAGGACGTCCGGTACGTGAACCGGTATCTGCCGGATTTCGCAGGTTTTGTCTTCGCAAAAAGCAAACGGAAAGTGACGAAAGAAACGGCAAAACAGCTTCGGGAGCAGATGGATGACCGGATTCTGGCGGTGGGAGTGTTTGTGAATGCATCCCTGGAGGAAATCCGGGAGCTCTGTGAAGAGGGAATCATTCAGATGATTCAGCTCCACGGAGACGAGAACCGGGGCTATATGGAAACCCTTCGTGGACTTCTCCCCGGCGTCCCGGTTATCCGTGCTGTCCGGGTAAGGAACCGGCGGCAGGTAGAGGAGGCAGAGGCGCTGCCCTGCGATTACCTGCTTCTGGATTCCTGGAGTGAAGGTCAGTACGGGGGAAGCGGAAAGCAGTTTGACAAAGACCTGGTTCCTGCTCTCTCGAAACCCTTTTTCCTGGCAGGAGGACTGACGGCGGACAACGTGGCGGAAAATATCCGCCGGTGCCGTCCCTGGGCGGTGGACGTCAGCAGCGCCGTGGAGACGGAAGGCTGGAAGGACGAAGCGAAGATAAGGGAGTTTCTGGAACATTCCAGGAACCTGTGAGATACAGAAAAAAAAGACAGTGGGATGCCGCAGAACCCTGCTGCGGAAGAAAGGAAATGACTATGAGTAAAGGAAAATTCGGGAATTACGGCGGACAGTATGTGCCGGAGACCCTGATGAATGCGGTAAACGAACTGGAAGCCGCTTATGAACACTATAAAAACGACCCGGAATTTGTTGCGGAACTGGATGACCTGCTGAAAAACTACGCAGGACGGCCCTCCCTTTTATACGAGGCAAAGAAAATGAGTGCGGACCTGGGCGGGGCAAAAATCTATCTGAAACGTGAAGATTTAAACCACACCGGGGCCCACAAAATCAATAACGTGCTGGGGCAGGTGCTCCTGGCAAAGAAAATGGGAAAGAACCGCGTGATTGCCGAGACGGGGGCCGGACAGCACGGCGTGGCCACTGCCACGGCGGCGGCACTGATGGGAATGGAATGTGAAATTTTTATGGGAAAAGAAGACACGGACCGGCAGGCCCTGAATGTATACCGGATGGAACTTCTGGGCGCAAAGGTACACCCGGTTACCTCCGGCACCATGACCCTGAAGGACGCCGTCAATGAGACCATGCGGGAGTGGGCCAGCCGGATGGACGATACCCTCTATGTGCTGGGGTCTGTCATGGGTCCCCATCCCTTCCCCACGATTGTCCGGGATTTTCAGAAAATCATCGGAAAAGAAATCCGGGAACAGATACTGGAAAAGGAAGGACGGCTTCCCGATGCGGTTATTGCCTGCGTGGGCGGCGGAAGCAACGCCATAGGAGCCTTTTACGAATTTATTCCCTATAAAGAGGTGGCGCTTATCGGCTGCGAGGCAGCGGGCCTGGGGGTGGATACCGACAAAAATGCAGCCACGATTGCCAATGGAACGGAAGGCATTTTCCACGGGATGAAATCCCTGTTCTGTCAGAACGAGTACGGCCAGATAGCGCCGGTATACTCCATTTCCGCCGGACTGGATTATCCGGGCATCGGACCGGAACACGCCATGCTGGCAGAGGAAGGCCGGGCACAGTATGTACCCGTTACGGACGAAGAGGCGGTAAACGCCTTTGAATACCTGTCCCGGACGGAGGGCATTATTCCGGCTGTGGAAAGCGCCCATGCCGTGGCCTATGCCATGAAGCTGGCGCCCACAATGGGAAAGGATAAAATTATCGTCATCAATATATCCGGAAGAGGAGACAAAGACGTGGCGGCCATCGCCAGATACAGAGGAGTGGAAATCTATGAATAGAATCAGAGAAGCATTTGACGGAAAGAAAGCATTTATTCCCTTTATCACCGCAGGCGACCCGTCGCTTGAGGTGACCAGGCAGCTTCTGCTGGCTATGCAGGAGGCAGGAGCGGACTTAATTGAAATCGGAATCCCCTTTTCCGACCCGATTGCAGAAGGGCCGGTTATCCAGGAAGCAGACGTGCGGGCATTAAAAGCGGGCTTTACGACAGACGCTCTGTTTGCTATGATAGAAGAGATGCAGGACGAAATGCATGTGCCCATGGTGTTTATGACCTACGCCAATCCGATATACGTATACGGAAAGGAACGGTTCATGGAGCGCTGTGCACAGAGCGGAATCTGCGGCATTATCGTGCCCGATATTCCCTACGAGGAAAAGGAAGAATTCCGCAGTGCCTGCCGGAAGTACGGGATTGAGCAGGTATCCCTGATAGCTCCCACTTCTCACGAAAGAATTCAGATGATTGCGAAAGAAGCAGAAGGATTTCTGTACTGTGTTTCTTCTCTGGGAGTGACAGGAGTCCGCAAAGCAATAACCACGGATATTTCTTCCATGATAGAAAAAGTAAGAGAGGTTACAGACATTCCCTGCGCGGTCGGATTCGGCATCGCCACGCCGGAACAGGCAAAAGAAATGGCCACCCTTTCCGACGGCGCCATTACGGGTTCCGCTATCGTGAAAATTGTGGCTCAGTACGGGGAGAACTGTGTACCGGAAGTAGCAGCATATGTAAAACGCATGAAAGAGGCCGTCCGTCAGGCATAAATTCCCGGAGGGCGGACGGAAGGAAGGGAGAAACCATGAATGGTGCATCAGGCAGCAGAGGACAGATACGACAGATACAGCCCGCCTGCCCAGGGACTGCTGAAAAAAATCCGGGCCTTAAAAGAAATCGCGGCCGAACGGGGACAGACCCTGGCCTGGGTTCTGAAGGACCGGGAGATTTCCAGCGTGCTCATTGGAGCGTCCGCCCCGGAGCAGATACGGGAAAATGTACAGGTGATAAATCATACAAAGTTTACGGATGAGGAACTTTTCCGGATTGATGAAATCAGTCTGAATCAGGGAGAGGATGTATATGAGAACCATGGAATTTAAAATGGAGCGCAGCGGCCTGGTGGAAATCGGCCAGCAGGTGGAAGTGACTGAAGGGGTCCTTCCCAGCTCCTACTACTATACCATTGAGCCGGCAGTGGCCATGAGCGGGAATTTCCGCAGCAATGAGCGGCTGAAATCCCGGACCGGGACAGTGACGGATATCCGGCATAACGAAAAAGGCTACTATGTCATAGCGGAGTTTGACGAATGAAAAACAGAAAAGGAATAACAAAACGCGCAGGGAAGCTGCTGGTCGTCTGGCTGCTTCTCTTTTCCGCCGTCTGGAGCGGCTGCGGTTCACTGCCGGAATCCGGGGAAGAAAGCCTTCCCTCCCTGGAACAGGGCGCTTCCGGAGGGCAGGACACAGGGGCTGCAGATACAGCCGGTGTGCCGGAGTACAGCGGCGAAACCTACGTGGAGATGAACGGGAATCAGCCGGAATTTACCGAAAGCGAGCTTCAGCCGGAAGCCTTTGAAAGCTACAGCGAACTGGATTCCCTGGGCCGGTGCCAGGAGGCGGAAGCCTGCGTGGGAACCGAGACCATGCCGGAAGAAGAACGGGGAGCCATCGGACAGATTAAGCCCTCCGGCTGGCATACGGTCAAATATGACGAGGTGGACGGCAAATACCTTTATAACCGCTGTCACCTTATCGGGTACCAGCTTACGGCAGAAAATGCCAATGAAAAAAATCTGATTACCGGTACCCGGTATATGAATACCGAGGGAATGCTTCCTTTTGAAAATGAAGTGGCGGAGTATGTAAAAGAAACGGATAATCACGTGCTCTACCGGGTAACCCCGGTTTTCGAGGGAGACAATCTGGTGGCCTCCGGCGTCCAGATGGAGGCGGAATCCGTGGAGGATGACGGGGCAGGCGTCTGCTTTAACGTCTACATCTATAACGTCCAGCCCGGCATTGAGATTGACTACGCCACCGGGGACAGCCACGAGGCCCGGGAGACGGTGGAGGAGAACGGGGCATCTTCCGGTGTCACATCCGGAGAGACAGATTCCGGGGACGAGACGACCTATATTGTTAACAAAAACACCGGGAAGTTCCATCTGCCGGACTGCGGAAGCGTGGCGGATATAAAACCACGAAATAAAAAAGAAGTGACCGGCAGCAGGGACGAGCTGCTGGAACAGGGATATGAACCATGCGGAAGGTGCAGGCCATAACGGGCGGGAAGCGGCCGGTTACCAGACCGCAAAAAAATGCGGAGAAAGATATCCGTGAAAGCTTGACAAATAAAAACTGACATGATAAAATTTCCGTGATTTTGGAAGGATAAGGATTTAGCAAGAGTCTTTTCAAAGCAATTATTTGGACCACTCCTGCAGGGAGTCAAGGCCATACGGACAGCCGGGTCCACTGCCGATTGGCGGCCTTTGTGCAGCCTTATTGATTGAGTTAAAAGCTCAAATTTTATAAGTTGGTTACTTCATAACCGAAATGCACCAGTGTGCAGACTTGTGAAACGGTCAATAAGAGTAGTAAAAGTGTGATTGCTATATAGACTCTGAGAATCCCGTCCAGTTTGGAAATGTGAGTTTTCCGCTGCCTTTGCGGTTTACGGATATGGACTCCTCCTTGTGAGGATGCTGTTTTCTGTCCGCCCGATGCAGAACGGAGAACAGAAAATTTTGGGATAACGAACGCAGGTTGTGCATACAGAGCACGGCCTGCTTTTTTTTCGATTGGAGTGACCGAAAAGGAGGAAAAGAGAATTGAAAACCAGTCGGAACAGTCTGAATCAGACCAGAGCGCCTGTCTATGAGGCCCTGGAAAATTTTCGCCGGATGAGGGTCGTTCCCTTTGACGTGCCGGGACATAAGAGAGGACGCGGGAATCCGGAGCTGACTGCCTTTCTGGGCCAGCAGTGTATGTGGGCGGATGTAAACAGTATGAAGCCGCTGGACAATCTGTGCAGTCCGGTATCGGTAATCCGTGAGGCCGAGGAACTGGCGGCTGACGCCTTTGGAGCGGCCCATGCTTTTCTGATGGTAGGGGGCACCACCAGTTCGGTGCAGAGCATGGTGCTGACTGCCTGCAAACGGGGAGATGAGATTATCCTTCCCCGAAATGTACACCGGAGTGTAATCAATGCGCTGGTTCTGTGCGGCGCGGTGCCGGTTTATGTGAATCCGGAGGTGAACCAGGAGCTGGGAATCTCTCTGGGAATGCGCCGGGAGCAGGTAGAGAAGGCAATCGTAGAACATCCCGGTGCAGTGGCGGTTCTGGTGAACAATCCTACCTACTATGGAATCTGCAGTGATTTACGCGCCATTGTAAAAATGGCCCACAAGGCAGGTATGCTCTGTCTGGCCGACGAGGCCCACGGAACCCATTTTTATTTTGGCGGCGGACTTCCCGTATCGGCCATGGAGGCCGGGGCGGATATGGCTGCTGTGTCCATGCACAAAAGCGGCGGAAGCCTGACCCAGTCCAGTCTCCTTCTGACCGGACCGAATGTTCATGCGGGTTATGTCCGTCAGATTATCAATCTGACACAGACAACCTCCGGCAGCTACCTTCTGATGTCCAGTCTGGACATCAGCCGGAGGAACCTGGTGCTCCGCGGCAGGGAAGTATTTCATCAGGTGGCGGATATGGCCTCCTACGCCCGGCAGGAAATCAATGCCATCGGAGGCTACTATGCCTTTGGCAGGGAACTGATGAATGGGAATTCCGTGTTTGATTTTGACACCACAAAACTCAGTATCCACACCCGGGACATTGGTCTGGCAGGAATCGAGGTATATGATATCCTGCGGGATGAATACGATATTCAGATTGAATTCGGGGATATTGGAAATATTCTGGCCTATCTGTCCATGGGGGACCGCCCCCAGGAACTGGAACGTCTGGTCAGCGCCCTGGCGGAAATCCGGCGCCGTTATCAGAAGGACGCGGCCGGTCTGCTGAGCCAGGAATACATTGAGCCGGAGGTGGTCACAAGTCCCCAGGAAGCGTTCTATGCAGAAAAAGAGAGCCTGCTTCTGACGGAAAGCGAAGGACGGGTGTGCAGTGAATTTGTGATGTGCTATCCGCCCGGCATTCCGATTCTGGCTCCGGGAGAGCGGATTACGGCAGAGATACTGGAGCACATTCAGTATGCCAGAGAGAAAGGATGCAGCATGACCGGCCCGGAAGACCCGGATATGATACGAATCAATGTGCTTGCATGAAAGGGGATGGTTCTATGGAGATGTGGTTTAGCGAATTTCACACACCGGATGTGAAACACAGCATGCGGATGACCAGACATCTGTATTCGAAAAAAAGTGACTACCAGCAGATAGATATTTTTGAAACCCCGGAATTCGGACGGGTCCTGACCCTGGACGGAAACGTAATGCTGACAGAACGGGATGAATTTATCTATGATGAAATGATGACCCATGTGCCCATGGCCGTACATTCCGGCATCCGGGATATTCTGGTTATTGGTGCGGGAGACGGCGGAGTGGTGCGGGAGCTTACCAGGTATGACCGGGTGGAGTGTATTGACCTGGTGGAGATGGACCCCATGGTTCTGGAAGCCTGCCGCACCTATCTGCCGGGAAATGCCTGCCGGATGGATGACAGCCGGGTCCATCTGCATTTCGAAAATGCCCTGCGGTTTATCCGGCGGCGTGAAGCAGCGTACGATTTGATTATTGTGGATTCCACCGACCCCTTCGGCCCTTCGGAAGGTCTGTTTACCCGGGAGTTTTATGGAAGCTGCTATAATGCGCTCCGTGAAGAGGGCATTATGGTGAATCAGCAGGGAAGTCCTTTTTATGCAGAGGATGCCAGGGCCATGCAGCGGAGTCATAAGCGGATTGCCAGCACGTTTCCGATAAGCCGGGTGTACCAGGCTCATATCCCCACCTATGCGGCGGGATACTGGCTGTTTGGCTTTGCCAGTAAAAAATATCATCCCATTGATGATTTCCATCCGGCATCCTGGAAGGCGCTGAATCTGCACACCCGGTACTATACTACCAGGCTGCATGTAGGCGCGTTCTGGCTGCCGGCGTTTCTGGAAGAAATGCTGGAAGAAGTGGAGGAAAAAAATGCTGAAACCTAATATTGAAACGTTTATCGGCTGTGACAGTGACTATGCTTCCGCAAAAATTGTGCTTTACGGCGCGCCCTTTGATTCCACGACCAGTTTTCGCCCGGGCGCCCGGTTCGGCCCTTCCGCCATGCGGCATGAGAGCTTCGGTCTGGAAACCTACAGCCCTTATCAGGATGCGGATCTGACGGACTGCGCAGTATTTGACAGCGGAGATATGGAACTGTGCTTTGGAAGCCCGGAAGCGGCTCTGAAAGACATCGAGTCCCGGGCGGCGGAAATATTAGAGGACAGAAAGCTTCCCGTTCTTCTGGGCGGAGAACATCTGGTTACCCTGGGAGCAGTGCGTGCGGCAGTGAAGCAGTATCCGGAGCTTCACATCATCCATTTTGATGCCCATGCGGACCTGCGGGAGCAGTATCTGGGCTGTACACTCAGCCACGCCTGCGTTCTGCGCCGCTGCCAGGAACTGCTGGGAGACGGACGGATTCATCAGTTCTGTATCCGCAGCGGCGACAGAGAGGAATTCCAGTTTGCAAAGGCCCACACCGAACTTCACCTGTTTCAGTTTGAAGGACTGGAAGAGACGGTGGCCGCACTCAGAGAGCAGGGAATTCCGGTATATGTAACGATAGATTTAGACTGCCTGGATCCGTCGGTATTTCCGGGCACTGGAACGCCGGAGGCAGGAGGGGTCAGCTTTCGTCAGCTGCTGGAAGCTGTCCGCACAGTCTGCACGGCAAATGTAATCGGGGCGGACGTAAATGAACTGGCGCCGGCGCTGGATTCCAGCGGCGTTTCCACTGCGACTGCCTGTAAAGTGCTGCGGGAGCTGATTCTGGCCCTGCACCAGAATAAAGTTTAAAAAAGGAGAGAGAAGTATGAGTAGAGTTCTTATTATTGGCTGCGGCGGAGTAGCGTCCGTGGCGATTCAGAAATGCTGCCAGGTAAGCGAGGTATTTACAGAAATCTGCATAGCAAGCCGTACCCGTTCAAAATGCGAGAAGCTGGCGGCGGAGCTTGCCCCCCGGACAGCTACAAAAATCACAACAGCCCAGGTAGATGCAGACCAGGTGGAGCAGGTAATCGACCTGATTCGTTCCTGGCAGCCGGACCTGGTTATGAATCTGGCCCTTCCCTACCAGGACCTTACCATTATGGACGCCTGTCTGGCCTGCGGGGTAAATTATATGGATACGGCCAATTATGAGCCGGAGGATACCGATGACCCCAGGTGGCGTGAAATATATGAGAAACGGTGCAAAGAAGCCGGTTTTTCTGCTTATTTTGATTACAGCTGGCAGTGGGCATACCGGAAAAAATTCGAAGAGGCAGGACTCACTGCGCTGTTAGGATGCGGATTCGACCCGGGGGTTACCCAGGCATACTGCGCTTACGCAAAAAAACATGAATTTGATTCTATAGACACGATAGACATTCTGGACTGCAATGGCGGCGACCATGGATACGCCTTTGCCACGAATTTTAACCCGGAGGTCAATCTGCGGGAAGTTTCCGCACCGGGCAGCTACTGGGAAGCCGGACGCTGGATAGAAGTACCTGCGATGAGTATCCGGAGGGAGTATGAGTTTGACCAGGTAGGGAAAAAGGACATGTACCTGCTCCACCACGAAGAAATTGAAAGTCTGGCGGTTAATATTCCGGAGGTGAAGCGTATCCGGTTCTTTATGACGTTTGGTCAGAGTTATCTGAATCATATGCGCTGCCTGGAAGATGTGGGCATGCTCTCCACCAGTCCGGTGGAATTTGAAGGGCACCAGATTGTGCCGGTGAAATTTCTGAAAGCACTGCTTCCGGACCCGGCCGGCCTGGGCGCCCGCACGAAGGGGAAGACGAACATTGGCTGCATTTTTACCGGCAGGAAGGACAATCAGGAAAAGACGTATTATATCTATAACATCTGCGACCACCAGGAATGCTTCCGGGAAGTGGGAAGTCAGGCGGTCAGCTACACCACAGGCGTGCCCGCCATGTGCGGCGCCCTGATGCTGCTTAGTGGAAAATGGAATAAGCCCGGCGTGTATACGGTAGAAGAGTTTGACCCGGATCCATTCCTGGAAGCGCTGGATAAATATGGTCTGCCGAGAAGAGAGAACCATTCCCCGGTTCTGGTAGACTGATGGCTATGAGAAAAGACGCCCGCCCGCCTTTTGCGGGACTGAACGGGCGCAGTCCGGAAGAACTGTTTGCAGGCCTGCCTACGCCCTGCTATATCCTGGATGAGGCAGCGCTGCGGCGCAACGGGGAAATACTTGCCGGAGTGTCCCGGCGTACCGGATGCCGGATTCTTCTGGCCCAGAAAGCCTTTTCCAATTATAATCTCTATCCGGTCCTGGCCCCCTGGCTGGCCGGTACAGAAGCCAGCGGACTGTACGAAGCGCGCCTTGGCGCAGAGGAGATGCCGGGAAAAGAGGTCCATGTATTCTGCGGCGCGTACCGGGAAGAAGAATTTGAAGAACTGCTTCGCTATGCCGGGCATATTGTGTTTAACTCCCCGCGGCAGCTGGAGAAATTCGGACCGGCGGCAAAACAGGCAGGAAAAAGCGTAGGAATCCGTATTAATCCAGAGCATTCTACACAGTCAGGTCATGGAATTTATGACCCCTGTGCGCCGGGAAGCCGTCTGGGCGTTACCCGCGTCCAGTGGGAGAGAACCATGACGCCTGAGCTAATCAGTCTGCTGGACGGTCTGCATTTTCATACGTTGTGCGAGCAGGACGCAGACGCCCTGGAGAGTACGCTGCATGCAGTGGAACTGAAATTCGGGGATGTCCTGCCCCGGATGAAATGGCTGAACTTTGGAGGCGGCCACCATATTACCCGGCCGGGCTATGAGGTGGACCGTCTGGAAAGATGTATCCGCAAAGCCCAGGAGACCTGGGGCGTTACAGTCTATCTGGAACCGGGCGAGGCCTGCGCCCTGAACGCGGGCTATCTTGCCTGCCGGGTGCTGGATGTGCTGCAAAATGGAGAATTCCGACTGGCGATTCTGGATACCAGCGCCGCCTGTCATATGCCGGATGTGCTGGAAATGCCTTATCGCCCGCCCCTCTACGGGGCCGGTAATCCCGGTGAAAAAAAGAGAACCTTCCGGCTGGGCGGACCCACCTGTCTGGCCGGGGATGTAATCGGGGACTACAGCTTTGACGGGTCCCTTCGGGAGGGAGAACTGCTTCTTTTTGGAGACATGGCTATCTATACCACCTGCAAAAACAATACCTTTAACGGGATGCCGCTTCCGGGTATTTTTGTTCTGCAGGAGGGTGGAAAGTTGAAATGTCTTCGGAAATTCGGATATACAGATTTCAAAAGCCGACTGGGCGGGCTCTCCGGTTTGGAAGGATAAAAACCGGAGAGCCGCAGGAAGTTATTCCTTTGTGAAAGGAACGACGTCTTTTACCGCTTCCTGGAGCGTAATCTCTTTGTCTCCGTTGTCGATATCAATCAGATGATACCGGTCATTTCCCATATGAAGTTCTTTCATATATGTGAGCTGCCGGAGTCCGTGGCGGGATTCCATCCGTTCTACCAGGTCGTGATAGTCCTCTTCCTTCAGGGCATATACCAGGTCCACGGAGGCCTGGTCGATGGCCAGAATGTCCAGGGACGCCAGGATACCGATATTGGGCGTTACTACGGGCTGGGCCGCCACGCCCTCACAGTCGCAGGAAACGGACATATTCCGGAGTACATTGACAAAGCTGATGTGTTCGCCAAAATGGTCCACCACGGCCTTGGCGGATTCCATCATCCGTTCCATGAATTCTTCTTTTGCGATATCCCACTGGTCACTGGAGCCGGGAGTGGTGTGAATCATGGCCTTACCAATCCGGCCGTCCGCACAGCCGATACCGATATTTTTGGCAGAACCGCCGAAACCGCCCTGGGTATGTCCTTTAAAGTGGGTCAGCACAAACAGAGAATCATAGTTCAGAATATGGCTTCCCATGTGCATTTCGGTAAACCACTTGCCATCCTTAACAGGAAGAGCGGTGGTTCCCTCTTCATCCATGATATCTACCGGACAGAAGGTCCAGCCGTTGACTTTCAGGGTTTCCCGGTGCTGTTCTGTGGTGTACCGTCCGCCGTCGTAGTACGTGTTGGTCTCTACAATGGAGGCGTCCGGTAAATCGGTCTGAATCAGGGATTCTACCCAGGGAGGGGGAATGATATTCGGTCCCTGGGGTTCGCCGGTATGCAGCTTGATGCCGGTTTTTCCCGTCAGGTTCTGACAGATTCGCTGATAAATCTTCCGAAGTCCTTCCGCAGATAAATCTCTGGTAAAATACACGACGGATTCTGCTCCGGTTCTTTCTTCATAAGGAATGTAATGATTGCCCCCTGTTCCGGGGACGGGGTTCTGTGTTGACATATCTGATTCCTCCTTTTTATACTATCAGTATAGCACCGGAAGCAGGGCGGGAAAACCATGGATTTGCTTTTCGTTCCGGCTTTTTTTCGGGTTTTTCCGGCGAAAAATACACAGGATTTATAATAAAGACTGCCGCGTGCGGGAAGGACATTTTTAGGAGGCAGGACTATGGAGAAACAGATATGGGATATACTGGAAGGGCAGGAACAAAGAGAGAAGAAGGCCTATCAGTTTTCCCGCAGTATTCGGGAAATGATTCAGGCGGATTTTGCAAACAGTGAAGAGGTACTGGAGGCGCTTTCCGGTTGGAGCAGGAATCTGGCAGTTATCTTCCGGTCAGGTTCCCTGACATCTCTGGGAGAGCAGGGACCGGTTCCAGTGCGGAGCTGTCATACCTTTCAGATAAGTAAACATACATTGAGCCAGGTACCCTATCTGCACACGCACAGCTTTTATGAACTGATATATGTACTGCGCGGCCGGTGCCGGCAGACGGTGAAAGAGGAAGGCAGGTTCCGTTCTCTGGTCCTGGAATCCCATCAGGCCTGCCTCCTGCCGCCCGGAGCGGTACACAGCATGGAACGATGTGGAACGGAAGACGTTATTCTGAAATGCTCCATTCCCTCCTGGCTTTACCGCTGGCTGGAGGAGACTGCCGGGCAGCCCTCCCTGGAAGCGTTTGCAAAAGCAGAGGGGTACAGTGCCGATTATGTGGGAAAGCTGATAAAAGGGAATACGGGCAGGAACTTTCGGGAACTGGCAACAGAGAGCCGGCAAAAAAAAGCGGCCCGCATGCTGCTGGATACAGATAATTCTGTGGCAGAAGTGGCAGAACAGCTTGGATATGTCAGTGTTTCCGGTCTTTACAGACAGTTTTCAAGACAGTTTGGCATGACGCCTGGAGAATACAGAAGAACGTTTCAGGAAAGATTTCTGCCGGGTCAGGAAAGTATGCAGGAAGGTTCTGTCTGCTATAATGGCAGTGAAATCAGCAGACAGAAAGGAAGAGAGGGCATTGAGAAGCAGAACAAAAACGCATCTGTCAGAGGACAAAATCATAGAACTGGCCAGGATAAATCTGGGAAAGGACTGTGAGATACAAAACATCAGGGAACTGAAGGGCGGCATGTTCAACGCCATTTACCGGATGGAACGGATTCGGGAACAGGATACGGTTGTACTGAAGGTAGGCGTAAAGCCGGGAACGCCTCTTCTGACCTACGAGCAGGATGTGATGCCTACAGAGGTGGAGTGCTTTCGCCTTTTGGAGGAACAGACCACGGTTCCGGCGCCACGGGTTCTGGCTTATGATTTTAGTAAAGAGCATATTCCTGCCAATTATTTTTTTATGACAGCCATGGAAGGGGTGCCGCTGTCCAGTGTGGCCAAAAAAATGAGCAGGGAAAACAGGGACAGACTGCTGGCGGAGCTGGCCGGCTGTCTGGCGCAGATGCATCAGATTAAAGGGCCTTATTTCGGATATTTTACGACAGACAGAAAAAAGCAGTACCCCACGTGGAAAGAAGCATTCCTTCAGATGTTTGGTCAGCTTCTGAAAGACTGCCGTGACCGGAAAACGAAGATACCTTATGAGCGGATTGAACGGGTGCTGAAAAAATACGCCGGATATCTGGAAGATTTGAAGACAGCCGCCCTGGTAGAGTATGACTGCCATGAGGGAAATGTGTTTGTCAAAAAAGAAAACGGGGAATACAGGATAGAAGGAATTCTGGATCTGGAAAGGGCATTCTGGGGCGACCCGGTCGCGGATTTCCCTACGGCTTTTATTTTTACAGATGATATCCGGCGTGAGAGGGTGTTTCTGGAAGGGTATTTAAAGGCCAGTCCGGAAAAGAAGGTTTATACAGAGGAAGACGCTGTACGGTTTCAGCTTTACCGGCTTTATATTCTGGTTATCATGGCCGCAGAAATTTTCCGGTATGGATTTCTGTATGGCCGGCTTCAGTATCTGTGGTCCCTTTACGGGATTCGGAAATGTCTGGACTTTCTGGAAAGAGGGGACTGACATGGAAGACAGAAGCAGAATGATGGAAGAAATGCCGGTGTCAAGGCTGATATGGAAACTGACCCTGCCCTCTGTTGCCGGTGTAATGGCGTATAATCTCTATAATTTATTTGATACTGTTTTTGTTTCCCGGGGTGCCGGGACAGATGCGGTTGGCGGCGAATACCTTTCTGATATTTTATACGGTGGCGATTCTTATCACTGTGCTGGGCCTTCTGTTTCTGGAGCCTCTTCTGTATGCGGCAGGGGTGACAGATACCCTGCTTCCCTATGCCAGAAGCTATATGCGTATTATTTTGCTGGGCGCAGTAACCAGCACTGGTTTTTCCAGCCTGATTCGCGCAGAGGGAGACAGCCGGTATGCCATGCTCATCTGGATAATTCCCATGAGTGTGAATACAGTACTGGATGTGATTTTTGTCTTTGGTATGCATATGGGGGTCACTGGTGCGGCGCTGGGGACTGTTTTAGGCCAGGCCGTGTCCATGGGAATGAGCATCTGGTTCTTTTTTCTTTCCGGGAAAAGTACCCTGACCTTCCAAAGACAGGATTTCCGGCCGGACTGGAAACTGGCAGGGGAAATTCTCTTCACGGGAATCCCGGCGTTTCTTCAGACTTCCGGATACAGTGTTTCCATTATCATTGTAAATCAGTTTCTGAAATATTTTGGAGGAGATACCGCTATCAGTATCTATGGAATCATCAGCAGGATTCAGACGTTTTTCCTATTCCCGGTCATGGGACTGATTCAGGGAATCCAGCCTGCCGCAGGGTATAACAAAGGGGCCGGGAAGACGAAACGGACACAGAAAATCCTCTGGAAGGGGATGAAAATAGCAGGGTTTTATGGGGTGGCGGCCTGGTGCTTTCTTCTGGCAGCCGCACCACTTATTATGCGGATATTTACAAAAGACCAGGAAGTAATGGTATCCGGAGCGTCGGTGCTTCGGATTACAGGTGCCAGTCTGTTTTTTGGAAGTATACAGCAGGTTCAGTCAGCCTGGGTTCAGGCGCTCGGTAAGAAAAAAACGGCACTGTGTCTGGTGCTGCTGGGACAGCTGGGCTGTTTCCTTCCCGTCGTATCTGTAATGGGTGCTGCATGGGGACTGAACGGTGTCTGGCTGGCCTTTCCCGCCTCCAGCGCACTGGCCCTTCTTATTTCTGCCGCAGTTACGGTGCATGTTCAGAAGCAGCTGCAAAAAAGGGAAGGAAGCGTTCCTTTTCTTCCCTGAGACAGACCAGGTAATAGTCGGCCCGGGCACTGGTATCGGAAAGAGGGACAGCGGTTCTGCCGGTTGCCCTGTCATATCCCAGAAGAGCAGTCTGACTGGAGGCAAAGGCCGGAAGCGCGGCGCAGGCCCCGATGGAAAGGGTCCGGCGATTTCGTTCAAAAGCCAGCGTCTGCTCCCGCATTTCCTGTTCCGCCTCCAGGACACGCAGGGCATACTTCGCCGCTACTTTCCCGGTTTCATTCAGGGCGATTCTGCTTTTGGAACGGTCAAACAGAGGAACGCCCAGTTCCTCTTCAATTTTTTTCATGGACCTGCTCAGGGCGGTCTGGAGGAAGGCCGACGTGACAAGTCTGGAAGACATGCAGGCTCTGTCCGCTTTTGCAAAGGAGAAGTTCGGACAGATTGACGTGCTTTTTGCCAATGCAGGAACTATGCCCGGCAGTAATATGTCTGAGCTGAAAGTTCAGGACTGGATGAGTATGGTGGATATCAACGTAAAAGGTGTGCTGCATGCGATGGCCGCAGTACTGCCGGAATTTACGGCACAGAAAAAAGGCCACATTATTGTGACCTCTTCCATGGCAGGGACAAAATCCGTGCCGGGAAATGCCGTATACTGCGGAACCAAGCATTTTGTAAGAGCCATGCTGACTCCTTCCGCAGTGAATCCATTC
The DNA here is from genome assembly GCA_019118525.1 of Candidatus Bariatricus faecipullorum. GTDB lineage: Bacteria > Bacillota > Clostridia > Lachnospirales > Lachnospiraceae > Allocoprococcus > Allocoprococcus faecipullorum. Next base: position 28,512 of record DWYV01000009.1, read on the forward strand.
TGGAAGGCTCCGGCATCCGGACGACCACCATTTATCCGGGAGCAATAAAGACAGAGCTTCTGAATACGATTGCACCTTCTGAGACGAAAACAGAAGTAGAGGAATTTTATAAAAATGTGGGACTGGAACCGGAGGCCATTGCTAACGCCGTGCTTTATGCGGTTTCCAAGCCGGATAACGTGGATGTGTCCGACCTGGCGGTACGGCCCAGTCTGGAGAGCTAGTGCGGCTGCGGCAGGCCAGCAGGCTCACGGCGAGGTAGCCTGCGATGGCCGCCAGGGATGCTTCCAGCCCGAACGTTCCGCCGGTCAGCAGAAAGGAATCTGTTTTCAGGATATAGGAAACCAGGGACCAGGAATCCGGGCTTTTCCCGATATGCAGGAATACGCCAAGAACGACGATATTCCACAGTGCATGAACGGCCGCGCTGTTCCAGACGGAAGAAGCGCGGGCTATCAGGGAGAACATGATACCGGCCAGGGTGCCGGCCGCCAGAACCTGGAGGCTGTCCCGGAGGGAAAGCCCTGCTCCCGGCAGGTGGACAAGGCCAAACAGCAGGGAAGGGAAGAAAATGGCGGCGCGCCATCCGGTTTTCCCTGCAAGCAGGTGCATGATGACGCCCCGGAAAACCAGTTCTTCCACGATACCTGCCGCCAGGCCGGTAAAAAAGACGCCCGCGGACAGAGAAGTCAGCGCCTGGTTCAGGGTCATATCTGCGGGCAGAAACGTCCCCGGCAGAAGGAAAAAGAAGGCCGTTACTGCTACAGGAAGGAGAACGGCCACTGCCAGCCATCTGCCCCTGATACAGAAACGGGGGATGCCCAGGCTGGAAAGGGGACAGTGCAGAATGCGTCTTGCAAACAGTTTTAAAAGAAAAAAAGCGATACCCGCATAACAGATTCCCGCCACGGCATTGGCCAGGAAGGCAGGAAGAGAGAGCCGGGTAAGCCCAAGCGCCGGAAGCTGGGAAAGAAGCTGTGCCATAATCAGAATGGCCAGAGAACCAGCAATTCCGGCGATTATTTTTGATGTCTTTTCTTCATGGTTCATTTCAGATACCTCCAAATCGATTTCCGTTACCTACTGTAATGGAAAAGCCTCAAATAATCGTCAAGAAGATACTAAGAAAAAGTAAAGAAAGGACAGACTATGCGTCCTCTCCGGTCTGTGCTAAGATAAAAGGGAACGAATCGGGAGGAATAAGAGAATGAATCAGAGAAAAGAGCAGAAAGAAACAGAAAAACAAGGCATGCTGCACATTGCCCTGCTGCAGATAAGTCCCGGCCGGACCCTGGAAGAGAACCGGGAAAAGGGAATGAAGTTCTGCAGAAAAGCAAAGGAAGCGGGCGCGGATATCGCACTGTTCCCGGAAATGTGGAGCAACGGCTACCGGATTCAGGGAAGACCCGTGGAAGAATGGACAGCAGAGGCAGTTGCCCTGGAAAGCAGTTTTGTCACGGAATTTGGCGCTCTGGCGAAGGAACTGGACATGGCCATCGGAATTACTCTGCTGGAACAGTATCCCGGAGGTCCCCGGAATACCCTGGTTCTGTTTGACCGGCATGGGCAGAATGTGCTGACCTATGCCAAAATCCACACCTGCGATTTTGATGTGGAGCGGAACCTGACGCCGGGAGAAGCGTTTGAGGTGTGCACCCTGGATACGGCCATAGGAAAAGTAAACGTGGGAGCCATGATATGCTATGACCGGGAATTTCCGGAAAGCGCCCGGATTCTGATGCTGAAGGGGGCAGAGCTTCTTCTGGTGCCCAATGCCTGTCCCATGGAAAGAAACCGGTTTTCCCAGCTCAGGGCCAGGGCCTTTGAAAACATGGTGGCCATTGCTACCTGCAACTATCCGGAAGGAGTGCCGGACTGCAACGGCGGTTCCACTCTGTTTGACGGAATGGCCTGGCCTCTGGACGGGGAAGAAGACCGGGATATGTGTGTTTTGCAGGCCGGGCCGGAGGAAGGAATTTACCTGGCAGAGCTGGATGTGAAAAGCCTTCGGCGCTACCGGGAGACGGAGGCCCTTGGAAATGCCTACCGGCATCCCCGCAAATACGCGATTCTTACGGAGGAGAGACGGGAAGCGCCGTTTATCCGGGAGGATTACCGGGTGTAGTGGACTCGCCTGTTCTGGTATAGACACGGACTGCGTCCAGTATATGATAGGGTGCTGTCTGGTGGGAGCCCTCTGCTCCGGCTGTGACCAGAATATATTCCCGGCCGTTTATCCGGGCCAGGCTGGCCAGGCAGAGTCCTGCCTCCGGGGTATAGCCGGTCTTTCCGCCCAGAATATTCCCACCGGCAACCCGGGGACTGTCCAGATTCTGGAACAGGGTACTGGAAAGGGTAAGCCCCTCCGGATGCTCTACTGTGGGAGTGGAGGTCCAGGTGCTGCTGCAAAAGGCCTGGCGAAATTCTTCACAGTCCAGAGCGTACTGCAGGAGAATGGAGATATCCTTTACCGTGGAATAGTGGTTCGGGTCATGGAGTCCGGTAGAATTGCAGAAGTGGGTATGCTTCATGCCAAGTTCTGCCGCTTTTTCATTCATCAGGGAAACAAAGGCGCCTTCGGAGCCGGCAATATGTTCTGCAAAAGTCAGACAGCATTCGGCGCCGGAAGGAAGAAGAATGCCGTAAAGTAAATCCCATAGGGTAACTTCTTCCCCGGGTTTAAATCCGGCCATGGAAGCGTTTGCCTCATAAAGAGAAGGAAAAACAGGGTAGGGGAGCGTTGCGGTCTGAGAAAAGTCGTCTGTGTATTCTACAGCCAGAAGGGCAGTCATAATCTTGGTCAGAGAGGCCGGGTACATTTTCCTGTCACTGTTTTGAGAGGCCAGGGTTTCCCAGGAACCATTATCGGAATCTGCCGCTGTCAGGATGGCGCAGGGACTGTATAAATCCATAAAAAGGGAGTCGGCCCGGCCGGTCAGGACAGAGGTGTCTGTCCGGAGCCATGAGCCCAGAAGGACGGTTACGGCCACAATGATTGATAAAAGAACTGGCAGGAAAACTGCCGGACCGGAAGCAGGGCGTTTTTTCCTCCGGCGGTTTTCTTTTTTTCGGGCATACGTAATATGGTGCTTCTGTCTTTGGTACATAGGTTTCTTCCTTTCTGAAAAATAGTGTCTCTTCCTTTGCAGGAAGACGAAAAACAGCTTCTGTACGGTACTGATTTTACCGGACAGAAGCTGTTTGTACTTTAATTTCAGATTGATATATTCCTAAGGAAAGACTAAGAAGTCATAGAGATTTTACTGTTTCGCAGCGGAAGAATGACATGGAAGACTGTACATTCATCGTGACTCTGGGCCGTGATGGCGCCACCGTGGAGTGTGACGATTTCTTTTGCGATGGCAAGTCCGAGGCCGAACCCGCCGGTGCGGGAGGCGCGGGATTCGTCCAGCCGGAAAAACTTTTCAAAAATCCGTTCCAGCTTCTGGGACGGAATGACAGGTCCTTTATTCTGAAAAGAAAGGGTTACGGAAGAGTCGTCCTGGCAAACGGAAATCCGGATTTCCGTATCCGGATAACTGTAGGAAATGGCGTTTTTCAGAATATTGCTGAAAACCCGTGCCAGACTGTCCGCATCGCCATAGACGGTCTGATTTTCTGCCACGTCCAGGCAGATATCATTTCCATGTTCCTGAAGAAGCGGGTAAAACTCATCGGTCAGCTGAACCAGCAGATAATAAAGGTCAACGGTTTCTTTTTCCAGAACAGTCTGCTGCAGGCTATATCTGGTAATTTCGAAAAATTCACTGATAAGTGTCCCAAGACGCTGCGCCTTGTCCAGGGCAATATGGATATATTTTTCTTTTTGTGTTTCAGGCATACCCGGAGCTTCATCCAGAAGAGTAAGATACCCGGTGACGGAAGTGAGGGGAGTCCTCAGGTCATGTGCCAGATAGGTAATGAGGTCGTTTTTTCGTGCGGCCTCTTCATGCAGAAGCTGTTCATTTTTTAACATTGTAGATTTTATTTCGGCCATCTGTGCAGATATCTGTGCGTATTCCGGAGGGAAAATACCGGACGAATCGGATTCTTCCTTCATGAACCGGTTTATGAGCCCGGAAATACGGCTGACAGACTGCCGGACCTTTTTTCGGGAGTAAAACCGCAGGAGGAGAAAAGTTACAGCGCCCAAGAGCAGAAGCAGAAAGATGGCCATGCAGAAGACCAGATTTTTGATACGGGGATAGTCCGGCTCCCGGACAAGAGTATAGGCGCCGGTTTCTTCCAGATAACGGCTTTCTGTAATCATGTAATTCCCCTCAAACCAGTCCACAAAAGTGCCGTTCAGAATAAAGTCTGCAAAGTAGAAGAGTCCGGAAAGGAGAAGAATTCCGGCCAGACAGGGGAGCAGAAAACGCAGGGATTTTGAAAGCTTATTTTTCAATTTTATATCCGCACCCCCAGACTGTTTTGATGTATTTGGGCTCTTCGAAGGAATCTCCCATCTTTTCCCGCAGATGCCGGATATGGACTGTAATTGTATTGTTGCTCCGGCTGTAATATTCATCCTTCCATATCTGATGGAACAGTTCCTCGGAACTGACGACATTTCCTTTGTTCTGGCACAGAATCTGCAAAATAGAAAACTCAGTGGGAGTCAGGGATAAAGGCTTCTCGTTCAGTGTGCACTCATGGGTTTTAATATTCATCACCAGGCCGGAATGAATGAGTATGTCCGTGGAATCGGTGTTTCCGGGACTGTTGTACCGCTTGTATCTGCGAAGCTGGGCCTTGACTCTGGCGACCATTTCCAGGGGAAGAAAGGGCTTGGTAATATAGTCGTCCGCACCCAGTGTGAGCCCCGTGATTTTGTCTGTTTCTTCGCTTTTTGCAGTCAGCATAATGACCGGATACTGGTGGGACTCCCGGATTTTCCGGCAGAGACGGAAGCCGTCCATGTCCGGAAGCATAACGTCCAGAAGGGCCAGGTCCAGCTCCTTTGTCCGGTCATACTCCAGGGCATCAGCGGCTGTGTGGCAGGTGAAAACTGTAAAATTTTCATTTCGGAGATAGAGAGCCGCCAAATCTGCAATCTCTGGCTCATCATCTACAATCAGTATATTATCGGACATAAAAACACTCCTCAAAAATAAAATCCATTTTATCATAGCAGAAAAAAGGAACAGTTTTCCTAAGTTTTCCATGAGAAAATATTAAGATTTGACTAAGGGAGAAGTTTTATGTGAATTCAGATGGTGTATTTTGATACCCTTGCTGATACCTTTTGATTTTCCAGATAAAACAAAAGAGCTGGAAACGCTTATTTTTCAAACATTTCCAGCTCTTTAATAGCAGGGGATGAGAGAATCGAACTCCCGCTAAGAGTTTTGGAGACTCCTGTCATACCATTTGACCAATCCCCTACAAGCTTCAACAGCCGAGTTATAATATAGCACATCCCGGGAACCTTTGTCAAGATTTTTTCATTTTTTTCTGTGAATACCGGTTATTATTCACAGCCCTTCCACCCCCCGTGCGCACCCGTCGCCTCTGCCCGCCGGTGTGTGTATTGAAGTTGTCCTGGTTTTTCTATATAATGTAGGGAAGAAAGGATGGATTCGCATGAGTGAAGCACAGATGACGATACGTCCCGCCACCCTGGCGGATGCGGAAATCCTGCGGGATATCTATGCGCCCTATGTGGAGGAAACGGCGGTCAGCTTTGAATATACTGTGCCGACGGTGGCAGAGTTTACGGAACGTATGAAGGATATTATGAAAAGGTATCCGTACCTTGTGGCGGAGGAAGCAGGGGAGGCAGTGGGGTATGCCTATGCCTCGCCTTTTCACGAAAGGGAGGCATACAGCTGGTCTGCCGAACTGACGGTATATCTGAGAAAGGACCAGAGAGGCAGGGGGAGAGGCCGCCTGCTGTACGAAAAACTGGAACAGATACTGCGGGCACAGAATATCACGAACCTCTATGCCTGCATTGCCTGGCCGGAGCAGGAAGACGAGTATCTGACCGGCGCCAGCGCCAGATTTCATGAGCGGATGGGATTCCGGCTGGCTGGAACGTTTCACCGGTGCGGGTATAAATTCGGCCGCTGGTACAGTATGGTCTGGATGGAAAAAGAAATCGGAACCCGCCGGGAAAAACAGCCCCCGGTGAAATCATTTTCCGAGGTAAAGGAGCAGATATGGTAAGGAAAATTCTGGCAGGAGTCTTCGGCTTTGCGGTGGCCGTAGGAATCGCAGGCGGAATCCTGGAATGGGTATGGAGCAGATACGTTCCGCCGGAAATTGTGGGAGGAAGCGTGTCCTGCGGCGGTGACAGTATGGAGCAGGCGGCAGCGCTGTGGTTTGAGGACTATGCCGGTTCCCTGGAGGGCTGGACGGTGCCATATGATTACCGGATTAGCAGCTGGCAGATTTACAGTATTCAGCGGCTGGACGATTTAGAAACGCCTTATGTACAGGTTGATTTTATGTTTTCCCTGGCGAGCACGGGGTTTCAGGTCCCCGAAGACCTGACCCTGATTCAGGAGGGGAGCGGCAGCAGTTATATGGGGCAGATGGTGCTGAATTTGGAAAAAACAGAGGAGAATGTCTGGACTGTCACGGAATGCATGAGCCCCGTAGAGTATCAGATTCAGACGCCCCAGTTTCAGGAGGAAGCCAGGGAACCTCAGACGGACCATTATAAGCTGAATACGGCGGAACCCATGACCTACTATATTGAGGATGAAACTCTGTATGTAACATACGATGGCGGAGAGACCCTGAAAGTGGTGCCGAATGCTTATGAGGCGGTCTGCCAGGAGACAAACGGAACGTATGACGAGCTGCTGGAGGACGGCAGTTATGTGGTGAGCCCGGAGTTTACGGGATTTATCGGATATAACGGAAATGGAACGGTACTGATATACAGTACGGATGAAGGGGAGACCTGGCAGGAGAGCCGGATTGCTTCGGCTGGTTTTAAGGCTTCTTCCTTCCTTTCCCGTACAGAGAACCGGTGTTATGCCGGCTTTGCCGTTGACCGTTCTCTGGGAAATGACTATTATGGAATGTATGTGACGGAGGATTTCCGGACCTGGACGCAGGTAACCCTGCCGGAAACGGTCTGGACAAACCTGGACATGATGTTCTGGTCCGGGGATTCCACAGGATTTCTGGCAAAGGGAACGTCTTTTTTGAAAACCACGGACGGCGGCGTTTCCTGGCAGGAACTGACGGTTCCCGTGGCAGAGGGCGTGGAGGAAGCGCTGGGATTTTATCCGTTTGATACGGTGGAGCGGATGTATCAGGAAGACGGAATTCTTTATCTGGAAGTGGGCCAGGGAGCGGATGGAGATTATGCAAGAGACGGAAAACTGGTAAAAGCACTGTTTCAGTCCGGGGATGGTGTGAATTTTACGTTTGTGGAAGAGATTCTGGATGATACGCCGGAACTGGCGGGTTAAGGAGGCAGGAAGAATGAAGAAACGATGGATTGTGGCGGTGGTTCTCTCTGGAGCGGCTGCCGGAGTGATGATTTACGATGGAGGGAAACTGCTGCTGGGGTACCGGGATATCTGGCAGGGAGGCATGGCGCTTTTTGCCGGATTTTTGCAGATACCTCTGTTTGCCTGGAGCATTTTCCGGAGTGTGCCGGGAAAGGAAACGCAGTGGGAGGAAAGCGCTGCCCTGCGGAAACGGCTGAACCGGGAGATCCTGGGAAACAATCTCTGTGCGGCTTTTGCGGTGATGGGACTTTTGTGGTACCGGATGCGGTACTGGCCACTGTGGGTGGCCTGCCTTCTGGCCGCGGTAGTTCTGGTGTTTTCCGCGGGATTTACCGCCCTGGAGCTGGTTCTGCAGAACCAGCGGCCTCTTCGGGAATGGCAGTTTGCCAGTCTGCTGGGAAAGTACCGGGTATCCTGGGAGCAGGCGGGCCGGTGCAGCTTTGACAGTACGGCGGAAACGCTGTTTCGGTGTATGGCGGAGGCCAGAAGTATGGCGGAGAAGACCTGGGGATTCGGAATTCCGTTTCTGCTTGCGGTATTTCTGGACAGTGCCCTGCAGCCGGATATGCCGGTGGTCAGGTGCGTGCTGGCGGCAGTGGTGTATTTTGCCGTCATTATGTTTGCGGGAAATTACGCTATGTTCGGGGCGTCCCGTGAGGTATCCCGGGTTATGAATGAAGGGAATGCGCAGAGTATTCTTGGATTTTATCTTCTCTATTATGAAAATGCGAAAGGCCGGACCCAGTCTCTGGCTCCCCAGATTCAGACAGGTATCCTGAATGCCCTCTTTCTTCAGGGGGCCTATGAAGAAATGCTGGAATTTCTGAAGGTGATTCCCCGCCGCCCGGCTCTGGAGTTCTATCTTCTGCAATATGAATGGCTGGCCTGCGAGGGACTGCGGGACTGCCGTTCCTGCCAGGAGATTGCCGTAGGAATGCGGCGGACGCTTTCTTTTGTAAACAGGAAAAACAGAGACAGACTGGAACAGACGGTCCGGGTTCTGGAAGCTTTCTCCAGCCGCAGATACCAGGAAGTCCTGCACTTTTCCTGGTCACCGGCTGTATCGGAACTGCAGAAAACCATGCGGGAAAAACTGATGGAAGATGCCAGAAACCAGGTGTTTGGGCCGGAAGAGAGCCGGTAATACCGGAAAATAAGAAGCAGGGAAGAATTGTAAACCAGAATTAAAACAAGGTTGACAATCGAGGGCCGGGCAGGTATACTGGAAAAAAACAAAGGATGTGTGTATATGAATCAGTCAGCGGTAAAAATCCAGGATATCTGTGGAATCGGCGTGATGACGGCTGTTACGGCTGTCATGGCGCAGATTTCCATTCCCATGCCCATGGGAGTGCCCATGACCATGCAGACGTTTGCGGTAACCCTGGCGGCCATTGTGCTGGGGCCGGGAAGGGGAGCGGCGTCTCTTTTCATCTATCTGCTTCTGGGAGCCGTGGGCGTTCCGGTGTTTGCCGGATTTAGCGGCGGTATGGCAAGCCTGGTAGGGCCCACCGGCGGATTTCTTCTGTCCTTTCCGCTGATGGCGTTTGTTATCGGGCTGGGCGTAAAAAACCGGCAGAAAAAAGGGATGTTTGTACTGTTCCTTGTGCTGGGTACCGCGCTGAATTATGCGGTGGGAGTGCTGATGTTCTGTCTTTTGATGGGAAGCAGTGTCGCGGCGGCGCTGACAGCCTGCGTACTGCCGTTTCTTCCTACGGCAGTCATCAAGGCGGTGCTGGCGTCGGTCCTGGGACTTCAGATACGGACCCGGCTGGCGGCGGCTTTTCAGTGGACTTAGAGCGATACAGAATAAAGAGAGATTCTGACAGGCGGATTTTTCCGGACTTTCCGGGAAGAATCCGCCTGTTTTGTTGACCTGAAAGAAAATGTGGGGTATATTTAAATCTAAATGGTATGCACATACGGGAAGATATCATATGGGAGATGCCCCCGCCTCTAAAGGCGGTGGGCAACTAATTTATATCAGTGGAGGATGACAGAATGAAAATCGGAATTATCGGAGCGGGAAATATTGCCTCCAATATGGCGGCGACGCTGCGGGAAATGGATGACATGGAAAGCTATGCCGTGGCTGCGAGAGACTGGGAGAGAGCGGAGGACTTTGCGGAAAAATGGGGATTTCAGCGGGCCTACGGCTCCTATGAAGAACTGGTGGAGGATGAAGAGGTGGAGCTGGTTTACATTGCCACCCCGCATTCTCATCATTATGAACATGCGAAGCTGTGTATCCTTCATGGGAAACCGGTTCTCTGCGAGAAGGCATTTATGGCAAATGCCCGGCAGGCAAAGGAGATTCTGCAGCTGGCGGAAGAGAGAAAGGTCTTTATCACAGAGGCCATCTGGACCAGATACCTTCCTTCCAGAAGCATGATTGATGAAATTATTCAGAGAGGGGAAATCGGGGAAATCACGGGACTGACGGCCAACCTGGGATATGACATCCGGTATAAAGAGCGGATTCTGAGACCGGAACTTGCAGGAGGCGCCCTGCTGGATGTGGGAATCTATCCGCTGACTTTTGCCAGCATGGTGCTGGGCAATGATATTGCGGAGATTCATTCGGCCTGCGTAAAGTTTGAAAGCGGTGTGGACGCCCAGAATTCGATTATTCTGACCTATAAAAACGGTGTGATGGCCTCCCTCCAGAGCAGTGCCCTGGCGGCTACGGAGCAGTACGGAATCGTGTACGGGACGAAGGGGTACCTGATTGCGGAAAACATCAATAATGTTACGGCAGTGAAGGTATATTCGCCGGAGAAACGCCTGATTCGGGAGGAGAAGGTTCCGCCTCAGATTACCGGTTTTGAGTACCAGGTGGAGGCTGCGGCAAAAGCCATCCGTGAAGGAAAACTGGAGTGCCCGGAGATTCCGCATCAGGAAAGTATTTTTATGATGGAACTGATGGACCGGATCCGGAGAGACTGGGGGATTGTATTTCCTTTTGAAACGGAAGAGATGGAGGCGTAGCACATGGAATTTTCGCATTTTGACGGAAGCGGAAGGGCCCGCATGGTGGACGTAAGCGGAAAGGAACCCTCCTGCCGGGAGGCCAGGGCCGTGGGGAAAATTCTGGTGAGCCGGGAGGTGTTTTCCGCCATTCGGGAAGGCACCGTAAAAAAAGGCGATGTACTGGCAGTGGCCGCTACGGCGGGAACCATGGGCGCCAAGCGGACCTGGGAACTGATTCCCATGTGCCATATTCTGCCGCTGGAAAGCTGCCGGGTAGAGTTTGAGATGAAGGAAGAAGAACTGGCGGTGTACTGCTTCTGCACGGTCCGGGTAACGGGAAAGACCGGGGTGGAAATGGAGGCCCTGACCGGAGCCAGCACAGCCCTTCTTACGATTTATGATATGTGCAAGTCCATGGACAAATCCATGGAAATCGGAGAGATTTATCTGCAGAAAAAAACGGGAGGAAAGAGCGGGGAAGTAAAGAACGATATGCCCCGCAGGCGTGTTTTCCGGGAGGAGGAAATCAGATGAAACTGGTAAAAACAGAAGAGGCGGTCGGAGCCGTTCTCTGTCATGACATTACGCAGATTATACCGGGAGTGGTAAAGGGTCCGGTGTTCCGGAAAGGCCATGTGGTAACGGAAGAGGATATTCCGGTGCTGCTTTCCGTGGGAAAGGAAAATCTGTATGTATGGGAGGCCCAGGAAGGAATGCTTCATGAAAACGACGGAGCGGAAATCCTTCGGCAGATCTGCCAGGGAGAGGGCATGGAAGCCTCGGAAGTAAAGGAAGGAAAGATAGAACTGACGGCCACCCGGGACGGTCTTTTGAAAGTAAACCGGGAGCGGCTGAACCGGATAAACGGTCTGGGAGAAATTGTAATCGCCTCCCGCCATGGAGATTTCCCCGTGAAAAGGGGAGACAAAATAGCCGGGATGCGGGTGGTTCCGCTGGTGATTTCACGGGAAAAAATGAAGCAGGCCAAAAAGCTGGGAGAAGGAGAACCGCTGTTTCAGATACTTCCCTTTCAGCTTCGGACAGCGGCCATTGTCACTACGGGGAGCGAGGTCTACTGCGGACGGATTCAGGACGCGTTTACCCCGGTGGTGGAGCAGAAGCTGGCGGAATACGGAATTCAGACAGTGGGAAAAGAACTCTGCAATGACGATTCAGCCATGATTGAGGAGGCCATCCGGAAGTGGCAGGAGAACAAAGTGGATATGATTGTCTGCACCGGCGGCATGAGTGTGGACCCGGATGACCGGACGCCGCTTGCCATCCGGCACTGCGCAGAGGAAACCGTCACCTATGGCGCTCCGGTTCTGCCGGGTGCCATGTTTATGCTGGCTTACAAAGGGGAGACGGCCCTGATGGGACTTCCGGGTTGTGTGATGTACGCAAAAAGAACCGTGTTTGACCTGGTTCTTCCCCGGATAGCGGCAAAAGACAGGATGACCGTGGAGGATTTTACCCGCATGGGCGAGGGCGGACTCTGTCTTTCCTGCCCGGTATGCACCTTCCCCAACTGCGGATTTGGAAAATAAACGGAACTTGACAGGAGCAGATACATGGAAGAACTGATAAAGAGTCTGGAAAAGGAATGGCCGAAAGGAGAAAACTGGGCGGTTACGGTGCTGGAAGGGCCGGACGCCGGGAAAAAACTGCTGTCCGGCTGCTATAGGGAGAGCCTGGGTGGATATGACGTATTCTGTGAAAGACTCTGTCAGGAGCCCCGGCTGATTGTCTGCGGGGCGGGCCATGTGGCCCTGGCGGTTATCCGGATGGGAAAAATGCTGGGCTTTCGGGTGACGGTGCTGGAAGACCGGGAGGTCTTTGCCCGGGCGGCCACGGAGGCCGGAGCAGACCAGGTGCTGCTGGGACCCTTCCGGGAGGGCATAGAGAAAGCAGCTCCCGATGCGGACAGTTATGTGGTGACGGTTACCCGGGGACATCAGTATGACCGGGAGTGCCTGGAAGAAGTGCTGAAATATCCCTTTGCCTATGCAGGAATGATGGGAAGCAGGGGACGGGCGGCGCTTGTGAAGGAACAGCTGGAAGAGAAAGGGTTTTTCCCCGGACAGACGGCGCAGATACATGCGCCCATCGGCCTGGCCATCGGTGCGGAGACGCCGGAAGAGATTGCCGTTTCGATTCTGGCGGAAATTATTGAGGTGAAAAACCGGTCGGGAAAAGGGAAAGGATTTTTCCGTTCCCTGGCAGAGCAGCTGAATGACCTCCTGCAGAGGGGAATGGACGGAGTCCTTGCCACTATCATTTCCCGGAGCGGTTCCGCGCCCCGGAGGGTGGGCACCAAGATGCTTGTCCGGCAGGACGGCTCTGCCTGCGGCACAGTGGGAGGCGGCCTGGCAGAGTATAAAATCACAGAGAAAGCAATGAATATGCTAAAAAAGAAAGATAAGAGTTTCCAAACTTATGATATAGAACTGAGCGGGAAGACAGCGGCAGAAGAGGGAATGGTCTGCGGCGGAAGGCTGACGGTCATGCTGGAATACGTCAGCGGCCGGAACGGGACGGAAGAGACGGACCCTATTTCCCGGACGAAGGAGGCTGGACTGTGATAGCGAAGATAAGGGAGGACACACTGCGGGAAACCGCTTCTTTGCGGGAGGCGCTGGGTCTGACAGGAGAGGGTGTTCCCCGGATTGCCGTGACAGGAGCAGGCGGAAAGACCAGTACGGTCAAAAGACTTGCGGCAGAATTCCAGGCCCTGGGCGCAACCCCTCTGGTACTGACGACCACGCATATGTATGCGGAAGATTCTCCGCTGTTTCTCTATCATCCCTGTTCGGTGGAAGAGATAACGCAGGCCCTTTCCGAGAAGGGCTGCCTTTTTGTGGGGGAGAAAACAGACAGAAAAAGAATGAAAAATATTTCGGAAGAAATGTTTAAAGAGATATTAGCGCTTCCGGTGCCGGTCCTGATGGAGGCGGACGGCGCACGAAGACTGCCGGTAAAATTTCCGGGTGAGCAGGAGCCGGTGATTCCCCGGGAGGCGGAACGGGTACTCTGGGTCTGCGGACTGGACGCACTGGGGCATCCGCTGGAGGAAGTCTGCTTCCGGCCGGAACTGGCGGCGGCATTTCTGGGAAAAGCGCCGGAAGCGGTGCTGGAACCCCGGGATGTGGCCCGTCTGGCACTGTCCTTTCAGGCAGGAAGGAAGGGGGTTCTGCCCCATATGGAGTATGCGGTGATTCTGAACAAGGCGGACACAGAGCAGAGACGGCATCTGGCCATGGAGACGGCCGCATGGATAGAAAGAGAGGAACGGGTTCCGGTCATTGTGACGGCCCGGGAGGGGGAAAGCAGATGAAGATACTAATTCGGGGAGCAGGAGACCTGGCTACGGGGATTGCGGTCCGTCTGTACCGGGCGGGCCATCAGATAGTGATGACAGAGACTGCCGTTCCTCTGACGGTACGGCGCACCGTGGCTTTTTCCCGGGCAGTTTACGAAAAGAGGGCGGAAGTAGAAGGCATTACCGGGGTACTTGCGTCCTCTGCGGAAGAGATGCGGGAAATTCTGAATCAGGGGCAGATTGCAGTACTGGTGGATGAAAAGGCAGAGATACGAAAGGAATTCCAGCCGGATGTGCTGGTGGACGCGATTCTGGCCAAGCGCAACCTGGGAACCGGGATGACGGATGCTTCGTTTGTTATTGGCGTGGGCCCCGGCTTTACCGCCGGAGAGGACTGCCACTGTGTCGTGGAGACAAAGAGAGGACATATGCTGGGCCGGGTTATCTGGGAAGGAACGGCCATTCCCAATACCGGGGTTCCGGGGAATGTGGGCGGCTACACGACAGAGCGTCTGCTGCGGGCGCCGGCGGACGGGAGAATGGAACCGGTCCGCGGGATAGGAGACCGGGTGCGTCCCGGCGATATTGTGGCGTATACAGGGGGCGTGCCGGTGCGGGCAGCCATGCCCGGAATGATTCGGGGAATGCTGCAGCCCGGCGTCTCTGTGACCAGGGGACTGAAAATCGGTGATATCGATGCCAGATGTGAGCCCGAATACTGTCTTACGGTATCGGACAAGGCACGGGCCGTGGGCGGCGGTGTTCTGGAGGCAGTGTCCTTGTATGGCCATCTGCGGAGAAGATACGGGGCGGTACTGCTGGCCGCAGGCGATTCTTCCCGGTTTGGCGGAAATAAACTGCTGACCCCGGTAAAGGGGAAGCCTCTTTACCGTCATGCCCTGGATATCTTCCGCTGTTTTCCCTGGGTCTGCCGGGCAGTGGTGACGGGAAATGAGGAGATTGCCAGGGCTGCCGCCGAAGCCGGAATGGAACCGGTGGAAAACCAGAATCCGGAAAAAGGGATTTCCCATTCGCTGAAGCTGGGAATGGAAGCCCTCCGGAAGAAAGAAAAGGGACTGGACGGAATTCTGTTTTCCGTCTGTGACCAGCCGGGACTTCACGGAGCCCTGATTCAGCAGATATGGAATCTGGCCGGAGTCCGGCCGGGGAAAGTTATCTGTGCCGCTCACCAGGGAATCTGGGGGAACCCGGTATACTGGCCGCAAAAATATTTTTCCAGTCTGGCGTCCCTTTCCGGGGACAAAGGGGGAAAAAGTCTGATGCGGCAGTGGCCGGAGGAGGTGCTGACCGTGGAAACAGACGGAGAGGCACTGAAGGATATTGATTATCAGGCTGACCTGGAAGAATAAAAGCCTGTGGGGACGCGGTTTTCCCACAGGCTTTGCATTTCCTTTTAGTCTTCCTTTTCTTCTTCCGGCTCTTCCAGCACTTCCACATAGGCGTCCACGATTTTATGCCGTTTCACATCCCGTACATGGATGACCAGGTTTTCGTATTTGCAGGTAAAGCTGCTTCCGTCCTCGGGAATCAGGTCGATTACCGTATAAACGAATCCGTTGAACGTATCCGCCTCATCGTCCGGAAGTTTTACGTGAAGGGCCCGGCCCACGTCGTCCAGGTCTGCGTCGCCCCGGATGAGCCAGGTGGTCTCAGAGAGCTGGCGGATATCCATGCCGTCATCCTCATCATCCGCATCGTAGATGTCACCCACCAGGGCTTCCATCAGGTCGTGCAGGGTAACGATACCGGACATGCCGCCGTATTCGTCCAGCAGAATAGAGAAATAATTCCGGTTCTGCTTCATCCGCTCAAACAGCGTGTCGGTTTTGATGTTTTCCGGTACAAAAAACGGCGGTTTTACAGCCTTTTCAAACAGGCTTTCCCGGGTTTTTTCCGAAAGCCGGAAATAATCCCGGGTATCCAGTACGCCAATAATGTTTTCTTTGCTGTCCTGGCATACCGGATAGCAGGTGTGGCGGTATTCGTGAATCATTTCATCCCATTCTTCCAGGGACTGGGTAACGTCCAGTACGGCAACATCTGTACGGTGAGTACAGATCTGCTCCGCCGAGAGGTCATCGAATTCAAAGACATTCTGGATAAAGGTATTTTCCTGTTCGTCGATAACGCCCTGGGCATTTCCCTCGGTCAGCATCATACGGATTTCTTCTTCGGTCACTCTGTCTTCCTCTTCCTCGGGGCTGATACCGATAAGACGGAGAATTCCGTTTGTGGACACCGTCAGCAGGGATACCAGGGGCGCGAAAATCCGGGCCACCCAGTACAGCAGAGAGGCCAGGGCAAGCGCCAGGGATTCGGATTTTTTCATGGCAATCCGTTTGGGCACCAGCTCTCCAAGCACGATGTTAAAATAAGACAGAACCAGGGTAATGACTACAAAGGCGATGGAACGCAGTACCGATTCCGGAACCGGAATTCCGGCCCGAATCAAAAGCTGTACCAGGGGACCGGAAAAATTGTCCGCGGCAAAAGCACTGTTCAGGAATCCGGATAACGTGATGGCCACCTGGATGGTTGCCAGGAAACGGGCCGGCTGTTCCGTCAGCGAGGCCAGCTTTTTCGCACGTTTATCCCCGTTTTCCACCATGTATTTCAGTTTCGTTTCGTTCATGGAAATCACTGCTATTTCTGCGCTGGCAAATACGGCGTTCAGAAATATCAGGATAATCAGTAAAATAATAGAACCAGTCATAGGTTATTTCTTTCCTTTCTTTCATTTGGCTTCTGTAACAGAAAACTTTAAAAAACGCAAAAAGACACAGCCTGCCGGATTACCCTGGCAGACCATGCCTTTACTCTATCTTTTTGAATGCGTGAATAAAATTTAAAGCAGAAGTATCGTCACTATCGTCGTCCACGCAGTATTCACATCCTTTCCTGATAGAGAAAATAGCATACTTTTTATGATCTGTCAAGAAAAGCTTTTGAAAGCAGGCCGGCTGACGGTTGCCATAGTTCCCCCGTTCTTTTATAATGAAGTGTAGAGAAAACGTAAAAAGAGGAAAAGGAGAGAACGGGAATGAAAACAGCACTGACAATCGCAGGCAGTGATTCCAGCGGAGGCGCCGGTATCCAGGCCGATATGAAAACCATGATGGCAAATGGAGTCTATGCCATGAGCGCGGTAACAGCCCTGACCGCCCAGAATACCACCGGAGTGGCGGCGATTATGGAGGCGGAACCGGAGTTCCTGGCAAAACAGATAGACTGTGTGTTTGAGGATATCCGCCCGGACGCAGTAAAGATAGGAATGGTGTCTTCTGCAGAGCTGACCCGGGTTATCGGGGAACGGCTCCGGGCCTGGAAGGCAGAAAATATTGTGGTCGACCCGGTGATGGTGGCTACCAGCGGTGCCAGACTGATAAGCCCGGAGGCAGTGGAAGCGCTGAAGGAAGAGCTTTTCCCCATCGCGACGGTTCTGACGCCGAATATTCCGGAAGCGGAAGTCCTGTGGGGACAGAACATAGAGACAGAGGAAGAGATGCGCAAGGCCGCGGAAGCCATTGGAAAGAGATGGGAATGCGCGGTTCTGGTGAAGGGCGGACACAGCGTGGCCACGGCCAGCGACCTGCTGTACTGGAAGGGAAACTGGAAGTGGTTCCGAGGAAAACGGATTGACAATCCGAACACCCACGGTACAGGATGTACCTTGTCCAGCGCCCTGGCTGCCAACCTGGCCAAGGGCTTCTCCCTGGAGACTTCTGTGGAGCGGGCCAAGGCCTATATTTCCGGCGCTCTTTTAGCCATGCTGAATCTGGGAAAGGGGAGCGGTCCCATGGACCACGGCTTTGCCATCCGGGGCGAGTTTACCCGGGAAGCAGATGAAAAAGGCAGGCCGGCCCTGACAAAGGTGGAGAAAAGAATGGCCGCAGGAGAAGAACTGCTCTGGCTGAATCCGCTTCTGGGAATTCCGCCCAAAGAGGCGGCTCCGGTTACCGGGGAAGATATCCGGGATGCGGAAAAAAGGCTGGAACGGTTTGCCCCGTTCATCCGGGTCCGGTTTCCAGAGACGGAAAAGACCGGGGGCATCATAGAATCGCCTCTGGTCGCCATTCCTCATATGCAGGAAGTCCTGCAGAGGCAGACCGGGGAAGTCCTTCCGGGACGGCTGTTTCTGAAGGAAGACAGTCATCTGGCCATAGCCGGGTCTGTAAAAGCCCGGGGCGGCATCTATGAAGTGCTGAAACACGCGGAGAATCTGGCTGTGGCTCAGGGAATCCTGAAAGAAGGCGGGGATTACAAAAAGCTGGCGTCTCCGGAGTGCAGGGATTTCTTCCGTCATTACACCGTCCAGGCCGGTTCCACCGGAAATCTGGGAATCAGCATTGGAATCTCGGCGGCGGCACTGGGATTTCAGACGATTATCCATATGTCCGCGGACGCAAAGCAGTGGAAAAAAGACCTGCTCCGCGCCTATGGCGTGACAGTAAAAGAATACGATTCGGACTACAGCGGGGCAGTGAAAAATGGAAGACGTCTTTCGGACGCAGACCCGTCCAGCTATTTTGTGGATGATGAAAATTCCCGGGACTTGTTTCTGGGATATGCCGTAGCCGCCCGCCGGCTGGCGGCTCAGCTGGAGGGCCTGCAGATACAGGTGGACAGGGAGCATCCGCTTTTCGTATACCTTCCCTGCGGCGTGGGCGGAGCGCCCGGAGGAATTACCTTTGGACTGAAACAGCAGTTTGGAGATAACGTGCACTGCTTCTTCGTGGAACCAGTGCAGGCGCCCTGCATGCTGCTGGGAATGGAAACGGGCCGGCATCACAATATCTGCGTGCAGGATATCGGACTGAGCGGAAAGACACTGGCGGACGGTCTGGCCGTGGGACGTCCTTCCGGCTTAGTGGGCCGGATAATGGAACCTCTGGTATCCGGTATCTTTACGGTTCAGGATGAAGTTCTGCCGGATTATATGAAGAAGCTGTATCAGAGCGAAGGGCTGTTTATTGAACCCAGTGCCTGCGCGGCATTTGAGGGAGTAACAGGACTGTTCCGGCACCCCCAGGGACGGCAGTACTTAAAAGACCATGGCCTGGAAGAGAGGATGGGCCAGGCTGTACATATTGCCTGGGCGACCGGGGGAAGCCTGGTTCCGGAAGAAGAGCGGAAGGCGTATCTGGCTTAAAACGGGAAGAAACAGTATATGCTGCAGTAGAAAAAATGCCATCATGGACTGAAAAGGCCATGGTGGCTGTTTTATTATAGAAACACTATTATATAATTAGATATTTAATGAAAAAACCGGCATAATTTATTAAGAAAGAATAAAATAAAGGGTGTCTAAGTTGACAATAACAGGACATACTACTAAAATATCCGTTAGACATCTAATGAAATGGAGGTGACATCCGTGGAGATAAAATGCGGGAAAACCCGGAATCCGGAAGAGACGTCCACGTATTTTCTGCTCTTTCAGGCGAATCATAAATACATTCAGCTTTTTTTACACAAACTGCAGAAGCTGGATTTGAAAATCGGCCAGGCAGGCATTCTTTTTATACTGGGGAAATACGGGCCTCAGTCCCAGAGAGAAATCGCAGATAAAATCTGTCTGACGCCGCCCTCCGTGACGGTGGCGGTGCAGAAGCTGGAACAGTCAGGCCTGACGGTGAAAAGGCCGGATGAGGAAGACCAGCGCCGGACGATTATTGACGTGACGGAGAAAGGGAAAAGTTATCTCTCGGAAATAAAAAACAGCATGCAGGAGATAGAGGATATTATGTTTCAGAACATGAGCCGGGAAGAAGAGCTGCTGTTCCGCAGGCTGGTAATGCAGATGATGGAGAACCTGGACAGTGCCCGTCCGGAAAAAACAGAAAAAAACCGTATGCAGACAGCGCGGAGAAAGGATTCAGATTATGTCAAAACTGTTTAAGCATTTAAAACCTTACTGGATGACAGTGGCCGGAATCATTGTCATCTTATTTGTACAGGCATTCTGCGACCTGTCTCTGCCGTCCTATACTTCTGACATTGTGAATGTGGGAATTCAGCAGGGCGGTGTGGAAGATACTGTACCGGAGGCGCTTCCGGAGGAAGAGATGAACCGGCTGTGTCTGTTCCTGGGAGAAGAAGACCAGGAAACGGTGAAAGCGGCTTATACGCTGGAGCAGGAGACAGATGAATACAATTACGACGGTGCTGTTTATGTGATGAACAGCACGGGAGAGGAACAAAAAGAAGAACTTCTGGACATTCTGGGCCGGCCGATGATGCTGGTATACGGGTTTGAGTCCGGAAGCAGTATGACAGACCAGGTGGAAGAGAGCCTGAAATCCCAGATGGGCGAAGGCGCCGGAAATCTGGACGACATGGATATCTTTCAGATTCTGGCCATGCTCCCGGAGGAACAGCGGGCAGCCATGACCGGCCAGATAGCCGAAATGACGGAAGATATGCCGGAAATGATAACAGAGCAGTCGGCTACGGCGTGGGTGCGCCAGGTCTACGAAGAACTGGGCATGGACATGGAGAGCATTCAGAACGGATACATCCTGCGCACAGGAGGGAAAATGCTGGCCCTGGCCTTTCTGGGAATGCTGGCAAGTGTTCTGGCCGGACTTTTGTCTTCCCTGACGGCTGCCGGTGTTGGACGGGATTTGCGGGGAAAGGTATTTCAGAAAGTGGTCGGCTTTTCCAACACCGAATTCGACCGTTTTTCCACGGCCTCCCTCATCACCCGCAGTACCAATGATATCCAGCAGATTCAGATGATGACAGTTCTCCTCCTTCGGATGGTTCTGTATGCGCCCGTTATGGCGGTCGGAGGACTGTACCGGGTATTCCATACCAATGTGGATATGCTCTGGATTATCGGCCTGGGCGTGGTGCTTATCGTTATCGTGGTCATTTTCCTTTTTGCCGTCGTAATGCCACGGTTCCGGCTTCTCCAGAAGCTGGTGGACCGCCTGAACCTGGTAACCAGGGAAATCCTTACCGGTCTTTCCGTTATCCGGGCGTTCAGCCGGGAAAAATATGAGGAGAACCGTTTTGACAAGGCAAACCGGGACCTGACAAAGACGAATCTGTTTGTAAACCGGGCCATGACTTTTATGATGCCGGTTATGATGCTGGTTATGAACGGCATTACGGTTCTCATTGTCTGGAACGGAGCTCACGGCATCGACAACGGACAGATGCAGGTGGGAGATATGATGGCCTTTATCCAGTACACCATGCAGATAATCATGGCATTTCTGATGATATGCATGGTCTCCGTCATGCTGCCGAGGGCGGCTGTGGCAGCAGGACGTGTAGACGAAGTGCTGGAAAGCAGAACCTCCATTGAAGACGCAAAAGAGCCGGTTTCCATGCTGGCGGAGAAAAAAGGAGAGGTGGTTTTCGACCATGTATCCTTCCGGTATCCTCAGGCAGAGGAAGATGTACTTTCTGACATCAGTTTCACGGCGAAGCCGGGAGAAACTACGGCGATTATCGGAAGCACGGGAAGCGGAAAATCCACCCTGGTAAACCTGATTCCCCGTTTTTACGATGTGACCGGCGGCCGGATAACGGTAGGCGGAAAGGATATCCGGGAGATATCCCGGCATGAACTGAGAGACCGGCTGGGATACGTGCCTCAGAAGGGCGTCCTGTTCTCCGGAACCATTGCTTCCAATATTCTCTATGGATGCCCGGAAGGGGAGGAAGAACAGATGAAGGAAGCGGCCCGGATAGCTCAGGCGGAGGAATTTATCGAAGAGAAACCGGAGGGGTATGAAAGCCCGGTATCCCAGGGCGGCGGCAATGTGTCAGGCGGACAGAAACAGCGCCTTTCCATTGCCAGGGCCGTGGCAAAACAGCCGGATATTTTTATTTTTGACGACAGTTTTTCCGCGCTGGACTATAAAACGGATGTAGCCCTGCGGACTGCACTTCATGAAAAAACCAAGGATAGTACAGTTATTATTGTGGCCCAGAGAATCAGTACTGTACTTCATGCAGACCAGATTATTATGCTGGACGGCGGAAAAATCGCCGGGAAGGGAACGCACAAGGAACTTTTGAGGACTTGTCCGGAGTATTATCAGGTGGCGGCTTCCCAGCTTTCTGCCGAAGAACTGGAAGGAGATATGAAGGAGCCGGCACGGACAGAAGGGAAGGAGGGCGCAGACCATGAGTAGCCACGGAGGACCAGGAAGAGGAATGCATCAGACAGAAAAAGCCCGGGATTTTAAAGGAACCATGAAAAAACTTATCCGTTATATCAGCGCTTATAAAGTTTCCCTGGTGTTTGTGATTATTTTTGCGGCAGGCAGTACGATTTTTAATATTATCGGACCGAAAATCCTGGGAAATGCCACCACGGAAATTTTTAACGGCCTGGTGGACAAAATATCCGGGGGAAACGGAATCGACTTTGGGGCAATCGGAAGGATTCTTCTAACTCTGATGGCGCTGTATGCAGTCAGTGCAGTCTTTTCGTTCATTCAGGGATATCTGATGACCGGGATTTCCCAGAAAATGACCTACCGGATGCGGAAGGAGATTTCAGAAAAAATCGACCGGCTCCCCATGAATTATTTTGATTCAACCACGCATGGAGAAGTGCTTTCCCGTGTGACCAACGATGTGGATACACTGAGCCAGAGCCTGAATCAGAGCGCGACCCAGCTTGTGACGTCAGTTACCACGATGGTGGGCGTACTGGTCATGATGCTCAGCATCAGTCCTCTGATGACACTGATTGCCCTGCTGATACTCCCGGTTTCCGCCCTGCTGGTATCCATGATTATCGGACGGTCCCAGAAATATTTCAAACGCCAGCAGGAATATCTGGGACACATCAACGGCCAGGTGGAGGAGATTTACGGCGGACATAACATCGTTCGTGCTTTTAACAAAGAAGAAGACGTAACCCGGACCTTTCGCGAGACGAATCAGGTACTGTATCAGTCTGCGTGGAAATCCCAGTTCCTTTCCGGCATGATGATGCCCATTATGCAGTTTGTAGGAAATCTGGGGTATGTGTGCGTTTCTATTCTGGGAGGCTGGCTTGCCATCCGGGGAAGCATTGAAGTGGGAGATATCCAGTCCTTCATCCAGTATGTGCGGCAGTTTACCCAGCCCATCCAGCAGATTGCCCAGGTTACAAATATGCTGCAGTCCACGGCGGCTGCTTCAGAGCGGGTATTTGAATTCCTGGAAGAGGCGGAAGAGACGCCGGGACCGGAACAGCCGGTATCCACGGATGGACTGAAAGGAGAGGTAGAGTTCCGGCATGTACGGTTCGGCTATCATCCGGAACATACGATTATTCATGACTTTTCCGCTCGTGCAAAAGAAGGGCAGAAGATAGCCATCGTAGGTCCTACCGGAGCCGGAAAGACCACCATGGTAAAACTGCTGATGAGATTCTACGACGTCAGCGACGGCGCCATTCTGGTAGACGGCTACGATATCCGGGATTTCCAGAGAGGAGAACTTCGCCAGATGTTTGGCATGGTGCTCCAGGATACCTGGCTGTTTAACGGAACAATCGAAGAAAATATCCGGTACGGAAAGCTGGACGCCACACACGAAGAGGTGATGGAAGCTGCGAAAGCGGCCCATGTACACCGGTTTGTGCAGACCCTTCCCAATGGATACAATATGGTGCTGAACGAGGAGGCCAGCAATGTCTCCCAGGGACAGAAACAGCTTCTGACCATAGCCAGGGCGATTCTGGCCAATCCCAGAATTCTGATTCTGGACGAAGCCACCAGTTCTGTGGATACCAGGACAGAAGTTCAGATACAGAAAGCCATGGATAATCTCATGAAAGGCAGAACCAGTTTTATCATTGCGCACCGCCTTTCCACCATTCGTGACGCAGACCTGATACTCGTCATGAAAGATGGCGATATTATAGAGCAGGGAACACACGAACAGCTCCTTGCCCAGAACGGCTTCTACGCCGACCTATATAATGCACAGTTTGTCCCGGCTACGAGCCAGGCATAAGAGGAAGGTCCCCCGGGAAACTGCCCGTGTTTACACGGAGCCGTTTCCCGGGGGACCTTTCTTCTTGTGTCTGGCGACAGCCTTCAGCGAGGCGAAGCGCCAGCGGAGGCGAGCTGTGGCTCGTAGCCAGCGGAGGCGAGCTGTGGCTCGTAGCCGGGAGGAGGCGAGCTGAAGGCTCGTAGCCGGGAGGCAGTCCTTTAAAAACGACAAGAAAACTTGGCAAAACATATTGACAAGTACACTTGACGATGGTATTCTGATGCTGACAAGAAAACTTGTCAACGAAGGAGGGATTATCCATGAAAAAAGATGAAATTCTGGCGAAAGCAAAAAAGGAAAATTTACTGGGCGATGAACGTGAAAAGGAAGTACGTGTAAAAAGAGATGCTTTTTCGCTGTGGGGACTGATTGTTTTGGGAGCGACTATTATGATAATTAATCTGGTCCGCACACAGTCACCGGCAGATATAATATCATTACTGTTTTGTACATCTGGTTTGGGCTTCGCTTATGAAGGTATTAAATTAAAGAATAAATGGCATATCATTTCCGGAATTATACTTTTGATATGTGCTGGTTACTCATTTTATAGATTTTGTATGGGGTTATTTTAATGGATGATAAACTGATTTTAAGAAATAATCTTAAAAAAGTAAGAGCAGAGAAAAATCTGTCCCAGTCAGCGCTGGCGGAGATGGTAGGTGTTTCCCGGAATACGATTAGTTCTATTGAGACGGGACAATTTAATCCGACTGCGAAATTAGCACTTATTCTCTGTATAGCTCTTGATAAAAAATTTGAAGATTTATTTTATTTCGAAGACTGAGCAAAAGGAGAGTAGAAAAAGTGGAAATACGTAAGGAAACAGAGGGGAAATCTGGCAACCGTCCAAATGGACAGAAGGGATATCTGTCAAAGAAAATCTGCACGTTTTTTAAACTGGCATGTCTGCTTAATTATACATCCCTGATACTGATGTTATGTCTTGCGGTATACGAGCTGATTCAGCAGCATAAACTTCTGGAATTTTTGAGGGGACACCAGAATGCCGCAGATTTCTTTTTTGCATCCGCCCGGCAGGGAATGGAGCGATGGTGACAGCAGGCGTTCTGTGCGTTGTCTTTATTATGAGCCTGCTCTGTATGATTACAGTTTTATCTGTAAATCACCGGCAGAAGAAACGGAACCGGAAACAGTAACGGGGACGGGAATAATTTTTCAAAGGTAAGAAAGAGCGGAGCAGGGAGTACTTCAGATAATCCCTGCTCCGTCTCATTCTGATATTTGCTTGTATGATACGGAACTGCAACTGTGACCGACAGAATTGTGGAAATCAGAAAACCGGTTCTTCCTCGTCTTCATAGGCCTCCAGTTTGAAAATTACTGGACGTACACCATCATTCTCATGCCGGAACCGCAGTGGTCATTTGGAATAGTCTCAAATCCCAGTTTTTCATAAAATGGTTCTTTCCCTTTTTCTGAAAAGCTGGACTGACCACCACATCAGTTATCATCAGATAGATGCCGTCTCCTGTTAATCTGCCCATGCCAACTGCCTGACCATTTTCGGAAGCTGTTACGGTACAAATGCTTCTGGTCAGCACCATCATTGTCTGTTCCCTGGAAAAAAGGCTCCAGCCTGCACTTTTTCTTAATAGGCAGTAATCTTCATAGCATAATGTGTTTTTTTGATACACTATATTTTTTGTATTCAATTCTTGCGGCATAAGTTTACAACTCCATTTAACATAAGTTTGGAATTAGTCAGGCGTGATTTGGACAATCATACCTGACGAATCAATAGAAGAAAAATCCCCGGCCGGAAGACCGGAACCGGGGATGAAAAAACAAAACTAATCTTCTTTTCTGCTGTGTTTCAGCGCCGCTTCCACAAATCCCTTAAAGAGCGGATGGGGTTTGTTGGGGCGGGATTTCAGCTCCGGATGTGCCTGGGTACCGATAAACCAGGGGTGCTCCGGAATCTCAATCATTTCCACAATCCGTCCGTCCGGGGAGAGTCCGGAAAGAAGCATACCGCCTTCTTTCAGGTTGTCCCGGTAGTCGTTGTTTACTTCATAGCGGTGCCGGTGCCGTTCGTGGATTTCTTTTTTCCCGTAAAGCTGGTAGGCTTTGGAAGACTCATCCAGCACGCAGGGATAGGAACCGAGACGGAGTGTGCCGCCGATATCCTCGATACCCTCCTGGTCCGGCATGATGTGAATTACCGGATGGGTGGTGTCGGACTTCAGCTCTGCGCTGTGAGCGTCGTTCCAGCCCAGCACATTCCGGGCAAATTCCACGATGGCAAGCTGCATGCCGAGACACAGCCCCAGGAAGGGAATTCCGTGAGTCCGTGCGTAGTGTATGGCCTCGATTTTTCCTTCGATTCCGCGGGAACCGAATCCGCCGGGAACCAGCACGCCGCTGACGTCTCCCAGAAGTTCCTCCACATTATCAGGGGTAACCGTTTCCGCGTCCACCCATTTGATGTTTACGGTGGTGTGGCTGTAGATACCGCCGTGCCTCAGGGCTTCCACTACGCTGATATAAGCGTCATGGAGCTGAATATATTTTCCAACCAGTGCAACGGTAACTTCCTGGGTGGGATGACGCAGGCATTCCACCATTTCGCACCAGTCCTTCAGGTCCGGTTCCGGACAGTCCAGATGCAGACATTCGCAGACAACTGATGCCAGGTGTTCTTTTTCCATGGCCAGAGGCGCCTCGTACAGATATTCTACATCCAGATTCTGCAGGACATGGCTGGCAGGAACGTTACAGAAGAGCGCAATTTTATCCTTGATTCCGCTGTTAAGAGGATGCTCGGAACGGCACACGATGATATCCGGCTGAATTCCCATTCCCTGGAGTTCTTTTACGCTTGCCTGCGTAGGCTTCGTTTTCATTTCCTGGGAGGCCTTCAGATAGGGAATCAGGGTTACGTGAATCAGGATAACGTTTTCGTGTCCTTTATCATGCTGGAATTGACGGATGGATTCCAGGAAAGGCTGGCTTTCGATGTCACCCACCGTTCCACCGACTTCAATAATGGCAATCTCCGTGTCGGAAGCAGAAGGATTCCGGTAAAAGCGGCTCTTGATTTCGTTGGTGATGTGAGGAATAACCTGGACAGTGCCGCCTCCAAAATCGCCGCGGCGTTCTTTCTGAAGTACGGACCAGTAGATTTTCCCGGTGGTTACGTTGGAATTTTTCGTAAGACTTTCATCAATGAAGCGTTCGTAATGTCCCAGGTCCAGGTCGGTTTCGGCTCCGTCGTCAGTGACAAAGACCTCGCCGTGCTGAACCGGGTTCATGGTGCCGGGGTCGATGTTGATATAAGGATCAAATTTCTGCATGGTCACGGTATAGCCCCGGGCCTTAAGCAGACGTCCAAGTGAAGCGGCGGTGATGCCCTTTCCAAGACCAGAGACAACACCGCCGGTTACGAATACATACTTTACTGCCATGGTTTCCTCCTTGTGGTTTGTGAAAAGTTTCTCTTAAAAAAATACTTTTCGATTATACACCTCTTCGGAGAAAAAATAAAGGCGAAATTACTGATACAGAGGTTTTTTTTCGTATTTTGGCTCTGAGGTGGCCTGAATTCCCAGTTTCTGGAACATCCGGATATCCACATTGGCCAGCATGACGGAGGTGTGGGCCTGACAGCCTTTCAGCCGGGGCAGCTGCTTAAGGGCAAGCCGTGCGGTCTCATCAAAGGAGGCCGTGCTGGAAAGGGCAATCAGTACTTCGTCTATGTGAAGCCGGGGGTTTTTCCCACCCAGGTACTCTGTTTTCAGTTTCTGAATCGGCTCGATGGCCGCCGGGGCAATCACGTTGGTTTCGTGAGAAATACCGGCAAGGGCCTTCAGGGCGTTCAGTATCAGGGCTGCGGAGGCCCCCAGAAGGCGGGAGGTCTTTCCTGTCACGACAGTTCCGTCCTCCAGTTCCATGGCCGCCGCCGGAGCCTGAGTCTTTTCGGCAAGGCTCAGGGCGATATCCACGACCTTCCGGTCATGCACGGTGATACCGGCCTGCTTCATCAGCAGTTCGATTTTATAGGCCTCGTCCCTGGGGCACAGACCCGCCAGAAACCGGTCCATGGTCAGATAGTACCGGCGGATGATTTCCTGGCAGGATGCCTCCCGGCAGGCCTCGTCGTCGCAGATACAGTTCCCGGCCATGTTGACGCCCATGTCTGTGGGGGATTTGTAAGGACTTTCCCCGTAAATCCGTTCGAAAATGGCATTTAGAACCGGGAAAATCTCCACATCCCGGTTGTAGTTTACGGTAGTCTCCCCATAGGCTTCCAGGTGGAAGGGGTCAATCATATTGACGTCATTTAAATCTGCCGTGGCGGCCTCATATGCCAGGTTTACGGGATGTTTCAGTGGAATATTCCAGATAGGAAAAGTCTCGAACTTGGCATACCCGGCCCGGATTCCCCGCTTGTGTTCATGGTAAAGCTGGGAGAGGCAGGTGGCCATTTTCCCGCTTCCCGGTCCCGGCGCTGTTACCACAACCAGGGGACGGGTTGTCTCAATGTATTCATTTTTGCCGTATCCGTTATCGCTTACAATCAGCGGAATGTCGGAAGGATACCCTTCGATGACATAGTGGATGTAAACGGGAATGCCCAGTTTTTCCAGCCGGCCCTTGAATAAATCGGCGCTGTTCTGGCCGGAATACTGGGTGATAACCACGCTTCCCACATACAGTCCGTTTTCTTCAAATGCGTCTTTCAGACGCAGGACGTCCGTGTCATAAGTGATTCCAAGGTCTCCCCGGATTTTGTTGGCCTCGATGTCCGGGGCGCCGATGACGATGACAATCTCGGCGGTGTCGGACAGCTCTTTTAAAAGAGAAAGCTTGCTGTCCGGCTGAAAGCCCGGAAGTACCCGGGAAGCATGATAGTCGTCAAACAGCTTCCCGCCAAATTCCAGGTATAGTTTGTTGTCAAATTTATTGATTCGCTCACGAATGTGAGCAGACTGCATGGTCAGATATTTCTCGTTGTCGAAACCTTTTCTCATATACGTACGTTCTCCCTCTACTGTATTCTTCTTCCGAATTATACTCCGAAAGCCCGGAAAACCGGCTTCTGGAGTATACACATACCAGGTTCAGTATACTATAAAATATGAGGTTTTTACAATCTTTTCATAATCTTTTTATTGATTTATGATTTCCCGCTCTTTATAATAGAAAAGACAGTATTAGGAGGTACTTATGAATAATCAGAATAATCGGAATAACCAGAATAACCGAAATAATAAAGATAACCGGCAGGGCTGGGGAATTATCATTCTGACAGCCCTGCTCTGCATGGTGCTTGTGGGTGCTCTGTATCAGCTTCGCCAGGATACCAGTGCACAGGAGATTTCTTATGATAGATTCCTGGAAATGGTGGACGATGGAGATGTAAAAAGCGTTGTTATCCAGTCGGACCGTATCGTGATTACGCCAAAATCAGAAAGTGAAAAACAGCAGAGCGGCTCTTCAGAGAGCGATGTGATTGGAAATTCTGTCAACGACAGCGCGGATTCCGGAAGCGGCGGAGGCCTTTTCGGCGGCGGGGAAAACGAGACAGTGTACTATACAGGGATTGTAAATGATGATACGCTGTCAGACAGGCTTTATGAAGCCGGAGTGGAATATCAGCAGGAAATTCCGGATTCCACGTCGGCACTGTTTTTGAGCTTTTTCCTGAATGCAGTACTGCCGCTTGTACTTATCGGCATTCTGCTGGTATATTTTACCCGGAAAATGTCCAAAGGCGGAGGAATGATGGGCGTTGGAAAGAGCAACGCCAAGATGTATGTGGAAAAGCAGACCGGTGTTACGTTTAAGGACGTGGCCGGTCAGGATGAGGCAAAGGAATCGCTCCAGGAAGTGGTGGATTTCCTTCACAATCCTGGAAAATATACGGGAATCGGCGCCAGACTTCCCAAGGGAGCGCTGCTGGTAGGCCCTCCGGGAACCGGTAAGACGCTTCTGGCAAAGGCCGTGGCAGGCGAGGCGAAGGTACCGTTTTTCTCCCTTTCCGGTTCCGCCTTTGTAGAAATGTACGTAGGTGTGGGTGCGTCCCGTGTCCGTGACCTGTTTAAACAGGCCCAGTCCATGGCTCCCTGCATTATTTTCATTGACGAGATTGATGCCATCGGAAAGAGCAGGGACAATTCCCTGGGAAGCAACGATGAACGGGAACAGACGCTGAATCAGCTCCTGGCGGAGATGGACGGATTTGATACCAACAAGGGGCTTCTTCTTCTGGCGGCCACCAACCGTCCGGAGATTCTGGATCCGGCCCTGCTGAGACCGGGACGGTTTGACCGGCGGATTATCGTGGAGAAGCCGGACCTGAAGGGACGAATCGATGTGCTGAAAGTACATTCCAAGGATGTGCGGATGGATGAAACCGTCAACCTGGAAGAAATCGCCCTGGCCACCTCCGGTGCGGTGGGTTCCGATTTGGCCAACATGATTAACGAGGCCGCCATCAATGCAGTAAAGCACGGAAGAAATGCAGTTTCCCAGGCAGACCTGTTTGAGGCTGTGGAAGTCGTGCTGGTGGGTAAGGAAAAGAAAGACCGGATTATGAGTCAGAAGGAACGCCGCATTGTTTCCTACCACGAGGTGGGACATGCCCTTGTCAGCGCGCTTCAGAAGGATTCGGAACCGGTTCAGAAGATTACGATTGTTCCCAGAACCATGGGAGCTCTGGGCTATGTGATGCAGACGCCGGAGGAAGAGAAGTACTTAAACACCAAGGCGGAACTGGAGGCCATGCTGGTAGGATACCTGGGAGGCCGGGCCGCGGAGGAACTGGTCTTTGACACGGTGACGACCGGAGCAGCCAATGACATTGAGCAGGCTACCAAAGTGGCAAGAGCCATGATTACCCAGTACGGTATGTCGGAAAAATTCGGTCTGATTGGACTGGAATCCATTCAGAACCGCTATCTGGACGGCCGTCCGGTTTCCAACTGCGGAGAGGCAACGGCAGCAGAGATTGACCAGGAAGTTATGAAGATGCTGAAGGAAGCTTATGCCGAGGCGAAGCGCCTGCTTTCCGAGCACCGGACTACCATGGATAAGATTGCAGAATTCCTGATTGAAAAAGAAACCATTACCGGAAAAGAATTTATGAAGATTTACCGGGAATGCGAGGGAATTCCGGAACCGGAAGAAGAGAAAAAGCCGGAGCCGGCAAAAGAGGCGGAGCAGAAGCCGGAGCCGGAACCGGAACCGGTGAAAGAACCGGAGAAACCGGTACAGAAGACAGACGAAGAAGGATTTATCCTTCCTGAATAAAGAAGACAGGGAGCGGTTCTTCCAGGAAAAGAACCGTTCCCTTTTTTTGGGTTGTTCCATGGGAAATGACAGGGTATAATACAGTTATGGAAAATCAGACGTTTATTATAGAAGAAGAGTTAAAAAAACTCCCGGCAAAGCCGGGGGTATACCTGATGCATGACGAGCAGGACAAGATTATCTATGTGGGCAAGGCCATCAGTCTGAAAAACCGGGTGCGCCAGTATTTTCAGGACAGCCGGAACAAGGGCGTCAAGATAGAACAGATGGTGACGCATATCCGCCGGTTTGAGTATATCGTGACGGATTCGGAACTGGAGGCCCTGGTGCTGGAATGTAACCTCATCAAAGAGCACCGGCCCAAATATAACACCATGCTGATGGATGACAAAAGCTATCCTTTTATCAAGGTCACTGTGGGAGAGGATTTTCCCCGTGTGATGCTGGCCAGGAAGCAGGTGAAGGACAAGGCCAGATATTTCGGCCCCTATACCAGTGCGGGGGCGGTGAAGGATACCATTGAGCTTCTGCGGAAGCTGTACCATATCCGGGACTGCCGGAGAAATCTCCCCCGGGACACCGGGAAGGAGCGGCCCTGCCTGAACTATCATATCGGGCAGTGCGCGGCTCCCTGCCAGGGATATATTTCCAGGGAGGAATATCAGAAATCCGTAGAAGAAGTTATCCGGTTTCTGAGCGGGAAATTCGAGCCCGTTTTAAAAGAACTGGAAGAAAAGATGCAGAAGGCATCGGAAGAACTGGAATTTGAAAAAGCGATTGAGTACCGGGAACTGCTGAACAGTGTGCGGCATATCGCCCAGAAGCAGAAGATTACCAGCACCGGCGGCGATGACAGGGACATTCTGGCGATTGCCACGGACCGGGAGGATGCGGTGGTTCAGGTGTTCTTCATCCGGGGCGGCAGACTTATCGGCCGGGACCATTTCTATCTCCGGATTGTGGAGGGAGAAGAAGAGGGGGCTATCCTGGACAGCTTTATCAAGCAGTTTTACGCAGGAACTCCTTATATCCCGGCAGAACTGATGCTTCCCACAGAGGTGGAGGACGCGGAGGTTCTGGAGGAGTGGCTGGGACGCAGACGGGGCCACCGGGTGCGCATCCGGGTTCCGAAAAAAGGCGAGAAAGAAAAGCTGGTGGAGCTGGCAAAGAAAAATGCCGAGCTGGTTCTTAGCCGTGACAGAGAACGGCTGAAGCGGGAGGAAGGAAGAACCATTGGCGCGGTAAAAGAGATTGCGTCCCTGCTGGGGCTGGACCACCTGGAACGGATGGAAGCCTACGATATTTCCAACACCAGCGGTTTCGCTTCAGTGGGTTCCATGATTGTCTATGAGAAAGGAAAGCCCAAGAGAAACGATTACCGGAAGTTCCGGATTAAAGGCGTGCAGGGGGCGGATGACTATGCCAGCCTGGAAGAAGTACTGACCAGACGCTTCCGTCACGGCCTGGAGGAACAGAAGAGCGGAAAAGAACTGGGAAGTTTTCAGGTGTTTCCGGACCTGATTCTGATGGACGGCGGGAAAGGGCAGGTCAATGTGGCTCTGAAAGTGCTGGATCGCCTGCATCTGGATATCCCCGTGTGCGGGATGGTAAAGGATGACAGCCACAGAACCCGGGGACTTTACTATCACAACCGGGAAATTGCCATAGACAGGAATTCCGAAGGATTCCGTCTGATTACCCGTATTCAGGATGAAGCCCACCGGTTTGCCATAGAATTTCACCGGCAGCTCAGAAGCAAAGGGCAGGTACATTCGGTACTGGACGACATCCCGGGCGTGGGACCGGCCAGACGGAAGGCTCTGATGAAGGCTTTTCAGAGTCTGGAGGACATCAAAAATGCCAGCCCGGAAGAGTTAAGGCAGATTCCGTCGATGAATGAAAAATCGGCGAAAGATGTGTACCGGTTTTTCCATGAGGGCGCTCTGCCCGGAGAAACCGCAGTACAGACAATAAATAAAGAGTAAAGGAGACAGCAGATATGGGAGTAGTAAATCTACAAAAAATAGTGGAAAAGATGGATTTGAAAAACCTGACCCCGGATGTGGAACTGGAGGGGCATGGAGTAAAGGTGCCGGACATTAACCGCCCCGCTCTTCAGCTTGCCGGATTTTTTGACCATTTCGCGTCGGAGCGTGTACAGGTTATCGGATATGTGGAATACACGTATCTGGCGTCCCTGACAGAGGAACACAAGGAAAAAATATATGACACTCTGTTTTCCTATGATATCCCCTGCTTCGTGTTCTGCCGGAATCTTCAGCCGGAAGAGCGTTTTCTGGAGAAGGCGGCCGAGAGGCAGATACCGGTGTTTCTGACCACAAAGCAGACGTCTGCCTTCTCTGCGGAGATTATCCGGTGGCTGAATGTGGAACTGGCACCCTGCATTTCCATCCACGGCGTTCTGGTGGACGTTATGGGTGTGGGCGTGCTGATTATGGGAGAGAGCGGTATCGGAAAAAGCGAGGCTGCCCTGGAACTAATTAAAAGGGGACACCGTCTGGTTACGGACGATGTTGTGGAAATCCACAAAGTCAGCGACGATACCCTGGTGGGAACGGCTCCCGGCATTACCCGGCATTTTATAGAACTCAGAGGCATCGGTATCATCGATGTAAAGACCCTGTTCGGTGTACAGAGTGTAAAAGAGACGCAGAACATTGACCTGGTTATCACTCTGGAAGACTGGGACAAGGACAAAGAATACGACAGACTGGGACTGACAGAAGAATATACGGAGTTCCTTGGAAACAAGGTGGTCTGCCATAATATTCCCATCCGTCCGGGCCGGAACCTGGCCATTATCGTAGAGTCCGCGGCGGCGAACTACCGTCAGAAACGGATGGGTTACAACGCAGCCCAGGAACTTTACCGCCGGGTACAGGAAAACCTGAAGAGAAATTAAGAGGGAGGCCGCAGGATGAAATACTGTTTTGGAATCGATATCGGAGGAACAACTGTAAAAATGGGACTTTTCCAGGAAGACGGAAAGCTGCTGGAAAAGTGGGAGATTAAGACAAAAACGGAAAACGAAGGTGAGGCAATCCTCCCGGACATCACCCAATCGCTGAATATCAAAATGGAAGAAAGAGAGATTGACAGAGAGGACATACTGGGAATCGGCGTAGGAATCCCCGCTCCCGTGACCGAAGATGGAGTCGTGGAAAACACCGCCAACCTGGGCTGGGGCTACAAGGAAGTTAAGAGAGAGCTTCAGGAGCTTACCGGCGGCATTAACGTGGAAGTCTGTAATGACGCCAATGCGGCGGCTCTGGGCGAGATGTGGCTTGGCGGCGGAAAAGGCAGCAGGAATATGATTATGGTGACCCTTGGCACCGGTGTGGGAGGCGGCATCATCGTCAACGGACAGTGTGTGGTGGGAAGCCATGGGGCCGGCGGAGAAATCGGTCATATCTGTGTGAATTATCAGGAGACAGAACCCTGCGGATGCGGGAACAAGGGCTGCCTCGAGCAGTACACCTCCGCTACCGGCATTGTTCGCCTGGCAAAACGGAGACTGGAGCAGGACGAGGCGCCCAGCCGTCTGCGGAGGAGCCGTCAGATTTCCGCGAAGACCGTGTTTGACGCGGTAAAGGCAGACGATATTCTGGCTATCGAAGTGGCGACAGAATTCGGGAAAATCCTCGGAAGCGCCCTGGCAAATCTGGCCGCGGCCTGCGATCCGGAAGTCATTGTTATCGGGGGCGGCGTGTCCCGGGCCGGAGAAGTGCTTCTCGGATATATCGAGAAACCTTTCCAGCAGAGAGCATTCTTTGCCAATAAAAAGACCCGCTTCTGCCTGGCAGAGCTGGGAAATGACGCGGGTATCTGCGGCGCGGCAAAGCTGGTGCTGGATGTGGAGAAATAGAACAGGGCAGTTGCCAAAACATAGAAAAGGAGCAGTTCCTGCGAACTGCTCCTTTGTTATACCATGTGCTCCGCACATGATACCCTCCGGGGGATACGCACGCCCCGGCAGGGCAGATGCCTCTCTTCGTTCGGCCCGGGGCGGCGCCGGTATAATGTCTGACGACATTATACCATAATTTAATTTACTGTGCCGGTGGAGTCTCACCAGTACCGCCGCCGGTATCACCGCCGCCGGTATCGCCACCGCCGGTATTTCCACCGCCGGTGTTGTCGCCGCCACCAGTGTTGCCGCCAGTATTATCGCCGGTATTTCCGCCGCCGGTATCGTCACTGCCGGTACTGCCGCCGGTAGTATCGCCGGTAGTGCCTCCTGTCGTTGAGCCGTCGCCGGTGTCACTGTCGTCGCCCGTTGATTCTTCCGGATCCGGTTCAACGTAATGGCCGGAGCAGGTAGTAGTGGGGGCTGTATCAGCAGCAAACCATTCGGTCAGACTGGGGCACCCCGTGCCTGCCAGCAGTCCGGTCTGTGTACAGATGGTTCTCTGCACCAGAGAGGACGGCATCGTGAATTCTTTGTAACTCAGCCCAAGGGATGAGTTAATCCGGTTCATAATATTGGCCCAGATAATCAGATGATAGTTCCACTCGGAATCACTAAGCTGCTGGTTCCCGTCATACCCGGTCCAGATGGAGCAGGTATAGTAAGGGGTAAAACCGCAGAACCAGAGGTCGCGGTTATCGGAAGTCGTACCGGTTTTTCCTGCCACAGGCATATTGTCAAGCTGTGCGGGGGTTCCGGTGCCCTGGGTTACCACGTCTTCCATGGCGCTGGTCAGAAGGGCCGCCGTGCTGTCCTTGAGAATCGTCTCGGAATTTCCGGTGGTATTGTCAATCAGGATATTTCCGTCATGGTCCAGTACCTGGGTATAGAGAATGGGCTCATTGTATACGCCGCCATTGGCGATAGCCGCGTAAGCTGCTGTAATCTCATAGTTGTATACACCATGGGTGATACCGCCCAGTGCCAGGGACTCTACCCGGTCCTCATCGGTAAGAGTAGAGAGATGGAATTTGTCATGGGCATACTCAAATCCAAGGTCAATGGAAATATCGTTCAGTGTTTTTACTGCGATGATGTTCATGGACTGTTCGATGGCTTCCCGGGTCGTAACGCTGCCCCGGTAAGTGTCTCCCCACCAGTTGTGTACGGTCTGTCCTGTGGACTGATACTGATAGGGCTCGTCTACCCGGACCGTAGCCAGGGATTCCCCTGCGCTGTCGAGAGCCGGCGCGTAAACAGCCAGAATCTTGAAACAGGAACCGGCCTGTCTGGTTGTGTCATAGGCACGGTTCAGACCACGGTTGGTGGTCTTTGCTCCCCGTCCTCCTGTCAGGGCCTTAATCTGTCCGTTGGTCTGGTCGATAACGGTCACCGCGGCCTGGGGCTGAGGAGCCAGGTTCATATATTCATCGTAGGTATCCCCTTCCTGGGCGATGCTGGCCTTAAAGGCGTCAATTCTTGCCTGGGCCTGCTCCTGGGAAGAGAACAGAAGTCCTTCATCGTCTCCGTACTGGTCAAGACCGAACTGTTTGATGTGTTCGGACCCATAGTTCTCCTGTGTGCCGTCTGCCCGGGTTACGGTCAGGGCGTAGTCCAGATTGTAGAGAATGCCGGAAGGATAGTTGCTGTCGTTGTTCAGCTCTTCGTCACAGATTGCCTGAATCGTTGTGTTCTGGGTGGAGTAGATAGTAAGACCGCTTCCGTAAATCATATTATAGGCCTGGGTCTCGGTATATCCCAGTTTTTCTGTCATGTCATCCATCAGCTGGGACGCCAGCGCGTCATTGAAATAGGAAGTCACACTGGTGTCGTTCTGATACTCGGTATTTACATTCTGAATCCGGGAATACACATCGTCGGCCAGGGCTTCATCGTACTGCGCCTGGTCAATCATCCCCTGGTCCAGCATATTGTCCAGAACTTTCTGCCGGCGTTCCGCGTTTTCTTCCGGATTGGTTACCGGATTGTACCTGCCGGGATTCTGGGTGATGGCGGCGATAGTCGCACACTCGGAAAGCGTCAGGTCGCTGACGTCTTTGTTAAAGTAGCGGGTGGCTGCAGCCTGTACCCCCAGGGTATTCTGGCCAAGGTTGATGGTGTTCAGATAGCTTTCCAGAATCTCTTCCTTGCTAAGCTGTTTTTCCACCTGAATCGCCAGGTACTGTTCCTGAATCTTCCGCTCCAGGGAATCCAGGAAGGTATCCTCGTTGACAAAGTCGGGGAATACATTGTTTTTAATTAACTGCTGCGTAATCGTACTTGCACCTTCACTGAAGTTTCCGCTGGTAACGCCCACTACAAAGGCACGGGCGATACCCTGCAGGTCGATTCCGTTGTGTTCGTAAAAACGGGAATCTTCGATGGCGATGAAGGCATTCTGTAAATTTTCCGGTATTTCATCAATGGTGACATAGACACGGTTGGCGCCTGCCATAACAAACGTGGCTGTCTGCGTGGCACCGTCATCAGCAAGCACAGTGGAGGTATAGCCCTGCGGCTTAATGCTTTCCGGAGTGATTTCCGGGGCATTGTCAATTACCCGCTTGATAATGACAACCCCTCCGATGCAGCCGATAATACATAATGCCAGTATGGTGAGAAGAAAACCTTTAAACAGCCGGACACCGATTTTCTTCTTCCGCATACCGGACTTCGAAGTAATATCTTTCTGCTTGAGGGAAGCCTTTCTTTTTCCATAATTCATGAATATTTGCCTCCTTTATCTTGCAATATTATAGCAAACTTGATAATCTAAATAAAGCATAAAAATGAAAAGTTCACATTTCCTATGGAAAAATTAAGAAAAACTTTGGAAATGGCTGCCGGAGGGAAGAGACTATGGAAGAAACCTTCAAAACGGTATACCAGGGCGCGGAAGCGGAAATCGTGGAGAAAAAATCCCGGTTTATCGCCACAGTGCGGCCGGTTCACAGCGAAGAGGAAGCACTGGAATTCGTGGCGGAGATGAAGAAAAAATACTGGAACGCCTCACACAACTGTTTTGCCTTTGTGGCAGGGAAGGAGCCGGAAATTCAGCGGTTCAGCGACGACGGAGAGCCCCAGGGAACAGCGGGGAAGCCGATACTGGACGTACTGCTCGGAGAGCGCTTTCACGACACGGCCATCGTGGTGACCCGGTATTTTGGAGGCACCCTGCTGGGAACCGGAGGTCTGGTACGGGCCTACCAGGGCGCTGCCCGGGCGGGGGTTCAGGCCAGCACAGTGCTGGAAAAGAGAAAAGGACGGCCGCTTCTGTTGACGGCGGACTATAATGATTACGGGAAACTGCAGTACCTTCTGGGACAGAAAGGCATCCCCGTGATGAAAACCGAATTTACCGACCGGGTTTTCCTGGAGGTGATGGTCCCCCTGGAAGAGGCGGAGAATCTGAAAGAGGCTCTGACCGAGGCAACCAGCGGAAAAGCAGAGCTGGAAGAAGGAGAGGACTGCCTTTACGTAGAAGTGGAGGGCAGAATTCTTACAGAATAGACTGGCCGGGGACAGGTATGGACCGGCTGGGGACGGGTACGGGCCGGCCTGTACCCGTCCCCGACTACAATTCACTACAATTCGAGTACAGAAAAAAGGCACAGACCGCTGTGGTCTGTGCCTGTCCTTAAAGCGACCGCGCCCGGCGCGGGAGTTCCGCAGGCGGAACTCTTTTTTCATTTAAAATTCCGGTTCAATCAGCCCGTAGGTTCCGTTTTTCCTCTTATATACTACATTGACCTCATCCGACTCTGCGTTGCGGAATACGAAGAAGGAATGTCCCAGCAGTTCCATCTGGATGCAGGCATCCTCGGGGAACATGGGCTTGATGCCGAATCGTTTGGTACGGACAATCTGAATTTCTTCCGGGTCCGGACTGTCGGTTTCCTCTTCCAGGAATTCCGGACGGAAATCATGTCCGCCCTGATGCTTCGCAATCAGTTTTGTTTTGTACTTGCGGAGCTGGCGTTCAATCACCTCTTCCACCAGGTCGATAGATACGTACATATCGCTGCTTTCCTGTTCGGAGCGGATAATGTTGCCCTTTACGGGGATGGTAACCTCGATAATCTGACGCTCTTTCTGTACGCTCAGCGTTACGATAATCTCGGTTTCAGGAGTAAAGTATCTTTCCAGCTTGCCTAACTTCTGTTCCACAGTCTGACGCAGACTGGGAGTGATTTCGATGTTCTTACCGCTAATGATAAAATTCATACAGCTCAACTCCTTTTTTCGTGGATTTCTATGTCCATATTATACTCTATTTGAGAAAGACATACAACGAAAAAGGAAATAAATTTACTTCAGGGACCGGATAACTTCAATTCGGGATATCTGTCCATGGCGCATTTTTGCCACCCGAAGACCGAAATCATCAAAGTAAATACAGGAGCCTACACCTATCTCAGCCTGCTCCGAATCCAGGCGTCCCATCATCACATCCAGCAGGGTCTGCTGGTCGTGATAGGGAATATGTACGTGAATGATTTTATTGACGTGCTCCACCCGGGAGGAGGCCCGGAAAATGAAACGCTCTGACTCGTCAAAATTGGAGAACAGAAACTTTCTGGTGGCAAAAATCACAGCAATGGCAATGACGCCAATCAGACTGTTCACGGGACTGGAATGGTCGATGATTACCTGCCTTGCAATGGCAAAGAGCAGAACCTCAAACACCGTGGCCGGGCTGTGCTGATAAAGCATGCGGATAAGCTCCACACCGATAATCAGATTAAAGCAGGTGGCCAGCAAATCGTCGTAGTTCGGATAAATGTCCTCGTTCGGAAGATGTTGCAGGGTTGTGATAAGTTTCAGTGTCAGAATCAGAATCCCGGCTGCCAGAATAAAAGAAATCAGTATCTCAAGAAAGGTGGACAGGTTCCTCAAAATTGCAGTTGCGTATTTTTTCATCGTCATTCCTCCATTGGGTCTGGTGGCGGGAGAGGGACGTTTCTGTCCCTATCTGCCCGCGCGCCGGCGCATTTTGGAATCCAGTATTTTTTTCCGGATGCGCAGGGATTTCGGGGTAACTTCCAGCAGCTCGTCGGTGTCAATAAAGTCCAGGGCCTCTTCCAGGCTCAGAATCCGGGGCGGCGTCAGTTTCAGTGCCTCGTCCGCACTGGAAGAGCGGGTATTGGTCAGGTGTTTGGTTTTGCATACGTTCAGCTCAATGTCATCGCTTTTGGCGTTCTGTCCGACCACCATGCCGCCGTACACCTTTTCGCCGGGACCGATAAACAGCGTACCCCGCTCCTGGGCGATAAACAGTCCGTAGGTAACGGCCTCTCCGGTCTCGTAGGCAATCAGGGAGCCCTGGGTCCGGTACTGAATGTCACCTTTATAGGGCTCGTAGCCGTCAAAGGCCGTGTTCATTATACCGTTTCCCCGGGTGTCCGTCATAAATTCGCCCCGGTAGCCGATAAGTCCCCGGGAGGGAATGGAAAATTCCAGGCGGGTGTAGCCGCCGTTGGACATGCCCATGTTCCGCAGTTCGCCTTTCCGCTGGCTCAGCTTGTCGATGACGGTTCCGGTAAACTCGTCCGGCACATCGATGTACACCAGCTCCATGGGCTCCAGTTTTTTCCCGTTTTCATCGGTTTTATAGAGAACTTCCGCTTTGCTGACGGCGAATTCATAGCCTTCCCGGCGCATATTCTCAATCAGCACGGAAAGATGCAGCTCCCCGCGTCCTGCCACGGTAAAGCTGTCGGTGTTTTCCGTTTCCTCCACCCGGAGACTGACGTCTGTGTTCAGCTCCCGGAACAGACGGTCCCGGAGATGACGGGAGGTGACATATTTTCCTTCCTGCCCTGCAAAAGGGCTGTCGTTT
Source organism: Candidatus Bariatricus faecipullorum (assembly GCA_019118525.1). Classification (GTDB taxonomy): domain Bacteria; phylum Bacillota; class Clostridia; order Lachnospirales; family Lachnospiraceae; genus Allocoprococcus; species Allocoprococcus faecipullorum. Next base: position 69,338 of record DWYV01000009.1, read on the forward strand.
ACCACAAACTGCATGGCAATGGTGGGTTCGGATATTTTCTGGAATTCGATGGGACGGGGGTCCTCCGGAGAGCACAGGGTATCGCCGATGGAAATGTCGGAGATACCGGAAATGGCCACGATGGAACCGACGGAGGCTTCTTTGACCTCCACCCGGTTCAGTCCGTCAAACTCATAGAGACGGCTGATTTTTACCCGGGTCTGTTTTTCCGGCTCGTGGTGGTTTACCACAACCGCCTCCTGGTTTACGGAGATGGTGCCGTTGTCCACTTTTCCGATACCGATACGTCCCACATATTCGTTATAGTCGATGGTGCTGATGAGAACCTGGGTGCCGGCGTCCGGGTCGCCTTCCGGGGCCGGTATATAATCCAGAATGGTTTCAAACAGCGGAGTCATGTCCGCCGTTTTCTCTTCCGGAGAGAAGGTGGCAAAGCCGTCTTTCGCGGAAGCATAGACGAAGGGGCAGTCCAGCTGTTCGTCGGATGCGCCCAGGTCGATGAGAAGTTCCAGAACCTCGTCGATGACTTCTTCCGGACGGGCTTCGGGCCGGTCGATTTTGTTGATGCATACAATGACCGGCAGATTCAGGGCCAGGGCTTTCTGAAGCACGAACTTGGTCTGGGGCATGGCGCCCTCGAAGGCGTCCACCACCAGGATGACGCCGTTTACCATTTTCAGAACCCGCTCCACTTCTCCGCCGAAGTCCGCATGACCGGGGGTGTCGATGATATTGATTTTTGTTCCTTTATAAAAAACAGCGGTGTTTTTGGAGAGAATGGTGATTCCACGCTCCCGCTCGATGTCATTGGAATCCATTACACGCTCGGCCACTTCCTGATTTTCCCGGAACACACCGCTCTGTTTGAGCAGTTCGTCTACCAGGGTCGTCTTTCCGTGGTCAACATGGGCGATAATGGCGATGTTTCGAATGTCGTCGCGTTTGATTTTCATACTGTATCCTTCTTCCTTACCTCTACATAAATAATAGCATTAACCGTTATAGTTTACCATATTTTTTCGGATTTACAAGAAAGTGAGAAAGAAAAAAACAGAAATCTGGTTCTAAATGGAAAATTTCGGGCATAGATTTAGTAGTGAGTAAAAAATACGCTACTGAAAAGGAAGGAGATTTACGACAGTATGCCAGATAAGATGATTGAAAACAACCAGGTAACGATTATGGGGCAGGTGGCCTCGGGATTTGCGTTCAGCCATGAGGTGTTTGGGGAAGGATTTTACATGGTGGAGGTTCTGGTACAGCGTCTCAGCAGCTCCTACGACAGGATTCCGCTGATGATATCAGAACGGCTTATCGACGTAACCCAGGACTACACAGGGGAGTACATTTCGGTCAGCGGACAGTTCCGCTCCTATAACCGGCATGAGGAGCAGAAGAACCGGCTGATTCTGTCGGTGTTTGTCCGGGAAGTTTCTTTTGTGGACGAGGAACCGGACGGCTCCCGTACCAACAGCATTCTTCTGGACGGGTATATCTGCAAGGAACCGGTATACAGAAAAACGCCCCTTGGAAGGGAGATTGCGGACCTGCTTCTGGCCGTGAACCGTCCTTATGGAAAATCGGATTACATTCCCTGCATCTGCTGGGGGAGAAATGCCCGGTTTGCCGCCGGCTTTGAAGTGGGAGAGCACATCCAGATTCTGGGCAGAATCCAGAGCCGGGACTATGTGAAAAAAATTTCGGAAACGGAAACCCAGAAACGGACGGCCTACGAGGTTTCCGTCAGTAAACTGGAATGTCTGGACCTGGCCGCCTCCGATTGACATGGAGGAAAAATGATGATAAACTTTGTTTAGCAAAATAAAGCAGTAAATCAAAGTTACGATGTCAGGAGGGTTACTATGTCTATTTTTACCGGTTCAGGGGTTGCAATCGTTACGCCGCTTCAGGAAGATGAGAGCGTAAATTATGATAAACTGGACGAACTGATTGAGTACCATATTGCAAACGGTACAGACAGCATCATTATCTGCGGAACGACCGGGGAGTCTTCCACACTGTCCGAAGAGGAGCATATGGACTGTATCAAATTTACCGTGGAGCGGGTGAAGGGACGGATTCCGGTTGTGGCCGGCACCGGTTCCAACAGTACATATACTACGGTGCAGATGTCAAAGGAGGCCGTGGAGGACGGGGCGGACGCGCTCCTTCTGGTGACGCCTTACTATAACAAATGTACGCAGGACGGACTGGCCGCTCACTTTTCCATGGTGGCAAAAGAGGCGAAAGCTCCCATCATTCTTTACAGTGTGGCAAGCCGCACCGGACTGAACATTGCGCCGGAGACGGTGGCGAAGCTGGCGTCCACGGTGGACAATATTGTGGCCATCAAGGAAGCTTCCGGCAATATTTCCCAGATTGCGAAGATTATGAGTCTGACTGACGGGAAGATAGACCTGTATTCCGGAAACGACGACCAGGTTGTGCCGCTTCTGGCCCTGGGAGGAAAGGGCGTTATCTCCGTGCTGGCCAATATCGCGCCCCGGTATGTGCATGATATGTGCGCGAAGTTTTTCGAGGGCGATGTGAAAGGAAGCTGCGATATGCAGTTAAAGGCGATGCCTCTGATTGAGAAGCTGTTCTGTGAGGTAAATCCCATTCCGGTAAAGAAGGCCCTGAATCTGATGGGCATGGGCGTGGGACCCCTGCGGATGCCGCTGACTGAAATGTCGGAGGGCAATGCGGCGAAGCTGAAGGAAGCCATGAAAGAGTTCGGTATCAGCCTGGCCCAGGAAGAATAGGCAAAGCTGTCTGGGGCAGAAAGAGAAGAAAAAGGCGAAATGTCAGAAAGATATTTCGCCTTTTACCGTCCCGGAAGAGACCTTTGACACTTCCGGCGGCGGACGAAAGAGAAGGAGGAAGAAAGATATGACAAGAGCAGTGATACATGGATGCAATGGAAAAATGGGACAGGTAATTACCCGCCTTGCAAAGGAAGACGGCGGAATTCAGATTGTGGCCGGAGTGGACCGCTACCAGGGGATTGCCAATGACTACCCGGTGTTTTCCGACATGGCTTCCTGCGATGTGGAGGCAGATGTGGTCATTGATTTTTCCAGCGCGGAAGCAGTGGATGCGCTCCTGGACGCCTGCATGGAGAAAAAGCTCCCGCTGGTTCTGTGTACCACGGGACTTTCCGGGGAACAGCTGGAAAAGGTGGAGAAAGCCAAAAAGAACATTGCCATTCTGCGCTCGGCCAACATGTCCGTAGGCGTGAACCTGCTTTTAAAACTTCTGAAGGAAGCGGCTGCCGTACTGGGACCGGCCGGCTATGACATAGAGATTGTGGAAAAGCATCATAATAAAAAAGTGGACGCGCCAAGCGGAACGGCGCTTGCGCTGGCGGATTCCATCAACGATGCTCTGGACGGCGCCTATTCTTATGTGTACGACAGAAGCCAGGTGAGAAAGCCCAGGGAGAAGACGGAAATCGGCATTTCCGCGGTCCGCGGCGGAACCATCACCGGACAGCATGATGTGATTTTTGCCGGAGAAGACGAAGTGATTGAATTTCAGCACACTGCCTACTCCAAAAATGTATTTGCCAAAGGCGCGCTGGAAGCGGCAAAGTTCCTGGCAGGAAAGCCGGCGGGCGGATACGGTATGGAGGACGTGATTCAGTTCTGATTTTTTATTTCCGGTGTATAGTTTTTCCTTTTCTGCAAATAGTATAAGCAGTGCCGGTGCGCACCGAAAAGCAAAACTGTAGAAAGGGAGAAAAGCAATGAAATACGGAAAAAAACTGATTGTGTTTCTGATGTGCGCCATGTTTGCCGTAACGGCATGCGCATGCGGAAGCAGCAGGGATACGGTAAATGAAACCGACGGGACAACAGATGACAGAGACAACAGTTATGTCAACGACGCTACAAGCGGAGAGGAAGACAGCACAGCGGGAGACGCCGCCGAGGATTTGAAGAACGGGGCGGAAGATGCTGCTGACGATGTGCGGGACGGCGTGGACGATGCGGTCGATGATGTGCAGGACGGAGTGAATGACATGACAGATGACAACGGCACTACGACTGACCGGACGCGGTAAACCGCAGAAACTGTTTTCGGATTTTTTGTTTCAACCGGGTCCGGCAGGGATGGACCCGGTTGAAATTCTGTCTGTGAAAGGAGAAAAAGGGATGCGTTTTCGCCCGTGTATTGATATACATAATGGAATGGTAAAACAGATTGTAGGAGGAAGCCTGAAAGATGAAGGCGACCGGGCAAGCACCAATTTTGCCTCGGCCCTGGATGCGGATTATTACGCCGGGCTCTACCGGAAGGACGGCCTCACAGGGGGCCACGTCATCCTTCTGAATCCGCCTTCTTCCGAATACTATGAAGCCACCCGCAGCCAGGCCAAAAAAGCGCTGGCGGCCTGGCCTCAGGGTCTGCAGGCCGGAGGGGGAATCAACCCGGAAAATGCAGGCTGGTTTCTGGACGCCGGGGCCAGCCATGTGATAGTGACCTCCTATGTTTTCCGGCAGGGCCTGGTAGACTGGGACCGGCTTAAAAAGCTGAAAGACGCAGTGGGAAAGGAACGGCTGGTGCTGGATGTCAGCTGCAGAAGACGGGAAGACGGCTATTATATTGTGACGGACAGATGGCAGACGTTTACGGACGTGCGCCTGGACGCGGAGATTCTGGAGAAAATGGCAGGCTTCTGCGCGGAATTCCTGGTGCATGGCGTGGACGTGGAAGGAAAAGGAGCCGGGGTGGAGGAAGAGCTTGTGTCCCTGCTGGCCGCCTGGAACGGCTGTCCGGTGACTTATGCCGGCGGAATCGGTTCGCTGGAGGAACTGGAGCGGTTTCGGGAAATGACAGAGGGAAAGCTGGATTTTACCATCGGAAGCGCCCTGGATCTGTTCGGAGGAGCCATACCTTATGCGGAACTGGTAAAAATGTCAAGGTTGTAAAACATGTGTGAACACTTTATAAACTGATTGAAGAAGTGCGGAAATGGTGTTAAAATGGAGAATGTGAATTTTTGTCAGAACAACATAAGGAGTTAAAAATATGGGCTTTATTGAAAAAATATTCGGGACCCACAGTGAGAATGAACTGAAACGGATTTATCCGATTGTGGACCACATCGAGGCGCTGGAGCCGGAAATGCAGCAGCTCTCAGATGGGGAACTGAAAAATAAAACAAGAGAATTCCGGGAGCGGCTGGAAAAAGGAGAGACGCTGGACGACCTTCTTCCGGAAGCGTTTGCCGTAGTCCGGGAGGCTTCTGTGCGGACCATCGGTCTGCGCCACTTCCGGGTACAGCTTATCGGCGGGATTATTCTGCACCAGGGCAGAATCGCCGAGATGAAGACCGGAGAAGGAAAGACGCTGGTGTCCACCCTGCCGGCCTACTTAAACGCGCTGACCGGCGAAGGCGTACAGATAGTTACGGTCAACGACTATCTGGCAAAGCGTGACGCCGAGTGGATGGGACAGATTCATGAGTTCCTGGGACTGACCGTGGGCGTGGTTCTGAATTCTATGAACAACGATGAGCGCCGGGCGGCCTACAACTGTGATATTACCTATGTGACCAACAATGAGCTTGGTTTCGATTATCTTCGGGACAACATGGTTATCTACAAAGAGCAGCTGGTGCAGCGGGGCATGAAATATGCCATCATCGATGAGGTGGACTCCGTGCTTATCGATGAAGCCAGAACTCCGCTGATTATTTCCGGACAGAGCGGAAAATCCACGAAGCTGTACGAGGCCTGCGACATACTGGCCAGACAGCTTGAGCGGGGCGAGGCCAGCGGAGAATTTTCCAAGATGAACGCCATTATGGGCGAGGACATCGAGGAGACCGGTGATTTTATTGTCAATGAAAAAGAGAAGACCGTCAACCTCACCGAAGAGGGTGTAAAGAAGGTTGAAAAATTCTTCCATATCGACAACCTGGCAGATCCGGAAAATCTGGAAATCCAGCACAACATTATTCTGGCCCTGCGGGCGCACAATCTGATGTTCCGCGACCAGGATTATGTGGTAAAGGACGACGAGGTGCTGATTGTAGACGAGTTTACCGGACGTATCATGCCGGGAAGACGGTATTCAGACGGACTTCACCAGGCTATCGAGGCCAAGGAAGGCGTGAAGGTAAAAAGGGAAAGTAAGACGCTGGCCACCATTACCTTCCAGAACCTGTTTAATAAATACGAGAAGAAATCCGGAATGACCGGTACCGCCCTGACGGAAGAGCAGGAGTTCAGGGACATCTACGGGATGGACGTTATCGAGATTCCGACCAATGTGCCGGTGCAGAGAGTAGACCTGGAGGATGTGGTCTACAAAACAAAGAAAGAAAAATACAATGCCGTAATCGACGCTGTCTGCGAGGCGCATGCAAAGGGACAGCCCGTTCTGGTAGGTACGATTACCATTGAGATATCCGAACTGCTCAGTAAAATGCTCCGGAAAAAGGGCATCCAGCATAATGTGCTGAATGCAAAATTTCATGAGCTGGAGGCAGAAATCGTGGCCCAGGCCGGACAGCATGGCGCCGTTACCATCGCCACCAACATGGCCGGCCGTGGTACGGACATTAAGCTGGACGATGAGGCGAGAGCCGCGGGAGGCCTGAAGATTATCGGTACGGAGCGGCACGAGTCCCGCCGTATTGACAATCAGCTCCGGGGACGTTCCGGACGGCAGGGAGACCCGGGAGAATCCCGTTTCTACCTTTCCCTGGAGGACGACCTGCTCCGGCTGTTCGGCTCCGAGCGTCTGATGAGCGTGTTTAACGCCCTGGGCGTGGAGGAGGGAGAGCAGATTGAGCACAAGATGCTTTCCAGTGCCATTGAAAAAGCACAGAAAAAGATAGAGAACAACAACTTCGGTATCCGGAAGAACCTGCTGGAATACGACCAGGTTATGAACGAGCAGCGTGAAATCATTTACGCGGAACGCCGCCGGGTACTGGATGGGGAAAACATGCGGGATTCCATCTTCCACATGATTAGTGATTTTGTGGAAAATGCCGTGGATTTCTCTATCTCTCCGGATACGGACTATGAGGACTGGAACCTGAGCGCCCTGAACAGGGACCTGCAGGAAGTCATTCCCACTCTTCCCCCGGTAACGGCGGAAGACGTAAAGGGCATGGAGATGAAGCAGTTAAAGCATTTGCTGAAGGAACGTGCGGCCAAGGCCTACGAGGACAAGGAAGCAGAGTTCCCGGAAGCAGAGCACCTGCGGGAGGTGGAACGGGTATTCCTGCTCCGTGTCATTGATGCGAAATGGATGGACCATATCGACGATATGGATCAGCTCCGTCAGGGAATCGGACTGCAGGCTTACGGGCAGAGAAATCCCCTGGTAGAGTACAAAATGCTGGGATATGATATGTTTGGAGAGATGACTCAGGCCATTACCCGGGATACGGTACGCCTTCTCTTCCATGTGAAGATTGAGCAGAAGGTAGAGAGGGAGCAGGTGGCAAAAGTCACAGGAACCAACAAGGACGACAGTGCGGTAAAGGCGCCGAAGGTCCGTGCCGAGAAAAAGATTTATCCGAATGACCCCTGCCCCTGCGGCAGCGGAAAAAAATACAAACAGTGCTGCGGAAGAAAGAAATAACCGCAGGAGAAGAAAAGAAATCGAGGTGAGAACGTGGTAGAATTAGAAGGATTTCAGGCCGAACTGAACGCCTATGAGGGACCACTTAAGGAACTGAGGGATTCACTTTGACCTGCCTGTAAAAGAGCAGAGAGCAGAAGAACTGGAGCGGCTGATTGAAGAGCCCTCCTTCTGGGACGACGCGGAATCTTCCCGGAAAACCATGAAGGAGCTGAGTGCCCTTCAGAATGAGATAAAGACTGTCCGGAATCTGGAGACGGCCCGGGAAGATATTCAGACCCTGATTGAGCTGGCTCAGGAGGAAGGCGATACGGAGATGATTCCGGAAATCCGAAGTGAGCTGAAGGAATTTGAAACGACCTTCGAGAACTTCCGGATACGGACTCTCCTGTCCGGAGAGTATGATGCCTGCAACGCCATTGTGACCCTGCACGCCGGTGCGGGCGGCACGGAGAGCTGTGACTGGGCGAACATGCTTTACCGGATGTATACCCGGTACGCCCAGAGCAAGGGATTTTCCATCACGGTTCTGGACTATCAGGACGGGGACATTACCGGCCTGAAAGCAATCACCTTCCAGGTGGACGGGGAGAATGCCTACGGGTATTTTCAGTCCGAGAAAGGGGTACACCGTCTGGTGCGGATTTCCCCTTTTAATTCCGCCGGAAAGAGACAGACGTCCTTTGCGTCCTGCGATGTGATTCCAGACATTGAAGACGAGATTGATATTGAAATCAATGACGACGACCTGAAAATTGATACGTACCGTTCCAGCGGGGCAGGAGGACAGCACATCAATAAAACGTCCTCGGCAGTGCGGATTACCCACCTTCCCACGGGAATCGTGGTACAGTGCCAGAATGAGAGGTCCCAGCTTTTTAACAAGGACAAGGCCATGCAGATGCTGAAGGCGAAGCTGTATCTTCTGAAAAAGCAGGAACAGGAGGAAAAGGTTTCCGGCATCCGGGGCGAAGTGAGGGATATTGATTTCGGAAGTCAGATCCGTTCCTATGTCATGCAGCCGTACACGCTGGTGAAAGACCACCGGACCGGTGTGGAGAACAGCAATGTAAACGCCGTCCTGGACGGCGACCTGGACGGGTTTGTGAATGCATACCTGAAGCAGAGGAGTGCGCATGGATAATACAAAATACTATGTACTGAAGAAAAAGGCCGTTCCGGAAGTGCTTCTGAAGGTGGTGGAGACAAAGCGTCTTCTGGCTACCAGACGGGGGATGACCATTCAGGAAGCGGCGGAGCAGGCCGGCATCAGCCGGAGCTCTTTTTACAAATACAAGGATGACATTTTCCCCTTTCATGAAAATGAAAAAGGGCAGAATGTGACCATGGTTATTCAGATGGAAGACCGGCCGGGACTGATGGCGGAGCTGCTTCACAAAGTGGCCGGATACGATGCGAATATCCTGACGATTCACCAGAGTATTCCCATTAACGGGGTAGCCACCCTGACTCTCAGCGTGGAGGTGCTTCCCACCACGGGAAACCTCTCCGACATGGTGGACGAGCTGGAGGAGCAGGACGGAATACAGTATTTAAAAATAGTAGGCAGGGAGTAGCAGGAAGATGAAAATAGCAGTGTTAGGATACGGAACGGTAGGCTCCGGAGTGGCAGAAGTGCTGGAGACCAACCGGGAGTTAATCGCCCGCAGGGCCGGACAGGAGATTGAAATAAAATATGTGCTGGATTTGCGGGATTTCCCCGGGGATAAAATTCAGGAAAAAATCGTACACGATTACCAGATTATCGCGGAGGACCCGGAAATCGAGGCGGTGGTAGAGGTGATGGGCGGCATTGAGCCGGCCCATACCTTTGTAAAGCAGGCCCTTCTGGCCGGGCGGCACGCGGTTACGTCCAACAAGGCCCTGGTGGCCCGGCACGGCGCCGAACTTCTGGAAATCGCCAGGGAAAGGAAGGTAAACTTCCTTTTTGAGGCAAGCGTGGGAGGGGGAATTCCGATTCTCCGGGCCCTCGGTTCCTCCCTGACTGCGGATGAGATTGAAGAAGTGTCGGGAATTCTGAATGGAACCACCAACTACATGATGACGAAAATGTTCTACGAAGGGGCGGACTATGACACGGTCCTGAAGGAGGCTCAGGCAAACGGTTTCGCCGAGGCGGATCCCACAGCGGACGTGGAGGGGCAGGACGCCTGCCGGAAAATAGCCATTCTGGCCTCTATTATTTCCGGGAAAAATGTGGAATTTGAAAAGATTTATACCGAGGGAATTACCAGAGTAACGAAAGAGGATATGGCCTATGCCCGGAAGATGGGCATGACGGTCAAACTGCTGGCCCAGTGCCGGCGGGACGGGGAAAAACTGGCGGCCTTTGTGTCACCTTTTCTTCTGAAATCCAGCCATCCCCTCTACAGTGTAAACGGCGTGTTCAACGCAGTGTTTGTAAAGGGAAATATGCTGGGCGACGCCATGTTTTACGGAAGCGGCGCCGGAAAACTGCCGACTGCCAGCGCAGTGGTGGCAGATATCATCGCCGCGGCGAAAAATCCGGATAAGGATATTATGAATTTCTGGAGCCGGGAAGAACTGAAACTGGAAAGCCGGGAAGAGATACGCCGCCGGTTCTTTGTGCGGGCCGAAGGCGAGCCCCGAAATCTGGAAGGGAAAATTCAGGCGGAGTTTGGAAACTGCCGCTTTGTGACCGTGGAAGGCCTGGACGGGGAATTCGGATTCGTCACCCCGGTAATGAGCGAAGGAGATTTTGCAGAGAAGGCAGGGAACTGTCCCTGGATTCTGCATATGATAAGAGTGGAAGAGTAGGGAATGCAGACCGGAACAGCGGGGTGAGAATATGAAATATGTAATTGTGCTGGGGGACGGCATGGCCGGAGAACCTCTGGAAGAGCTGGGAGGATGCACTACACTGGAAGCTGCCAGTACGCCCTTCCTGGATAAACTGGCTCCCGTGTCCGAGCAGGGACTGGCCTGGATGGTGCCCGAAGGCATGGCTCCGGGCAGCGATACGGCCAATCTGTCTGTTCTTGGCTACAATCCCCGGGAATGCTATACAGGGCGCTCGCCACTGGAGGCCCTGAGTATCGGCGTGCCCCTTGGCGGCACTGACGTGGCTTTCCGGTGCAATCTGGTAACGCTTTCCGGGGACGGCCCCCTGGAGACACAGCGGATACTGGACCACAGCGCGGGAGAAATCAGCACGGAAGAAGCAGATGTCCTGATTCAGGATTTAAAAAAAGAACTGGAGCAGGAACACCTGCATTTTCATACCGGAACCAGTTACCGCCATCTCCTGGTATGGGAGGGCGGTAAGCAGGAGGAGCTGACGCCTCCCCACGATATTCTGGGGGAGACGGTGGGCCCCTATCTTCCAGAAACGCCGCAGCTTCTGGAGATGATGCAAAAGGGCCGCAAACTTCTGGAACAGCACCCCCTGAACAGGAAACGCCGGCAGGAAGGGAAAAACCCTGCAAACAGCATCTGGTTCTGGGGAGCGGGAACCCGTCCCGCCCTGGAGTCTTTTGAAAAAAGAACCGGGAAAAAGGGCGTGATGATTTCCGCCGTGGACCTGCTGAAAGGCATTGCGGCAGGAACCGGAATGGAGCGGAGCGCCGTGGAAGGCGCCACCGGCGGACTGGACACCAACTACCGGGGGAAGGCGCTTGCGGCGGTGAAGGCCCTGACGGAAGACGGGGCGGATCTGGCCTATATCCATGTGGAGGCCCCGGACGAGATGGGGCACCAGGGAAACGCGAAAGACAAGATGACGGCCATAGAAAGGCTGGACCGGGAAGTGATACAGACGGTGGCGGAAGAGCTGGAAAAAGCCGGCAAAGATTTCCGGCTTCTGGTGCTGCCGGACCACCCGACGCCCGTGGCGCTGCGAACCCATACGGCGGGCCCGGTTCCCTGGCTTTTGTATGACAGCCGGAAGGCCGTAAAGGGAGAGAGTACATATAGTGAAAAAAATGCCGCAAAGACGGGACGGAACTGGAAAGAAGGATACCGCCTTATCCGTCATCTGTGCGGCAGTCAGGAGGAAGAGAATGCTTGTTGTTAAAAAATTCGGAGGCACTTCTGTCGCCAACAAAGAGCGGATATTCAATGTGGCCCGGCGCTGTATTGAAGATTACCAGAAAGGAAACGATGTCATTATCGTGCTTTCGGCCATGGGAGATACGACGGACGCACTGCTGGAAAAGGCACGGGATATCAATCCCAATGCGTCAAAACGGGAGCTGGATATGCTGCTCACCACAGGAGAACAGGTTTCGGTATCCCTGATGGCCATGGCCCTGCATTCTCTGAATGTGCCGGCCATCTCCCTGAACGCGTTTCAGGTGCAGATGCACACCACTTCCAGAAACGGAAATGCCAGATTCAAACGGATAGATTCTGACCGTATCCGCCATGAGCTGGAGAACCGGAAGATTGTAATCGTAACCGGATTTCAGGGAGTCAACAAATATGACGACTATACCACCCTGGGCAGAGGCGGTTCCGACACCACGGCGGTAGCCCTGGCGGCGGCGCTGCATGCAGACCGGTGCGAGATTTTTACCGATGTGGAGGGTGTGTTCACAGCGGATCCCCGCGTGGTGAAAAACGCGAGAAAGATAGAAGAGATTACATATGATGAGATGCTGGAGCTGGCCACATCCGGAGCCAGAGTCCTGCACAACCGTTCCGTGGAAATGGCGAAAAAGTACGGAGTGGAGCTGGTCGTACGTTCCAGCATGAATACAGAAGAAGGAACCGTGGTCAAGGAGGTAGTAAAAGTGGAAAAAATGTTGATTACCGGCGTTGCGGCGGACAAAAATACAGCAAGGGTATCTGTTATCGGCGTGGAGGACAGACCGGGTATTGCCTTTAAGATTTTCAACACCCTGGCAAAAAATAATATCAATGTGGACATCATTCTGCAGTCCGTAGGGCGGGGCGGAACGAAGGATATTTCCTTCACGGTTTCCGAGGATGACCTGGATGACACTTTGCGGCTGATGGAAGAAAACAAGGAAGCCCTGACGATTAAAGAGATTGCCCACAACGAGAATGTGGCCAAAATTTCTATCGTGGGAGCAGGCATGCTCAGCAATCCGGGCGTGGCCGCTACCATGTTTGAAGCGCTCTGCAATTCCAATATCAACATCAGCATGATTTCCACTTCCGAAATCCGCATCACGGTGCTGATTGACGAGAAAGACGCGGACAAAGCCCTGGTGGCTGTGCATGACGGCTTCGGGCTGGAAGACTAGAACCCTGGAAAAACAGAAAAAAGAAGAAGGCGCCGGGGCGGCATGTGTTTCAAGCCGCCGGCGCCTTCTTCTTTTGCTTTCAGCTGTTCTGGTTATTTTGTCTGTGATTCCAAAAAACCGGTGATAATCCGCTGAGAGTCCGAGGGCAGGTCCCGGTATTTCATAACGAGTCTGGTCTCTTCCTCTGTCAGATACAGCGTTTCCCGGGTATCCGGATTTACCGCGGAGTGTCTGGGTGTGCTGGCCTGAGCGTCTTTGGAACAGATGCTGGAACTGACCAGCTGATCCAGTGTGACATGATAAAGCCTGGACAGCCGAATCAGGGAATCCAGATCCGGCGTACGCTTACTGTTTTCATAATTGGAGTAGGCCTGCCGGGAGATATTCAGTGCCGCGCTCAGGTGCGTCTGCGTTAAATGATGCATTTTACGGAGTGTGCGCAGATTCTTGGATAACTGAATGTTAGGCATTGTATTACCTCCGTTCTTTCGTAACTTCCCTCTCATGGAAATAAAGTATAGCAGTTTTTTTCTGTAAGGGGAGCACGTGCAACAAAACGCAACAAAAGCACGAAAGGCAACAAAACATTATGAAAATCTTCGAATCAGCCGGCTGTTCTGATATTCTCCGGAAAACGTAACATCCTTTCCAAACCAGGGCGGAGGGGAAAAGGAAAGGGCGGATTCCTTATCCGGGAATTCGACCTCGGCCAGAACCAGGGGGGCCAGTTTCCCTTCAAAAACATCCAGTTCGATGGTCAGTCCCCCGGCCAGGGGGATGCAGAACCGGTTTTTTTCTATCAGAATCCCGTCGGCCTTTGGCAGAAGATGACGGTAGGCCTCCTTTGTCAGCGGAAGGTTATATTCCTCCCGGGCAAGCAGTCCGGAAGATTTGTAAGTAAGGAAAAAATGTTCCCCGTCTTTCCGTATCCGGATAACAGGACTGGTACAGAGGTACCCCTGCTGGATATGGCGGGATGGAAAACAGTCCAGGTTGGTGGGAAGCCGGTCAATCAGGTATTTGCGTTCGATTTCCATAAGTAGTTCTCCTTTCGTGGCTTTGTCTGTATTGTCTCACAAAATCCGGCAAAAAGGAAGAGGTTTGCATTTTCCGGGGGGTTCTGCTAAAATCAATAATCATCATCACATGTATCCATGTATACGAAAGGAAGAATGAAAATGAGCGAAGTTTATGTGTTTCTTGCAGACGGATTTGAAGAAATCGAAGGCCTTACTGTGGTAGATGTGCTGAGAAGGGCCGGTATATCGGTAAAGACGGTTTCCATTATGGAAACGAAAAAGATTAACGGAAGCCACAGCATTGTTGTGAAGGCAGACAAGAAATTTGAGAAAACGGATTTTGAAAAGGGAAAGATGCTGGTTCTGCCCGGCGGTCTTACCGGCACCGGCAACCTGAAAAATCATAAAGGGCTGGAACAGCTGATTTTAGATTACGCCGCCGAGGGAAGGCAGCTTGCGGCCATCTGCGCCGCGCCGACCATTCTGGGCGGTCTGGGACTTCTGGACGGCAAACAGGCCACGGCCTATCCGGGTATGGAAGAAGGTCTGGGCCGGGCGGTTTATAAGGAGAGAAAAGTGGTGACCGACGGCAATATCACCACGGGGAGAGGCATGGGAGCCTCCATTCCGTTTGCACTCCGGCTGGTGGAAATCCTGCGGGGAGAGCGGGCGGCAGAGATTACCGCAGAGAAGATTGTTTACAAAGAATGGCAGAGAGACCGGGAAATCTAGCAGACAGCCGGCCGGACTCAGACAGGAATACAGCTTAAGGAGCAGCGGATGAAAAAGAAAGCAGTGATTGCCGCCGTGGCCGTTCTGGCCCTGATAATTGCGGCGGTTCTGGGAATCAGAGGGTGCATGGCTGCGAATGCGGATGCCGCAGGGTATGTGCAGGCGCAGCTGGATCTGACATTTCAGGGGGAAACCCAGGAGGCGCAGAGGTTTGTGGATGCCTCCCGCAGCGACCTGGAAGAAATCTACGAAAGCGGAATCGAAGCTTTTGTAGTGGCATACCTGACAGCGGGCAGCGATACAGAAGGGGCTTACACGTCCAGCTTTGCTTCCGTGACAGAAAATATTTTCCGCTCTGTCCGCTACAGGGTGGGGCAGGAAGAACGGACGGGAGACGGCTGGGAGGTGACGGTGTCCTATCAGCCGCTGGATGTACTCCCCCGGTTTGTGGAAAAGCTGGCCGGCGTCTCCTCGGAGATTGAGAAGAAAGCAGAAGAGGGTGTGTATTCCGGAACGGAAGAGGAGATTTCCCAGGCCGTGAATACGGAATACCTGATTCGGGCCCTGGAAGTACTGCAGTCAGCCTATCTGGAAGGAGAGTACGGGGAAGAGGAGACCTATACCTTCCACCTGACCCGGCAGGGAACCGGAATTTCCATGGAAAATGAGGAAATTACGGACTTTATGGAGCGGATTTTAGAACTTGATAATCTCCCCGATGTGTGATATACTCACATAATGAGTGTAATGGGGATAAGTCTGTCTGACTTTTCGCATATCCCGAAGCCTGAGCCCCGTCCGGGCCAGGTCCTGAACATATATTAGGAGGAGAAGACAATGAGTTTACAGGTGGAGAAATTAGAGCACAATATGGCGAAGCTGACGATTGAGGTTCCGGCAGAAGAACTGGAAAAGGCGATGCAGAGGGCTTATCAGAAGCAGAAAAAGAACATCAGCATTCCCGGTTTCCGGAAGGGCAAAGTGCCGCGCCAGATGATTGAGAAGATGTACGGACCGGAAATCTTCTATGATGATGCTGCAAATGACCTGATTCCGGAAGCATACTCCAGCGCATACGACGAGAGCGGACTGGATATTGTGTCCCAGCCGAAGATTGATGTAACTCAGATTGAAAAAGGCAAACCGTTTATCTTTACCGCGGAAGTTGCCGTAAAACCGGAAGTGACCCTGGGACAGTACAGAGGGGTGGAGGTGGAGAAGTTCTCCACTGAAGTGACCGAAGAAGAGGTTCAGGCAAAGCTGGAAGAAGAGCAGCAGAAGAATGCCAGAACGATTTCCGTGGAAGACCGTCCGGTACAGGACAAAGACGAAATAGTCCTTGATTTTGAAGGATTTGTGGACGGCGAAGCGTTCGAAGGCGGAAAAGGCGAGAACTATCCGCTGGCTATCGGTTCCGGTACCTTTATCCCGGGCTTTGAAGAGCAGTTAATCGGCGCGGAGCTGGAGAAGGAAGTGGAAGTAAAGGTTACTTTCCCGGAGGACTACCATGCAGAGGATCTGAAGGGCAAAGACGCTGTGTTCAAATGCACCGTGCATGAGATTAAGGCCAAAGAGCTTCCGGAGCTGGACGACGAGTTCGCATCCGAAGTATCTGAATTCGAGACGCTGGAAGAACTGAAGGCGGACTATAAGACGAAGCTGGAAGAAGAGAAGGCAAGAGAAGGAAAGAGAAAACAGGAAGACCAGGCCGTGGAAAAAATCGTAGAGGCTTCTGAGATGGATATCCCGGACGCCATGACCGAGACTCAGGCAAGACAGATGGTGGATGATTTCGCATCCCGTCTGCAGCAGCAGGGACTGAGTCTGGAGCAGTATGCCCAGTTTACCGGCATGACTGTGGATAAGATGATTGAGGAGATGAAGCCCCAGGCCCTGAAGCAGATTCAGACCAGACTGGTTCTGGAAGCTGTGGCAAAGGCTGAAAATATTGAAATTTCCGATGAAAAACTGGACGAAGAGATTCAGAAAATGGCGGAAGCTTATCAGATGGAGGCTGACAGGCTGAAAGAATTCATGGGCGACCGTGAGAAAGAACAGATGAAGCAGGATATGGCCGTACAGGAGGCAATTACCTTCATTGTAGATAATGCTGAGGAAAAATAAATAAGGCCCTTATCCTGGAAAACAGACTGACTGGAGGAGGCGTATACTTTTGAGTTTAGTACCTTATGTAATTGAACAGACAAGCCGTGGAGAGCGCTCCTACGACATTTACTCAAGACTTTTAAAGGAGCGGATTATTTTCCTGGATTCCGAAGTAAACGATGCGTCCGCAAGTGTAATTGTGGCTCAGCTTCTGTTCCTGGAAGCAGAGGATCCGGAAAAGGATATCCAGCTTTATATCAACAGCCCAGGCGGTTCTATTTCCGCAGGGATGGCGATTTATGATACCATGAACTACATCAAGTGCGATGTGTCTACCATGTGTATCGGCATGGCGGCCAGCATGGGAGCTTTTCTTCTGGCAGGCGGTGCAAAGGGAAAACGGTTTGCTCTTCCTAATGCAGAGATTATGATTCACCAGCCTTCCGGCGGGGCCCAGGGCCTGTCTCTTATACACATCT
>DWYV01000010.1 GCA_019118525.1 Candidatus Bariatricus faecipullorum
AGATGTGTATAAGAGACAGATATTCCTCATTATATCATATAATTGCAAATTTTCAAAATACAATCGAAAGGATTTCCTATCATTTATAATCCTGCACAATTATCTGGATGCTCCGGTTCCCGCGGTACTCATGGATTTCCGGATAAAAGGTAAAGGCCATCCGGATTCCCCGGGCCTTTCCGGCCAGAAGGACTTTGGAGACGCCGTTTCCATATGCTTCCTCTGCGTAGTCCAGAAATTCTTCCGGATTTCCGAAATACAGGGCGTCCAGTTCCGTCCCGTCGGAATCCTCCAGACGAAGCTTCAGCACATTCCGGTTCTTCCCCAGAATCCGGGCCCCCAGCACTTCCACCTGCCGCTGGGCAAACACCGGCTTTGGATTTCCTTTTCCGAAAGGCTCCAAAAGCTGCAGTTCCTGAATAAGCTGCCCGGTAATGGAGGAAAAAGGAAGCTGCATGTCAATGGTTATCTTCTCCTGCAAATCAGCGTCGGTCAGCCCGCAGGTTTCGTTGATTTTCCTGCGGAATGCCTCCAGATTTTCTTCCGGAAGGGACAGTCCTGCCGCCATCCTGTGTCCGCCGAACCGGGTGAGCAGTTCCCTGCACCGGTTCAGTCCTTCGTACATATGCCAGGTCTCAATGGAGCGGCCGGAGCCTTTCAGTCCGTCTTCCCCCCGGGTCAGCACAAATACCGGTTTATAATATGCGTCCCGAACCCTGCCTGCCACAATTCCCGCCAGACTTTCGTGGCAGGAGGGCAGGCAGAGCACCAGCACGCGGTCTTTTCCTGCCTCTGTGTGTTCCACCAGTTCCAGCGCCTCTTCCACCGCCTTCTGGGTCATATCCTTGCGGCTGTCGTTCAGGGCTTTCAAATTGCCCGCCAGAAGGGAAGCGTCCCGGGAATTTTCTGTCTCCATCAGTTCCAGGGACCGTTTCGCCGTGTCCAGCCTGCCGCTGGCATTGATGCAGGGGCCCAGGACAAACCCGATATGATAGGCGGAAATATGTTCCCGGTCAATACCGGTGCAGTCAATCAGGGCGTTCAGTCCCGGATTTTTAGTCCGCCGGAGCATTTCCAGCCCCTGCCGTACGAAAATCCGGTTTTCATCCGTCAGGTCCATGACGTCCCCCACTGTGGCAATGGCTACATTTTCCATCAGATAGTCCAGGTCTTCCGCGTCCCTCCCCATGGCTTCGCAGAGCGCCTCTGTCAGTTTGTAGGCCACCGCTGCCCCGCAGAGCCCTTTGAAGGGATAGGGGCAGTCCTCCTGCTTCGGGTCCACCACGGCGTCCGCCGGGGGCAGCACATACCGCCTTTTCCCGTCCTCTCCTTCTTCATAGGGCACTTCATGGTGGTCGGTCACCACCACCGTCATGCCCAGGCTTCTGGCATAGGCGATTTCCTCCGCCGCGGCAATGCCGTTATCGCAGGTTACGATAGTATCGGTCCCGTCGTCGAAGGCCCGCTCAATCAGGTGGCGGTTCAGGCCGTAACCGTCCTTCATCCGGTCCGGAATGTCGCTGTCCACATCCCCGCCCAGATAGCGCAGCCCTTCCAGCAGAATATAGGTGGCCTGGACGCCGTCGATATCGTAGTCTCCGATAATCCGGATTTTCGCTCCCTCCCGGAGTTTTTCTGTCAGCACTTCCACGGCCCGGTCCATGTCCTTTAACAGCATTCCGTCATAAAGGTCTGCAATCGTTCCGTTCAGGTAGCGGTCCACGGCCTCGTCTCCCACCACGTCCCGGTTCCGTATCAGGGCGGCCGTCCGGGGGCTGATATGGAATTTTTCCCCTGTTCTCTGAAAATCCCCGCCTTTCCGGAGAATCACCCAGTTCTTTTTCTTTCGTGCCATCCTTTCACCTCCCACAGACGCCAAGAGGCACCGGAATCACCGGCGCCTCTTTTCTGTCTGGATTTATTTCTTTTTCTTTCCTTTCACCGCCGGCGCATCTTTTTTTCCAAATCTGGTTCTCAGTACGTACCAGAGTGCTCCGGTTACACAGATGGAGGAGTAGGTTCCTCCTGCCACGCCTACCATAAGCGGGCCTGCGAATTCCCGGATGGAGCTGACTCCCAGTATAAAGAGCACAGCTACCATAATAAAGGTGGTCAGGTTCGTGTAAATACTCCGGGTCAGGGTCTCGGTAATGCTTCTGTTTACCAGCACTTCCAGAGATTCGTTCTTCTTCTGTACCCGCAGTTCCTCACGGATACGGTCAAAGATAACGATGGTCGCATTGATGGAGTATCCCACAATCGTCAGCATGCAGGCAATGAAGGTATTGCCCACAGACACTCTCGCCACCGCATAGAACGTCAGTACAAAAAGCACATCGTTCAAAAGAGCCAGAATTGCGCTTGCCGCAAACCGGATGTCTTTAAACCGGAACCAGATGTAAAGCAGCATGAAGACAGATGCCACAAGCACGGACACGATGGCGTCCCGGCGCATCTCACTGCTTACCGTGGAACTGATATTTTCCGAAGTAATGTTCTCTTCCGCCACGCCGAAGTTTTCTTCCAGAGCCGTATTCAGCGCCTCTCTCTGGGTCAGGTCCAGCGTCTGGGTCTTGATGATAACCTGATTGCTGTCCTGCACCTTCTGGGTCTGAACGCCGGTCTCTCCGGTCGCTTCCTCTACTACCGGAACCACCTGGCTTTCCAGTTCTTCAATCGTATAGTCTTCATTGAATTCCACCGTTGTGGAGGTACCGCCCATAAACTCCATACTGTAGTTCAGAGCGCCGTTTCCACGGGCAGACTGGATTCCCATGGCCACGAAGCCAATCAGGATTGCCGCAATGGAGATTGTAAAAAATACCTTTTTATGTTTCAGGAAGGGAATGGGCTCCCGTGCCTTCTTCACTTTTGCGTAAAATTTCTTGTCCCGAATTCCCACGGCATAGAAGGAGAAAATGATAATCCTTGTAATCACCAGTGCCGTAAACATGGACACGATAACACCGAGAGCCAGTGTCTGGGCAAAGCCACGCACGGAACCGGTTCCCATGATTCCCAGCACCACTGCGGCAATCAGAGTAGTTACGTTTCCGTCCACAATGGCGGAAAGCGCCTTGTGGAATCCGTTTTTCAGGGCGGACCGGACGCTGATGCCGGCGCTGATTTCCTCTTTTACCCTGGCAAAAATAATAACGTTGGCGTCCACGGCCATACCGATGGATAGAATAATACCGGCAATACCCGGCAGGGTCAGGGTGATGTCAAATGCGTTCAGCAGAAGAATCACCAGTCCGGTGTAAATCAAAAGCGCCAGGCTGGATGCCAGTCCGGGCAGCAGATATACAAAACACATAAACACGCAGACGATGGCCAGTCCGATGGTGCCTGCCAGAAGGCTGGTACGGATGGCTTCGCCGCCGAGCTGCGCTCCTACCACATTGGACCGGAGTTCCTGCAGTTCCAGGGAGAGTCCGCCAATCCGGATATAGGAGGCCAGGCTTTCGGCCTCTTCATAAGACGACATCCCGTTGATGACGGCCTGTCCGTCCTCGATGGCCTGCTGTACAACCGGGGAACTGATAACCTCACCGTCATAGATGATGGAAATCTGCTGGCCCACGTTTTCTTCTGTGGCCTGGGCGAATTTCTCCGCTCCGTCGTCCGTCATGGTAAGCTGAACCACGTATTCCGTTGCCCCTGTGGTGGAAGTCTGCTGGGCTCCCGCCTGGGCGTCCGCAATGTCTGTTCCTTCCAGCACGACATTTCCGGAGGGGTCCTGAAATTCCAGGGTACCGGGCTGTCCCAGTTCTTCCAGAATGACATTGGCGTCATTGACGCCCGGAATTTCAATGGCAATCCGGTTGTTCCCTTCCTGATATACCGAAGCCTCGGTGCTGTACTGGGATACACGCTGCTGAAGCTTGTAAACTGTATCTGCCATATCCTCACTGCTGGGATTTTCCTCGACTGTCTGATAAGTAATGCTGACTCCGCCTGCCAGGTCCAGTCCCAGCTTAATATTCCGGGCGGAACCGGTATGGGTGGGACCGAATCCCTGCCAGCCGGCATATCCCAGAACGGCGATAACCACCACAGTCAGAATCAGGCTGACAATGCCTCTTGATTTCTTCATGGTTTACTTCCTTTCTTCCGCCTCTGCGGCTTTCATCATAATTGCACACTCAACCCGTTTCCGCTCCATCTCACATCCCAGGTCATAGGAATCCTGCAGGCCGCCGGCATATTTATAGGCATTGGCCATACAGCCGCCGCTGCAGTAGAATCTGGCGAAACAGTTCCTGCATTTTTCCTTGGTGTATACATTGCAGCTGCGGAAGCTGTCCGCAATTTCCGGACGGGTGATTCCCTCGTCCACATTTCCCATAAGGAAATCCTCATCCCCTACAAACTGATGGCAGGGGTAAAAGTCTCCCCAGGGTGTTACCGCCAGATACTCGGTTCCGGACCCGCAGCCGGACAGTCTTTTTGCCAGGCAGGGGCCTCCCTCCAGGTCTATCATGAAATGGAAAAAGTTGAAACCTTCTCCCTTCCTCTTCTTTTCAATCATGTAGCGGGCCAGTTTGTCATACTCTTCAAAAATCTTCGGAAGGTCTTCCTCCCGGATAGCGTACGGGTCTGACTCGTCTCCCACTACGGGTTCAATGGACATCTGTTTAAAGCCAAGCTCTGCAAAATGCTTTACATCCTCGGAAAAGTCCAGGTTGTTTCTGGTAAAGGTTCCCCGGATGTAGTAGCGCTCCTGGTTTCTGGAGTCCGCCAGTTTCTGGAATTTCGGCACGATAAGGTCATAGCTTCCCTTTCCGTTCCGGAAAGGACGCATGGCGTCGTTGACTTCCTTTCTGCCGTCCAGGCTCATTACCACGTTGTCCATTTCTTTATTGATAAATTCCTGAATCTCATCATTTAAAAGCACGCCATTTGTCGTCACGGTAAAACGGAAATGCTTGTCGTGAAGCTTTTCCTGCTCCCGTCCGTAGGCCACCAGGTCTTTTACCACCTGCCAGTTCATCAGCGGTTCCCCGCCGAAGAAATCCACTTCCAGATTCCGTCTGGTTCCGGAGTTCGCAATCAGAAAATCCAGGGCCTTTTTCCCCACTTCGAAGCTCATCAGAGCCCGTCTTCCGTGATACTCGCCTTCCTCCGCAAAACAGTATCTGCAGGCCAGGTTGCAGTCATGGGCGATGTGCAGGCAGAGCGCCTTCACCACCGTTTTCCGCTTAATCACCTCGCCGGTATAGGATTCATAGACATCCGGGGCAAAAAGCTGCCCGGCCTCCACAAGCTCCGTCACGTCCTCCAGCATTTCCCGAAGGTCCGCCTCCGGATACTGTCCGCCCAGGGATTTCTTCAGTTCCTCCCAGGTGTCCGGCGACTTCAGCGTCTCCACAGTCTGATTCTCATTCAGACCGTTCAGACAGGCAATCACATCATATCCAAACTGGTCCACAACATGAACACAGCCGCTGTTCACATCCAGGACGATATTATATCCATTATTCTGGTACTGATGAATCAAAACATGTACCCCTTTCCACCAGTCGGGGACGGGTACAGGCCTGTCTCTTATACACATCTCCGAGCCCACGAGACC
>DWYV01000011.1 GCA_019118525.1 Candidatus Bariatricus faecipullorum
GCCCGCTGGCCGGGGAAGGCGTAGCCGATTTTCTGGACCTCCACATTGGCGATACTGCCGTCGGCCAGCTCCACCACGATGTCCAGAATCAGCAGGGAGTCCTCGGCGGCAATCCGGGATTCCTGGGGAAGGACCTTCAGAATCCGCACGTTCTGTCCCAGGAGAAGGGACAGCAGTTCCTCCATCCGCTCCGGTACGGTGTCGGGGTCCATGATAATTTTAAAAAACGAGTCATAAAGCATCCGGACGCCCCGGACACCGGTGCAGCAGTCCAGAAACAGGTTCTGCTGTTCGGGGTTCCAGCCGTTAAATATCTGTTCCAGCGCGGCATTCCCGTGAATCTGTTCCAGCAGTTCCTCTCTCTGCCGGATGTCCGGGAAGTAAGTTTTCAGTTTTTGTGTCAATAAAATTCCTCCTTTGCACAGTAAAAATACGGTCTCGAAACATTTCTGGGTAATTCTGCCCGAAAGGGGCGTGAAAATGTGGCCGCGGAGTCTGAGCCCGGGCCGGCAAGAAATAATGTTTATAAGACATATGAATACGAGTTACCGTAAGAATAGCAGAAAAGCAGAGGGGATGCAAGTATTCTTCCATAACTTTCGCCCATACTTTCGCCCATAACGGAATGACAAATCTTGGCTTTTATATTATAATAAGACCAGGAAAGGAAGTGGCATTTATGGATTCTCTGGACCGTCAGATTCTCAGTATACTGAAGCAGAATGCCCGGAAAAAGGCTTCTGACATCAGCAAAGAAATTCATCTTTCCGTATCCACTGTTATCGAACGAATCCGAAAACTGGAGGCCGCCGGAATTATTGAATCCTATACGGTAATTATAAATGAGCAGAAGACCGGAAATGATTTAACAGCGCTGATGGAGGTCAGCCTGGACCATCCCCGCTATAATGATTCGTTTACTGCACAGATTATGGAACATCCGAATATTATCTCCTGCTATTATCTGACAGGAGAGTTTGACTACCTTATTAAGATATCCTGCCGCTCATCCGAGCATCTGGAGCAGATTCATAAGTGGATTAAAAATCAGAACGGGGTACGTTCTACCAAGACGCATTTTGTGCTCAGAAATGTAAAAAATATTTATTCTGCCCTTCCGGAAGAGGGAGATTGAAAAATTTTTGGTACTTTCCGAAATTACCGAATATTTTTTCGGTTATATTCAGATTGGACATAATATTTATTTTTCCAGGGACAATATATTGAATATTTTACTGTCAGCCTGTAAAATATTTTTAGAAAACCAGAAAAGGGAATCAGATAGTTTAGGCAAGGACGCTTAGCTTTGCATTCGCATGCCTGGATTATCTGATTTTTACTGTACCGGTCTTTTTCACAGATTTACCAGTACAGAATATATGCTGTATACAAAACAGTAGCAGTACAGAAAAATTTTTATCGCCAGCGGGCAAAGGAGGAGCTCACATGAAAACTTTAGGGTACTACAATGGGAAATACGGGGAACTGGATGAAATGATGATTCCCATGAATGACCGGGTATGCTGGTTCGGTGACGGTGTATATGACGCCGGTCCCTGCCGCAACTACAAGATTTTTGCCATTGATGAACACATCGACCGTTTCTTTAACAGTGCCGGACTTCTGGATATTAAAATGCCGGTTACCAAAAAGGAATTAAAGGAACTTCTGGAAGACCTGGTAACAAAAATGGATACTGGTAACTTATTTGTTTACTATCAGGTAACCCGCGGAACCGGAATCCGTAACCATGCCTTCACCGAAGGCGCCGGAAATCTCTGGGTTATGCTGAAGCCCGCTGAAATTTCTGATGGAATTGAACCCATTAAGCTTATCACTATGGAAGATACCCGCTTCCTGCACTGCAATATCAAAACCCTGAATCTGATTCCTTCCGTTATGGCGTCCGAGAAAGCCAAAGAAGCCGGATGCCAGGAAACGATTTTCTACCGGAAGGGTGGACGGGTTACAGAATGTGCCCACAGCAACTGTCATATCCTGAAAGACGGCAAACTTTATACTGCCCCCACGGATAACCTGATTCTTCCTGGAATCGCCCGGGCTCATCTGATTCGGATGTGCAAGAAACTGGAAATTCCGGTGAGTGAAACTCCTTATTATCTGGAAGATGTATTCCAGGCAGATGAAATTATCGTTACCAGCTCCAGCAATCTGTGTCTGCACGCATGCGAACTGGACGGAAAACCGGTGGGCGGAAAAGCGCCGGAACTTCTGGAAAAAATTCGTATCGGCCTGCTGGAGGAATTCTGGGCAGCTACAGAAGCAGAGAAATAAAATTGTTTTCAAAGAGGTGATTCCATGTCAGAAGTACATTATCTTGCTTCCGGGGACACGGCTCTGACTGTGGACTTCGGAAACATCATCAGTGAAACTATAAATCAGCAGGTAATGGCACTCCGGGATGAAATTACAAAGCAGAACTGGAACGGAATCGTGGCGACTGTCCCCACGTTCCGTTCTCTTTTCATCCAGTATGACCCCTGCGTTCTCTCCCATGAAGAGCTTTGCCGGCGGCTGGAAACGCTCCATCTTACTCTGAATACAAAGCATTTGCCGGTTCACCGGATTATAGAGATACCCGTCTGTTACGGCGCCCGTTTTGGCCCGGATTTACGGGATGGGGAAAAGCTGACCGGTCTCAGTGCAGACGAGATAATTGCTCTTCACAGCGGTCATAATTACCGCATATACATGCTGGGGTTTCTTCCCGGTTTCCCGTATCTGGGCGGACTGGATGAACGAATCTGCATGCCGCGCCTGGCTACGCCCAGGACCAGAATTCCTGCCGGGAGCGTAGGAATCGGCGGTTCCCAGACTGGAATATACCCGGTAGATTCTCCGGGAGGCTGGCGGCTTATCGGCGCCACCCCTCTTACTCTGTATGACCCGTCCCGGGAACATCCTATTCCATACAAGAGTGGAGATTATATCCGTTTTGTACCTGTTGACATCAGTGATTATTATGATATCCGCCGGGAAGCAGAGCGGGGCGCCTACTCCTTCCGCTTTCTGGACGCATCCGCCGTATCAGAAGGAGGTGATACCCTGTGAGTATGAAAATACGGTTCCCCGGAGCACTTACTACGATTCAGGATGCCGGGCGTTTCGGTTTTCAGCATATGGGAGTTTCTCCTTCCGGGGCCATGGATATCCTGTCCATGGAGCAGGCAAACGCGCTGGCCGGAAACCCTCAGGGAGAAGAGGTGCTGGAATTTACCCTGGCTGGTCCTATGCTGACCTTTACCAGGGATACGATTGTGGGTCTTTCCGGTGCAGATATGGACATGAAACTGAACGGAACCCCGGTCTCTCCCGGGACTTCTTTTCCTGTTCATGCCGGAGACGAACTGATATCCGGTTTTGCCCGCAGGGGCTGCAGGGCCTACCTGTCCGTGCAGGGAGGATTTGACGTTCCGGTGATAATGGGCAGCCGCTCCACCAATCTGAAATGCGGGCTGGGCGGATTTCATGGAAGAGCTCTTCAGGCAGGCGATGAACTGCCCTTCCGGAAGGAGGCGGACATCTCTTCCTTTACTCCCCGGGCCCTCCCGGTTTCCATGCCGGAGGGAGAACTGGTCATTCATGTTATTCCTGGTCCTCAGGATGATTATTTTACTGGAAAAGGAAACCAGACTTTTTATAAAGAAACTTATAAGATTACCGAGAATTCTGACCGTATGGGGTACCGGCTGGCTGGTCCTCTGGTAGAAAGCCAGGCAGGGGTGGATATTATCTCGGACGGTATCGTTTTTGGTTCTGTTCAGATTACTCCTGACGGGATGCCCATTATTATGATGGCCGACCACCAGACCACTGGCGGCTATGCAAAAATCGCCACCGTCATTTCCAGTGACCTTCCTCTGCTCGGTCAGCTCAAACCGGGAGACTCCCTGCGTTTTGAGAAAATCAGCATGGAAAAGGCCCAGGAATCTTACCGGAATATGATAAAACAGATTCGAGAAATGTTTTAGGAGGAATGATACTATGGATTATAGCAGCGCAGCACCGTCCGAAGTACGCCGCCTGATTCGGGAAGGCATACTGACCGGACAGACTTCCGGCATGTGCGCAGGATATGCCCAGGCAAACCTGGTCATTTTACCCAGAGAACTGGCTTACGATTTTCTGCTGTTTACCCAGCGCAATCCCAGGCCCTGCCCTGTTCTGGAGGTCAGTGATGTGGGAAGCCGCTCTCTCCGGTTTCTTGCGAAAGATGCCGATATTGCACGGGATTTCCCCCGCTACCGTATCTATGAAAAGGGAATTCTGACCGGAGAATATACGGATGTTTCGGATTTCTGGCGGAAGGATCTGGTCAGTTTTCTGATTGGCTGCAGTTTTTCCTTTGAATCCGAGCTTCTGGAAGCCGGCATTCCCGTGCGCCAGATTGAAGAACAGAAGAACGTGCCCATGTACAACACCAGTATTCCCTGCGAACCGGCAGGTATTTTTCACGGAAACATGGTTGTAAGCATGCGTCCCATTCCCTATGAGCTTGTAACAAAGGCCGTGCAGGTAACAGCGGCCATGCCCAGGGTCCACGGCGCGCCTGTTCACATCGGCAGTCCGGAAGCCATCGGCATTACGGATATTTCCCATCCGGACTACGGCGACAGTGTTACCATCCGTCCCGGTGAGGTACCGGTATTCTGGCCCTGCGGTGTAACACCACAGAATGTTATCATGAACACAAAGCCGGAGTTCGTCATCACACATGCACCGGGGCATATGTTTATCAGCGATGTGAAAAATGTAAATCTGAAATACTGATGTTGTCAGGTATTTTTCTGAAGGAAAAGAGGCGTCTGTTATGTATAAAATTGATTTGAACTGCGATTTGGGGGAAAGCTTTGGTACATATAAACTGGGTATGGACGACCAGGTGATTCCTTATATCTCTTCTGCAAATATTGCCTGCGGCTTTCATGCCTCAGATCCTCTGGTCATGTCTGATACCGTAAAACTGGCCGCCCGCTTTCATACGGCTGTAGGCGCTCATCCGGGCTATCCGGACCTGGTGGGCTTTGGACGCAGGAATATGAATGCGTCTCCGAAAGAGGTAAGGGCCATGATTCAGTACCAGATTGGGGCACTGGAGTCCTTTTGCCGGGCAAATGGCATTTCCATGCACCATGTAAAACCGCATGGCGCCATGTATAATATGGCAGGTAAAGATGAGGCACTGGCCCAGGCTGTGGCAGAAGCTGTCTATGAGGTCAATCCCGACCTGATTCTGCTGGCTCTTTCCGGCAGTAAAATGATTGACGCCGCCAGGAAGCTTGGTCTCCGGGCAGCAAGTGAAGTGTTTGCGGACCGGGCCTACGAAGACGACGGTTCTCTGGTTCCCCGCTCAAAAGAAGGCTCCATGATAACCGATGAAAATCTGGCTATCGAGAGAGTTATCCGTATGGTAAAAGAGCAGAAAGTAACTTCCATTCACGGAAAAGATATCCCCATTCAGGCCGATTCCGTCTGTGTACACGGGGACGGTCCCAAGGCTCTCACGTTTGTAAAGAAGCTCAGGGAAGCCTTTGATAAAGAACATATTCTTGTAGAAACATTTCAGCCGGGTCTGCGTTAATCCGGACCCGGCCGCATTTTTCGCGAAACATATAACAGGCGGGAATCCTCTTCCCGCCTGTCATACTATTTTACTAAATCTGCCAGTTTTTCCACTGCCTTCTCTTCTATTATACAGGATTCATGCTCCTGTAAAAACAGTTCGGATATGGCGTTCTGTTCCACCATTCCGTCAAATTCTTCTGCTGAGACGATTCTCCCGGCAGCCTTCCGTCCCTCCTCTGTATTCTGAAAGTCCATCATCAGATAATAGACGTCGCTGTTTTTATACAGCCTGCTCCCGCTGGCCTTGTCTCTGCCAAAAATACCACAGAACTGAATCACATTATCCAGGGACGGAAACAGTATCTGGTAGGAAAGGACCGGGCCCTCTCCTTCCATTTTCTCCATCTCGGCCGGCATAAAACCGGGCGCCTCCTCCCGGCTGACACCAGGTGCAGAGGCCTCATCACAGGATATTGACAGGAGCAGACTCTTATCCGGAAGAAACGCACCGTAAAAGTTCTGTACACTTCCCTCCACAGGCATCCCCAGTACTTCTTTTCCCTTCTCCAGAAGCAGATTTAAAAATTCCTGGGTTTTCTCCCGGTTTTGTGTCAGCTCCAGTATATTATACCCCAGGTCCTGAATCTCCTGATGAGAAATCAGGCAGTTCATCCGGGTATCTGTAATCTTCCAAAAAGTCATACGCTCACCTCCAGACTGTGAAATCCCTTCTGTTCTATATGTTGTATAACATCGTGGAGGTTCTGTCAATCTTTTTTTCTGACTTTATATTCTTTTCATATTTATCTGCCCGGCGCCGTTACATCTTCATCCGTTTAATGACTTTCAGCCGGGTAAACTCTTCCCGTTCTTTCTCTTCCAGGGCGTTAGTAATACTGTATACCAGCGTCTCATAATTGGGAATGGTAATGTTTTTCAGCGCGTTCGCCCGTTTCTGGGTCTTTTTAATGCTGGCCGCGAGACGGTACGCTGAATTTTCCACCTGGGACAGTTTTACTGTCAGGTCCTTCACTTTGCGGAAAGCCGCCCGGGCAATATCCACAGACTCCTTCGACGTACTGAATGCGTAGGTCGGACGGGTTACCTCGTCCTTATACCTGACCAGGGGAATTTCCGTCCCCATAATGCTCCGGGTCTGTATCCGGATAGAATCTTCGATTGGTACAGTATATGCAAGTTCTGCCACTGTGCTGATACCATTTTCGATATTCGCCCGCTGAAGACACTGATAGGCATAGGTAAACGTGGTATCAATCTCTTCCTGAATGTCCTTTGCCTCATCTATCAGGTCCATCAGCTCCCGGATTAAAATATTTCTCTTTTTGTCCATCAGTTCATAACCCTGGCGTGCCAGAGTAAGTGAATTTTTTGCCAGAATCAGATTGCCCTTTGTTGGAAATGACCTTGGGTCCACGTTATCACCTTCCTTCCTTTAATAGGCGATAGGCGCACTGTGGGACGGCTTTGCCTTCCCTCGCGCTCCCCTGCCCTCTTTAATAGGCGACAGGCGCACTGCGGGGCGGCTTTGCCTTCCCGCAGTCGCGTTGCGCCTTCAAAAGGATTCCTCAGTGGTTCAGGAGACGTAAACGTCCCCGAACCACTAAGTCCTCCTTTCTCAGTCCGCCTGTCGCGCATATTTTTCCAGAATTTTTGTGTCGACACGGTCGAGTTCGGATTTGGGCAGGATGCTGAGCAGTTCCCATCCTAAATCCAGTGTCTCGGTAATCGTCCGGTTTTCATTTTCTCCCTGGCCAATATAGCGTTCTTCAAATTCTTTTCCAAATTCCAGATATTTTTTGTCTAAATCAGAAAGTTCATCCTCTCCGATAACGGAAGCCAGGTTTCTGGCCTCTCCTACTTTTGCGTAAGAGGCGAACAGCTGGTTCGCCAGGTCCTGATGGTCTTCCCTGGTGTATCCCGCACCGATTCCGTCTTTCATCAGACGGGAAAGGGAAGGCAGAACGCTGACCGGCGGATAGATGGACTGGCCGTGCAGACCTCTGTCCAGCACTATCTGCCCTTCCGTAATGTATCCGGTCAGGTCCGGAATGGGATGCGTTATATCGTCATTGGGCATGGTCAGAATGGGGAGCTGGGTCACCGACCCGTTGACGCCTTCCACGATTCCGGCCCGTTCATAAATGGTGGCCAGTTCACTGTACAGATATCCCGGGAAACCTTTCCGGCTGGGAATCTCTCCTTTTGAGGAGGACACCTCACGCATGGCTTCGGCAAAGGAAGTCATATCCGTCAGAATTACCAGGATATGCATATTTTTCTCAAAAGCCAGGTATTCTGCCACGGTCAGTGCCACCTTGGGGGTAATCAGACGCTCTACCACCGGGTCGTTGGCCAGATTCAGGAACATGGCCACATGGTCGGACACTCCGCTTTCCTCAAAGGTTCTCCGGAAGAAATCCGCTACATCGTGCTTTACGCCCATGGCCGCAAACACAATGGCAAACTCTTCCTCGGAATCCTCTCCCAGGGAAGCCTGCTTCACTATCTGGGCCGCCAGCTGGTCATGAGGCAGACCGTTTCCGGAAAAAATCGGCAGCTTCTGCCCCCGAATCAGGGTAGTGAGCCCGTCGATGGCAGAAACACCCGTCCGGATATAATTCCGGGGGTATTCCCGGCGCACCGGATTCAGAGGAAGTCCGTTGACGTCCCGCACGGTCTCCGAAAGAACGGGTCCCAGGTCATCCACCGGTTCCCCGATTCCGTTAAATGTCCTTCCCAGCATTTCCTCTGACAGCCCTATCTCCATGGGATGCCCGGTCAGGCGGGTATGCGTGTTCTTCAGGGACATATTCTCTGTCCCTTCAAAGACCTGGATTACCGCCTTATCTCCGTAAAGCTCAATAATCCGGCCCATTTTATGCTCGTTCTGGTTCACGGTAAATTCCACAATCTCATCGTAGAAAGCATCCTGCACGCCCTCCAGGGCTATCAGAGGACCGTTAATACTGCTCAGGCCTAAATATTCGATAGACATTTTTCCGTTTCCTCCTTATGCATTCTTTTCCATTACCCGGTCGTGGAACTGGTCAATCGCCGACATGTACCCGTCCAGAAGCTGTAAATCATTGTTCGGCACATCATATTTTATGGCAATCACCCGTTCAAAAATGTCCTCTTCCTTCAGTACAGATATGGGCATATTCATGGCCACCAGCTCCCGGCACCGGGAGTACAGATACAGAATGATTTCCATCATCTTAAACTGTTTCTCCAGGCTTACGCAGGTATCATCTTTGTGAAATGCATTCTGCTGCAGAAATCCCAGACGGATTACCCGGGCTATTTCCAGCACCAGCTTCTGGTCATCCGGCAGCACGTCGCTTCCTATCAGCTTTACAATCTCCATCAGGGAGCTTTCCTGATTCAGAAGGCTCATAAGCCGGTTCCGGTCCGCCACAAATTTGGGAGACACATTGTCATGATACCAGGCCGCCAGGTCTCCCAGATACTCACTGTAGCTGGTCAGCCAGTGAATGGCCGGGAAATGCCTTGCATAGGCCAGGCTCTTGTCCAGGCCCCAGAAACAGCGCACAAACCTCTTTGTATTCTGTGTAACCGGCTCGGAGAAATCTCCTCCCTGGGGAGATACTGCTCCGATAATGGTCACCGAACCGTCCGTTCCGTTTATGTTGTGCATCATGCCGGCACGCTCATAAAAAGCCGACAGACGGCTGGCAAGATAAGCCGGAAATCCCTCTTCCGCAGGCATCTCTTCCAGACGTCCGGAAAGCTCACGGAGAGCTTCCGCCCACCGGGAGGTGGAATCCGCCATGATTGCCACGTCATATCCCATATCCCGGTAATATTCCGCCAGAGTAAGCCCCGTGTAAATACTTGCTTCCCTGGCTGCCACCGGCATGTTGGAAGTATTGGCAATCAGCGTGGTCCGGTCCATCAGCGGGTTCCCGTTTCTGGGGTCTACCAGTTCGGAAAACTCCTCCAGAACCTGGGTCATCTCATTTCCCCGCTCTCCGCATCCTATATAAATAATGATATCCGCATCGGACCACTTGGCAATCTGATGCTGGGTCATGGTTTTCCCCGTTCCGAATCCTCCCGGAATCGCCGCGGTTCCTCCCTTTGCGATGGGAAACATGGTGTCCAGAATCCGCTGGCCCGTCACCAGCGGAACGCTGGCCGGAAACCGGTGGCTTACCGGTCTGGGTACCCGGATGGGCCACTTCTGGGTCATGGTCAGTGTCCGCTCCTCTCCGTTTAACAGCCGCAGCTTTACCAAAGGTTCCTCAATCGTGTACATTCCGTCCCCTGCAGCCCAGATTACGGTGCCCTCCATTCCCGGAGGCACCATACATTTATGCACAATGGCGCTGGTCTCCGGTACTTCGGCGAGAATATCGCCGCCCCGGAGGTAATCCCCTTTGGCAACGGTAACGTGGGTGTCCCACAGCTTTTCCCTGTCCAGACTGTCCACGCTGACGCCGCGGGTGATAAAGGCGCCGGCCTTTTCTGCAATCCGTTCCAGCGGGCGTTCAATTCCGTCAAAAATATTGTTCAGAATTCCCGGGGCCAGTGTCACGGACACCGGGTTTCCGGCCCCTTCCACAGTCTCTCCCGGCTTCAGACCGGAAGTTTCCTCATATACCTGTACGGTTGTCCGCTCCGTGTCCAGGGAGATGACTTCGCCAACCAGACGTTCTTCTCCCACGTAGACCATTTCGGACATCATGAAGTCCGTCTCCCCTTTCAGGTAGATGACCGGACCATTGATTCCGTATATTTTTCCTGTACTAGCCAACTGACACACCTCCCGCCACAAAACGGAAATTCCGGTATTCCTCTTCCAGGGCCGTCTGGAAGGAACGGTCTATCAGAATATTCCGTTTCCGGATGACTGCCCGGATTCCTCCCAGGAACCCGTAGCCGCTTACCGTCACGGTCATTCCGGTACGTTTTTCCAGCACGTCTTTCTTTTCTGCATCGTCCGGTGTGATGTAAATCGTCAGCGGTTCCCCGTCGGCAAAAACTGCCGCTTTCATAATGCAGCCGGTCAGATAGTCCAGGTACTCTTCCGTATCCCGGTACTCCACCAGCAGTTCCTTTACTTCCTCAAAGAGCCTTTCTTTCAGCTCGTTCTGACATTTTCCCAGGGCTCTTTTCAGCTCCGTCTGGGCCTTGGCCGCAGTCTGGTTGAGCTGTCTTCTGGCACTGGTGGTCTCGGACTGTATCCGGAGCCGGTACTGTGCCTGTTTCTCCTCTTTGTGTTTTTCATAAAGAGACTCCAGCGCTTTTCTGTGATTTTCGATGATGGCGTTTCCCTCTGCCCGGGCGTCCGTCATCACCACCTCCTGCAAGTGTGCAATTTTTTCATCCAGAGTCATGCGAATCACCTTCTTTACTGTTTCCTTAGAGCTTCAGCCCGATTGCTTCATTGACATACGATGTGATAAAGTCTTTTTTCCGTCCGGTTCCGTGCCTGTCGGGAATCTCAATCAGAAGCGGCATCTTTCTTTTCAGCTTAATCTCATCAATCATCTCCGGAAACTCTCTCCCGAACTTTTCCGTAAGCAGCACGATGCCGATACTTTTATCGCTCATGGCCGTCTCCAGGGCCTGGCGCAGTTCCTCCCGCTCGTGAACAACCACACCGTCCACGCCGGCGAGACGCATTCCCGTATAGGTATCCACATTATCACTGATTAAAAACATCTTCATGGCGTTTTTACAGACGGCTGATAATCATCAGGGAGATAATCAGTCCGTAAAGACATACACCTTCTGCCAGACCAACGAAAATGAGGGATTTGCCCAGTACACTTCCATCCTCGCTGATAGCTCCCAGCGCCGCGCTTGCCGCACTTGCCACGGCGATACCGCCGCCGATACAGGATAAACCGGTTACCAGAGCGGCTGCGATATAGCCAAGTCCTGTTGCCAGGGATGCTCCTGAAGCTCCGTCTGCCGCCTGCACCGGCACACTGCCGAACAGCATCACAGCCGCAATCAGGAACGTTCCAAAATAGAAAAATACGTTTACACCAATGGCCTTTTTATACCGGGCCTTGTTTTTTTCTCCAATCAGATAGTATCCGAAAGGAATGATGATACTAAGAACCAGAGTCACTACCAGTACCAGTCTTGTCGCTACATTCATCGTCTTTTCCTCCTAACACACTTTTACGGAATCTCTAATGTTTTCCGTCTGCTTCCATATAGGGATGAAACTCCCTGCCGCCGCCATGATAAAAGCGGCTGAACATCTCATAGTATTCCAGTCTGAGCACCTGGATGCCCACAACCAGGCCTTCCATGGCGCACACAAACAGATTACCGAGCACAATCACAACCCAGTTCGTATGCCCGCTCTCTGCCCCTGCCAGCATCAGTACCACTTCCATCATGGCCGTATGGCTGACGGCAAAGGCTCCCACACGAATAAAGGAAATCGTGTTGGAAAAATAGCTGAGCAGCGTCTCGAACAGTTCGAAAAAGGCCTGGGTCACAAACATGGCCTTACTCTCTTCCATTTTCTTCGTACTCTTTTCTATCTTTCTGGTCAGCGGCTCCTTCAGGGCAATCAGAATCAGCGGAACCCCAAACATAACCGCCAGCACCAGACCGCCCGGAAGCGCATGGCCGGTCATAAACAGCACAATCACCGCAACTACAGCCCCGTAGAACACCAGCCCGGCGATGCCGTTTGCATCGAACAGGGTGTCCCCCACATCGTGGGCCCTGGCTGCATTGATGATATGCAGAATCATGGCTACAATAATGATAAACATTCCAAAGGCCACGGAAACCACAAACACGGTATTCAGCCGTCCCAGGAAGGGAAGTTCAATCATCTGGTCAATGGGCCGCAGCCAGCGTGCCTCTATGATATCCTCAAACCCGAACACGCTTCCGTACATAAATCCGAAAAATGCGGAAAATACACCTGCCAGAGAAATAATTCCCGCCAGCCGGATTTTTTTCAGCAGGTACAGAAGTCCTCCTCCCACAAACAGAAACAGTCCCTGTCCTACATCTCCGAACATGGCTCCGAAAATAAAGGTGTAAGTCAGTCCGACAAAGATTGTCGGGTCCATCTCCCCGGCTTTCGGAAGCCCGTACATCTCCACAAACATCTCAAAGGGCCGGAAGATTTTCGGGTTTTTCAGCTTAGTGGGCGGTTCTCCGAAAAACTGTTCCCGGTCATCCTCCACCACAACATAGACCTTATCGTCATTTTTTGCCTCTTCCATAAAGGCCCTGGCGTCCTCTTCCGGCATCCAGCCGCAGAGTATATAATAGTCTTCCTTCTCCTCTTCCGTGCGGGCCGCATACCGGCGGACATCAAAATTCCGGGACAGCTTATCCAGCATCTGCTGGGCGCCCAGAAGCCGGGCCTCGTTCTTCTCCAGCAGTCCCTTCCTTTTCTGCTGCAGCTTCGTTATTTCCTCTTTTGTCTCCTCAATTTCCTTCTGCAGCTTCTGGCAGGCGCCAAGAGGCGTCCCGCCGAAATCCTCTGTAACTGTAATTCTTTCAAAATGCAGGGATTTCATCGCTGTATCCACTTTTCCAGCCTCGGCGCTGGCCACAAAATAAACGCCGTATACATAGTTTTCATCCCTGGTCCCTTCAAGAAACACCGCTTTGATGTCGTCTATCAGGGAACGTTCCAGCCGATGATAGTACACCGTGCTGATTCGTCCGAACCGGCACTTCATATACTGGTAATGAAGGACTTCATGCAGATCCATATCCAGGGAAGAAAAGGGCTGAATGACAGCGAGCCGTCCTTCCAGCTCCTCTTTTTTCTTCTTCAGCAGTTCTTCCTTTTCCAGCAGCTCCATAAAATCATGGTTGACATCCCGCACCAGGTCCAGAATCTCATCCTTTCCCGAGGGAAAAACCGGTTCTACATTCGCGCTGTCCAGTCCTCCCAGAAACTGCCGCACTTTTGCCAGCGGCTCTTTATAAGGATTCACCTCCACAAAAGGAAGGAGGTTATCCATGGTCTTCAGTTCTGTCAGTGCATTTTCCAGCTGAATTTCATATTTGGAAAGATACACATTCATCACACGGTCGATATCCGATTTCGGACCGGTGATGTTCAGAAACTTCATCTTTACAATCACGTTGTCACACCTCCTGTATAGTCAAGCGTCTCTTTCGCTGTAAGTCCATACCGGATGCACTCCATGGCGGTAGTCAGCCGTTCCAGTTCCTCTTCCTTCAGGAACAGGTAGGTGTTCACCGCAGCAATCGAGTAGGGATTGCTGCGACGGTCCGCCAGATAGAGCTGATACAGACAGTCCTTGTATATCCGCTCGATAGTCCGGTTGTTCGCAGGTCCGAATTTACGCACATAAGACGTCTTTTCCAGAGATTTCAGAAACTCGTCCACGGTAGGCGCCTCCACCAGTTCCTTCAGAAGATTCAGGGGAATCCGGTAATGGACCGGAATCAGCAGTCCGTAAATATCCGGCGGAACCATGTGGTAGTACTGTTTTGCCCGGTATATCCACTGCAGATTCAGAAGATCTATCTTGGACCCGCAGTCCCGGGTAAAAATCTCCAGTTCCTTTTTCTTCAGCACGTTCTTTCTCTTTTTCCACATCATCGTAAAATAAAAGAGATTCAGCGCCAGGTCATAGTCAAACAGATTGGCGTCCTGAGCGTCGTCCAGCCTTTTCAGGGCTTCGTAATACTCCGTTCCTTTCAGGTTTTCCACCAGCTCATGGACATTTTTGGAAGTAACCAGCCGGTCTATGGACAGACTGGAATAATTATCGAAAAACTCTTTCTTATAGTTCAAATCAAAAGGAAGTTCGTAATGATTAAACACTATCCGGAGGCAGTAGTTAATCACATTCATCTCGTACCTCTTCAGGTACAGTTCCAGAAACTTTTTCTGCTTCATTCCGGCAAACCGGTACAGACGGATATAATCGCTGTACAGTGACTGCACCAGCATCTTTTCAATATTTCCCCGGTGAATCATACTCTCGTCCATGGCCGCAAGGTGCTCCCGGTAGGCCGGTTTTTCCTTCAGGAACGCCACTATCTCTGGTACGGAATGCATGGACGCTATTTTCTCAAAATCTTCCCGGGTCAACAGCTTTGCCTGCATGGCGCGGACCTTGGTTACCAGCCCGCTGTATGCCAGTATATTTCCCATATTTCAGTCCCTTCTTCCGGGGCGGACATCTGTCACTAGCCGTCCGTCTCTATAATATGCCGCACGATTTCTTTCGCGTAAACCGCGTGTTTCTCTTCAAAATCAGCCTTCATTTCTTCTATGACAGCCTGATTCTTTTCTCCCTGCTTCTGCAGTACCCTGTCGCGCTGCTCCTGCAGACTGCTCTGAATCGCGGCCAGTCTCTTCTTTGTCTTTTCTTCCAGTTCCCGGTCAAAGGCGTCCCTCTTATCCTGGATTTCCCGCTCCAGCCTGGCTTTTTCCTCTTCGGCATGTGCCGTAACAGCCTCGGCTGTGCGCTCTATTTCTGAGAGCTTTTTTACAATTTCATTCATACACAGGCCTCCTGCTCATTTCAGTATTATCTATTTTACTACAATCTTTTGTTATTTTCCACCGATTTTATGATGAGTTTTTGTGAAATTTACCATAAAAATAACAATTTTATTTTCCATATTTTCAATTTGCCCGGTTTAGTGTAAAATAATTAAAGTGTCTTTTTAAAGCTGCGGAAATCTGCGGCACATGATTATGAACTGACAGGAAAGAGGTATACTGCATTATGCGATTACGAAACGTACCCGGAGCGGAAGACTATCTGACTGGTCATCCCCTGGTCATCAAAAACCCTGACCGTTACCGGGGAAGCTGGAAAGATACATTTGAGCATAGTGAAAACCCCATCCACATTGAGATTGGAATGGGAAAAGGCCAGTTTCTCCTGACCCAGGCCAAAAACAACCCGGATATCAACTACATCGGTATTGAACGGTATTCCAGCGTTCTCGTGCGGGCCCTGGAACGCTATGACAACAATGAAGAATACAGCAGCCTGAGCAATGTCCGGTTTCTCTGCGTGGATGCAAAAAAGCTTCCGGAAATTTTTGCCGTGGGTGAAGTAGATAAAATCTATCTGAACTTTTCGGATCCATGGCCCAAGGCCAGACATGCCAAGAGGCGTCTGACCTCCCGGGAGTATTTCGAATGCTATGACAAAATTCTCGCCTTCGACGGCGTAGTGGAGTTCAAAACGGACAACCGTGAACTGTTCGAATTCTCTCTGGAACAGATAGACCTGGCAGGCTGGGTTCTTCTGGCGAAGACCTACGACCTTTATAATGACCCCAGCATGAGCCGGGGCAATGTAATGACCGAATACGAGGAAAAGTTTGCCGGTCAGGGACATCCTATTCACAAGCTGATAGCCATGCGCCAGTAGGCGTCCCGCCTGCGGCCTCACCTTTTTCTCCTTTCTGCATAAAATGGCAGTAAAAGCACGGAAGAAAGAGGCATTCGCTGTGAAACATCGTAAATTCCAAAACGTTCTGCGCTGTTTCTGCTATAACAGCCAGGGTATCAACCGGAGGCTTCTCTGTATGCGGAAGTCTTTCTGGGAAATATACCATATCCTGAATCCAAAATGCATGCCTTAGTCGGCCGGGAAACGGAGAAGCTGTATGGCAGTATTTCTGATTACCAGAGATTACCGGCGGGAAACGGAGCAGGAGACTCTGCCCGTGGTGGTGGAATTTTTTGCTTCCTGGTGTCCCAAATGCTCCATGATGAAGGACGTTGTGGAAAACCTGGCGCGCAGGCTGGAAGGAAAGATTCTGTTTAAGAAGGCGGATATCGACCAGCTGAAGGATACTGCCGGTTATCTTGGCGTGGAAATTGTTCCCACCTTTATTGTGTATAAAAACGGTGAAATTATGGGCTACACCACCGGAGTCCTTCCCGGCCCCGTACTGGAGCGCCGGATTACCGATATGCTGAATGTATAAAAATAGAGTTCCCTTCGGGAACTCTATTTTTATACCCGAATCACCAGCACGGGAACCGGCGGATGATTCGGCCTGTTATAGTATTCGCTTTTTATTACCAGATATCTGCGGCCATCCAGATGCTTCAGCCAGGCCAGAAGGGCCTCCTTCTCTTCAAAGCCGCTGTCTCCTCCACTGTAAATACAAAGACTCATCAGACCGCCCTTTTTTAAAAGCGAAAGTCCCGCTTCCACGGCACGGATACTGGTGTCCGCCCGGGTGGCCAGACTGTGGCTGCCGCCCGGCAGATAGCCAAAATTAAAAACAATGCAGGAGACCTCCCCCTTTTCTTTTACATATTTTTCCATATGCTCATGGCCGTCCAGAATCAGTTCTGCCCGAAGACCTTCCGCTTCCAGCCGCCGTCCGGTCTTTTCAAGCGCCGCTTTCTGAATATCAAAAGCGTACACTTTTCCCTTTTCCCCGGCCAGACGGCAGAGTGTCAGCGTATCGTTTCCATTTCCCGCTGTGGCGTCAATGCAGATGTCGCCGGGCTTTACCTGCTCTTCCATGAAATGCCGGCACCACCCGGTTATCTGATAGCTTTCCATCTTTGCAGCTCCTAAAATTCAAAGACAGCTACGCCGTAAGGCGGAAGCTTATAGGGGAAGGAGTAAGGCCTTCCATCGCATTCCTGCTTCACTGCTTTGTAAACCGTCGGGCGTTCCTCGCCTTTTCCGCCGTATTTCACATCGTCGCTGTTTAGAATCAGCTTGTACTGCTTTCTTCTGGATACACCTACCCGGTAATCTGCCCACTCCATGGGTGTAAAGTTAATGACGAACAGCAGATTCTTCTTATTATCCTTTGAATGCCGCATAAAGCTGTACACACTCCGGTAACCGTCGTCCGCATTTACCCACTCAAAG
This sequence comes from Candidatus Bariatricus faecipullorum, assembly GCA_019118525.1. Lineage (GTDB taxonomy): Bacteria > Bacillota > Clostridia > Lachnospirales > Lachnospiraceae > Allocoprococcus > Allocoprococcus faecipullorum. The sequence goes on from DWYV01000011.1 coordinate 17,460, forward strand.
CCCTCCGGAGAGGAATCCATCTCGTACATGGCTTTTTTCTTCTTATAAAGATGGAGCAGGTCTTTATAAAATTCATGCACTGCCTGATGCCACTCTTCAGCGAGCAGGTACCAGTCCAGTTCCCTGGCCTCGCTCCACTCCCGAAGCTGTGCAAAATCCTGGCCCATAAACAGCAGTTTTTTTCCGGGATGTCCCATCATAAAGGCATAGCCGGCTTTCAGGTTGGCGTATTTATCAAAGCCCAGTCCCGGCATCTTATTCAGCATGGAACACTTCAGATGCACGACTTCATCGTGGGAAAGTACCAGAATATAGTTCTCGCTGTAGGCATAACTGCTGGCAAAAGTCATCTGGTTGTGGTTCCATTTCCGAAAATAAGGATCCAGCTTCATGTATTCTGTAAAATCATGCATCCAGCCCATATTCCATTTCAGGCTGAAGCCCAGACCGCCGTCTTCCGGGGCGCCAGTTACCTTCGGCCATGCCGTGGATTCTTCTGCAATCATTACAGCGCCGGGATTTCTGCCCAGAACCACGGAATTCAGATGTTTGAAAAACTCAATGGCCTCCAGGTTCTCGTTTCCGCCGTATTTATTTGCCACCCACTGTCCGTCCTGTTTTCCATAATCCAGATACAGCATGGAAGCCACCGCGTCCACCCGGAGCCCGTCCACATGGTAGTGCTCAATCCAGAACAGTGCATTGGCAATCAGGAAATTCTTTACTTCCGATTTTCCATAATCAAAAATTTTGGTTCCCCAGTCCGGATGTTCTCCTTTTCTCGGGTCCGCATATTCAAAGGTAGGCGTGCCGTCAAAATCTGCCAGGCCGTGGGCGTCTCTTGGGAAATGCGCCGGAACCCAGTCCAGAATCACACCGATTTTATGACGGTGCAGATAATTTACCATGTATGCAAAATCTTCCGGGCTTCCATACCGGGAGGTAGGCGCATAATATCCCGTCACCTGGTAGCCCCAGGAGCCGTCAAAGGGATATTCCGCTATGCCCATCAGTTCCACGTGGGTATAGCCCATTTCTTTCATATACTCTGCCAGGGCGGGAGCAAATTCCCGGTAGGTGTAAAAACCGTCGTCATCCCGTCCCGGGTGCCTCTTCCAGGAACCAATGTGGGCTTCATAGATGGACATGGGCTCTTTTTTGTGGTCCCAGCTCTTTCTTTTCTCCATCCAGTCTCCGTCTGTCCATTTCAGATTCGAGATATCCGTCACCCTGGAAGCTGTTCCCGGCCGGAACTCCGCTTCGTTTGCAAAGGGGTCTGCCTTTAAAAATCTGTCTCCATTCTGCGGCTCAATACAGTATTTGTACAGTTCTCCCTTTTTCAGTCCCGGAACAAACAGCGTATAAATGCCAAGCGGTTCGTTCCGCTCCATGGGATTTGCATCCTCGTTCCACTGATTGAAATCGCCCACTACCGAAACTGATTTCGCATGGGGAGCCCAGACTGCAAAATATACGCCCTCCTGGTTTCCGTCCTTTACCAGATGAGCCCCCATTTTCTTATAAATCTCATAATGGTTTCCCTGGCCAAACAGATACTGGTCCAGTTCGCCTATCTCAAATACCTTCACCGGCTTCCTGGAAGCCTCTGGTTTACCTGTAGATTTTTTTCCTGCCATGTTCTCACCCTCTATCCGTTATAGTTATCAATATTATACTGGAAGTGCGAAAAAAAAGAAAGAGTTTTGGTCAAAATACACAACCAAAACTCTTATCTTTTCCTTCGTTTATCAGGCTTTAAAATCTTCCTCTTTCAGAATAATCCGGTCTGTCTCGTCCGTACTTCTTCCGAACACTCTCTTCATCAGATGTTTCACATTTGCTTTCTGGGAATGCTCAATAGCCTCATCCATGATATCCTTGACCTCGGCCACTGTTACCGCATGGTCTTCTCTCTGCATCATGTCTATCCGGCTGTAAAGTGCAAGAATGCCCATTTCATCAATCCGGTATCCATTTTCTTTTGCATAAGTCTGACCAAAGGTTACCAGCTCATCATTGATAAATACCGGCAGCTCCAGTCTGGAGGTAAATTTCTTTTTAAACTTCGGATTAGCCGCAAACATTCTCTCCAGCGGCTTTCTCTGCTCCTCCAGTACGAAAAGCAGTTCTCCTGTCTGTTCCTCCATCAGCTCGTTCAGCTCACGGATAGTACGGGAATTCATTTTCGCCGCCTTCTCAATAATAATTGCTCCGCCATTCAGCTTTTCAATAATTCCGGAAAGCTCTTTTTTGTTGAGGGACTCGCCTGTTACAATGGCAACTTTTCCCTGTTTCAGCTTCCGCTGTTTCTGAATTGCTTTTACCAGGTCCACAGCCAGCACGGTCTTTCCGGAACCTTTTCTTCCGACTACCACGATATTTCCGGTACGGGAAGTTCCATAACGGTTCCTGCATCTTTTATCCCGGTTCAGGACTTCTACAATCTGCTCACTGACACCTCGAATCGGAACAAAGTAGGAGAACAGTTTTTTCTGCTCTTCCGTAAGACCTGCTTTCAGACCGATTTCACTGGTTGCGCTCAGGTCGTAACGCCCCTGTACGACAAACCCGGTATCAAACTGATTCATACGAGCTGTAATTTCTTCCTCGCTGGGTTCTTCTATCTCCAGAACTTCCTCCTGGGAAATCTTCTTTGTCTCCTGAGGAGCCTCCTCGGGCTCTTCGTCTTCATCGTAATACTCTTCCTCGTCGGCTTCTTCGTACTCGTCTTCGTCGTAGTACTCTTCCTCATCGGCCTCCTCATACTCGTCTTCGTCGTAGTACTCTTCCTCGTCGGCTTCCTCGTACTCGTCCTCGTCTTCGTACTCTTCTTCCTCGGCCTCCTCGTACTCGTCCTCGTCTTCGTACTCTTCTTCCTCGGCTTCCTCGTACTCGTCCTCGTCTTCGTATGCTTCTTCGGCATCGTCATCGGAAAGCTGAAGGGATTCTACCACGTCGGCCATGTTCTCCAGGCTGTCGTCTTCCTCCTCCGGTTCTTCTTCATACTCAATCGCCGTCAGATATTCAGAATCCTCATCCTCTGTTCCATTTTCCAGTTCATCCATAAGCTTACGGATATCGTCGGAAAGGATTGACTTGGTATCTTTCTTTTTTGCATCGGCTTCTTTTTTCTTCGCAGCCTTCTTCTTTTCAATTTCTTCCTGATTTTTTTCTATGATTCTGGCATTTTCCCGCTGAGTTTCCTCCCAGTTTGCCAGAATTTCCTCAATTCGCATCTGACCCGTTATCTGTCCGTCCTCTGCTGTTCCGTCATTTCCTGATATGTCAGCACCACTGGCCACTGCTACTCCGGTCTTCAGAACATCTGCAAGATTTGTCCCTGTAATCGTTGTAGCAATCTCTGATGTATTCTGAATCTTGGTTCTGGGTCTGTGTACCTGCGGTCTCTCTTCCGGAAGGCTGTCCAGATCCGGTTCACTGATATCTGCTATGGGTTCCGGCAGATCCGGAAGATTTATGCTTCCGGTTACCCGCACATTTTCCCTGATTTTCTGGGCAATTCTCGGATCCGGTGCCGGACGGTCCCTGTGCTGTTTCTTAAACATTGGCTTTTTCTTTGCCGAAGAAACTTTTCCGGCATTTCTCTGGTCATATTTTTCCTGCTGAAGCGGAGTAAGCGGTTTATACTTCATCTTCAGTTCCATGGCCTGATACACATATTTTCCTTCACTGAACCAGAGAATCAGGTCGTCACATTCTTCCAGACATTCTGCTGTCATTCCGGCTTCGTGATACAGCTTTGCCAGTTCATATGCCCACTTTTCCACATATTCTGCATGTTTGAATTCTTCGAGCGCTTCAATCTGCTGCTCCAGAGGAGCGCGCTGCGCCCTTAAAATTTTATACCGGAGAATATACTGATTCGGATCTTTCGGAGCCATCTTCACAAACTCTTCATAGCAGTCCATGGCCTCATCTACTTCTCCGGTCTTCAGTGACAAAAGCCCCATACGGTAAACGATTTTTCTGCTCGTGGGCGCTTTATCATATGCGATAAACAAAATATCACGGGCCCTCTTATAATCCCCGTTATTTTCATAAATCTCACTTACAGTCAGGAGCATGGTGGAATTTTTGACTTTCCGCCAGTCAATCGTATCCGCAATCTCCATTGCCTTCTTGTAAGATTTCTCTTCGACGTACTGGAGCATCTGTTCTGTTTTTGCGCGATATTCATATTTATCCAATGTTTCTCACCTCATACTAATTATTCTTTCCTCGGTAAGCCTCTGTATATAACACTAACAGTTATCAGCTATGGGAATTTCCCCCTGGTTGTACAGTTTTACTAGTTAAGTGTATCATACCGGTTAGTCAATGTCAAAAAATAACGCAATAAAATGTAAAACTTTTGTAACAGTTTAGGACTCTGACCAGTTTTCTAATCTCCATTCATCGCCAGCGCGGCGGCCCATTGACGGGCTTATCGCAATCGGACAAGGGGAACTTTCCCCTGTCCGATTAACGCGATACCGCACAGCTCACAGCAGAGCTGTTCGCTGTACTTGCCCGTCGGATGCCCGCTCGTGCGAGCACGGCGGTCGCCCTCCGGGCTTATCGCACACATAAACAGCCGCTGCAGCTTTCACTACAGCGGCTGAACTTATTCAGTTTTATTTATTTTGTTAATCGGAGGATTCTTCTCATTATCCTCGTTCCTGTGATTTATATTATAAACAATAAACCGGTACCGGAATAAATCCTTCTTCTGTTCCACCCCTCTGCAGTTACTTTGAAATATCGTTCCCAGTTATTACTTATCTATAACCCTTCTGACTGTTACCAGAGCCTTCTGTTGATACATATCCTACTGAGCTATTCCGTCTATAACTGATATTTGATTTCACTGTTTCCGGATTTTTCAGATATTAGTCAGTTCATGTTTCTTTACACATTTTCTGACTTCCCGGTTTAAAATGGTATTTACTACAATATGTCTACAGACTATGAATTCAGTATATTCTGTTTCGGCTTATCTACTTCTCCGATTCTATAATCTTCTTACACGTCCCTGCCGACTATACTCTATGGTAAAGGCTCATCTCACAAGAACTTTCGTCTGCCATACCACTAACATATTGAGTTTTAAATTCGAAATTGCCCAATGGTCAAAGCCTCCTTCCTTTCTCCGCTTTTCCAAAATTTTTAAAAAATAATTTTCTCTCTTTTTATCTTCTGTTTTAGAAAATCTGAAACCTTTTAAGAAATTTCCAATGCTATTATGAACTATCAGTTATAAAAATTCGTTTATCTGCCCCATCTACAAAACTCTTATAAACAGAACACATTGCCGTTTTTATAACTTTCAAGTCTTCAAATATCATTTTCTTTTCTTCCGGTTTTTCTTTTTTCTAAATTTAAATTTCAAAACCATAAGAGTTTTAAAACGATATTAAAATCCGGAAAATTATTTTTTCGAAATTCCCTTTCTCGTCAGGAACTTCTTCTCTTTTGGATTGATTCTATAATATCACCCGGTTTTTTATTTGTCAATACCTGTCTCTTATACACATCTCCGAGCCCACGAGAC
>DWYV01000012.1 GCA_019118525.1 Candidatus Bariatricus faecipullorum
ATCGTCGGCAGCGTCAGATGTGTATAAGAGACAGGGATAGAAGGAGGGGAAGAATTAACCAAACAGAAACAATGCAGAAACACAAAACAAAAAGAGAACTGATAAAGTGGCAGTAACATAAGAAAAACAAAAAAGGAAGGAACAGAAATTATGGCATTAAGAGAAAACGTAGAAGCATTTGCAGTAAAACAGGCATTATCCTGTATGAACAAAGACCCGGAGAAAAATCTCCCGAAACTTCTGGACTGGTTTGACCGGTTTGACAGAAAAGATACACTGAAATCCCAGAGAAAGGTCATCCGGGAGGTGGTCCTGGACAAGGACAACAACTGGCACCAGCTGGTGATGAGCCTTTGGAAGGACATTGACCCGGGCGTGCGCAACAGGCTGTTTGAAAACTTTATTATCAACGGCTGTCTGCTGGGTTATCAGAGACAGAAAGAGAACCGGGTGAAATACAACTGCAACATTCCCTGGGCGATTCTGCTGGACCCCACCAGCGCCTGTAATCTGAAATGTACTGGCTGCTGGGCGGCGGAATACGGCAATCACATGAACCTGACCTGGGAAGAGATGGATGAGATTGTAAACCAGGGCGTGGAGCTTGGCACTTACGTCTATCTGTTTACCGGAGGAGAACCGATGGTGCGGAAAAAAGACATTTTACGGCTCTGCGAGGAACATCCGGACTGCGTGTTCTCCGCCTTTACCAACGGCACGCTGATTGACGAGGAGTTTGCCGATGAGATGCTCCGGGTAAAAAATTTTGTGCCTGCCATCAGCATTGAGGGATTTGAGTATGCCACAGATTCCCGGAGAGGCGAGGGGACCTATCAGAAAATTATCCGGGCCATGAATATTCTGAAGGCAAAAAAACTGCCTTTCGGTATTTCCTGCTGTTATACTTCTGCCAATGCGGAAGTTATCGGAAGCGAGGCATACTTTGACCAGATGATTGACATGGGCGCCAAATTTGCCTGGTTTTTCACCTATATGCCGGTAGGAAAGGATGCGGTAACGGAACTGATGGCAACGGCGGAACAGCGGGAAATGATGTACCACAAAATCCGGGAGTACAGAAAGACAAAGCCGCTGTTTACCGTGGACTTCTGGAATGACGGCGAGTACGTGGGCGGCTGCATTGCCGGAGGAAGATGCTACTGCCATATCAATGCCAACGGGGATATTGAACCCTGCGCGTTCATACACTATTCCGACTCCAATATCCGGGAAAAGACCCTGCTGGAGGCGTATCAGTCCCCGCTGTTTATGGGATATCACGACAACCAGCCCTGGAATGAAAATCTGCTCAGACCCTGTCCGGTACTGGATAATCCGGGACGTCTGACAGAGATTGTGGAAAAAAGCCATGCAAAAAGCACCGATTACCAGAACCTGGAAAGCGTGAAAGAATTTTCGGATAAATGCGTGGAGAAGGCCGCCAAATGGGCGCCCGTAGCAGACCGGCTCTGGGAGGAAGCCCATGGAAGCTGCGCTTCCTGCGGAAGATGTGCCCGGGCGGTCAATGAGTAAGAGAGAAAGACAAGGAGGAAACAAGAAATGAAAAAGAGCAGTTTTGCAGCAATGATTCTGGGAACAATCGGAGGGATTCTGTTTGCACTGGGAATGTGCATGGCGCTGATTCCGGAGTGGAATGCCTTCCGGCCGGGCGTGATTATGGGCATGGCAGGCGCTGTGGTGCTTCTGATAATGGTTCCGGTGTGGAGAAAGATGGAAAACAAAAAGAAAACGGAAAAAAACGCAGTCACCGTTTCTGTGCACCCATGGATTTGGCCATGCTGCACAGAAGCGGTGATTACGGTACGCTTTTAAGCCTGATTCAGTACGGTTTTGGCGGAGATTCCGTTAATCTCCACCTGGTCGTCCACGCCGATGACAATGCATTTGCGGCCATCGATAATGCGGGTTTCCACCAGATCCATGTAATCCGGGCTGACCTGGATGGAGACTTCCGGGGTTTTGATTTCAAACTTCCGGGTGTCGGCAATGTTGGAGGCGAGAAGGCCGGATTTTTCCCCTGCCGCCGCCTCAAAATATGCGTCGAAATCTTCCAGCTTTTCTTCTTCTACTCCACTTTTTTCAAACAGATATTTCACTTCCGCCTTATCCAGGGTCAGCGGTTCCGGATTCTCGGCATTCTGCTGAACCAGCTCATGGAGATTTTCGTGAATGTTTTTTACGGTTTCATAACTGCACTCTTCTCCAAGAGTCTCCTCCACCAGCAGGTTGAAGGTTTCCTTCTGGGCCGGAGCCGGAAGGGGCAGGGTACAGCCCAGAAGATCCCGGACAAAGTCCTCCCGGAGCTCTTTTGCGTTTTTGGAATAGTAGAGCAGGCTGTGGATATCCGTGCTCCGGTCATTGAAGGCCGGAAACAGGAAGCCGTCCGCAGGCAGTTCCACCACCCAGTCCCGGGTTCTCTCATGGAAACTGTTTTCTTCGGCATGGTAGCTCAGACCGGGTTTGGAGAGTTTGACCGGGCAGATACTGCAAAGCACATAATCATACACCTCGTCGGAGGCGTCGAACATTTCGGAACCGTCGGAAGATTTGCCGGGAATGTCATAGGCTGCATGGATAAGGAGAATCAGGTAATTCTCCGCATAATCATAGCATGCGATGACTTTATCGTAGAATTCTTCCAGCATTTTATCGTCTGTAAGACGGCTGTCCCGCAGCTTTAAAAGAAATTCCTGGGTGCCTCCTTCGGCCTCGGTTTCCAGAGGAAATTCCATGTTCAGCAGATTTTTTCCGACTGTGCCGGACAGACATTTGCGGAAAATGTCGAAGTATTTAAACATTTCTTCTTCCGGAAGAGAGAGGAAAGCCTCTTTAATCCGGGTCTTTTTTTCTTTCTCCCCGTCCACATAACAGCCGCAGATGCGGGTGATGGCGCAGTTTGACGGTGTAAACTGTTTTTTGATTTCAGCCACTTCTTTTTTGTTCATATGTAAAAACCCCTTTTATCTCAGATTACGGCGGCCAAAAAGCGCCGCAGAAAAAGTATACCGCAAAAATCCGGGCGGGACAAGAAAAAACGGTTGCGGCAGGCTCCGGTGGGGCCTAAAATAAAGGAAGAAAAGCAAAAGAGGAGAAAGCAGTTATGGAGAGAAACAAAGCAAATCTGGCGGAAGCGAAAATCGGTGTCGTGGGAGCCGGCGGAGTGGGCGGCTATCTGGCGGCCATGCTGGCTGACGCGTATCCTCACGTGACGGTTGTGGCAAGGGGAAAACGGGGAGAGGCCATCTGGAAGCAGGGACTGGTACTTCACAGTGAACACCGGGGCGAAAAAGTGTCCCGCCCGGAAGCGGTGGCAGAGTCTGCCGGGGAACTTTCGAATCAGGACATTATTTTTATCTGCGTGAAAAACTATTCTCTGGAAGAAGTGTGCCGGGAACTGAAAGACTGTGTGACAGAAGATACCGTTCTGGTTCCCGTGATGAACGGGGCAGACCCGGGAGACCGGGTGCGTCAGATTCTGGGAAAGGGAATCGTGGTGGATTCCCTGATTTATATCGTGGCCTTTGCCGGGAAGGACTATTCCATTACCCAGCAGGGAGATTTTGCAGATATCCGTGTGGGGACAGCAGCCTCCGGACAAAAAGAGCAGGAGGCCGTAGAGTTTGTCTGCACCCTGCTGCAGGGGGCCCGGGTGGACTGCAGGGCGGCGAAGGATATTGAGCGGGAAATCTGGAGAAAGTATATTCTGAACTGCGCCTATAATGTAGAGACCGCCTATTATGACAATACCATCGGCCAGCTTCGGGAGGACCAAAAGAAACATCAGGAATATATTGACCTGGTAGAAGAAGCCTGGCAGGTGGCAGTAGCCAAAGGCGTTCACGTCACCAGAGCCCATGCCGACGCCATCATCCGCCGTTTCGAATACGAACTGGCAGATAACGCCACCAGTTCCCTTCAGCGGGACATCCGGGACGGAAAGACAAATGAACTGGACACCTTTTGCGGTTATCTCATCCGGGAGGCCGGCCGCCTCGGGGTAGACGTTCCCGTTACTCGGAAAATGTACCTGGGACTGCTGGGGAAATAATCAGAATTGTCTCAGAATTGTAGTCGGGGACGGGTACAAGCCAGCCTGAACCCGCCCCCGACGGATTAAAACATCTTTGTCAGAACTTCATTGACCAGTTTGCCGTCTGCTTTTCCCTTTACCTTCGGCATGAGGACTTTCATAATCCGTCCTTTATCCTTCGGGGTGGGAGCTTCGATGCCAAGCTCGGCCAGTACGGAAGAAATGACTTCCTGAATTTCTGCCTCGTCCATCATTTTCGGAGCGTACTGTTCCAGAACGGCGATTCTGGCATTGCACTCTTCGATAATATCGGTCCGGTCTGCGGGGGTAAGTTCCAGGGTCTCTTTTGTCTGTTTGATTTCCTTTAAGACAACCTGGATTTCTTCCTCCGGCGTTAAATCAGCCCGCTTGTCAATCGCCTTATTCTTTAAGGCAGAAAGCAGAAGGGAAAGGGTTTCTTTGGTCTCCTTGTCCCCGGCTTTCATGGCGGCAACCATGGCGCTTCTTACTTCATCAATTTTACTCATCAAAAATTCCTCCATCCTGAATTCAGTCCTTTTTACAACGCCGCCGGATGTCCGGCGCGGCGCAATCTGTAATTATTATACAACATTGTGGAAAAATTACCAGAAGAAATGCTATACTAGAAGCACAGGTCCTGCCGGATACGGATTATCAGAGAAAAAGGAAGGAAAAACCATGGGAAAATGTATGCTGTGTCCCCGCCGCTGCAGGGCGGACCGGGAAAAAGGTGAGACAGGCGTCTGCAGGGAAACGGACCGGATACGGGTGGCCCGGGCGGCTCTGCATATGTGGGAAGAACCCTGCATTTCCGGAGAAACCGGTTCCGGGACCGTATTTTTTACGGGCTGCTCCCTGGGCTGTGTGTACTGTCAGAACTTCCAGATTTCCGAGAGCCGGACAGGGGCGGAGATTTCCCCGGACCGGCTGGCAGAAATCTTTCTGGAACTCCAGGAAAAAGGAGCCGCCAATCTGAACCTGGTGACACCCACCCATTTCGTCCCCGGGATTGTAAAAGCGCTGGAAAAGGCGAAGACAGACGGCCTTTCCCTTCCCGTGGTTTACAATACCGGCGGATACGAGCTGGTGGAGACCCTGCGCATGCTGGAAGGCCTGGTGGACGTCTGGCTTCCGGATCTGAAATACTTAAACCCGGAAAACGCCCGGCGGTATTCCAGGGCCCCGGACTATCCGGAACGGGCCCGGGAGGCTCTGGATGAGATGGTGCGCCAGAGCGGCAGTCCCCGCTTTGATGAAAAAGGGATGATGACCAGAGGCGTTATCGTCCGCCATCTGCTTCTGCCCGGGTGCCTGAAAGATGCGAAACACATTGTCCGGTATCTGTATCACCGCTATGGAAACCGGATTTATATCAGCCTGATGAATCAGTATACGCCCATGGAATCCCTGGATGTGAAAACGTACCCGGAGCTTGGGGTCCGGGTAAGTGAGCGGGCCTACCGCCAGCTGGTGGACTATGCCCTGGAACTGGGCGTGGAGCAGGCATTCATCCAGGAAGGAGAGACGGCAAAAGAGAGTTTTATCCCGCCCTTTACCCTGGAAGGCGTACTGCCCGCGGACCACGCAGAGAAAGAAGGAAAAGAAAGTGGAACAGATGTCCTTATTTGATGACAGACAGTGGAGCGCCCCTCTGGCGGAGCGATTAAGGCCCCGGACCCTGGAAGAGTTCGTGGGGCAGGAGCATCTGCTTGGAAAAGGAAAGATGCTTCGCAGTCTGATAGAAAAAGACCAGATATCTTCCATGATATTCTGGGGACCGCCGGGAGTGGGGAAAACCACTCTGGCCAGCATTATCGCCGGGAGAACCCGGGCCGAATTCATCAATTTCAGTGCCGTCACAAGCGGCATCAAAGAAATCCGGGAAGTCATGGCCCAGGCGGAGGAAAGCCGGAAAATGGGTCTGCGGACCGTGCTGTTTGTGGACGAGATTCACCGGTTTAACAAAGCCCAGCAGGACGCTTTTCTTCCCTTTGTGGAAAAAGGAAGCATTATCCTGATTGGAGCCACCACGGAGAATCCCTCCTTTGAAGTAAACGGGGCTCTCCTGTCCCGGTGCCGGGTCTTTGTCCTCCATGCCCTGGAAGAAAAAGACCTGGTACAGCTTTTGAAAAATGCCCTGAAAAATCCGGCAGGTTACGGAAACCAGAACGTACAGATAACCGAAACCCAGCTTGCCGCCATCGCGGCTTTTGCCAACGGGGACGCGAGAACGGCGTTGAATACTCTGGAAATGACCGTGACCAACGGAGAAATCAGCGCAGAGGGAATCCGGGTCACCGACCAGGTGCTGGAGCAGTGCATCAGCCGCAAGTCCCTCTTGTACGATAAAAGCGGCGAGGAGCATTACAATCTTATCTCGGCTCTTCATAAATCCATGCGAAACAGCGACCCGGACGCCGCCATTTACTGGATGTGCCGGATGCTGGAGGGCGGGGAAAATCCCCTCTACATCGCAAGGAGACTTATCCGCTTCGCCAGCGAGGACATCGGCATGGCGGACAGCCGGGCCCTGCAGGTGGCGGTAGCGGCCTACCAGGCCTGCCATTTTCTGGGAATGCCGGAGTGCGACGTACATTTGACCCATGCAGTGGTGTATCTGGCCATGGCGCCCAAATCCAACGCCCTTTACAAGGCCTGCGAGGCCTGCAAACAGGACGTCCGCGGGAAGCGGGCCGAGCCGGTGCCCCTGCAGCTTCGCAATGCGCCTACAAAACTGATGAAAGAACTGGACTACGGGAAAGGCTATCAGTACGCCCATGATACGGAGGAAAAACTGACCCACATGGAGTGTATGCCCGAATCCCTGAAAGACCGGAAATATTATCACCCCACAGACCAGGGGGAGGAAGCACAGACAAAAGAACGTCTGGAAGAAATAGAAGAATGGAGGAATCAGAAATGAGAACAGTGACACTGGGAAACACAAACATCACCGTAAACAAGAACGGATTCGGGGCTCTGCCCATTCAGCGAATCTCTACAGAGGACGCCGTAAAACTGCTGCGGAAAGCCTATGACAACGGTATTAACTTCTACGATACGGCCCGGGCCTACACCGACAGCGAGGTGAAAATCGGTCAGGCCTTTGAAGGCATGCGGGACAAAATCTTTCTCGCCTCCAAAACCATGGCCGAGGATGCCGAAGGGTTCTGGGAGGACCTGGAGACAACGCTGACGAACCTGAAAACTACATATCTGGATATTTATCAGTTCCACAATCCGGCAGTCTGTCCCAAACCAGGTCAGGGAAACGGGCTGTATGAGGCAATGCAGGAAGCGAAACGCCAGGGGAAAATCCGTTTTATCGGCATTACCAATCACCGGATTGCCGTGGCTGAGGAGGCCATTGAAAGCGGACTTTACGATACCCTGCAGTTCCCCTTCAGTTATCTTTCTTCCGAAAGAGAGCTGGCCCTGGCAGAAAAATGCAAAGAGGCAGGCATGGGCCTGATTGCCATGAAAGCGCTGTCTGGCGGCCTGATTACCTGCGTTCCGGCCATCTACGCTTTTATGGCCCAGTATGAAAACGTCCTGCCCATCTGGGGAATTCAGAGAGAGCGGGAACTGGATGAATTTCTGGAATGCCAGGAAAACGAGCCGGAACTGACGGAGGAGATGAAGGCCGTAATCGAAAAAGACCAGAAGGAACTGATGGGCGAATTCTGCCGCGGCTGCGGATACTGTATGCCCTGCCCGGTGGGAATTGAGATTAACAACTGCGCCCGGATGTCCCTGATGATAAGAAGAGCGCCTTCCGACGCCCAGATGACGGAAGAGATGCAGGCGAAGATGAAAAAAATCGAGGACTGTCTGCACTGCGGACAGTGTAAGAGCAAATGTCCTTACGGACTGGACACCCCGGCCCTTCTGGAGAAAAACTACCAGGATTACAAAGAAATTCTGGCCGGGAAACCGCTGTAAAAAAGGAGCGTTATGGCAAAGATATATGATATTACCCAGGAACTGTTCTCCTGCTGTGTGTTCCCGGGAGACATGCCGCCTTCCCGGGAGCAGGTGCAGTCTATCCGGGAAGGGGACGGCTGTAATCTGACAAACCTGGCCCTCTGCGCCCACAACGGTACCCATCTGGATGCGCCCTTTCATTTTTACGGGGACGGGAAAACCGTGGAGGAGATTCCCCTGGAAAAAGTCATCGGGGAGGCCAGGGTTGCAGAAGTCTGCGGGACACTTTCCCGGCAGGACATGAAGGACCTGCTGAAAGGCGGACCGCCCCGGCTCCTGCTGAAAGGCCCGGCCGTTTTAACAGTGGAGGCCGCCAGGGCCATTACAGAGGCAGGTCTCTGGCTGATTGGGGTAGAAGCGCAGACTGTCGGAGACGAAAACTCTCCGGAGAGTGTGAGGGCCGTGCACCTGGAACTTCTGGGAAAAGAAGTGGTAATTCTGGAAGGCCTCCGGCTTTCGGAAGTGCCGCCGGGAGAGTATCTGCTCTGTGCCCAGCCATTAAAGCTGGGCGGGGCCGACGGGGCGCCCTGCCGGGCTGTCCTTCTGGAGAAAACAGAGGATTTTCTGTCCGCAGAACGGGAAAATCAGGCATAGTAACTGGGAAACTGGCACATACTACTGGTAAAACAGGAAAGGAAGCAAAAAAAGATGTCAGTTTCATTGAAAGAAAGCCAGACGAAAGACAACCTGATGCGGGCTTTTGCCGGAGAGAGCCAGGCAAGAAACCGCTACACCATTGCGGCAGAAGAGGCAGAAAAGCAGGGGATGTATGCCATCCGGGATATTCTGCTTTTTACCGCAGACCAGGAGCGGGCCCATGCAGAACGTTATTATGAGCTTTTAAAAGAACTGAGCGGGGAAACCATTTACATTGACGGCGGTTATCCCGTGGATTTGCAGGACACGCTGGAAGAGCTTCTGCGGGCGGCGGAGCATAACGAAAAAGAAGAGTACGAGGACGTCTATCAGAAATTTGGGGATGTGGCAAAGGAAGAAGGTTTCCACGAGGTCGCTTCGGCCTTTTACCAGATAGCAGAGGTAGAGCATACCCATCAGCTCCGTTTCGCGAAAGTGGCAGACATGCTGCGGGACGGGACCTTCTATGAAAATCAGGCAGGGGGAAAATGGATGTGCACCAACTGCGGGTACATTCACGAAGGGAAATCTGTGCCGAAGGTCTGCCCGGTGTGCCGGCATGAGCAGGGGTTCTTCATCCCACTGGAACTGGCCTGCTATACGGGCGGAGTGGTGAAATAGATGAGGAAAAAAGGGAGACTTTCTGCGTGGCAGGGAAGTCTCCTTTATTGTAAATTGTAGTGGGGGACGGGTACGGGCCAGCCCGTACC
>DWYV01000013.1 GCA_019118525.1 Candidatus Bariatricus faecipullorum
AAACAGGAGGTTTTTAAAAATGAAGCTGGGATTTATCGGAACTGGAAACATGGCAAGCGCATTTATGGGCGGTGTTATTAAGGCTGAGATTTTCAAACCGGAGGAAATTATTGGGGCAGATCTTTTTGCACCGGGCCGTGAAAGAGTTCAGAAAACCTATGGAATCAGTGTGACAGAAGACAACAAGGAAGTGGCGGAGAAAGCAGAAGTCATCGTTCTTTCTGTAAAACCGCAGTTTTATGAGGATGTTATCAAAGAAATCCGCGACCTGATTAAGCCGGAGCAGATTATCATTACCATTGCACCGGGAAAAACGCTGTCATGGCTGGGAGAAAAATTTGGCAAACCGGTGAAGATTGTACGCTGTATGCCGAACACCCCCGCTATGGTTGGCGAAGGTATGACCGGTATTACACCGAATGAACATGTGACAAAAGAAGAAACAGAGTATGTGGTGAAGATTCTTTCTTCCTTCGGAAGAGTAGAGGTCATCAGTGAAAATCTGATGGATGTGGTAACTTCTGTAAGCGGAAGTTCCCCGGCTTATGTGTACATGTTTATCGAGGCAATGGCTGATGCGGCAGTTTCGGAAGGAATGCCCAGAGCCCAGGCATACAAGTTTGCGGCCCAGGCTGTACTGGGAAGTGCGAAGATGGTTCTGGAGACAGGAAAGCATCCGGGAGAACTGAAAGACATGGTATGCTCTCCTGGAGGAACAACTATCGAGGCTGTGCGTGTCCTGGAGGAAAGAGGACTTAGAAGCGCGGTCTTCGAGGCTATGGAAGCCTGCTTTAAGGTTGCAAAGGGCATGTAAAGGGCAGGCTTGAATACGGGAAAGAATTTTAGTATAATATTCCCAGAGCGGCTACTGCCGAAAGGGAGATGTCAGGAAAACAGCCGGTGCAGACCGGCTGTTTTTCCGTTCTGTTCAGGACCCGCCCGCGGGTCCCGGCGCAGGAACGGCTCTGGAAGGAAAGGAGGTCACGGTGTGGCAAAGCCAAATATGAAAAGCAAAATCGTAGACGCAGCCTGGGAACTGTTTTACGAAAAGGGATACAATGACACAACCGTGGAGGATATTATAAAGCTGTCCGGTACATCCAAGGGTTCTTTCTATTATTATTTTGGAAGCAAGGACTCTCTTCTGGACACGCTGTCCACAATTCTGGATGAAAATTACGTGGAACTGGAAAAAACGCTGGACGAGTCCATGAACAGTTTTGACAAACTGATGTATCTGAACTATAAATCCCATGAGTTTATGGAACAGAAGATAGAGGTGGCTCTGCTTTCTTCTCTGTATTCCACACAGCTGACAGCCAAGGGGGACCGCAACCTGCTGGACCAGAACCGGAAGTACTATCAGCTGATTCAGAAGATTATTGAGGAAGGCCATGTGCGGAATCAGATAAGCCGGGACAAGAGCATTCAGGAGATTACAAAGTATTACTCGCTCTGTGAACGGGCTCTGGTATCCGACTGGTGCCTGAACCGGGGAAGTTATTCTCTGGCGGAATACAGCAGGGAATATATGCCGATTCTGATGGAGCATTTCCGGGTGAAGGAGTAAGGAAGAGACACATGGAACAGATACAGGGAACTCATCGGATGGTCCGCAGAGAAACACTGAGAGGCAGTGTGCTGACGCTGCTTGGAGGAGTGTTCTGGGGACTGGCCGGTGTTTTTGGACAGTACATTTTTGAGAACAAAGAGATATCGGCAAAATGGTTAGTGAGTGTCCGGCTGGTCATCGCCGGACTTCTCCTTTTGTCCACAGTATTTGCCAGACAGAAAAAAGAAGCGTTTGCCATCTGGAAAAACAGAAGAGATGTAGTCCAGCTTCTGCTGTTCGGACTTTTTGGCATGGCGTTCTGCCAGCTTACTTATTATATGGCAGTGGAGGCTTCCAATGCAGGCACCGCTACAGTACTGCAGTATACGGCGCCGGTGATGATTATGATTTATCTGGCGCTGCGAAACCGGAAAATGCCTCAGAAAATTGAAATAGCAGCGCTGGTACTGGCTCTGGCGGGAACATTTCTGCTGGCTACCCACGGGAACCCCACCTCTCTTAGTATGTCTACTTTCGCCCTGACAGTGGGCCTTCTTTCCGCGGTGGCCATGGTGCTTTACAATCTGCTTCCCGGAAAACTGATGGACAAGTACGGTACCTTCTGCGTTGTGGGCTGGGGGATGCTGACAGGCGGAATTTTTCTGTGTGCCATTATAAAGCCCTGGCATGTGGAGGGTATCTGGGACTGGCAGACGGTAACCTGCATGGCAGTAGTGATTGTTGTGGGAACGGTGCTGTCTTTTGGCACCTATATGGAAGGGGTGCGGCTTATCGGTGCTTCCCGGGCCAGTCTCTTTGCTTCCGTAGAACCACTGACGGCAACTCTGGCTACCGTGCTTTTCCTGCATGTAGCTTTTGGAATCATGGATTTTGCCGGATTTGTATGTATTATTGCGGCAGTGATTCTGCTGGCACTGCCAAAGAAGAAAACGGAAAGCAGATAGTGTGCGGAAAGACGGGCAGGAGGATGCGATGAGACAGGAGACTATGCAGAGTACAAAAAAAGGACTGCTGGAAGTACATCTGGCGGTGATGCTGTTTGGCATCGTGGGGATTTTTGCAAAGACACTTCAGCTCCCCTCGATTATTATTGTATGGGGGCGGGTGTTTTTTTCTTCCATCTTTCTGTTTCTTTTTCTGGCGCTTCGGAGACAGAAAATCCGGCTAAAGCAGGGGAAGGACTATGCCTGGCTGTTTCTGGGCGGGGCAATTCTGGCCCTGCACTGGACCAGTTTTATGCAGGCGGTCCAGGTATCCACGGTAGCCGTGGGAACGCTGGCCTTTTCTACGTTTCCCCTTTTTGCGGCCTTTCTGGAACCTCTGGTGTTCCGGGAAAAATGGAGATTATCCAGTGTAGTGGAGGCGCTGGTGATGCTGGCAGGCATTGTCTGCATGGTGCCGGAACTCAGCCTGGAAAACCAGATGACAGCGGGGGTTCTCTGGGGACTTTTGAGCGCGCTGACCTATGCGGTTCTGGCGCTGATTAACCGGAAGTATGCCGGTCTTTACCAGGGAAGCCTGGTCTCTTTTTATGAGCAGGCATCAGCGGCGGTGCTGCTGATTCCGGCGCTTTTACTCTGGAAGGGCAGTTTTACCGCAGGAGAGCTGGGAATACTGGCCGTCCTGGGAGTTGTATTTACGGGAGGCGCCCATTCTCTTTTTATCAGCGGTCTGCGCAGTGTACGGGTACGGACTGCAGGCATTATCTCCGGGCTGGAATCTGTGTATGGAATTATAGCGGCTTTTCTGGTGCTGAAAGAAGTGCCGGGAATCCGGGAAGTGGCCGGAGGACTTATCATTCTCGGCGTGGTATTTTATTCCACGCTTCATTCGGATGAACAGGGGGAGAGAAACTGAAGAAAGGGGAGGAAAGCAGAAGACATGAAAAAAGAACTTTCCTATTTTTCTATAGAAGGAGCTTTTGGAGGAAACCAGGACTGGTTTACCAACGTTGTGATGCATTTTGGCGGGTGCGCGGCGGCCACGGCCTGCGACAGCAGTATTTATCTGGCCAGGGAAAAGGGTCTGACCCGGCTGTATCCTTTTGACCGGAATGCGCTGAACAAAAAGGACTATATCGCGTTCAGCCAGAAGATGAAGCCGTTTCTGCGGCCGCGGGTTCACGGGGTGTGCAGGCTCTGGATGTATACGGAAGGATTCGGAAACTATCTGAAAGAGGTGTACCAGGAGGAGAAGATTCCTCTGAAAATGGAAGAATTCTCCGGAGACCATACCTGGCAGGAGGCGGCGGAGTTTATCCGGGAGAAAATAGACCGGGGATTTCCCATACCCTGTCTGCTTCTGGAACATCAGAACCGGAAGAAATTTGAAGATTTTATCTGGCACTGGTTCCTTCTTACCGGGTACGAATCCCGGGAAGAAGACGGGCAGTTTCTGGTACAGACTGGCACATACGGGGAGGCCTTGTGGTTTTCCCTGGAGGAAATGTGGAATACCGGATTTGAAGAAAAAGGCGGACTTATCGGTTATGAAATTCCTCCCCAGGGTTTACGAATGGCCGGGGATTCGGTATAATGTCGTCAGACATTATACCGGCGCGCCGCCCCGTGCCGACCAGAGGGAGGCATATGATATAATGTCGTCAGACATGAATTCAGGAAAAAGGAGAGAAAGAAACATGGCAAATCCAGTTGTTACATTTGAAATGGAAAATGGAGATATCATAAAAGCAGAGTTATATCCGGAGATTGCGCCGAATACGGTGAACAATTTCATTTCCCTGGTACAGAAGGGGTTCTATGACGGCCTGATTTTTCACCGGGTTATCAGTGGATTTATGATTCAGGGAGGATGCCCTGACGGAACCGGCATGGGAGGCCCGGGCTACACCATTAAAGGGGAGTTCAGGCAGAACGGTTTCTCCAATCAGTTAAAGCATGAGCCGGGGGTACTGTCCATGGCAAGGGCCATGCATCCGGATTCTGCGGGTTCCCAGTTTTTCATCATGCACAAGGCCGCGCCGCATCTGGACGGTTCCTATGCGGCTTTCGGTCAGGTGACAGAGGGAATGGACGTGGTAAACCGGATTGCAGAGACGGCTACCGACTACAGTGACCGTCCGCTGGAAGAACAGAGAATGAAAAAAGTAACGGTGGAGACCTTCGGGGAGACTTACCCGGAGCCGGAAAAAGCATAAAACCATGAGCATGATTAAAACAGAAGACCTGGTATTTGAATATGAGAAACGGGACGACGACGGGAACGTTATCGGAAAAAGCAGAGCCATTGACGAGGTGAATCTGGATATTGCCCCGGGGCAGTTCATTGCGATTCTGGGCCATAACGGGTCCGGTAAATCCACCCTGGCCAAGCATATGAACGCCCTGCTCGTACCTACCGGAGGCACCATGTGGGTAAACGGCATGGATACCCGGGAGGAAGAACGGGTGTGGGATATCCGTCAGAGCGCAGGCATGGTGTTTCAGAATCCGGACAACCAGATTATCGGAACCGTGGTGGAAGAAGATGTGGGATTCGGACCGGAGAACCTGGGCGTACCCACAGAAGAAATCTGGAAACGGGTGGAAGAGAGTCTCAAAGCAGTGGGAATGCTGGAATACCGGCATCACTCCCCCAATAAGCTGTCCGGAGGACAGAAACAGCGGGTTGCCATTGCAGGAGTAGTTGCCATGCGGCCCCGGTGCATTGTACTGGATGAGCCTACCGCCATGCTGGATCCCAATGGCCGGAAGGAAGTGCTCCGGTGCGTGCAGGAACTGCAGAAAAGAGACAACGTAACTGTAATTCTGATTACCCATTATATGGAAGAAGTCATAGACGCGGACCGGGTATTTGTCATGGACCATGGCCATGTGGTTATGCAGGGAACGCCCCGGGAAGTGTTTTCCCAGGTGGAGACGCTGAAATATTACAGACTGGATGTCCCCCAGGTGACGCTGCTTGCAGATGAATTGAGAAAGCAGGGCGTGGATTTACCGGAGGGAATTCTGAGGAAAGAAGAGCTGGTGGAAGCATTATGTCATTAAAACTGGAACACATCAATTATATATACAGTGAGGGAACGGCTTATCAGAAGCAGGCGCTGAAAGACATATCTCTGGAAATCCCCCAGGGACAGTTTATCGGCGTCATCGGGCATACCGGTTCCGGAAAGTCTACCCTGATTCAGCATCTGAACGGGATACTGAAAGCCACCAGCGGTACGATTTACTTTAATGGGGAAAACATCTATGCGGAAGGCTACAGCATGAAGAACCTGCGCAGCCAGGTGGGACTGGTCTTCCAGTACCCGGAACATCAGCTGTTTGAGGTTACCGTACTGGACGACGTTTGTTTCGGGCCGAAAAATCAGGGGCTGTCCCCGGAGGAATGCAGAGCCCGGGCGCTGGAGGCTCTGAAGATGGTGGGGCTGAAAGAAAAGTACTATGACCGTTCTCCTTTTGACCTGTCCGGAGGACAGAAACGGCGGGCGGCCATTGCAGGTGTGCTTGCCATGCGCCCGAAGGTGCTGGTGCTGGACGAGCCTACTGCGGGACTGGACCCCAGGGGACGGGATGAGATTCTGGACCAGATAGCATACCTCCACAAGAAGGGAGACATGACGGTTATTCTGGTATCCCACAGCATGGAAGACATTGCAAAATACGTAGAGCGCATTATCGTGATGAACCATGGTCAGGTAATGTTTGACGATGAACCCAGGAAGGTGTTTGCCCATTACCGGGAACTGGAAAAAGTAGGCCTTGCCGCACCGCAGGTAACCTATATCATGCATGAACTGCGGGAGCGGGGGCTGGAGGTGCCGGTGGATACCACGACAGTGGAAGAAGCGGCCGGACAGATTGTGAAGGCGCTGAAAAAGGAGAAGAGCCAATGATTCGAGATATTACGATAGGACAGTATTATCCGGCAGAAAGCCGGATTCACAGACTGGACCCCCGGGTGAAAATCGTCTGTACCCTGCTGTATCTGATTTCGCTCTTCACTTTTCAGAGCATCATCGGATACGCTCTGGCGACCTTGTTTCTGGTCAGCTGCGTAAAGATAGCAAAGGTTCCTTTTAAATATATCATGCGGGGGCTGAAGCCCATTATCATTCTGCTGATGATTACAGTTGTGTTTAACCTGTTTCTGACCCCCGGCGGACAGGAACTGGTGCACATTGGTTTTTTACGGGTGACGGAACGGGGGCTGACTACGGCGGTGTATATGGCCATCCGGATGATTTATCTGATTATGGGGTCGTCCCTGATGACACTGACCACGACGCCCAATGCGCTGACAGACGGGATTGAGTCGCTTCTGAAGCCACTCAATAAAATCCACGTGCCAGTGCATGACATAGCCATGATAATGTCCATTGCCCTGCGGTTTATCCCCATTCTGCTGGAGGAGACGGATAAAATCATGAAAGCCCAGACCGCCAGGGGAGCGGATATGGAAAGCGGAAACCTGATTCAGAGAGCAAAGGCCATGGTTCCTATCCTGGTGCCTCTGTTTGTTTCTGCTTTCCGGCGTGCCAACGACCTGGCCATGGCCATGGAATCCCGCTGTTACCAGGGCGGGGAAGGCCGGACCAAAATGAAGCCGCTGATTTATCAGGGACGGGATTACCGGGCGTATGCCATTACGGTTCTCTATGTGGCAGCAGCCTTTGTGGCCGGACGTTACATCCCATTTAAACTCTGGATTTTTTAAATGTAACAAAAGCGGGGAATGCTTGACTAAACAGCGAAATCTCGGAAAATCTCTGGATAAAACACATAGCATGCGATATAAATAAGGCTGCCTTTGCGGGGGCGCCGAAAACGGGCGGGCTGTAAAAAGAAAGCCCGCCTGTTTTGATACAGCGGAAAGCCTCTGACTCTGAGGCACTGGTAATCAGGCGAAAGGAGAAGAAACGTGCGAAGAATCAGACTGACGGTGGCCTATGATGGAACAAACTACTGCGGATGGCAGATTCAGCCAAATGGAATTACTGTGGAAGAAGTGCTGAAGAAAACAATAGAGAAACTGACCGGAGAGAAGGTAACCGTGCTGGGCGCCAGCAGGACGGATTCCGGGGTTCACGCCCTGGGAAATGTGGCGGTATTTGATACGGAAAGCCGAATTCCGGCAGAGCGCTTTTCCTATGCCCTGAATCAGAAACTGCCCCGGGACATTACGGTTGTGGAATCCAGGGAGGTTCCCCTGACCTGGCATCCCCGGTATCAGAACAGCAGGAAAACCTATGAATACCGGATTATCAATGCGCCGGTGCTCTACCCCACGGAGCGGCTCTACCACTGTTTTGTCTCCTTTCCCCTGGATGTGGAAAAAATGAGGGAAGGCGCGGCCTGTCTGACTGGGGAGCACGATTTTGCATCTTTCTGCTGTATCCGGACCGGGGCAAAATCAACCGTACGGACGATTACGGACCTGGAGATTTTTCAGGAAGGGGAGTATATCACAATCCGGGTGACCGGAACCGGATTTCTCTATAACATGGTGCGGATTATCGCCGGAACCCTGATTCGGGTGGGCAGGGGATTTTACGAACCGGAAAAAGTGCAGGAACTTCTGGAAGGAAGAGTGCGGACCCGGGAGGCGGTTACGGCGCCGCCGGAAGGTCTGTTTCTGAT
Source organism: Candidatus Bariatricus faecipullorum (assembly GCA_019118525.1). Classification (GTDB taxonomy): domain Bacteria; phylum Bacillota; class Clostridia; order Lachnospirales; family Lachnospiraceae; genus Allocoprococcus; species Allocoprococcus faecipullorum. The sequence goes on from DWYV01000013.1 coordinate 8,176, forward strand.
AAAGATAGCCTATGAGGGAGAGGAAGGATAGCAGATGCAGGGTCAGTTTTATCTGAGGAGGGCCAGTGGAGAAGACCTGCCGGAGATAATGCGGCTGATGAAGGGGGCCGGAGACTGGGTGCCGGAGCCGGACTGGTTTGCAGGAGATGAGGAGGAAACGGTGGCCCGGCATCTTGCCCGGGAAGGATTTATTCTGGTGGCCCTCCCTGCCGGGGAGAATGGACGGACCGGGAGCGTGGCAGGCTTTCTCATGGTTCGGTTTCCGGGAAATGCGGAAGATAATCTGGGAAGAGACGTGGGACTTTCCGGGGAAGAGCTGCTGAGGACTGCCCATCTGGAGACGGCAGTTGTGGCCCCGGAATATCAGGGAAATGGTCTTCAGTACCGGCTTTTTCAGAAGGCAGAAGAACTGCTGGCGGCAGAAGGAACGTCTGGGGTGAAAGGTCCTGGCGGGCAGAGAATCCGCTGGCTTTTTGCAACGGTTCATCCAGATAACCGGTACAGCCGCCGGAACATGGAAAAACTGGGCTGTCAGGTGGCCACGGAAGTGAGAAAGTACGGGGGAAAACGCCGGCTTATCATGTGGAAGCAGCTGTAGCCGATGCAGGCGGGAACAGACCGAAGAAAAGAGGCAGGATTCCGGCTAAGGAAAAAGGGCTTGACAAACCGGAGGGCAATAGGGTAGTATGACAGAAGAAACAAAAGCTGAGAAGGGAAAAAGTAGCAGCTGACAAGACTCAGACAGAAAGCAGCCGGCTGATGAGAGGCGCCAGAAGAGTCAGATGTGAATACATCCCGGAGCTGCGCACCGAAGGGTTCCGCGTTCGAAAGAAGCAGGCGGAATACTGGTAGGCTGTGACGGACTGGCAGACGTTATCCTGCCACAGTAATGCTGGTTACTGACAGAGGCAGACGGTGTGAGCCGCCTGCGAAATAAGGTGGTACCACGGGATATATCCCCGTCCTTATCGAAAGATATGGACGGGTTTTTTTGCGTGCAGGCAAGGACTGCCTGCACCCGCCACTCGGCAGAACGTACGCACTTGTGCGTAACGGGCTGCTGTGGCGGGTATTGGCAGGCTGCCCACGACCGAGCCGAAGCGAAGCGGAGGAGAGGTGCGTGAGCAGGCAGTCCGGAAAAAGAAGGCGCATTCGTCCATATACAGCAAAATAAAAAAGCAGAGAAAAGGAGAACAGAACAATGGGAATTTATGAAGAACTGCAGGCGAGAGGACTTATCGCCCAGGTAACAGACGAACCCCTAATCCGGGAACTGGTAAACAATGGAAAGGCTACTTTTTACATTGGTTTCGACCCCACTGCGGACAGCCTTCACGTAGGACATTTCATGGCTCTCTGTCTGATGAAGCGTCTTCAGGAGGCAGGAAATAAACCGATTGCCCTTCTTGGCGGCGGAACGGCTATGATTGGAGACCCCTCCGGCCGGACAGACATGCGTCAGATGATGACTGTGGAGACCATTCAGCACAACTGCGAATGCTTCAAAAAACAGATGAGCCGGTTTATCGATTTTTCCGAAGGCAAGGCCCTGATGGTGAACAATGCAGACTGGCTTCTGGATTTAAATTACGTAGAACTGCTCCGTGAGGTAGGTCCGCATTTCTCTGTAAACCGGATGCTGACTGCCGAGTGTTACAAGCAGCGGATGGAACGGGGCTTAAGTTTCCTGGAATTTAACTACATGATTATGCAGAGCTACGATTTTTACATGCTGTTCCAGAAATACGGCTGTAACCTGCAGTTTGGCGGAGACGACCAGTGGAGCAACATGCTGGGAGGAACAGAACTGATTCGCCGGAAGCTGGGCAAAGACGCCAGCGCCATGACCATTACACTTCTTCTGAATTCAGAAGGAAAGAAGATGGGCAAGACGCAGTCCGGTGCAGTCTGGCTGGATGCCAATAAGACGTCTCCCTTCGAATTTTACCAGTACTGGCGGAACGTGGCGGACGCAGATGTGGTGAAATGTCTGCGCATGCTGACTTTCCTGCCCCTGGAGCAGATTGACGAGATGGATAAATGGGAAGGCGCCCAGTTAAATCAGGCAAAAGAAATTCTGGCATACGAACTGACGAAACTGGTTCACGGCGAGGAAGAAGCTGTCCGGGCTCAGAACAGCGCCCATGCTCTTTTCAGTGCTGGAAGCGCGGCAGAGATGCCCAGCGCAAAGCTGACGGACGAAGATTTCACCGATGACAAAATCGATATTCTGAACCTGCTTCATAAGAGCGGGCTGGTACCTTCCAAGTCCGAAGCCCGCAGGGCTGTGCAGCAGGGCGGCGTTGCCGTGGATGGAGAGAAAGTGACCGACATTTCCACTACTTATGAAAAAGACGAGTTCCAGGGCGACGGAAAGGTAGTCAGAAGAGGAAAGAAAAACTTCCGAAAAGTAACATTATAAGGAGGAATACACATGGCTTTCAGAGAAATCAAGGCAGAAGAACTGCAGGGCAATCTCTTTGAAATGATTGGAAAACAGTGGATGCTGGTGACTGCAGGGGACGAGAGAAAGTGCAATACCATGACGGCAAGCTGGGGCGGAGCCGGAATTATGTGGGGAAAACCCACGGCCACAGCCTATATCCGGCAGACCCGGTATACAAAAGAATTCATAGACAACAGTGAATATTTCACCCTTTCCTTCCTGGGAGAAGAATACCGGGAGGCACTGAAACTCTGCGGTTCAGTGTCAGGAAGAGACTGCGACAAAATGAAAGAAACCGGACTGACTCCTTATTATATAGAAGGTACCGCTGCAATTTGGGAGGCCGAAGTAATTCTCGTCTGCAAAAAAGTGTACCATCAGTTTATGGGACCGGAGAATTTTGACGAAAAGGCAAACCTGGACAAATGGTACAGCGACAAAGATTATCACACCATGTATCTGGGCGAAATCGTAAAAGTCCTGGTAAGAGAGGTGTAAGAATTGTTTGAGAATTGTATACGGGGACGGGTACAGGCCGGCCCGTACCCGTCCCCGATGAAAGTAATCCTTGCCTCAGCTTCGCCACGCCGGACGGAACTGCTGAATCAGGTGGGGATTCCCCATGAGGTTCTGCCTTCCCGGTGTGAAGAGAAGATTACTTCCCGGATTCCGGAGGAGGTTGTGAAGGAGCTGTCGGCCCAGAAGGCGGAAGAGGTTTTTGAACGGTATGCGAAAGAGCATACAGAAGAGAGATTTCTGGTAATCGGGGCGGACACCGTGGTTTCCTGCCAGGGGAAAATCCTGGGGAAACCGAAGGATGAAGAAGAGGCCTTCCGGATGCTTTCCGTACTTCAGGGAAACTGGCATGAAGTATACACAGGAGTTACTCTGATAAAGCACAAAGTGGACGGAAGCAGTGAGGAAAAAACCTTTGCCGAGTGCAGCCGGGTGCAGATGTATCCCATCGGGGAAGAGGAAATCCGGGATTATATCGCTACGGGAGAGCCTATGGACAAAGCCGGTTCTTACGGCATTCAGGGCTGCTTTGCCGTTCACATCCGGGGAATTCAGGGGGACTACAGCAATATTGTAGGGCTTCCAGTGGCCCGGATTTATCAGGAACTGAAAACATTTTTATAAGGGTACCGTTTCCGGGGCAGAGGAAACGGATTTGCAGAATTCCCGGGGAGTCATCTGATATACTTCCCGGAAACGTCTGTAAAAATAAGGCAGGTTATTGAAACCGCAGGCATAGGCGGCCTCGGCGATTTCGGCCCCCTGCCGGAGCAGAAGAGCGGACTGGGACAGCCGGTACCAGGTCAGGTAACGGCTGAAGGTAGTTCCGCTTTTTTCTTTGAAATAATGCATAAAATGAGAAGGGGTAATACTGCAGAGTCTTGCCATGTCCTCCACTGAGATTTCCTCCGCATAGTGGCCGTGAATATAATCAAAAATCAGTTTCAGGCGCTCGCTGTGGAGGTCTTTTTCTTTGACATGAAAAGTCCGGGGGTGGTTCAGCAGCAGGCGTACCAGCGTAAAAAGCAGGGCCTTGATTTCCAGTTCATAACCGTCCTCCTTTCTCTGATAGCAGGAAGAAAGCGCCTGAAAAAGTCCATCCAGCTTCGGATACAGCGGGTCATTTCTGGAAATAACCTGGGGAAAACGCAGATTCCCTTCCATGACCGGAGAAAAGTATTTTAAAGTGCAGATGTCCGCAGAGGAACTGCCAAGAAAATTCAGGTGAAACACGAAAGTGTCCGAGTGCAGAAAGGCAGACGGAGCCATCCGGGCGCCATGAAGCAGGCCGGGCTGGACACAGACGTAGTCGCCTGCCTGGACCGGGTATTCCTGGAAATCGATGGAGTAGACCGCTGTCCCTTCCAGAATTTTTGTAAATTCCATCTCCGGATGCCAGTGCAGAGGCAGACCCGCGGAAGGCGGGCAGAAATCTGCCAGATAATGCTGGAACGGGAAAAAAGTATCTCCGTGCCGTACCTTTTCCTTCAGTTTTTCCTCTGGTCTGCCTTTCTCCATGAACCTTCCTCCTTTTCCGCAGAATAGTACAATAAAAACCTGGTTTTGTGTAAGAAAAATCGATATTCTGCCTATATAATAACATAATAGTAAAAGAAAAGAAAGGAGCGTCATCTGATGAAGAAGAAATGGTGGCACGATAAAGTGGCCTATCAGATTTATCCGAAAAGCTTTTTTGACACAAATCAGGACGGAATTGGGGATTTGCGGGGGATTACAGAAAAACTGGATTATCTGAAAAACCTGGGAATCGATATTATCTGGATATCCCCGGTTTACCAGTCCCCCTTTGTAGACCAGGGATATGATATCTCGGACTATTATGCCATCGACCCGGCTTTCGGCACAATGGAAGATATGGACAGGCTGATTGCCGAGGCAAAAAAACGGGATATGTACATTGTAATGGACCTGGTAGTAAACCACTGCTCCAGTCAGCATGAATGGTTTCGGAAGGCAGTGGAGGATCCGCATGGAAAATATGGAAACTATTTTTACATAAAAGAAGGGAAAGACGGAAATCCACCCTGCAACTGGCGGTCGTACTTCGGAGGAAGCGTATGGGAAAAACTGCCGGGGCACGACAACCTTTACTACCTCCACCTTTTTGCAAAGGAACAGCCGGATCTGAACTGGGAGAATCCCGAACTTCGTCAGGAAATTTATAAAATGATTCGCTGGTGGCTGGAAAAAGGAATTGCCGGATTCCGATTAGATGCAATAATCAATATTAAGAAAGATTTACGTTTCCAGAGCTTCCCGGAAGACCGGGAAGACGGTCTCAGTTCCTTTACCTGCGAACTGGAACAGGCAGAGGGAATACACGAATTCCTTCAGGAGATGAAAGAAGAAGCGTTTGCTCCGTATAACGCGTTTACTATCGGAGAACTCTTTGACTACAGACCGGAGGAACTGGAACAGTATATCGGGGACGACGGATGCTTTGAATCCATTTTTGACTTTTCCACGCACCTTCTGGGAAGCGACCCCAGAGGCTGGTACGCCTTTACCCCGGTAACGCCGGAAGAATACAAAAAGGCCGTGTTTGACAGCAAACACAGAACGTGGAAGACCGGATTTATGGCAAACATTATTGAAAACCACGATGAGCCAAGAGGAGTCAGCCATTACATCCGGGAAGAAGACCTGAATGAGATAAGCAAAAAAATGCTGGCCGGAATTACCATGATGCAGTATGGACTGCCGTTCCTCTATCAGGGGCAGGAAATCGGTATGAGCAACACGGTATTTTCTTCGATTGATGAGGTAGATGATATCAGCACTATCGATGAATACCGGAATGCCCGGGAACAGGGTCTGAGCGAAGCTGAGGCGCTGAAAGCCGTGGCAGGGCAGAGCCGGGATAACGCCCGGACTCCGGTACAGTGGGATGCCAGCGAAAATGCCGGATTTACCAGCGCAGTTCCCTGGAGGAAAGTAAATCCCAATTATAAAGAAATCAATGTGGCAGAGCAGGAAGGAAGGCCGGGTTCCGTACTGGAATTTTATAAAGAGCTGATTCGGCTTCGGAAAAATCCGGTCTATCAGGAGGCCGTGGTATATGGGGAAGAGATTCCTTTCCGGGAGAGTGAAGAGAACCTGATGGCGTTTTACCGGAAAGGCCGGGAGAAAACCCTTCTGGTACTGGCAAACTGGCAGAGAGAAAGCCGGACAGTGGAAATACCCTTGGAATTTGACCGGGTGCTGGTAAACAATACGGCAGAAAACACAGAGATTGAAAACGGAAAAGTTTTTATGAGCAGTTATCAGTTTCTTATTTTGGAAAAAGAATAGGATGTCAAAAAGGTTCCGGGTCTCCCTTTCGGGAGCCGGAACCTTCTGCTTACAGGTTTTTTACAAACAGTGCCCGGATGGCATTCAGCACGGCCAGAATCATCACGCCCACATCTGCGAAAATCGCCAGCCACATATTAGCAATACCGACAGCTCCCAGCAGGAGACAAATCAGTTTTACGCCGATGGCAAACACAATGTTCTGGTAAACGATACCCAGACATTTCCGGGAAATTTTTATGGCTTTCGCAATCTGCAGCGGGTCATCATCCATAAGTACAATATCTGCCGCCTCAATGGCCGCGTCAGAACCCATGGCGCCCATAGCAATGCCGATGTCCGCCCGGCCGAGCACCGGGGCGTCATTGATACCGTCACCTACAAAGGCAAGTTTGGCCTTTTCCGGTTTGCCGGCAAGCAGTTCTTCCACTTTTTCCACTTTGTCGGCAGGCAGCAGTTCACTGTACACTTCATCCAGTCCGAGAGAAGAGGCTACCTGCTCTGCCACGGGACGGGCATCTCCGGTCAGCATTACGGTTTTCCGTACACCTGCTGCTTTCAGCGCCTGAACCGCTTCCCGGGAGTGGGGTTTGACGATATCGGAAATCACAATATGTCCGGCGTAAACACCATCAATGGCAATGTGGATAATCGTGCCGGCAGAATGGCAGGGAATGTAAAATACACCCAGGCGGTCCATGAGTTTGTCATTTCCGGCTGCCACCTGTTTTCCATCTACCACAGCCGTTACACCGTTTCCGCCGATTTCCTGAATAGCCTTTACACGGCTCCGGTCAATCTCTTTTCCATATGCCTTCTGCAGACTTTTGCTGATGGGATGGGAGGAAGCGCTTTCTGCCAGAGCCGCATATTCCAGCAGCGTCTCCTTGTCTATCTCGTTGTGATGAATCCCGTTTACTTCAAATACACCCTGGGTCAGTGTGCCGGTTTTGTCAAATACAACAATCCGTGTCTGGGACAGTGTCTCCAGATAGTTGGAACCCTTCACCAGAACGCCGGCCTTGCTGGCTCCGCCGATTCCGGCGAAAAAACTCAGGGGAATACTGATAACCAGCGCGCAGGGACAGCTGATAACCAGGAACGTCAGCGCCCGGTAAATCCAGGTTTCCCACCCAGCCGGAAGCCCCAGGAAAGCCATCCGTACCAGCGGGGGGAGAATGGCCAGCGCCAGGGCACTGAAGCAGACCGCAGGCGTGTAAATCCGTGCGAATTTAGAGATAAATTCCTCGGAGCGGGATTTCCGGGAGGACGCATTTTCCACCAGGTCCAGAATTTTAGAAACAGTAGATTCTCCGAATTCTTTTGTAGTCCGGATTTTCAGGACCCCGGTCATATTGATACAGCCGCTTATGATTTCCTCTCCGGCTGAGGCGTCCCGGGGCAGACTTTCCCCCGTAAGGGCGCTGGTGTTCAGCGTGGAGCTTCCTTCGAGAATGATACCGTCAATCGGCACTTTCTCTCCGGGCTGCACGACAATGATACTGCCCGGCTCCACTTCATCCGGGTCTGTCTTTTCCAGCTTTCCGTCCCGTTCCACGTTGGCATAGTCCGGCCGGATATCCATCAGCTCACTGATATTTCTCCGGCTTTTGCCCACGGCATAGCTCTGGAACAGCTCGCCCACCTGGTAAAACAGCATAACCGCGATGGCTTCGGTGTAGTCGCCGCTCTGCTCGTAAAGAGCAACGGCAATAGCGCCGATGGTGGCCACGGCCATCAGAAAACTCTCGTCGAAAACCTGCCGGTTTTTTATCCCTTTCAGCGCCTTTAGCAGAATGTCGTATCCGATGATAAAATAGGGAATCAGATACAGCACAAAACGGAAAATTCCGGTGGCCGGAATAAAATTCAGTGCAATCAGCAGAACAGCAGCCGTGAGAATACGGATTAGCATTTTTTTCTGTTTCTTATTCATAATCGCTCATTCCTCGCTTTTTTAAATCCTGCCAGTCTTCCGTTTGATTAGATGAAAACTTCGCAGTCATCCTCGACTTTTTTGCAGTTTTTGCGGACTTCCTGCATAACAGTTTTCGGGTCCTGTCCTTCTTCAAATTCCACAATCATTTTCAATGTCATAAAGTTTACAGTGGCGGATTTCACTCCTGCTGTACTGCTGGCAGCAGCCTCCATTTTGTTTGCACAGTTTGCACAGTCCACATCGATTTTGTAAGTTTTTTTCATGTGAGAGCCCTTCCTTTCCTCTTTCTATCCTTTGGGTTTCGGAAAAACACTTCGTAACCCTGCAATATAAAAATAAATTACTTACACAATTAAACAATTGTTTAATTGATGATTTCATCATACATGACTTAAGAAGAAAAGTCAATAGAAAAAACAAATTTATACTGAGAAAATAAAATGATGCCCGGTTCCCGGGGGCATTCACCCGCATGAGCCTGGGAACCACACCGAAATGTGCCATTTGGAACTTCCGGTGACGGGGGATTTTATGGTATAATGTCGTCAGACAATTATACCGGCGCCGCCCCGTGCCGACCAGAGGGAGGCATTACCTTACCGGGGCGTGCGCATCCCCCGGAGGGAAGCCATGTGGTATTCATGAAAAGGAGTGTGAAGCAGATGGCCTATACAGAACTGCCCCATGACCATGGGCAGCATAAAATAGAAGAAGAACTGAAAAAAATGCCGGGACTGGAAGATTTTCAGACGGTGGCCGATGTGTTTAAAATCCTCGGAGATGGCAATCGTATCCGGATATTCTGGATTCTCTGTCACTGCGAAGAATGCGTGATAAACATTTCTTCCATGGTAGAGATGAGCAGTCCGGCAGTGTCCCATCATCTGAAACAGCTGAAGGCAGGAGGACTGATTGCAAGCCGGAGAGAGGGAAAGGAAGTCTACTACCGGGCTGCGGATACAGACCAGGCCCGGCTTCTGCACCGGATGATAGAGAAACTGGCGGCCATTGTCTGCCCCTCTGGGGAAGCATGGTGAAATGAAATAGGAAGAACAGAACAAAAAAGCCGGGGCGCTCAGGAGAGCCGCCGCGGCTTTCGGCATGCTATTGCAGTTTTTCATATGAGCATTTACATAAACCGTAAATACTGTACACTGTAAGGCGGAAGCAGGAGGCTGCCGTCCATTTCCAGGGTATTTCCGGTAATCATATCTGTGAAAGAACCCTGCAGTTCGCCGTTTCCGGCAGTAAATTCCTGGTCAGAGGCGTTGATGGCCAAAAAAACCCGTTCCTTTTCAGTTTTCCGTTCAAAAATAAGCTGATGATTTGTGATAACCACGTTCCGGTAGTCCCCGTTGCAGAGTGCGTCGCTGGCGGAACGGACATGAATCAGTTTCTTAATAAACCTGGTCAGTTCATTTGGCTTTGGTTCTTCAAAACAGGGGCGCAGAGCAAAATCATTGTCCGGCGCTTTTTCCCCTTTTTCACCCCATTCGCTTCCATAATAAATGCAGGGTACGCCGGGCATGCCAAGCAGGAGTCCATAGGCCAGAGGCAGATGCTCCGGATTGGTCAGAATACTTGCAATCCGTGTCACATCATGGTTGTCTACAAATGACATCAGGTGTTTCCCGCGGTACAGACACCACGGTTCATGGCCGTACTGACGCTGCAGGGAGTGAGCGATTTCAAAGAGATTCATGCTGTTGAAGCTGGAGTAAATTCCTTTATAACATTCATAGTTGGTACAGCTGTGCAGCATTTCGTCATTTACAATCAGGTTATAGTCCCCAAACAGAACTTCTCCTATCAGAGCAAAGTCCGGTTTCAGTTCCTGGCAGAAACTGCGAAGCCGCCGCATAAAATCACGGTCCAGACTGTAAGCCACATCCAGCCGCAGCCCGTCAATATCAAACGTTTCTACCCAGCCTTTGACACAGTCCAGCAGATAATCCACAACTGCCGGGTTTTGCAGATTCAGTTTTACCAGTTCATAATGCCCTTCCCAGCCTTCGTACCAGAAACCGTCATTATAGGAAGAGTTTCCGTCAAAACTGATACAGAACCAGTCTTTATAGGGAGAATCCCATTTCTTTTCCTGCACGTCCCGGAAAGCCCAGAAGCCCCGGCCTACGTGATTAAAAACGCCGTCCAGCACAATTTTCACATGATGCTGGTGCAAATCTTTACAGACTTCTGCAAAATCTTCATTTGTTCCAAGACGGCAGTCGATTCTGGTGAAATCACGGGTGTCATATCCATGATTGTCCGATTCAAAAATCGGATTCAGCAGAATGGAGGTCACGCCCAGCTCTTCCAGATATGCACTCCAATCTTTCAATTTCAGAATTCTGGAAAAAGTTCTCCCGTCGTTGGATACGGGAGCCCCGCAAAATCCTATCGGATAGATTTGATAAAAAATACCTTTATAAGCCCACATTGTTCCATTCCTCATTTCTCTTTTTTGCATGCCCCTATTATAGCAAAAACATCCGGGACATGCTATACTGAAAAACACTGGAGCGCTTATGGGCAGAAGGCTGCTATCCACAGCTACTCCACCCGCATGCGCACCCGTCGCCTCTGCGAGGCTTCAGTATCGCTCCTTACGGAGCTAGGCTGCTTATGTGGGTGGAGTGACTGCTTCGCAGTCTCGATTCAGAATGTACAGCCAGTGCTTATGTGCATGCACGAGCACTGGCTGTACATTCTGAATCGGCTGTGAATAGTAACATCTTGATGAAAAATACAGCGAAAAATGGTTGACATGAATCTTTCAATATAATATAATATGACAGTATGACAAAAGAAGAAACAGTCTGCACCATAGCCCCGGAGCTGACTGATTTCACAATAAATCAAACCAATATATAATAGAAGGAAAAATGAAATTTTCACAGGAGGTCAACCAATGAAAACTTATATGGCTAATCCAGATAAGATTGAAAGAAAATGGTATGTAGTTGACGCAGAAGGCCAGACCCTTGGACGCCTCTGCGCAGAAGTGGCTAAAGTTTTAAGAGGAAAAAACAAACCGCAGTTTACACCTCATATTGATACAGGCGATTATGTAATCGTAGTAAACGCTGCAAAAGTAAAAGTAACCGGAAAGAAACTGGACCAGAAGATTTACTACCGTCATTCCGATTATGTAGGAGGTATGAAAGAGGCTACATTAAGAGAAATGATGGCAAAGAAACCGGAAGCAGTGATTGAACACGCTGTAAAAGGTATGCTCCCGAAAGGACCTCTGGGAAGAAGCATGTATAGAAAACTTCATGTTTATGCTGGACCGGAGCATGAGCAGCAGGCTCAGAAGCCGGAAGTATTAACATTTTAGTCAGAGGATTGAAAGGAGGAAAATAAAGTGGCAAACGGAAAATTCTACGGAACAGGAAGAAGAAAAAAATCAGTTGCAAGAGTATACTTAGTACCTGGAACAGGGAAAATTACTATCAATAAAAGAGACATCGACGAATATTTCGGACTGGAAACCTTAAAGGTGGTTGTTCGTCAGCCCCTGGTTGCTACCGAGACAACAGACAAGTTCGATGTACAGGTAAATGTACGCGGCGGTGGATACACCGGACAGGCAGGAGCTATCCGTCACGGTATCTCCAGAGCACTTCTGGAAGCAGACGCTGAGTACAGACCGGTTCTGAAAGCTGCCGGATACCTGACACGTGACCCGAGAATGAAAGAGCGTAAGAAGTACGGCCTCAAGGCCGCCCGTCGCGCGCCCCAGTTCTCCAAGCGCTAAACTTTCTAAGAAATGTTCAAAAGCCCCGGAACCGTGCAGGTTCCGGGGCTTTCGCAATCTTCAGAAATAAACCGCCCGGACAGAAAGTACCGCTGTTTGATAGGACCTCGCAAGGTGGCCTGCTCAAAAGTCCCATGTTGGAACTTGCCTGAACTATTTACAGTTTTTTTACAAAGACGACATTCTTGATTTTCCCACTGGATATGGT
>DWYV01000014.1 GCA_019118525.1 Candidatus Bariatricus faecipullorum
GTCTCATGATATTTCAAAGATTCGGAAATATGAAATTTGCATACCGAAACCGCGAGTTTTGGTGCAAGGGATACTATGTCGATACAGTAGGAAAGAACACTGCAGCAATAAGAAGTTATATAGCCAACCAAAGCAAGATAGGGAAATGGACCAGATTAGTCTATTTAATCCGAGAGACCCGTTTACGGGTAGCAAGTAATCCTGCGCGTGGCTGGCAGGCCAATAGAGAACGCACTTGTGCGTGGCTAGTAGTATTAGGGCTATGCCTGAAAATGAAAAACCACCCGCTATGCGGGTGGATGTTTATTCGGCGGCGGGGACGCCTATACCCAGAGAGGCTGGACGCTGACCTTTGTGGTGCTGATGGTAATTGCGCTGTTCTCCATGTACTTTATGATGTCCTGCTTCTTCGGCTCTGCCCTTTACTTTACAAAATACAATATGGGAAATGAGGACCAGTATGTGATGGTTTCCAACCTGCTTTCCGCCTTCCAGGTGATTACGATGTTTGCGACGCCTTTCATCATGAAAAAAGTCAGCAAACGGAATATCTTCATGGTCGGCATGATTATCGCGACCCTGGGATTCCTGCTGGCAGGATTCTCCACAGACTACGTGGTAATCTGCGCGTCCTCTGTCATCAAGGGAATCGGTTTCGGATGCGGAGCGGCCACCATGTTCGGCTGCCTGCAGGAAGCAATTACATACGGAGAATGGTATAATGGATACGGCACTGCCGGTATGGGAAATGCGGCCTCTTCCTTCTGTATGAAGGTGGGTTCCGGTATCGGAACGGCAGCCCTTGGCTGGATTCTGGATGCAGGCGGATTTGACGCGGCCCTGGAGACCCAGAGCGCATCTGCCCTGAATGCAATTTCCCTTTCTTTCGTATGGGTGCCCATTATAACGACAGTCATCTGTGTTATCTGCATGATTTTCTTCAACCTGGACAAGGTTTATGATACGGTACTAAAAGACCTTGCCGCAGGAAAGCACAGAGAAAAATAAACCGGGAGAAAAGACCGGAGGGGAGGAAGCATGGGAAGAGAACCGTTATTTGGAACAGCATATTATCCGGAATATATGCTCTGTGACCGGACAGAGACCGACTTAAAGATGATGAAGGCAGCAGGCATGAATGTGGTGCGGATAGCGGAGTCCACCTGGAGTACCCTGGAGCCGGAGGAAGGAGTCTTTGACTTTTCCTTCGTGGACAGAGTACTGGATGTGGCGGGGCAGGAGGATATGAGTGTGATTATCGGAACTCCTACCTATGCAGTCCCTCCCTGGCTGGTAAAAAAAGAGCCGGGCGTCATGGTGGAGACCCGGGAAGGACAGGCGTCCTATGGAAAGCGGCAGCTTGTGAATCTGCTGAATCCGGTGTTTCGCCGTCATGCTGAAACTGTTATCCGCCGCCTTGTGGAGCATACCGCAGGACGGCCCTGCGTGGTGGGATTTCAGATAGATAATGAGACAAAGCATTATGGAAACGCAGGAAAAGAGATGCAGGAGGCGTTTGTGGAATACCTGAAGGAAAAATTCCAGACGCCCCAAAATCTGAACCGGGCGTTCGGCCTTGCTTTCTGGAGCAATGCGGTCAGCCGGTGGGAGGATTTTCCGGATATGAAAGGCTGTATCAACGGAGGGCTTGCGGCGGAGTTTTCCCGCTTTCAGAGGAAGATGGCGGCAGACTATCTGGCCTGGCAGGCAGCCCTGGTTCGGGAATATAAAAGAGAAGACCAGTTCATAACCCATAACCTGGATTTTGAATGGAAAAAATTCGGCGCGGATATCGCCCAGGACGGCTATTCCTACGGCGTACAGCCGGATATCCGTCATTATGAGGCGGCCCGCCATCTGACGGTGGCAGGGACAGACATCTATCATCCGGGCCAGGACGAACTGACCGGCGCGGAGACGGCCTTCTGCGGGGACGAAATCCGCTGTCTGAAAAACCAGCCCTACCTGGTGCTGGAATGCCAGGCGCAGGCCTTCAAATACTGGACGCCCTACCCGGGTCAGCTTACGCTTCAGGCTTACGGCCATTTGGCTTCCGGGGCGGCAGGGATGCTTTACTGGAACTGGCATTCCATTCACAGCGGATATGAGACTTACTGGAAAGGACTGTTAAGCCATGACATGAAACCAGGTCCGGCTTATGAGGAAGCCTGTCGGGTGGGAGCGGAATGGAAACGGTACGGGGAGCAAATCAGCGGACTGAAAAAAGAAAATGCAGTGGCGCTTCTGGTGGATAATCACTCCCTGACAGCACTGGAATGGTTTCCCATTGATAAAGACTTAAGCTATAATGATGTGGTGCGCTGGATGTATGACAGTCTCTATGAACTGAATATCGAATGCGACGTAGTGGATGCGGGCGCACTGGATACGGGGAAATACCGGATGATTGTGACCCCCGCCCTCTACAGTGCGCCGGAGTCTCTGCTGGAAAAGCTGGAACAGTTTGTCCGGGAAGGCGGCGTACTGGTAAGTTCCTTTAAGTCCTTCGTGGCGGACGAACATCTGCGGGTGTACCCGGACACGCAGCCCCACAGGCTCCATGACTGCTTCGGTATGAGCTACAGCCAGTTCACGGAGCCGGGGAAAACGACCCTGAAAGGGCAGAAGGTGTCTTATTTCGCAGAACTGTTAGAGCCGGAAGGGGCCGAGAGCCTGGCTGAGTATGAACACCGTTACTGGGGCGCTTACAGCGGCGCTGTCCGCAACGCTTGTGGGAAGGGATATGCCTTTTACCTGGGGTGTTTTACCACAAAAGAGATTTTGAAGGAGCTGTATCTTCAGGCGGCCGGATATGCCGGACTGGAAGTTCCGGAAGCACGCTGGCCGGTGATAATCCGAAGCGGCGTAAACCGTCCGGGAAAAAAAGTGCATTTTCTTCTGCACTACAGTGAAAAGGACGATACCTTTGTCTGCCCCTGGGAAAAGGTGCGGGAACTGCGCAGCGGAGAGGTTTACGAAAAAGGAGAACCGGTGTGTCTGGCGGACTGGGATGTAAAAATATTGGAGGAAGAATAGATGAAGGCAGTAATGTATACAACGGCTGAGAACGGGGAGCGCCTGGAAGATGTCCTTTATCCGGTCAAAGATGAAGGAGAAGAAAATCAGGTGCTGAATATCTATGAAGAACTCACTTTTCAGAAACTGGAAAGTTTCGGGGGAGCGGTAACGGACGCGGCAGGTTACGTGTTCTCTTGTATGCCCCGGAAAGAACAGGAAGAGCTTCTGAACATGTATTTTCGCCCGGAGCAGATGGGCTATGAAAGAGTCCGGGTTCATATGGACAGCTGCGATTTCTGTACCCATATGTATGAGGCGGATTCGGATGAGACCGATGAAAATCTGGAAAAATTTTCCTTCGCGGATACCGAGCGCTATATCATTCCCCTGCTGGAGGCGGCGCAGGAGAAGGCAGGGAAAAAGCTGAAAGTGATGCTTTCCGCCTGGTCTCCACCCGCTTACATGAAGACAAACGGAAAGCGGAAAAAAGGCGGCTCCTTAAAGAAAGAATACCGGGGACGCTGGGCCGAATATCTCTGCCGCTATATGGAGGAATTCCGGAAACGGGGATTTCTGGTAGAACGGATGTCCGTGCAGAATGAACCCAAGGCAGTACAGGAGTGGGACTCCTGCATCTACACTTCCCGGGAGGAAAAAGAATTCCTCCGGGATTACCTGGCTCCGGCCATGGAACGGCACGGCCTTTCGGACATTGAAGTATTTGTGTGGGACCACAACAAAGAACGGGTTTACGAGAGGGCCAGGGAGGTGGTGGACGAAACGACGGACGGTCTGATTGCAGGATTCGCCTTCCACTGGTACAGCGGTGACCATTTTGAGGCGCTGGACCTGGTGCAGAAACGTTTTCCGGGGAAAAAGCTGATTCTCTCAGAGAGCTGTCTGGAATTCGGAAAATATGAAAAAGATGCCGAACAGGAGAATGCAGAACGCCTGGCTCATGATATGGTGGGAAATCTAAATCATGGCATGTGCGCATTTTATGACTGGAATATTCTGCTGAACAGCCAGGGCGGGCCGAACCATACGAATAATTTCTGCGACGCGCCCTATCTGTACGATGAAGAATCCGGTATACTGGAAGAAAGACGCTGTCTGCGGTATTACTGGCACTTCGCTCACTTTATCCGGCCGGGAGCCCTGCGGCTGGCAACGACAAAATATACCGACGGCCTGGATTTTACAGCCTGGAAAAATCCGGATGGAACCGTTGTTTTTGTCCTTCTGAACCGGGCGGACGAAGAGAAAGAGTGCAATCTCCGGATTGCAGGCGAGCTGTTCCACTGGAAAGCGGCTCCTCACAGCATTTCCAGTACCGCCATTTTGAGAGGAGAAGAAACGGCATGATAAAGAATCCGATATTCCCGGGATTCAACCCGGATCCGTGTTTTTGCAGAAAAGGTGATGATTACTATATTGCGGTGTCCACATTTGAATGGTTTCCGGGAATTCCGGTGTATCACTCCCGGGATTTGAAACACTGGGAGCTTCTTACCCACATACTGACAGACGACGAAAAAGTCAGTCTGCGGCGTCTTCCTTCTGCCAAAGGAGTCTGGGCGCCGTGCCTGACCTACTGCGAAGAGGAAGACAGGTTCTACGTGGTCTATGGAGTCATGAATTCCATGAACGCACGGTATTTTGATGTAGACAACTATCTGATTACGGCAAAAGATATCAGAGGCCCCTGGAGCGAACCGGTGTATCTGCATTCTGCCGGGTTCGACGCCTCGCTTTTTCACGATGAGGACGGGCGGAAATGGATTGTATCCCTGGAGTGGGAGACCCGGGAAGGCTATGAGAAGCCGGGGGTCATCTGTCTGGCAGAATACCTGCCGGAGAAAAAGGCGGTAGCCGGATATCCCCGGAGAATCTGGCGGGGAGGTACGGACCGGGGCTGTATCGAGGCGCCCCACCTGACAAAGAAAAACGGCTGGTATTATCTGATGTGCGCAGAAGGAGGAACCGGATATAACCACTGCGTCACCATGGCCCGTGCCAGAACGGTGTGGGGCCCTTATGAAGGGGACCCGGAAAATCCCATTCTTACGTCGGTTCCCGGTGTATCCTGGGAGCGGGACGACCCGGACCATTTAAAACCCCAGTATTTTAATCCGGCTTCCGCTCTTCAGAAGGCCGGCCACGGTAGTTATGTGGAGACGCCCGGGGGAGAAGTCTATCTGGCGCACCTGGCGGCCCGGCCTTTTGTGCCGGAACTGCGGTGCACCCTGGGGCGCGAGACGGCACTTCAGAAGATGGAATGGACAGAAGACGGGTGGCTCAGACTGGCAGGGGGCGGAAACCTGGCAAAAGTTCAGGTCCCGGAAAGTACCCTTCCAGAGTATCCCATGCCGGAAATCCCCTCTTTTGATGACTTTGACGGGGAGGAACTGGGAAACTGGTACTATGCGCCCCGGCAGATGCCCCAGTCTTTTGCGGATATAAAGGCAAGACCGGGCTGGGTGCGGATACGGGGGGAAGAGTCCCGGACGTCTCTGAACCGGGTCAGCATTCTGGCCCGGAAACTGACCAGTGTCTACGTGCGGATTACCACGAAGATGGAATTCCATCCGGAGGTTTATCAGCACAGCGCCGGTCTGATTATCTATTATGATAATATGAATTACACGAATCTGAGAAAATACTACAGTGAAACGCTGGGAAAGAGTGCCCTCTCTGTGACAAGGCTGGAAAACGGGAAAAAAACAGAGTATGTAGATTCCCGGGTCCCCGTGGAAGAGGGGCCCGTCTATCTTCGGCTCTATGTCGAAGGAAGAAAGACCTGGTTTGAATGGAGTATGGACGGAGAGCATTACCGGAAGATTGGCCCTTCCTTCGACACGACCACGTTTTCTGATGAATACTGCAGATACGGAGAATTTACCGGAACCATGGCAGGCCTGACCTGCGCAGACCGGGTATTTCACCGTCAGTATGCAGATTTTGATTTTTTTGAATATCTGGCAGATGAAAGCCGGGCGGTGGACTAGTCTGCCATCCGGCTGCGTTTGCGGACCTGGGAGGGAGTACAGCCGTAAATCTCCCGAAAGGTCCGGTTAAACAGTTTCTGGCTGGTAAAGCCGGTCTGTTCCATCAGTTCTGAAATGGGTGTATCCGTATGAATCAGATCCTGGTAAATATGGGTCACCCGTACTTCATTTACATACTGTAAAAAAGACATTCCCATATTTTTCTTGAAAAAACGGCAAAAATATTCTTTTCCAATTCCAAGCAGACTGGTCACATCCTGAAGAGAAACCGGTTCCCGGAAGTGCTCCTCCACATAGGAAATAACTTCCCGGAGCCTTTCCATGGAAAGTTTTCCCCCGGAGACGGCGTCCGGCGCCTGATTTGTGGAAAAATACCGGATGAGCCGGGAGAGTATCTGTAAAATAATACCCTCGGATTCCATGAGGAAGGTCACCGGACCGTCCACATACAGACGGGTAAGGTCCTCCAGCATATGGCACAGCTCCTGATAGTGTTCTTTTTTCTCACCTTCCCTGTCCGCAGGGACACAGCGAATCTGATACAGTTCAATATCCGGCAGGTATTTCTGCATAAGCCGTTTGGATATATGAATGCAGACAAATATGTAAACCCCCTCTCTTGCCGTAGTGCTGTGAACTTTTCCGGCGTCAATTACCATCAGATTCTGCTGAGGCAGGTGAATCTTTTCTCCTTTCAGAAACACATCGGCGTCCCCGTTCAGGGGGAACAGAATCTCCAGCTCTTCATGCCAGTGCAGGGGATGATACCCGCCCGGCGTAGTATAGTAGGCAAGATGAATACCAAGACTGCTGATTTCCCGAAACGTTTCATAATACGGTCTGGACATACAGAACTCCTTTTTCATAAAGCAAAAACAACTTTAAAAGATACAGTTTTATCTTAGGGAATTCCCTTAAAAAGTCAATATCGACCTAAAAGAAGTCAAATACTCTCCTATTACAAAGGACCTGGATGGGGTATGATAATACATGTAAAGAGAAAACAGATGAATGAAACAAAAAGGAGAGTATAGAAATGAAAGCTTTAAAAAAGACAGTAACAGCAGTAAGAAATATGTTTGTTGAGAACCTGAAAGACTATAATGCAGAGATTGTATGCGGGATGCTTGCCCTGAACGGAAATACAGGGACGCCTTCCCTTTACACAATGCTGAAAAAGTAAACAGCAGTTTCAGAAGAATACAGCCGGATGAAGGGGGTTTACAGCCCCCTTTTTCTGTGCTATAGTGTAAAAAGATTTTGAAAAGATGTGGAGGTGGCTTGATGACGGCAATCCGTAAATAAAGGGACAATCAAAAAAGACTTGTTTTCATCTGGAAAGGATGAGTTTTTTTGTTGTACTTTTTTACGGATAAGCTGTCTGGCCACCCTTTTACTTTTCTATATAGTAAGGGGCGGTCTGGTCCGGCTGTGTCCATAACTGCAAAAGTATCTGACAGGATGACTCATCGTTTACGGGAGTTGTCTTTTTTATTGTCCTGATTCGAAGTACAGCAGAAACATTTCGCAGATGAAGGAGATAAAAAGAAATGAACCGTGAAAACAAGAGAAAGAAATATGAAAAAGGATACTACAAAACCCATCCCTGCCATGACAGCTTTACCTGCAAATACTGCGGGCGGCCGGTAGTTTCTGCAGGAGCAGGAAGCGGCCACCGCAATCACTGCCCGAACTGCCTGCGCAGTCTTCATGTAGATGAGGAGCCGGGAGACCGGGCGTCCGCCTGCGGCGGTATTATGGAACCGGTGGCTGTCTGGGTAAGGAAAAATGGGGAGTGGGCGATTATCCACCGCTGCAGCCGGTGCGGAAAACTGAGTTCAAACCGGGTGGCTGCGGATGACAACCCAATGAAGCTGATGTCTATTGCCATGAAACCGCTGTGTCTGCCGCCATTCCCGCTGGAGCGGATTGAGGAAATGACTGCGCTGATGGGCGGTGACGGACAGATGGAGTAGGAAAGTCCAGTGGGGGACGGGTACAAGCCAGCCGGTACCCGTCCCCCGTGAGTTTTGTAACTTAAGAAATAATTATGTTGTGGATACAAAGGTTCCTGTTTCTAAACCGAATCTTTCTGATGTCCGGATTATTCAACCCAGGCGAAAACTCCCGGTTCCGCACCGCCTTCACAAAGGACAGCCGGGGGAAATGCACATTGTCCGAAATGGTGTTTTTTGTTATAGTTATAGTTAGAAGATAACATATTTTGCCAGTCGAACTGACTGCAAAGACGACAGTTTTTCCATACGGTTTTACAGAAAGAATCTGTGGTTTTGGAACTTAGAAAACTGTTTCAGGATTTCAATGTGGTTCTTTATTCAGGAAATATACGGAATCCTATAACAGAACTAAAGGAAGGCCTGAATATCTATCGGGTTCTTCCGGTTAGTCTGCGAAATCTGGATGGAGATGCCATGCTGGCAGAACTGGAAGCAAAGGCAGAAGCCGGAGGCGGAATCAACAGAAAAGACATGGTGCCGCTGGCTCTGGTATCTCTTATGGGTGGCAGGCTTTCACAGAAGGAGCGGATAAAATCAGCTTTTCGAATACTCCGGAAAGCCGGGGACACGCCGGAGGAGCATATCCGGAAATTAGAGGCGGTGATATATGCGATGGCAGACAAATTTTTGGACAGAGCGGAACTGGAAGAGATAAAGGAGGAAATCAAGATGACGAGACTGGGACAAATGCTGGTGGAAGAGGCACTGGAACAGGGACTGGAGCAGGGGCTGGAGCGTGGCGAAGACAATTTTGCTTCTCTGACCCGGATTCTTTTAAGGCGGGGGAAAAATGAGGAACTTCTCCGTGCCTCCGAAGATAAGGAATACAGGAAAGAGCTTTTTGCAAAATATGGAATTGAGGGAAAGCAGGAAGGAGAAACCAGAAAATGAAAGAAATTTTTCACAGAACCAGTATTCGGAAATACACTGCTCAGCCCGTAGAAAAAGAAAAAATCGAACAGCTGCTCAGGGCTGCCATGGCGGCGCCTTCAGCCAGAAACCAGCAGCCCTGGGAATTCTACGTGGTGACGGATAGAGAGGCGCTTGGCCGGCTGGCAGAATGCAGTCAGTTTGCAGGTATGCTGCGGGAAGCGCCCCTGGGAATCGTGGTTTGCTGCCGGACGGAGAGCGCCCGGAAAGAATACGGACAGATTGACTGCAGTGCGGCCACGGAAAATATTCTGCTGGAGGCAGATTCCCTTGGCCTTGGAGCGGTGTGGATTGGAATTGCGCCCATTGAAGAGCGTATGGAAGCGGCGCGGAAAGCCCTGGATATCCCGGACAGTCTTTATGCTTTCGCATTTGTGGCATGTGGATATCCGGCGGAGGAAAAAGTACAGCAGGACCGGTACGATGCGACAAGGATTCATTATGTAGAATAAGCGGCTGGCAGGACACGGGGAGGGTGATGCATATGTTTTCCAAGGAACTGGAAGAACTGGACCGAAATACCGTACAGTACATGATTGACGAGATGCAGGATGAGATAGACGGGATGAAGGAAGAACTGGGGAAGAAGGATGCCGCCCTGGCAGAGCAGGAGACGGCGCTCCGGGAGAAAGATGCCGCACTCCAGGAACAAGAGACGGCGCTTCAGGAGAAAGATGCAGCTCTTCAGGAACAGAAAACGACGCTTCAGGAAAGAGATGCCGCGCTCCGGGAAAAAGATGCGGAAATCCAGGCTCTGCTTCAGGAACTGGAAGCATTAAAACGGTAACCTTGTCAAAAAATGACTGTCTGTCGGGAAATGGACAGTCCCAAACAGGGGCAGGCGTGACTCGCATGGGTCACGCCTGCCCCTGAAATGTATCCCCTGAAAAGAGAAAAAGATGGTTAACGACAATCCCTTTCCTCATTCTATTGACAAATAAAAGGTAATATATTACTATTTAAATGTAAGATATTACCTTATGGAGGGGATTATGAATATAAAGGATGTAATGAACTATGAAAATATAGATTTTTCAGGAATGGAGCGGTCCTATTTTCTGCTGGGATTACTGAGTGCTTTTGAGAACCGTTTTCAGGCCATGGCGGACAGAACCATGGAAGAAATCAGCTGGAAACAGTTTTTTGCCATCATCTGTATCAGCCTCTGCAAAGAGAACCCTTCTATTAAGGAACTGGCAGAAATATTAGGCAGTTCCCACCAGAATGTGAAACAGATTCTTCTAAAACTTGAGAAAAAAGGATTTGTGAATATTTATGAGGACCCGGAGGACAGGAGAAAACAGCGGATTGGGCTGACAGACTACTGCAGGAACTTCTGTGAAAGAAATAATGAAAAGACTACGCAGGTTATGGAAAAGATGTTTGAAGGGGTGTCTCAGGAACAGATGCAGACAGCGATTTCTACCATTATCCAGATTGAGAATAATATGAAAGAAATCTAAGGAGGACGCTTATGGAGAAAGGGATTATCTTATATCAGTCAAAGTATGGCACAACCAGGAAGTATGCACAGTGGCTGCAGGAAGAAACCGGTTTTTCATGCATGGAAACCAGGAATGCGAATATACAGCAGGTTCTGGAATACGATACCATCCTTCTGGGCGGCGGGGTCTATGCGTCCGGAATTGCGGGGCTTTCTTTCTTAAAGAAGCATATCGATAAACTGGCCGGAAAACGGCTGCTCGTATTTTGCGCGGGCGCGTCTCCCTATGATGAAAGCGCCATTGAACAAATCCGGAAGCTGCATTTTAAGGAAGAGCTGAGTGAAGTGCCCCTGGTATACTGCCGTGGGGCATGGGACGAGGACGCAATGTCTTTTAAGGACAGAACCCTGTGTAAGATTCTGCAGAAATCTGTGGCAAAAAAAGACCCTGCCACGTATGAAATATGGGAAAAAGCCTTAATGTGTGCCGCAGGGCAAAAATGTGACTGGACGGACAGAAAGTATCTGGAACCAGTCCTGGAATACCTGCAAAAGAAATGAGAAACTGTCCCATGTCCATGGGACGTCCGGGACACCAGTAGCACAGCCATAAACGACGAAAACCCGCTGACCGTAAGGCCAGCGGGTTTCGCTGTTTTTATAAGTTATCTAAAGGAATGAGAGTAAAGTGCGACAGCCGGGTCTCCACGACTGTACTACTTTATGAGGGGGGAGATAGTTGAGTGTTTATCAACTATCTGACTCTTAGTATAAAGTGAAAATGTGTCCAAAGTATGAGAGAACCATTAAAGAAAACGAAAAATTCTTAAATCACAATTAAGAATTTCCCCGCAGCGCATAGCAGGCCGCCTTGTTTTTACACAGGACTTTACACAAATCTTACCCAAATTTAATTTCTATTTGATTTACGAATCCCCGGTTTCCCGTAAAATATTGAAATTAACACCGTTTTCAGTCACAAATTTTCCCGGGGACCCCGGATTAAACAGAGGGGGTCCGTATTCTATAAACAGAGGGGGACACTGTTGTATGAACGAGGAACATGTTATCATTCAGCAGGTGTATGCGGCCAGAGAAGATGCTCAGGCAGCAGACCGATTTATCCGTGCATATATGCCCTTTATCCGGGCGGAGACGGCCAGATTTTTAAAGCGCCCGCCCATAGAGGGGCACGATGATGAACTGAGCATTGCCATGATTGCTTTTCACGAGGCAATCTGCGGGTATTCCCATGCCAGGGGGACTTTTCTGAAATACGCGTCCATGCTGATTCGCAGTCGTCTGATTGATTATCACAGGAAGGAACGCAGGCACAGGGGCGGCGTCTCTCTGGACACACCGGCCGGAGAAGAAGATACGCCGCTGGCGCATACGCTGTCTGATGAAAAAGATTACAGTGAAGAGATGGCAGTCCGGGAGGCTACCCGGGAGGAAATCCAGGAGCTGACCCGTCAGATGGAGGAGTTTGGCGTATGTCTGAGCGATGTGGCGGATAACTGTCCCAGACAGCAGAGAACCCTGGAAGCATGCAGAAAAGTACTTCGGTATGCCAAAGAACACGAGGAACTGCTGGAAGAGATGCTGCAGACGAAAAAGCTCCCGCTGGCAAAACTCTCCCTGGGCAGTAGTGTGGAACGAAAGACGCTGGAAAGGCACCGGAAATATCTGGTAGCTCTTCTGCTGATTTATACAAATGGATATGAGATTATCCGTGGGCATTTAACCCAGGTTATGAAAGGAGTGGCGGCGCGATGAAATATCTGGTTATGGAATGCCACCCCGGCTATGCAGTGTTACTGGATGAAGAGGGAAGATTTCTGAAAGCGGCGAATCTTCATTATGAAGTAGGACAGACGGTGCAGAGTCCCGTGCTGATGCGGGAAAAACCATACGGGCGCCGCCGGGGACGCTGGATTGCCAGCGGCATAATGGCAGCAGCGGCAGCCTGCCTCCTGCTGTTTTTTGGAGTTACCTACTATCAGAATAATATTCTTACTTATTCTTCCATCTATCTGACCATCAATCCGGAGATACAGATGGATCTGAACCGGAAGGGGATGGTCGTGGAACTGACCGGAACCAATGAGGATGGGAAAGAACTGCTGGAAGGGTATGACGGAAGAGGAAAAGATAAAATTACGGTTTCGGATGAGCTGATTGACCGGGCCATTGAGATGGGATTCCTTTCGGAAGGCGGAATGGTGTCCTTTTCCATCGACTCTCCTGACGACGCTCTTTACCAGGAATACGGGAAAGAACTGATGGAAAATGTGACAGAATACCTGGACGGCAGGATTATCATTACAATAGAAGTTGAAAATTACAGAACCGGTGACAGCGGCTACGGAGACTCTGAATATGAGTATGAGCGTGAACAGCCCGAGAATTTAGTCCCGGAAACACCGGCCCAGCGGGCCCCGGAAGTTCAGACCCCGGAAGTACCGGTTCAGCAGACTCCGGAGACACCGGCCCAGCAGGCTCCGGCGACACCTGCACCACAGCCTCAGGCTCCGGCGGATTCGGATTATGACGATGGAGATTCCGGTTACGATGACGGAGGCGGCTCCGGGTATGACGACGACTAGAACAGAAAAATAAAAAAATGAAAAAAATTTCCCAGGTACCCCGTTTTTCGAAAAGGATATCCGTAATCTCTGAATATAAGGCAGAGAAGAAAGCCGGAAAGCAGGATAAAAAAGGAGGATTTCATTATGAAGACAAGAAAGAATTTAATTATGGCGGTTTCCCTTACAGCAATGATGTCAGCGCTTTTCCTGAACGGATGCGGAAATGCTCCGGCAGGCCAGGAAAGTACAGAGGGTACGGCGCTGGTGGAGACGGGAACTCTGACACTGAGTGTAAACCCGGAGATTCAGATTGAATACGACGGAGAAGGAAACGTAACGGCAGTATCCGGACAGAATGACGATGGAGAGAAAATTGTCTCCGGTTTTGGAGAAGGTGAAGGAAGAGCCTGCGAAGAGGTCCTGCAGGAGCTGGTAACAGAGATTAACGAGGCCGGCTATTTCCAGCAGCAGGTGGACGGACACAGTAAAAATATCGTGCTTCAGCTGGAACCTGGTTCTGTGCTTCCCAGTGAAGACTTTCTGGAAAAATTGAGTGCCAGCACGCAGGAAGCGGTAAAAGGCCTGCAGCTCGGCTCCGGAATTGTGACCATTGACGGAGATGATTATGATGAGGCTTATGCAAAAGACGGCCGGCCGTCACCGTACATTTCCCTGGAAAAGGCGCAGGAAATTGCCCTGGCCCAGGCAAACGTAAACGCGGCGGATGCGGTATTTGAGGACAAAGAATTTGACCACGACGACGGAACCCCGGTATTTGAGCTGGAATTTACTGCAAACGGCAATGAGTATGAATATGATATTGATGCCAGAACCGGAAAAGTCCTGGAAGCGGAACATACTTCCACCGGCGCAGGCACTGCGGGAACACAGACCGGAAATGATGATACGGACTACGGCCCGAACAGCGACGGCGTGACGGACTACAATGACACAGACTACGGCCCTGTCTCTTATACACATCT
>DWYV01000015.1 GCA_019118525.1 Candidatus Bariatricus faecipullorum
GCCCGCTGGCCGGGGAAGGCGTAGCCGATTTTCTGGACCTCCACATTGGCGATACTGCCGTCGGCCAGCTCCACCACGATGTCCAGAATCAGCAGGGAGTCCTCGGCGGCAATCCGGGATTCCTGGGGAAGCACCTTCAGAATCCGCACGTTCTGTCCCAGGAGAAGGGACAGCAGTTCCTCCATCCGTTCCGGAACGGTGTCGGGGTCCATGATGATTTTAAAAAACGAGTCGTAGAGCATCCGGACGCCCCGGACGCCGGTGCAGCAGTCCAGAAATAGGTTCTGCTGTTCCGGGTTCCAGCCGTGAAATATCTGTTCCAGTGCGGCATTCCCGTGAATCTGTTCCAACACTTCCTCTCTCTGCCGGATGTCCGGAAAGTAAGTTTTCAGTTTTTGTGTCAATAAAATTCCTCCTTCGTTCAGTCAAAAGACAGTTTTGAAATATTTCTGGGTACTTCTGCCCGAAAGGGGCGTGAAAATGTGGCCGCGGAGTCTGAGCCCGGGCCGAAAAGGAATAAAACTTATAAGACGTATGAATATGAGTTTGAGTTGAATATGAGTTACCGTAAGAATAGCAGAAAAGCAGAGGGGACGCAAGTGATTTTTGTCCTCTCTGCTCTTTCCCTTTGAATGAAAAACTAAATTCCACAGACATCTTTCCCGCCAAGATGAAGAAACACCACTTCCGCAGGGTTAAACAGCCGCAGATTTACTGTATGGGTACCCAGCCCCCGGCTTACGGCTACATACTGTCCTCCTTTTTCCCGGTAGAACCCGCCGGAATATCTGGGAAATGGTTTCAGCTGGGGGCTCAGCACAGCCCCCACGCCGGGAATCCGTACGATTCCTCCGTGATGATGCCCGGAAAGCACCAGGTTCGCCCCCCATTTCAGATACTGTTCCACAAAGTCCGGCTGGTGAGCCAGCAGAATCTGAAACCGTTCCCTGTCCGCCTGGCCGGCCCGCTCTTCCAGTTCCTCCAGCGTCATCTGATGGGGATGATGACGCCAGTAACAGCTCTTCGGCATTTCTACCGAAGTAATACAGAGGGGGATTCCTTTCACTTCCAGAGAGATACTCTGATTGATCAGAACCGGTATCCCCGCCCTCTCCAGAGTTTCCTTATACCGGTCGTACGCATCCCCGTACCGGCCTGGTTCCTCATGCATGCGCTGTTCATGATTTCCGTTTCCGCAGTACACGGGAGCGGTTCTGACCAGCTCTCTCAGCAGATTCGCCGCCGGGGCCCAGGAAACGCCGGGCTTTCCCGTCAGCATGTCTCCTCCCGCCAGAATCAGATCCGGCTGTTCTCTCCGGACGGCCTCCACAAGTGGCCGGTTGTCTTTTCCATAGACGTGATTATGCAAATCGCTCAGAAATACAAGGGTCAGTTCCTGCCTGGCAGGAATCTTTCCGGAGCGCACCTGATAGTGCACTGTGCGGAAGGTGTGCAGTTCCCGGAAAATCTCCAGGGCCGTGATTCCGGCCAGCAGGGCCGCCCCTTTTATCAGTGTCTGTTTCATAAAACTCTGGTTCCTTTTCTTTTCTTCCTTCCCTCCATTATAGCATGTGCTTTGCACTCTGTCAGATTTTTTTCCGTTCTGTTACTGCACCAGGAAAAAATGTTACTGCGGCAGGAAGAACTGTTCCAGCACCTGGAGAAGGGCTGCCGGAAAATCCAGAGGTTCCACGGAAGCGTCCGCTGTCAGAGATACCCTCCCCAGTTCCGCGCCGTTCAGGGTATAGACAACCTCTCCCAGCACCGCTCCTTTTTCTACCGGAGCCTTCCCCGTCTCCAGCCGGACTTCTTTTTCCACCAGTCCCAGGTCGGACTGAGCCGTGTCCACAAAGGAAAAACTCTCCGGCGCCTCCAGGGAGACGGTTTCTTCCACGCCGCCTTCTACCTCGGCTTCCACCGGTTCTTCCAGCACCTGGTCATCCCTGTAGATACTGCACTGGCTGAATCCGTAATTAAGCATGGCGATGGCGTCCTTTACCCGGGTTTTCGCATCCGGTTCTGCCATCACTACGGCAATCATCTCAATTCCTTCCTTTTCTGCCGTGGCCGCCAGACAGAATCCTGCCTCACTGGTGGAACCCGTCTTCAGGCCGGTGGCATATTCATACTGCCGCAGCAGCCGGTTCGTATTGCTCAGGCCAAATTCCGATGTTCCCCGAGAGGTGGCGTGGGTAATCGTGTCCATCCAGATGGTAGTATAATCCCGAATCTGGGGGAAACGGGTAATCAGTTCCCGGGACATCAGGGCAATATCCCGGGCAGAGGTTACATGCCCTTCCGCATCCAGGCCGTTGCAGTTTACAAAATGGGTCTGCGCCATTCCCAGCTGTTTGGCCTTTTCATTCATGGCCTGGACAAAGGCGTCCTCGCTTCCGGATATCCGCTCTGCCATGGTCACACAAGCGTCGTTGGCGCTGGCCACGGCAATACACTTTATCAGAGTGTCCACCGTCTGGGCCTCTCCCGCCTCCAGGAAAACCTGAGAACCGCCCATGGAGGCCGCATACTCCGAGGTAGTCACTTCTTCCTCCAGCGTGAGTTCCCCTGCCTCCAGCGCCTCAAAAATCAGAAGCAGGGTCATCACTTTGGTGACGCTGGCAGGAGGAAGCGGCGTGTCCGCGTCCTTTTCATACAGCACGTTTCCCGTACTGGCCTCCATTATCAGGGCAGTCCGGGCGGACAGTTCCAGTCCCCCTTCCTCCCCGGTTTCCTCCTCCGCCCGGACGGTCAGGGGCTGTATGTACAGACAGATGCACAGCAGTACTGCAAGAATCCTTTTCATGCGCTACTCCTTTTGCATGGCGAGCTTATTATCAGTATATAAAAAGGAGAGGAAACTTATTCCTCTCCCTTTCTCCGTTCTGATTGCATTTTATGCGCTTTTTCTCATATTCTCTTCTTCGTATTTCATCGCTGCCTCAGCCACTGCGTCTTTCATGGTTTCCACCGCCTGGTCCACATGCTCTTTGGAAAGGGTCAGCGGCGGAATCAGACGGTTTGTGCTGTCTCCGATGGCGGTAATCAGAAGGTGACGGCGGAAGCAGGCCCATTTTACTTCCAGGGCAATCGGGATGTCGTACTCGCACCCTGTCAGAAGGCCTCTTCCTCTGACTTCCTTAATGTGCGGAAGCTCAGCCAGTCTCTCCCGCAGATAGGCTCCCATCTCTTCTGCGTTCTCACTCAGGTGGTTATCCAGAATCTCCGTAATGGATGCCAGGGAAGCCGCGCAGGCTACCGGATGTCCGCCGTAGGTGGAACCGTGGGAACCGGAATTCAGGGCCTTTGCCACTTTTTCTGTAGCACAGCATGCGCCGATAGGCATTCCGCCTCCCATAGCCTTGGCCATCGTTACACAGTCCGGTTTCACGCCGTATCCCATGTATGCCATCACGCTTCCGGTTCTTCCCCAGCCGGTCTGTACTTCATCCAGGAGAAGAAGCATGCCTCTTTCATCACAGAGCTTTCTCAGTCCTTCCATAAACTCCTGGGTTGCGGGATGTACCCCGCCTTCTCCCTGAACCGGCTCAATCATAATGGCAATGGTATTGTCCGTTACTTTAGATTTGAAATCTTCCAGGTTGTTAAACTCTGCATAGGAGAATCCCGGAAGCATCGGTTTGAATCCTTCCTGGCAGGCGTTATCCGGCTGTCCGGTTGCGGAAAGTGCTCCATAGGTCCGTCCGTGGAATCCGTTTTTTGCGGTTACGATATGGTAATGCTCCGGTCCGTATGTCTCCACGCCGTACTTTCTGGCCATCTTAATCATACATTCATTTGCCTCTGTTCCGGAATTCTGGAAAAAGATTTTATCCATACCGATGGTATCGCAGATTTTCTTTGCCAGAAGGGCCTGGGGTACCGTGTAGGGATAGTTAAACGTGTGCATAATATCGTCTGTCTGGTCCTTTACAGCCTCTACTACTTTCGGGTTTCTGTTTCCGGCACTGTTTACTGCCACACCGCCGTAAAAATCCAGATATGCCACACCTTTTTCATCGTAAAGATACATGCCTTCGGCCCGTTCCGCAATAAAATCAAAACGGGAATAGGTTTCTACCATATATTTATCGACAATCGCCTTCAGCTCTTCTGCAGATAATCCAGTGTCCTTCAGTTTCATAATACATCCTCCTAATCCTGGTGAAAATACATGGAGCCTTTATATTTGACAAAGAATGAAGTTGTCTGTCAAATAAAAAAGACGCCACATACACTCTGTATGTGACGTCCTCGTCAACTCTGTAACCGAGTATAAACCATAGTCTATTTCTTGTCAACCGCTTTTTCCAAATTTTTTCAAATACCCCGAAAAATAACTTGGGACGGTTCCTCGGAACCGTCCCTGGCAATTAGTTATATTTACGTTTTCTGGCAGCTTCAGATTTCTTTTTGCGTCTCACGCTCGGTTTTTCGTAATGTTCTCTTTTACGAATCTCCTGCTGAATGCCGGCCTTTGCACAGTTTCTTTTGAATCTGCGTAAAGCGCTGTCCAACGTCTCGTTTTCTTTGACGATTACATTTGACATAGTCTCACACCTAACCTCCCTCCAGCCTTTGTATTGTGCATCATACGACTGTTTGGGTATATATTACTGCACTACATTTGATTATAGCATATTTTCCATTCACGTCAAGAATTTTCTTGAAAAAACTTGTTACTATTCACGGTCAAATCAGAATGGACAACCGGGGCTCGTACGTATACGTAAGCCCCGGTTGTCCATTCTGATTTAAGACTGTGTAGCAGTCACTCCACCCACATAAGCAGCCTAGCTCCGTAAGGAGCGATACTGAAGCCTCGCAGAGGCGACGGCTGCGCATGCGGGTGGCGTAACTGTGAATCGTAACAAAACTTAGGAATGGGAAATCTGTTCTTCCAGAACTTCCGCCGCTTTTTTCAGCGCCTCCGGTATTCCTGCCGGGTTCTTTCCGCCTGCCTGGGCCATGTTCGGACGGCCTCCGCCGCCTCCGCCGATGCAGCCGGCCACAGCTTTTATCAGGTTTCCGGCATGGGCGCCTTTCTTTATGGCCCCCTCTGTGGCCGTCACCATCAGACTGGCCCTGCCATCGTTCTCAGAAGCCAGCACGACGACTCCTTCTCCCAGTTTTTCCTTTAACTGGTCGCCCAGTTCCCGCAGACCGTTCATGTCCACGCCTTCCATGGCGGTGGCGAGCAGTTTCATACCGGCCACTTCCACGGTCTGTCCTTCCACGTCTCCCATGGCGTCTTTGGCAAGACGGCTCTTCAGGCTCTCGTTCTCGCTGTGAAGCTCTTTTACCTCAGCCTGAAGGTGGGTGATTTTCTCGGACAGTTTCTCCGGCGTGGTCTTTAAGAGAGCCGCCGCCTCGTGGAGCTCCTCTTCTACCTGGCGGTAGTGATTCTGCAGGCCTTTGGAGGTCAGCGCCTCAATCCGGCGCACGCCGGCTGCCACACCGCTCTCGCTTAAGATTTTAAAGGAACCGATTTCCCGGGTATTGGATACATGGGTTCCTCCACAGAACTCAATGGAGAAATCACCCATATTCACTACCCGGACAATGTCCCCGTATTTTTCGCCGAACAGCGCCTGGGCGCCGGTTTTTCTGGCCTCTTCAATGGGCATGTTTACTGCGGTTACCGGCAGTTCTTTCTCAATGCTTTCATTGACGATGTCTTCCACCTTCTTCAGTTCCTCTGCCGTCATGGCGGAGAAATGAGAGAAGTCAAACCGGAGTCTCTCGTCATTGACGCTGGAACCGGCCTGTTCCACATGGGTGCCCAGCACGGTACGCAGGGCCTTCTGAAGCAGATGGGTGGCGCTGTGGTTCCGGGCGCTTAATTTTCTCCGCTCCTCGTCCACTTTCAGGGTAACCGTATCCCCGGTCTTTACCATACCCCGGGACACATACCCCACATGGCCGATTTTGCCGCCCAGAAGCTTCACAACGTCTTCTACGACAAATTCTCCCTCCGGGCAGACAATCACGCCGTGGTCCGCCTCCTGGCCGCCGCTGGTGGCATAGAAGGGAGTCTCTTCTACAAATACCGTTCCTCTCTGGCCGTCGGAAAGGGCATCCGTCACCTCTTCCTCCGTCGTCAGCACGGTGACCTTTGAATCGTGAACCAGATGGTCATATCCTACAAATTCGGAAGTCACAGAGGGGTCAATGGATTCATACACCGTCACGTCAGCGCCCATGTAGTTGGTCACTTTCCTTGCAGCACGGGCTGTCTCCCGCTGTACGTTCATGGCGGCCGCAAAGCCTTCCTCATCCACGTCCATGCCCTTTTCTTCCAGAATTTCCTTCGTCAGGTCCAGCGGGAATCCGTAGGTGTCATAAAGGCGGAAGGCCTCTTCTCCGGAGAGGGTCTTCGTTCCTTTTTCCTCCATCTCTTTCTGGAGTCCGTCCAGGATGCCCAGACCCTGGTCAATGGTCCGGTTAAACTGGTCCTCCTCCTTACTGATAACGTTAAAGATAAAGTCCTTCTTCTCCTCCAGTTCCGGGTATCCGTCTTTGGAGCCCTCGATGACGGTCTCCGCCAGTTCGGTGAGGAACTTCCGGTCAATTCCCAGAAGTCTTCCGTGACGGCAGGCTCTCCGGAGCAGACGGCGGAGCACATAGCCCCGTCCCTCGTTGGAGGGCATGATTCCGTCGGAAATCATAAAGGAGACGGACCGGATATGGTCGGTGATTACACGGATGGATACATCCGTGGCATATTCCTTTTCGTATTCCACCCCGGCAATCCGGCAGACATGCTCCCGCAGAGCCCGGATGGTGTCGATATCAAACATGGAGTCCACATCCTGAACGGCGCAGGCCAGACGTTCCAGTCCCATGCCGGTATCGATGTTCTTCTGCTCCAGTTCTGTGTAGTTTCCATGGCCGTCGTTTTCAAACTGGGTAAATACATTGTTCCAGATTTCCATATACCGGTCGCAGTCACAGCCTACCGTACAGCCGGGTTTTCCGCAGCCGTACTTTTCTCCCCGGTCATAGTAAATCTCGGAGCAGGGGCCGCAGGGGCCGGAGCCGTGCTCCCAGAAATTGTCTTCTTTGCCAAAGCGGAAGATGCGCTCCGGAGCAATTCCGATTTCTTTATTCCAGATTTCAAAAGCCTCGTCGTCGTCCAGGTAGACCGAAGGATAGAGCCGGTCAGGATCCAGGCCGACCACTTCCGTCAGGAATTCCCAGGACCAGTGGATGGCGTCCTTTTTAAAATAATCGCCGAAGGAAAAATTCCCCAGCATCTCGAAAAAGGTCCCGTGGCGGGCCGTCTTTCCCACATTCTCAATATCCCCTGTCCGGATACACTTCTGGCAGGTGGTAACTCTCCTGCGGGGCGGTATCTCCTGTCCCGTAAAATAGGGCTTCAGCGGAGCCATTCCGGAATTGATTAAAAGCAGACTGTTGTCATTATGGGGCACCAGGGAAAAGCTTTTCATCTTCAGATGTCCTTTGCTCTCAAAAAATTCCAGAAACATTTTCCGCAGTTCGTTTACTCCGTAAGCTTTCATGTTCTTCCTCCTCGTATCTGTACCGTCATTCTTCTTCCAAATTCAAATCGGCTAATGTTTAATTATAAAGTGGTTTGGCAGGTTTGTCAACGCCGGCCCTTCCGCTGAAAAACTCCTGCGCGTACCGGACGGACTGCATGGCGTCCTTCCCGTAAAAATCCGCCCCTATCATGTCGGCGTATTCCTGGTTTAAAACAGCTCCGCCCACCATTACCCGGCAGTCCGGTTTATCCGCGCGCAGCAGCCGGATGGTTTCTTCCATGCTGGCCACGGTAGTGGTCATCAGGGCGCTTAAGCCTACCAGCCGGATATTCTCTTTCCTGGCGGTCTCCACCACTTTCTCCGGCGGCACATCCTTTCCCAGGTCCAGCACTTCAAACCCGTAATTTTCCAGCAGCACCCGGACGATATTTTTCCCGATGTCGTGGATATCGCCTTTTACGGTGGCCAGGATAATCCGGTCCTTCCGCTCCTCTTTCGTTCCCTCTTTTGCCAGTTCCTCCTTCAGCACGGCAAAGGCAATCTTGGCCGCGTCGGCGCTCATCAGAAGCTGGGGCAGGAACAGGGTGCCCTTCTCAAACCCGTCGCCCACTCTGTTCAGGGCGGGAATCAGTTCTTCCTGGATGATATCCAGCGGGGCACGGCTTTTTACCAGTTCCCTGGTAATGGAATGAGCCTCTTCTTTCAGCCCTTTTTCAATGGCCGCCCCCAGACTCATGGAACCGGCCCGGACAGCCGGGGCCTGAGGCTCCTGCTGTGCGGCATACCGGCTGATATAGGCCGCGCAGTTTTCGTCATACCCCATCAGGGCGCAGTAGGCGTCGTAGGATTTCCGCATATCCTCCGAGGAGGGGTTGATAATTCCGGCGCTTAAGCCCCGCTGAAGGGCCATGGTGTAAAAGACGCTGTTAATGACCGGACGGCTGGGCAGGCCGAATGAAATATTGGATACTCCCAGAACGGTGGCCACCTGATAGCGGTTTTTCACCAGTTCCAGGGCGTCCAGCGTTACCTTCGCCCCGTCTTTTTCCGAGCTGATGGTCATGGTCAGCACATCAATGACAATATCTTTTTTCGGGATGCCGTACCGGGCTGCCTCCCGGATAATCCGTCCCGCGATATCCGCCCGTGCTTCGGCCGTGGCAGGAATCCCCGCCTCGTCCAGGGTCAGGCCTACCACCACGCCGCCGTATTTCTGTACCAGCGGGAAGACCATGTCCATGGACTCCTGCTTGCCGCTGACCGAGTTAATCATAGGCTTTCCGTTGTAAATCCGCATGGCTCCTTCCATGGCTGCGGCGTCCACCGTATCTATCTGCAGGGGCAGGCTGGTCACGCTCTGCAGTTCCTGCACGGTTTCTTTCATCACTGCCGCCTCGTCAATATCCGGAAGGCCCACGTTTACGTCCAGGATATGGGCGCCCCGTTCTTCCTGGGTAACCCCTTCCTTCAGAATATAATCCATGTCGTGCTGTTTCAGGGCTTCTTTAAACCGTTTCTTTCCCGTGGGGTTGATGCGCTCCCCGATGATTTTCGGTTCCCGGCCCAGGCGCACGGCCTGTCCGTAGGAAGACACCACCGTCTCTTCTTTTTCCGTCACCGGAAGGGGACGCATTCCCCGGCAGGCTTCTGTCATGGCCCGGATATGGGCCGGGGTCGTACCACAGCAGCCTCCTGCCAGGCAGGCGCCCCTCGCCACCGTCTCCTTCATCAGTCCGGCAAACTCCTCCGGCGTTACATCATAGCAGGTCTTTCCCTCTCTCTGTCTGGGCAGGCCCGCATTGGGTTTTATAATCAGCGGCAGGGAGGATACTTCCCGGAACCGGTCCAGAATAGGCAGCATCTGGGCCGGGCCCAGTCCGCAGTTCAGCCCCAGCGCATCCACCCGCAGTCCTTCCGCCATGGCCACGGCAGTCTCCACATCACCGCCGGTAAGAAGCCGTCCCTTCTCGTCAAAAATCAGGGTCAGAAACACCGGCAGGGAGGTCCGCTCTTTCGCGCCCAGCACCGCCGCTTTTGCCTCGTAGGTGTCGCTCATGGTTTCAATGTGAATAAAATCTGCCCCGCAGGCCTCGCCCAGGGCGGCCGCCCCTCCAAACGCGCGGACGGCCTCCTCAAAGTCCAGGTCTCCCATGGGCTTTAACAGTTTTCCCGTAGGGCCCATGTCCAGGGCAATATAAATCTCCCGTTCCTCCCCCGGTTTTGCCTGCTCCTGCACCCGCTCCCGGGCTTTCCTGGCGTTTTCCACGCCGGCCCGGATGATGTCCTCCAGAGAGAAACGGTCGTCGTGAAACTTGCAGGCATTCGCCCCAAAGGTATTGGTCAGGATGATATCGCTTCCGGCCTCCAGATAGGCCTGGTGGATTTCTGTAATGATTTCCGGATGAAGCAGGTTCCAGGTCTCCGGAAGTTCTCCCGGCTCCAGTCCTCTCTCCTGAAGAAGTGTTCCCATGCCGCCGTCAAAAAAAAGCAGTTCGTTTCCCAGTCGTTCTGTTATCTTCATGTCTGTCCTTCCTTTTTTCCTCTGTTTTTGCTCTGTCTGCAGGCCGTGCTCTTACGGGCTGCGCCTGTAGGCGCAGTCGGTCTTTTCGCACTCCTCACAGCCGTGTATATGGCAGTCCGCCTTCACCCGGGACAGCCCCGCCAGGGCCGTCACGGATTTTACCGGAGTCAGCATGTAGCCATCCGTCATGCTCAGGCCGATGACCTTGGGCGCATCCAGCATCTCCAGGATGTCCCGCTGGTGCCGGATATCGAAGTCTCCGTATCCCGGGCTGAACCTGGGCCGCACCCACAAGCCTTCTTCCCCTGCTTCCTTCTCCAGCTTCCGTTGAATCTCATCGCAGTATTCTTCCAGCAGGGCGGCTGCGCAGGCCTGGTAACCCACTGCCCGGGCCATGTCCGTCAGGGATGCGGTCCGCATCAGGCGGTCCACCCCGGTTCCCAGGGTGGCTCCGAATACTGCCGCCTTTTCACAGCCTGCCAGATTTTTCCCCAGACTTCTGCTGTGTATCTCCATTTTCCCAATCCGGAGGCTCTCCGGCCCGGCAGGAACGCAGTCAAAAATACGGCAGACGGATTTTGCGCTGGCGTATGTCTCCAGATCCCGGAAACAGTCTCTGACAAGCTCCAGCGTTCTCTCGTCTGCCGCATGCGTTCCATACCCCAGATAGCGGAGCGCTTCCTTCGTCCTTCTGTCTGTCATGGTATGGTTCCTTCTTTTCTATGATATTACTATTCACAGTAACTCTTTAATCCACAATCTCTGACAGATTCTCCAGAATCGCCGCAGCAACCTCCGGTTTATTCATGGAATAAATGTGGATGTTGCGGATTCCGTTTGCTGCCAGGTCGATAATCTGCTCCGTGGCGTAAGCAATTCCTGCCTGGGTCATGGCCTTCGGATTGTTTCCGAATTTGTCCACAATTGCCAGGAATCTCTGTGGAAGCACAGTTCCGGACAGTTTGCAGATTCTCGTTATCTGCTTCCCGTTAGTCACCGGCATGATTCCGGCTATCACCGGGACACGGATGCCGGCTTCCCGGATCCGGTACAGAAAATTATAGAGAATCCCGTTGTCGAAAAACATCTGGGTGGTCAGGAAATCCACCCCGCATTCCACTTTCTCTTTCAGATGCCGGACATCTTCCTCCCTGCTCGCGGACTCCACATGCCCTTCCGGATAGCAGGCGGCGCCGATGCAGAAATCCGCCTCTTCCTTAATCTGGCGAATCAGCTCACAGGCATACCGGTACTGTCCCGGCGCCGGGAAATTCGAATCCTGGGGAATGTCGCCCCGAAGAGCCAGTACATTTTCAATCCCCAGCTGTTTCAGTTCCCGGATATGGTGACTGACCTCTTCCCTGGTGGAAGAGACGCAGCTTAAATGAGCCAGGCTCGGAACATGCAGGTCGTTCTGTATGTGGGCCGCAATCGCAGCGGTGTTTTTGCTGGTGCCCCCTCCCGCGCCGTAAGTCACGCTGACAAAGGAAGGCTTCAGTGCTCCTATCCGGTCCACGGCGTCCATCACGCTTTCATAAGCAGCTTCTGTCTTTGGAGGGAATACTTCCAGTGAGATATGTATTCCGTCTTTCCTAATCTTGTCAATAATTCTCAATCTTTTGTCCTCGTCTGTTTCTTTCTTTAAAATAATCTGGCATATTACATGCTTTCGTATAATTCCTCATAGAGTCTTGCAGAGTTATTCCAGGAGAAATCCTGCTGCATACCGCGCTCTGCAATCTTGTTCCAGTCGCGCTTCTTATCATAATAAATCTGCTCCGCATACCGGACCGTTGCCATCATCTCATGGGCATTGTAATTGGCAAAGCTGAAGCCGGTTCCGGTCTTTTCGTACTCATTATACGGCTCCACCGTATCCTTCAGTCCGCCGGTCTCCCGTACAATCGGCACGGTTCCGTAACGGAGACTCATCAGCTGGCTCAGCCCGCAGGGCTCAAACAGTGACGGCATCAGGAACGCGTCGCAGGATGCGTAGATTTTATGGGACATGGGCTCAGAGTAATAAATCTGAGCGGAAACCTTATCCGGATACTTCCATGCGAAATGGCGGAACATATTCTCATACTGCTCTTCACCGGTTCCCAGAACCACAATCTGAATCGCGTCCTGACAGAGTTCATCCATCACGCAGGATACCAGGTCGAATCCCTTCTGGTCTGTCAGACGGGAAACCACTCCAATCATCATCATTTTCGGGTCTTCCGCCAGGCCCAGCTCTTTCTGCAGGGCAATTTTGTTCTTTACTTTTTCCTTCCGGAAATTGTCCACATTAAAGTTTCTGGCAATATCCGGGTCTGTCTCCGGATTGAATTCATCGTAATCAATTCCGTTCACGATACCGGAGAGGCAGTTCGAACGGGCCCGCATCAGGCCATCCAGCTTCTCGCCGTAGAAAGGCATCTTAATCTCTTCCGCATAGGTGGCGCTTACCGTGGTTACCCGGTCCGCGTACACGATACCGCCCTTCAGGTAATTGGCGTCCTTGTAGGCTTCCAGTTTGTCCGGTGAAAAATAATAATCCGGCAGGCCGGTAATATCCCGCACCGTCTTTTTATCCCAGATTCCCTGGAATTTCAGGTTATGGATAGTCATTACCGTCTTAATTCCCCGGAAAAATTCGTTGCCGTAACGGAAGTTGTCCAGGTAAACCGGCACCAGTCCGGTCTGCCAGTCATGGCAGTGAATAATGTCCGGACGGAAGTCCAGAAGCGGCAGTGCGCTCAGCGCGGCCTTGGAGAAAAATGCAAACTTTTCTATATCATAGCAGATGTCTCCATATGGTTTCGCTCCGCTGAAATAGTACTCGTTATCCACAAACCAGAACGTAATGCCCTCGTGCTGCAGCTCCAGAATGCCCACGTACTGCTGTCTCCAGTTCAGGTCCATATAAAAGTGAGTCCGGTAAGCCAGTTTGTTCTTCCATTCCTCTTTCATGCACATATATTTTGGAAGCATAACACGCACATCATATTTCTGCTTGTCAAAATACTTGGGAAGAGATCCGACAACATCGGCCAGCCCTCCGGTTTTAATAAACGGAACAGATTCCGAAGCAACAAATAATATTTTCTTCATTTGCAAATCCTCCCTGCTCTCCACAGTCTTTTCGTTCATTATACCGCAAATTTTTCCGTTTGAAAAGAACTATCTGCGCTTTCCCCTATCTGTGCCTGGACTGAAGACGTATCGTGTCTGCCACCAGGGCGATGAATTCTGAGTTGGTCGGTTTCCCCTTTCCATTGCTTACCGTGTAGCCGAAAAGTTCGTCCAGCGTGTCCAGTTTGCCCCTGCTCCAGGCCACTTCGATGGCGTGACGGATGGCTCTTTCCACCCTGCTGGAAGTGGTCTGGTGCTTCTTTGCCACGGTCGGATACAGCACCTTGGTAATGGCGTTCAGCACGTCCATGTCTTCCACCGCCATAATGATGGCGTCCCGGAGATAAT
This sequence comes from Candidatus Bariatricus faecipullorum, assembly GCA_019118525.1. Lineage (GTDB taxonomy): Bacteria > Bacillota > Clostridia > Lachnospirales > Lachnospiraceae > Allocoprococcus > Allocoprococcus faecipullorum. Next base: position 13,489 of record DWYV01000015.1, read on the forward strand.
GATAGCCTTTGATGTGGGCCGGTATGCCGATTTCGTGAATCATGTCGGTTACTCTGGTTTCCAGACTGTCTTCCGGCGCCGCCTGGGAAGGGGTCCCCTCCGGCATGCCCTGGGACGTTCCGTTTCGCAGTCTGCGGCTGGTATTCTTAATCCTCTGCAGTACGGTGTCGTTGTTGAAAGGCTTCAGAATGTAGTAGGCCGCCCCTTTTTCAAAAGCGTCTTCCGTAATCCTTTCCTGGCCGATGGCCGTGACTACGATAAAGCTGGGATGTTTTTTGACCGTCCGGTCCTCGTTTACCCGCTCCATCACACTCAGTCCGTCCATTTTCGGCATAATCAGATCCAGAAGAACCACGTCCGGCTCTTTTGTCCGGATAATCTGGTACATATCTTCTCCGTTTTTCGCCTTTCCGACCAGATTCAGCTCTCTGTCGCTTTCGATAATTTCTCCAAGTAAATCCAGCATTCTCTCATTATCGTCGGCAATCGCAACATTCAGTTGTTCCATAAAGCATTTTACCCTCCTTCATCTGACCGCTTCTTTCACTGCGGCCCCGGGGATTATTATAATCTCGTCATTCCGGCGCAAAAAAGCAAACGGTGTCGCCTGCGTTTTTACAGCATTCGACGCCTTCCTTATCCGTCAACATTTTCCAGCATGGTTTCGATAAAAATTCCATACCCTTTTGTCGCATCCTGAACGAAAACATGGGTGACCGCACCGACCAGTTTTCCGTTCTGCAGAATCGGACTTCCACTCATTCCCTGTATAATACCGCCGGTCAGTTCCAGCAGTTTCTCGTCTGTAATCTGAATTTCAATTCCCTTATTGACTTCTTTCGGGCTGGTGTCGATTTTTGTAATACGAATTTCGTACTCCTCCACCTCACCGCTTACGGCACACCTGATTACCGCCTCTCCTTTCTCAATCTCCTCTTTTGCCGCTACGGGAACCGCTTCCTGGTTCTGAAAAATCCGGTCGATTCTGTCGATGGTTCCGTAAATTCCCGTATCCGTATTTTTTGTAATCTGTCCCAGAACATTATAATGGTTATATACGATGATGCCTTCCATTCCGCCCGGATTCCCATTTTCTCCCTTTTTGATGTTCTGGATACTTGTCTCATACAGTGTGCCGTCTGAGATTTCCAGCAGTTCATTCGTATCTACATCGTGGATGCCGTGCCCGAGAGCTCCGAACTCGCTGTTTCCGTTGAGAAACGTGATGGTTCCCAGCCCCTGTGCATTGTCCCTGACCCAGATTCCGAGTTTATATTCCCCTCCTTCGTCCCTGACCGGACGAAGCTTAACATCAATATACTCCTCTTCCCGCCGAAGATGAAGAATGACGGAACGATTCGTAAAGTTCTGCACTACTTCGAGCAGTTCTTTTTTCGTCTCTACCGGCGTGTCGTCCACACCGATGATATAGTCCCCGTCCTGAACCAGGTTTTCCGCGGGACTGACTTTTGTCCCGTCTTCGCTTTTGATTTCGTCGGTTCCCAGCACCATCACTCCGTCCGTCTCCATGTAGATTCCCACCGGCATGCCGCCGGGAATGACAAGCTGTCCGGAAAAGGTGCGCATACTGACCTCCTGCCGGAGGGCGTCTTTGCGGAGTTCCAGGTAACAGTAAACTCCGCCGGCCGCAAGGAAAAAAACGAGAAACATCATCAGCACTCTTCTGTACCACTTTTTCCTCATGTGTACATTCCCCTTTCCCCTGCCTTCGCGACACCTCGCCCGGGCGGGGACTTCTTCCCCCGCCCGGCCCGCGATACCGCGCTCATCTCGCGGCATTGCCGCTCGATGACCGTTGCCCGTCGGATGCCCGCTCGTGCGAGCACGGCGGTCACCCTCCAGGCATATCGCGCAAAAAGGCAGGAACTTTCGTTCCTGCCTAGTATGTGGAAAAACTATTCTTTTAACCGTCCTGCCAGCATTTTCATCTCCCTGGCATTTTCCAGTACGGTGTCCGTAATCTCGGCGCCGCCCAGAATTCTGGCCAGCTCCCGCACGGAAGCCTCCTCATCCAGCCGGTAAATACTGGTACTGGTGCGTCCTTCTTCTGTCCGTTTTTCAATGGCAAAATGGGTATCCGCCATGGCCGCTATCTGGGCCAGATGAGTAATGCAGATAACCTGGTGTTTTTTCCCGATAAGCCGCATCTTCTCCGAGACTTTCTGGGCGGTCCGTCCGCTGATTCCCACGTCTATCTCATCAAAAATCAGCGTTTCCGTCTCATCCTTGTCCGCCAGAACGGATTTGATGGCCAGCATAATCCGGGAAAGCTCTCCTCCCGACGCCACTTCACTAAGCGGGCGCAGAGGCTCGCCGGGGTTCATGGAAATCAGAAACTCCACCTCATCCGTTCCTTCCGGTGTGAAGTCCCGGGTATTCTGAAACTGAATCCGGAACTGGACGTCCAGAAAATTCAGATCCTTAAGGCCTTCGGAAATCTGCTGTTCCAGTTTTCCAGCCGCCGCTTTCCGAATGGCGGAAAGTTTCCCGCAGAGCCGTTCCAGTTCTTTCCGGGAGTCCCCGGCCTTTTTCTTCAGCTCTTCCAGCCAGGCGTCGTAATCTCTCAGCACCTGAAGGCGCTCTTCTTTTTCCCGGGCATAGGAAAGGATTTCCTCCACGGTGCTTCCGTACTTGGCTTTCAGCCGGTTTATCTCATCCAGTCTGGTCTCGGTCTCGTAAAAAGCCTCCGGAGAAAAGGAAAGCTCCTGCGCATAATCTGCCAGTTCCCGGTTAAAATCATTGAGAAGGCCGTCCACTTCCAGAAGCTGACTGCACAGTTCCTCCGCCCGGCCGTCGTATCCGCTGATGTCCTGGAGAGCCCGGATTGCCCGGCTCAGGGCGTCGCTGGCATTGCCGCCCGGCTCTCCCGCCGTGGACGCATAGGCCTCCTGCACTTTTTCCGCCAGCTTCTTCCCATTGGTCATTCTCCGGTAGGATTCCTCCACCTCCCGGGCTTCCTCGGGAGAAAGGCCGGCTCCCTGAATCTCCTGAATCTCAAATTCCAGGAAGGAAATTTCCTTCAGCCGCTCCGCTTCGTCGATATCCGCCCGGGAGAGTTCTTTTTCGTTCTCCCGGAAGGTGCGGTATGCGCTCTGTACGTCCTTTTTAAGCTGCGCTCCTTCGTCCGCATAGGCGTCCAGAATCGCCAGATGGTTCTTTTTATATAAAAGAGACTGGTGCTCATGCTGTCCGTGAATATCAATCAAAAGCTCCGACACCTGCCGAAGCCGTGCCAGCGGCACGGTCTCTCCGTTGATGCGGCTGGTGCTTCTGCCGTCCATCAGCTTCCGGCTGATAATAATCTGCCCGTCCTCCGGAAAAATATCCAGAGCCGCCAGTTTTTCTTTCTGTTTTTCATCCCTGACCGAAAAGGTCAGCTCTGCCAGGCCGTAGTCCGCTCCCCGCCGCAGCATGTCCGCCGTATATCTTCCTCCCAGGGCAAGACTGACAGAGCCAAGGACAATGGACTTTCCTGCCCCGGTCTCTCCGGTCAGAATATTGAGTCCTTCTGTAAATTCCACCTCTGCCTCGTCGATAAGGGCCAGGTTTTTCACATGCAGGTTTTCTAACATAGTTCCTCCTACGATTCTTCCAGCAGTTTCTTCAGCTTCTCGATAAGAACAATGGTATCGTCCACGGTCCGGACCGCACACATAATGGTGTCGTCCCCGGCGATGCAGCCCACGATTTCACTAAAATGCATGGCGTCCAGGGCGGCGGCCACCGCCATGGCCATGCCGGCCGCGGTCTTGATGACCAGAATATTCTGGGCCATGTCCATGGAAGAAAACCCGTCCCGGAAAATCCGCACGTATTTTTCTGCCATGGCGTCCGTGTCCCCCTGAAGTACGGCGTAGCGCTGTCTGCCGTTTGCCGCCGGAACCTTGGTCAGCTTCAGGTCCCGGATATCCCGGGACACCGTGGCCTGGGTCACATGAAAGCCGGCCTGGTTCAGATATTCCGCCAGTTCCTCCTGGGTCTCAATCTGGTATTTTCCTATAAGCTCTACTATTTTCGTATGGCGACTGCCTTTCATGTTCTAATTTCCTTTCAACTTCTCACGCAGAGTTTCCAAAAAACTGATTTTGTTAAGCTTCACAATCCGGGTGGTCTGCCAGGCCTTCCGGATATGTACCCGGTCACCGGTATGCAAAACCGTCACGTCCTCCCCGTCAAAGGTCACGGCCGCTTCCGTATCCTGGTTCCGTCTGGACCCGATTTCGATAACAATCTCATCTTCGTCCGACAGAATGATACTGCTGGAATTCAGGGCATGGGGACAAATGGGCGTTACCACCAGAAGGGAAGCCGTGGGCTCCACAATCGGTCCGCCGGCGGACAGATTATAGGCCGTGGAACCGTTCGGCGTGGACACCAGAATCCCGTCCGCCTGATAGGAATTCAGAAACGCCCCGTTGACATACAGATTAAACTGCAGGACCCGCAAAGGCCCGTTTCTCGTCACCACGATATCATTAAAAGCCACATCCCGGTGTTTCTCATGGATGGAGCCGTAAAGCATCATCCTGCTCTCAATGGTATAATTGCCGGACAGCAGCTGGTTCAGTCCTTCCTCCACATGGTGCACCTCCACCTCGGTCAGATATCCCAGGGTTCCCATGTTGATGCCAAGGAGCGGAATCTCCGTCCCGAACAGCTTCCGGGCGGCCTGCAGGAAGGTGCCGTCCCCTCCGATAACCAGGGCGCAGTCCGTGTCCGCCGGGACTTCCGGGACCGCCTCCCGGCCCAGGACGCCGGGCATGGAACTGGCCCAGGTCCGTCCCTTGTTCTCCAGGAACCGGGCCACCTGCTCCGTAATTTTGTGATTTTCGTCTTTTCCTTCGTTTGTAATAATATAAAAGTGTTCCATCATACGCAGTCTTATTCTTTCTTTGCCAGTGTGTCAAATGCCGCGTCCGCCACGGCTCTGAGATTGATAGTTTCCGCCAGATATTCCGAACCCGCAGGACATTTTTTCAGATGCATCAGATACTCGATGTTTCCTTCCGGTCCTTTTATGGGAGAAAAATCCAGCGCCTTTATCTGAAATCCAAGGGAAAGGGCTGTTCCGGTGATATGTTCCAGCACTTCCAGATGGGTGCTTTTTTCCCGTACCACTCCCTTTTTCCCTACCTTTTCCCTGCCGGCCTCGAACTGAGGCTTTACCAGGGCGACGATTTCTCCTTCCTCTGTCAGATACGCCCGCACGGCAGGCAGGACTTTGTCCAGGGAAATAAACGATACGTCGATAGAGGAAAAATCAATGGGTTCTCCCAGGTCTTCCGGCGTCACATAGCGGATGTTGGTTTTTTCCATACAGACCACCCGCTCATCCTGGCGGAGTTTCCAGTCCAGCTGTCCTCTGCCCACGTCAATGGCGAAGACCTTTCTGGCGCCGTTCTGTAACATACAGTCGGTAAATCCTCCGGTGGAAGCGCCCACGTCGGTGCAGACTTTCCCTTCCACCGACAGGTCAAAATTTCTCATGGCTTTTTCCAGTTTCAGTCCGCCCCGGCTCACATAGGGAAGGGCGTGTCCCCGCACCTCGATAACGGCGTCTTCCGGGAAGGTGCTTCCCGCCTTGTCCTCTTTCTGGCCGTCCACATATACATTTCCTGCCATAATCACCGCCTTCGCCTTTTCCCGGGAAGGCGCCAGATTCCGTTTTACAAGCAGAATATCCAGCCGTTCTTTCATTCCTTCTGTCCTTTCTTCGTATCTGCGTTTATCATCAGCCAGGCCGTCACGGTCCGGGCCGTAATGGAAGGCGCATCCAGAAGGACTTCCTCCCGGAGAATATCCACACTTCCGTGCTCGATGTAATCGTCCGGCAGCGCCGCCGTCAGCACATGGACCGGCAGGTTCTGGTCTTCCACAAATGCCTCCACCTGTTCCCCGTATCCCCCGGTCTTTACATTTTCCTCCACAGTGAGAATCAGCTGATGGTCTTTCGCCAGCTCCCGGAGCATACCGCCGTCCAGCGGTTTTACAAACCGGGCGTTTACCAGCGAACAGTTGTAGCCGGTGTTCTTCAGAAGCCGTCTGACTTCTGCCGCCGTATCCATCATATGTCCCACGCCGATAACGGCGATGTCTTCTTCTTCATAAATCCACTCACTTTTCCCGTACTCCACAGGGCTGCGGAATTCCCGGAAATTCTCACTGGCCTCGCCCCTCGGATACCGCAGGGCGGCCGGAGATTCCATACGCACGGCAAACCGCAGCATGTCCGCCAGCTCCCATTTGTTCTTGGGGGCCATTACCGTCATGTTGGGAATGGCAGAGAGATAGGACAAGTCGAAGATTCCCTGATGGGTCTCTCCGTCGCTTCCCACAAGCCCTGCCCGGTCGATGGCAAAGGTAACCGGCAGATTCTGCAGACAGACGTCGTGAATTATCTGGTCATATCCCCGCTGAAGAAAGGAGGAATAAACGGCAAATACCGGGTGCAGTCCGGCCGCCGCCAGTCCCGCGGAAAACGTCACCGCATGTCCCTCCGCAATGCCCACGTCAAAAAAGCGGTCCGGAAAATGCCGGTGAAACGCCGCCAGTCCGGTTCCGTCCTCCATGGCCGCGGTAATGGCGGTCAGACGCTTATCCTTCTTTCCCATATCCAGCATGACCTTGGAAAACACGTCGGTATAGCTGTCCTTCGTTTTCTTTTTCAGGGGTTCCCCGGTGGCAATGTCAAAAGGTGCCGTTCCATGGAACCTGGCCGGATTCTCTTCTGCCGGCCAGTAGCCTTTTCCCTTCCGGGTCAGGACATGAAGCAGTACCGGCCCACGGACCCGCTTTGCCTCCTGAAAGGCCCGCTCCAGAGCCCGGATGTCATGGCCGTTTACCGGTCCCAGATATTTGATTCCCATATCCTCAAAAAACATTCCCGGCACAAAAAGCTGCTTAATGCTGTTTTTCGTCCGCCGCAGGTGCCGCACGATTTTATCCCCGCCTACCGGAAAACTTCCGATGGCGTTTTCCACGGCGCTCTTAAAGTCCGTGTAGGCCTCCGTGGTGCGGACGTCGTCCAGATACCGGGACATCCCGCCCACATTCTGGGATATGGACATGTTGTTGTCATTCAGAACGATAATAAAATTTGTTTTCAGGGTGGCCGCGTTGTTCAGCGCCTCATAGGCCATTCCCCCGGTCAGGGACCCGTCCCCGATGACAGAGACAACGGAATACTCCTCCCCCCGGATGTCCCGGCCCCGGACATATCCAAGTCCTGCCGATACGGAGGTGGAACTGTGCCCCGTGTCAAAGGCGTCACAGTCGCTTTCCTTCCGTTTGGGGAATCCGCTCATGCCTCCATATTTCCGGAGGCCGTCAAACCCCTCCCGTCTTCCCGTCAGCAGCTTGTGCGTGTAGGACTGGTGTCCTACATCCCAGATAATCTTATCTTCCGGCAGATGGAAGATCCGGTGCATGGCAATGGTCAGCTCCACCACTCCCAGGTTGGACGCCAGATGCCCCCCGGACCTGCTGATTTTCTCGATGAGAAAATCCCTGATTTCCTCCGCCAGAACGGGAAGCTCCTCCTCTTCCAGCAGCTGGATATCGTTCGCCTTCTGGATTTTTTCCAGATACATGGCCTCTCACCTCTCTATTTTTTCCTGTGTACCAGTTCGCCCACCAGCCAGACCAGGAAGGGATTCTCATATCCCAGTCCTTCCAGGAGTTCCACTGCCTCCCTGGAAACGGCCGCCGCGTCTTCCCGGGCCCCCGCAAGGCCCCGTATGGTCACATAGGTTGTCTTCTCGTTTTTTTCATCGCTGTGAACCGGTTTTCCCAGTTCCTCCGTGGTGCTGGTCACATCCAGAATATCGTCTTCTATCTGGAAGGCCAGACCGATGTCTCCGGCGATTTTCTCCACCGTCTTTACCTGCTCTTCGGAAGCGCCTGCCAGCACGGCTCCCACCATCATGGCCGCTTCAATCAGGGCGCCTGTCTTCAGTGCATAGATAAAATCCAGCATATCCCGGTCCAGGCTTTTTCCGCTCTGGGCCACATCCACGGTCTGTCCGCCTATCATGCCGTAAATCCCCGCCTTCCGGGCCAGAATCTGCAGGGCCTTCCCTGCTTCCGGCATTTTCTCCGGGGCTGTGTCAAAAGCCTTCAGGGCCGTCTCAAAAGCATAGTTTAAAAGGGCGTCCCCCGCCAGAATGCCCATGGCCTCTCCATAGACCACATGGGTGGTTTTTCTCCCCCTGCGGTACTCATCGTTGTCCATGGCAGGCAAATCATCGTGGACCAGGGAATAGGTGTGTATCATTTCCAGGGCTGCCATAAAGGGTTCAATGATCTTTCCTGTTCCCCCGAACATCAGAAAGGTTTCCCGCATCAGCAGGGGGCGCAGCCGCTTCCCGCCTGCCAGGAGGCTGTATTCCATGGCCTCCATAATTTCCTTCTGGTATCCTTCCGGTCTGGGAAGATACGCTTTCAGAACCGCTTCCACTTCCCGGGTCTTCTGTTCCTGCAACGCTTTAAAATTCATGTGTCTCTCCATTCTCTTCCAGAATCAGTACCTGCTTCTCCACCTGGTCAATCTTCTCGCTGCACTGCCGGAGCATGTCCATTCCCTGCTTATAAAGCCGGAAGGATTCCTCCAGGGACAGGTCCCCTTTCTCCAGGTTCTCCGCCACAGTGTCCAGCTTCTCAAAAAGGCTGTCCAGGGTTTCTTCTTTCCCTTCGCCTGTCTCCTCTTTTCTGATTTCCTCAGACATGGTATTCCTCCTTTTCCGCCTCTTCGGCCAGGGCCCGGATGCGTCCGTCCCTTACATGAATCAGGAGCCGGTCGCCCGGCTTTACATCTGCCGTCTGCCGTATGGCATGTCCCTTCTCATCCGCCACCCAGGCATAGCCCTGATTCAGCTTCTCCAGGGGGGACAGTCCCTTCAGGCGCTGAATGCAGACTTCCAGTCTGTGCCGGCCGGCATTTAACCGGTCTCTCATCAGACGGGGCAGTTTTTCTCCCAGCGCGTCTCTCCTTCTGGCTGCTTCCTCCAGCTTCCGGTTCATCTCCCCGGGAAGTTTTTCTTCCAGGGAAGCCAGTCTCTGCCGGTAATCCAGCACCCGGGTTCGGGGGCTCTGCCGGGAAATGCGCATTTTTTTCTGCGCCAGAAGCAGCTTTTGCTCCTTCAGTTTTCCGGACATGGCCCGGGAAAGCGCGGCCTTTCCTTCCAGCAGTTTCCCCTGAAACTCTGCCAGGGAAAAGACCGCCAGCTCTGCTGCCGCCGAGGGGGTGGGCGCGCGTAAATCCGCCACATAATCAATAATCGTGGTGTCTGTCTCATGGCCCACAGCCGAAATCACCGGAGTCCTGCAGTCAAACACCGCACGGGCTACTTTTTCCTCATTGAAAGCCCACAAGTCCTCCATGGAGCCGCCGCCTCTTCCTACTATCATTACATCCACGCCTGCCGCATCCACGGTCCGGATGGCTTTTACAATGCTGTCCGCAGCACCCTCTCCCTGCACCTGGGCCGGGCAGAGCAGAAGCTGGACATAGGGATTGCGCCTGTGGGATATCTGGATAATATCCCGCACCGCCGCACCGGTGGAAGCGGTCACCACGCCCACCCGGAAGGCATACCGGGGAATGGGCTTTTTGTATTCCGGGGCAAACATCCCCATCTCTTCCAGTTCCTTTTTGAGAGCCTGAAATTTCTCATAAAGCAGGCCGGCACCGTCCAGTACGATTTCCCGGGCGTAGAGCTGATACTTTCCGTCCCGCTCATAGACGCGGATACTTCCCAGTACAATGACCTGCTGCCCTTCGCTCATGCGAAAAGAAAGCCCGCTCCGCTGCCCGGCAAACATAACGCAGGCAATCGTTCCGGACTCATCTTTCAGCGAAAAATAAATATGACCGGAAGTGTGGTATTTGACATTGGACACTTCCCCTTTTACATAAATCCGATTCAGCATGAAGTCCTGCGCAAACATATTCTTGATGTAAGCGTTGACTTCCCTGACTGTATATACGTTCTTCATCTGTGCCAAATCACATCATCTTTCCCAGGATACCGTTGACAAAGGCCGGTCCCTCATCACCGGAAAACCGCTTTGCAAGCTCCACAGCCTCATTGACGGCCACTTTTTCCGGAATATCCTCATCCCATTTCATCTCATAGACGGCCAGTCTTAAAATCGTCAGGTCCACCTTGTTCATCCGGCTGGTCTTCCATCCGCTGGAATGGGTGTTAATCAGGCTGTCAATCTCCTCCAGGTGCTCCAGCACGGCCCGGGCCTTCTGCAGCATATAGGCGTAGTCCTTCTCCGACACCTGCTCCAGCTGGTTCAGATACAGTTCAAACTGCTCTGCAGCCGGAGTGTCCCCGGAAAACTCCACACCAAATATCATCTTGAATATATGCTCTCTGAGCTCGCTTCTTCCCATGTCTTTCTCCTAAAATCCTGCTGTATTTTTTCCGGCAGAGCCTAATTCTCTTCCGGCATGTCCACGCCGGCAACCCGGACGTTAACGTCGGCCACGGTCAGGCCTGTCATATTTTCAATGGCCGCTTTGACCTTCTCCTGCACTTTCGCGGTGGTCTCCATGATGTTCTCTCCGTATTTCAGATTCAGTGCCAGGGATACGGTTACGATGCCTTCCAGCACGTCTACCCTGACCCCTTTGGAGAGACTTTTCATGCCAAGCTTAGCAATCAGTTCTCTCGTGGCATTTCCCGCCATGGAGGATACGCCTTCCACTTCCATGGCCGCAAGGCCTGCGATAATCGCCACCACTTCGTCCGCAATCTGCACTTCGCCGAGGCTTTCCTCAGCTGCCATGGTGTAGCTGTTCTTTTCTTCTCTGCTCATTAAAAAACCTCCTTTTAAGGTATTTTTCCCATCACTTAAACATCTGTCCGTATTATACCATAATTTCCAAAATGGGGAAACCCCCCGGGTAAAGGGATTTTTCTAGGAGCGGCCGAATTCAGACAGTATAAGTCCCGGGTTTCTCTCCTGCACCAGACGGATGCTCCAGTCGTTGACAAACAGAAGGAGGGGCCGGTCTTTCAGGTCCTTGATTTTTTTCATGTCGGAGGTGCCGGTCAGCCTGTCCATGTCGATGTCCTCGTTTTCTATCCAGCGGATATGCTCATAGGGCAGGGTGTCCATCCGGATGTCTACCCGGTACTCATTTTCCAGCCGGTATTTCAGCACGTCAAACTGAAGGACGCCTACTACACCCACGATGATCTCTTCCATACCGGTATTGAATTCCTGGAAAATCTGAATGGCTCCTTCCTGGGCAATCTGGCTGATTCCCTTGATAAACTGCTTCCGTTTCATGGTATCCACCTGACGCACCCGGGCGAAATGTTCCGGCGCAAAGGTGGGAATCCCTTCATAGGCAAATTTTTCCGGGGAGGTGGTCAGGGTGTCCCCGATGGAGAAAATTCCCGGGTCAAAGACACCGATGATGTCCCCGCCGTACGCCGTCTCCACCATCTTTCTCTCACTGGCCATCAGCTGCTGCGGCTGGGAAAGACGCACCTTTTTTCCGCCCTGGACATGAAACACGTCCATACCCGCCTGAAATTCACCGGAACAGATTCGCATAAACGCAATTCTGTCCCGGTGCGCCTTATTCATGTTTGCCTGGATTTTAAACACAAAGGCAGAGAAGTCCGTCTCCTTCATGGGGTCAATCTCTCCTTTGTCCGACATTCTGGGCAGAGGCGGCGTGGTCATTTTCAGGAAATGTTCCAGAAAGGTCTCCACACCGAAGTTGGTCAGCGCCGAGCCAAAGAACACCGGGGAGAGTTTTCCCTGACTCACCAGTTCCTGGTCGAATTCCGCGCTGGCTCCGTCCAGAAGTTCAATCTCCTCTTCCAGCTTTTCATACTGCTCCGAAGTGACAGACTGTGTCGCCTCCTCACTGCGGATGGGAACTTTTTTCACTTCCCCCATAACGGTTCCTTTCCGCGTGTCATAGAAAAGCTCCAGTTCTTTTGTATTCCGGTCATACACGCCCCGGAACTCCTTTCCGGAGCCGATAGGCCAGTTGATGGGGCAGGTGGCGATGCCCAGCTCTTTTTCAATGTCATCCAGAAGGTCAAAGGTATCCATGGCCTCCCGGTCCATTTTGTTGATAAAGGTAAAAATCGGAATGTGGCGCATCACACAGACCTTGAAAAGTTTTCTGGTCTGGGCCTCCACGCCTTTGGACCCGTCAATTACCATAACGGCGGAATCCGCCGCCATCAGGGTCCGGTAAGTATCCTCGGAAAAGTCCTGGTGGCCCGGCGTATCCAGGATATTAATGCAGTAGCCGCCGTACTGAAACTGCAGCACGGAAGAAGTAACCGAAATACCTCTTTCCTTTTCTATCTCCATCCAGTCCGAAACGGCGTGCCTTGCTGTTGCCTTTCCTTTTACGGAACCGGCCTGGGCAATGGCGCCCCCGTACAGCAGAAACTTCTCCGTCAGGGTTGTTTTTCCCGCATCCGGGTGGGAAATAATCGCAAAGGTTCTTCTCTTTTTTATTTCACTGATAAAATCTTCCATCTCAGACTCCTCATTTACGTTCCTTTTTTCTCCGGCATGGCCGGCATTCTTTCCTAGTGTAACACAGACCGCACCTTCGTGCAAATCATTTCCCTGGTTCCCGGCGGTTTCTCTATTCTTCCGCTGCTTCCTCCCCGCTGTGAATGGAAGTAATGACGATGCTGGCCGGCGCGATATTCGTCTTTCTGGTGACAATGTCTTCAATCTGGGCAAGCTGGGCGTCGCTTAAGCTGCTCTGATTTACCACCACGTCGGCGGAGTCTGCCGTCAGGCTTACCACGGACTCCGTAAATCCCTTGGAGGCCAGAAGCGTCTCCACAGCCACTTCCTGCTCGGCCAGTTCAGTAATCTCTACCATCTGGGCCACTGCGTCTGACTTCTGCTCATCTGTCAGGGAATCATCGTCAATAATGGCCTGAAGCGTTTCCTTGTTCTTTGCCCGGACCTGTTCCCTGCTCACCTTGGCCTCTGCAACCACACTGCCGGCCTCGGAGCTGGTCAGGACGGCCTCGCCCGGTGTTCCTTCCACTTCCGCGTCCGCCACTTCTCCTTCCGCCTCCCCGTCCGTCAGGGCGGCGTCCTCCTCGGAGATATCCAGAAGCTCCTGGTTCGCCAGGTCACTTCCCGTCTCTTCACTGGTACCGGCGTCCCCAAAGAGACGGCCGGAATAATTCAGGTAGCCTGCCACGGCAATCATTACGGCCAGGGCAGCAATGATAATCTGGTTTCTTTTTACTAATCGTTTCAACGTCCTTCCTCCCGTTATTTCGTTTCACTGCTCTTCATCACTTTAATCTTATGCGGCTCTACGCCGAATAATGCTTCCACCGCCTCCGTAATGGCTTCCACGGTCACCGGGTCGTCCCCGCCCTGGGCGATAACGGCCACTCCTTCAATCCGGGGCACCAGCTCCCGGCTGACATAGGGCGTCTGAGAATCCCCCGTATAAACCGTGGTCTCGGAACTGCTGCTTCTGGTACTGCTCTGGCTGTCCCCGTCCCCGGACTGTTCCGAGGAGGTTTCCCGGTCTTTTTCCACCACCTTTTCCCCGGTGGAGGAAAGGGTTATCATCACGGAGACTTCCCCCACTCCCTGAACTTTGGAAAGGGTTTCGGAAAGCCGCTCCTCCAGGTTCCGGGTATAAGCTTCCAGGGAGTCCGCGTCTGCCGCTGTCCGGGCCGTGTCTTCCGTCTGGGCTTCTTCCGTTCCCCCGGTACTGCCACCTCCCGTGGGAAGAGCGATAACCAGAAGCAGAAGCCCTGCCAGCAGCACAATGAGCCACTGCTCCTTTTTTCCTTTGCCTGGTTTTATGAGCTGCTTCCAGCTCCATTTTCTGTCCAGATATCCTCACTTCCTTCCTCCCAGAGGGGCTCCTCCAGATTTTCCAGAAACCGGGACGCCTCCTCCATCTCCCGAAGCTGCTGTTCATAAACCGCGCTTTCATACAGCCCGGTGAAGGTGTCCGTCAGGTGCAAAAGCTCCAGCAGGGGCGACGCCAGCAGTACTGCCAGTACCAGACCGGCGAAAAAACGCAGGTATTTCTGGCAGGTTCCCTCCGGCGCCACATGGGACACCACCGTCACCAGAACCAGATAACTGGACAGGTTCCGCACCCATTCCAGCAGATAATCCATCATAACCGTCCCTCCCTGTCAGCCAGTAAACGCGGCGGACACCGCAATGGTAAGCAGAAACAGCACGCCGGTGGAAAGCACCAGCTTCAGCATCATCCTATAGGCCGACGCCACGCTCCCCAGGGCGTCCGTAATCCGTCTGTCCGACACCGGCTGCGCCAGAGCCGCCACACACTGATACCAGAGCGCCGGCACGGCCATGTTCACCACCGGCACCAGGCAGACTGCCACACAGCAGATAAGCCCCGCCACTCCGGTTCCGTTTTTGATAAGCACTGCCGTTCCCAGCACCACTTCGCCAATCCCTCCTGCCACATCTCCAATACCCGGAATCATCTCCAGTCCCCGGGTCAGGGCATTCTGCCGGACCGTATCCAGGGCCGGATTCAGAAGTCCCTGTACAATCCCCACCCCCGTCACCAGGGCCAGAAGCGTTTTCAGACTCCATCCCACCACGGTTTCCAGAAGTTCCGCGAAGCGGGAAATCCGGGATTCCAGAGTCAGGGAATTCATAAGCCGAATCAACAGGGCCACGTGAATCAGGGGAAGCAGCACCCGGATTATCACCGTTTCCACCAGACCGATAAGCAGGAGTACCACATTGTAAAAGGCGACTGCCGTCACGCTTCCGGTGGATACTGCCATGCATAAGAAATATACCGGACCCAGTATCTGCATGAACGTCAGAAGCTGTTCCAGACTTTCCCCCACCGTCCCCGCCGCCAGCTGAAAGCTTTTCAGGCAGAGCGTAATCAGCAGAACATACATCATGTAAAAGGCGATATCCGCCGTCTGCCTGCTCTGAAACACCTGGGCGCAGTGCCCGAACAGGGCAGCGCCCATAATGACGGCCAGCAGGTATCCCGCTGTGCTCTTCGTCTGTTTTACCGCATAGAAAAGGCTGTCTGAAAAAAAGCTTCCCAGAAGTTTTCCCGTCTCTTCCCCGTCGCCCCGAATCAGGGAAGAAAGCACCTGGGAAAAGGATACGCCGCTGTCCGGAAGCATCTCTTCCAGCGCCCGGTTCAGGTTCTGCAGTTCCCCTTCATCCAGAACGGACTCCTCCATCCACGTCAGAATTTCCTCTTCCTGCTCCGGAGAAACCTCCTCTTCCGCCGCTTCCTCTTCTTCCGTCTCTTCCGCCGCCTGCACCCGGCTTAAGGCGGCAGTCTGCCGGAAAGGAGCACCTCCCCAGAGAACCACCAGAACAAGCATACATGCCCATAGGAGCTGCCACCGGTTTTCCCCGCAGCGTCTGCCCGTCTTCCTGTACTCTTTCATATGCCTCTCCTACCGCAAAAATTCCTGTATGGTCTGAAGCAGGGCCAAAAGCACCGGCATACTCAGTACCAGAATGGTCAGTTTCGCAAAAATCTCTATCTGTCCGGCAATCGTCTGGTAGCCGGCGTCCTTACAGATTCCCGAGGCAAATTCCGCAAGATAGGTCACCCCCAGCATCTTCAGCATGGTTTCCACGTAAACGCTGTCGATACTGATATAGGAACTGAGGGTCTCCACCGTGTCCACCAGCACCTCCAGACTGGAACCCATGAAGAAAAACAGCACCAGGCTTACACCCACGCTCAGGTAAATGCCATACTCTGATTTTCCGCTTTTAAACTGCAGTGCCAGAAGACAGCCCACCACCCCCAGCAGCGCTATCCGTACTATGGTCATCCGTTTGCCTCCTTTCTGCCTTTACAGAGAAAACAGCCGCCGGATATTGTCAAACAGCTCGTACACATAGGGAAGAATCCAGAACAGAACCAGAAGCAGGCCGGCAAAGCTGGTCAGAAAGGCCTGTTCCTCCCGGCCGCTGTGCCGGAGCACCTGGCTTAGTACCGAAACCAGAATTCCTACCGCCGCAATTTTAAATATCAGGTTTACATCCATTCTTTTCTCCCCTTCTGCTTTCTTTTAGAAGAACAGCACGACCAGAAAAATGCCGCCCGCCACGCTCAGGCATCCCAGAATCCGCTGTTTCTCTTTGAGTCCCGCCAGCAGTTCCTGCCTTTCTCTGGCAAGTCTTCCGGCATACCAGGACAGTGTCTCTTCCTGCATCCGCACATCCAGATAGCCCATCTGGTGTCCCAGACCGGCCAGCTCGTCCCGGTCTTCCTTCTTTAAAAATGTTCCTTTCAGGTCCCTGCCGGTCCGTTTCTCCCAGAGGCTTCCAAAATCCAGGCCGGCCCTGCCTTCCATTTCCTTCCGGATTCCGGCAAGCCAGCTCCGGTAGGGCTCCCGGATTCGTTTTTCCACCCGCCGGAACACTTCCCCCAGAGGGGCTTTTGTGTAGGACATCTCCCCGTTTATCTGCCAGATAATGCGTTCCAGGTACTCCAGTTCTTCCAGGCGCTTCCGCAGTTCCCCGGACGCAGAAGCTCCCCAGGCCGCCGCTCCCAGTATCACCAGCAGACTTCCCAGTATTTTCAGATACAAACCGGTTCCCCCTGACGGTCATAGATTCCTTCTATCTTCCCGGTGGCGCCCCGGGCGTCCAGGACGATATAGCGTCCGAACTCCTGCCCCTTTACCAGGGAAGAAAACAGCGGTTTTGCCCGGATTTCCTCCAGAGAGGTCCCGTGAACCGTGGCCAGCAGGGTGGCCCCGCAGTGCATGGCGTAGCCAAGGGCTTCCAGGTCCTGCTTCGTGCCGACCTCATCCACTGCTACCACCCGGGGTGCCATGGCCCGGATAAGCATCATCATCCCCTCCGCTTTGGGACAGTTATCCAGAATATCCGTACGGCTTCCCAGCCGGTTCTGGGGCACGCCCTGGAAGCAGCCCCCTATCTCGGAACGCTCATCCACCACTCCTACATTCTGTCCCTGCACCCACCGGTTCCCATCGGAAATCTGCCGCACCATGTCCCGGAGCAGAGTCGTCTTCCCGCGGCCAGGAGGGGAAATAATCAGGGTATGGCAGAGTTTTCCTTCCTCCAGCACTGCCGGAAACAGCCGGTCGGCACAGCCTGGAATTTCATGGGAAATGCGGATGTTCACGGAAGATATGTACTGGAAATTCTTTACTGCCCCGTCCTGGGGAATGATTTTCCCGGCGATTCCCACCCGGTGTCCTCCCTCCACGGTGAGAAAGCCCTGCCGCATCTCATTTTCGTAAGCATAGAGAGAATAGCCGGAGATGTATTCCAGGGTTTCCCGGAGCTCCGCTCCGGTAACCCGGTGTTCCAGAAGCCGCTCCCGGCCGCCCTGACGGATTCCCAGGGGCTGCTCTTCCCGAAGCCTTATCTCTTCCAGCGTTTCCATATCCGGCGTTTCCCTTTCCAGAATGCCGCGCAGGTTCTCTGCCAGGATGGAGAGAATCTGCTCTTTTCGGTTTCTTTTCATCTTGTCCACCTCTTTACACAATATATGTGACCGGGCGGGAAATAGAACAGGCAGGATGCACTTTCGTACATCCTGCCTGAATCGGCTGTTATGCAGTTCTAGTCTTCTACAACATCCTTGATGCTGAAGCTTAATCTTCCCATCTTGTCCTTTCCAAGGCATACCACCTTTACGTGGTCGCCGATAGAAAGTACGTCCTCTACCTTGTTGATTCTCTTCTTGGCAATCTTGGAAATGTGTACCATTCCTTCTTTGCCCGGTGCAAATTCGATGAAAGCGCCGAACTCCTTGATGCTTACCACATCGCCTTCCAGTACCATGCCGGCCTCGAAGTCGGTTACAATGGTAGCCACCATCTGTCTGGCCTTCTCCATGTTCTCTGCGTCGGTTCCGCAGATGGATACGCTGCCGTCGTCGGTGATGTCAATCTTCACACCGGTTCTCTCAATAATGGTATTGATGGTCTTTCCTCTCTGACCAACCACTTCTCCAATCTTCTGGGGGTCGATGGTCATCTGGATAATCTTCGGTGCGTATTTTCCTACTTCCGGTCTGGGCTCTGCGATAGCCTTGCTCATTACTTCATCCAGAATGTACAGTCTTGCCTTTCTGGTGCGGGCAATCGCTTCCTCGATAATCGGTCTGGTCAGACCGTGAATCTTAATATCCATCTGAATGGCGGTAATTCCCTTATGGGTTCCTGCCACCTTGAAGTCCATGTCGCCAAAGAAGTCTTCCAGTCCCTGGATGTCGGTCAGTACGATGTAGTCGTCATCGGTATCTCCAGTCACCAGACCGCAGGAAATTCCTGCCACGGCAGTCTTAATGGGCACGCCGGCAGCCATCAGGGACATGGAGGATGCACACACGCTGGCCTGGGACGTGGAACCGTTGGACTCAAACGTCTCGGATACCGTCCGGATAGCGTAGGGGAATTCTTCCTCAGAAGGAAGCACCGGAACCAGGGCCCGTTCTGCCAGGGCTCCGTGTCCGATTTCCCGCCGTCCCGGTCCTCTGGAAGGTCTGGTCTCGCCTACAGAGTAGGACGGGAAGTTATAGTGGTGCATATATCTCTTGGAGGTCTGGGTCTCGTCCAGACCGTCCAGTCTCTGGGCCTCGGAAAGGGGCGCCAGGGTGGTTACGGTACAAATCTGGGTCTGTCCTCTGGTAAACATGGCAGAACCGTGTACTCTCGGAAGCAGGTCCACTTCTGCGGCCAGAGGGCGAATCTCCTCGATATCCCTGCCGTCGGGACGTTTGTGGTCTTTCAGAATCATCTTCCGCACGGTCTTTTTCTGATACTGGTACACTGCGTCCGGCAGTTTCTCCAGCCATTCTTCGTTGCCGGCGAACGCTTCTTCCAGTCTCTCGGTAATGACACGGATATTTTCTTCTCTGGTCTGCTTGTCATCCGTGAAAACGGCCTCTTCCATTTCCTGGGGAGGAACGATTTCCTGGATGGCGGCAAAAAGCTCTTCCGGCACAGAGAAATGAATGTACTCATGTTTCGGTTTTCCGCACTCTGCCACAATCTCATCGATAAAGGCAATAATCTTCTGGTTCACCTCATGGGCCGCAAAGATTGCCTCCAGCATCTTATCTTCCGGCACCTCGTTGGCTCCGGCTTCAATCATGATAACTTTTTCTCTTGTGGATGCCACGGTAAGCTGTAAGTCGGAAACCTCTTTCTGGGCCTCGGTGGGGTTAAATACCAGTTCCCCGTCTACCAGACCTACCTGAGTGGATGCGGTCGGGCCGTCAAAGGGAATATCAGAAATAGCCACGGCAATGGCAGAACCCAGCATGGCGGTCAGTTCCGGTGAGCAGTCCTGGTCCACGGACAGCACCAGGTTCTCCAGGGTTACGTCATTTCTGTAATCCTTGGGGAACAGCGGACGCATGGGCCGGTCGATGACACGGTCGGTCAGGATTGCATTTTCGGATGCTTTTCCCTCTCTTTTATTAAAGCCGCCCGGAATCTTTCCGACCGCGTACATTTTTTCATTGTATTCCACGCTCAGCGGGAAGAAATCCACGCCTTCCCTTGGCTTTTCTGAAGCGGTTGCGGTGGAAAGTACAACCGTATCGCCATAGTGCATCAGTGCGGCGCCGTTTGCCTGCTTCGCCACACGGTCAACATCTACCCGGAGGGTTCTGCCTGCCAGCTCCATCTCGAATTTTTTGTACATAGTGTTCTTCCTTTCTTATTTATCAGACAGAAAATCTCCGAAACTACTGAAAAAACGGTTTCCCCGGAACCCGGCTTTTCAGTGGTCTCGGCCCATAATCTGCCCGTAATCTGAATTATTATACCATAACCGGAAAAGTGTTGCAAGAGCGGATAGGGGAAGATTCCTTCCCCTACCCGCTCACCGCGATACCTCGCTCATCTCGCGGCATTGCCGCTCGATGACCGTTGCCCGTCGGATGCCCGCTCGTGCCAGGCACGGCGGTCGCCCTCCGGGCGTATCGCGCAAAAAGGAGAGAAAGCGTTACGCTTTCTCTCCCGATTTTTCCACTGGATTACTTTCTCAGTCCCAGACGTTCAATCAGAGAACGGTATCTTTCAATATCAATCTTTCTCAGGTATGCAAGAAGTCCTCTTCTCTGTCCAACCATCTTCAGAAGACCTCTTCTGGAGTGATGGTCCTTCGGATTGTTCTTGAAGTGCTCGGTCAGGTCGTTGATTCTGGCTGTCAGAAGTGCTACCTGAACTTCCGGTGAACCGGTGTCGCCTTCGCTTCTTCCATACTCTGCGATAATCTGTGCTTTCATTTCCTTTGTAATCATGTTTTTCTACCTCCTGCTATCTCTTAAAATCCCCTGGTATTAAGCAGCGGTGGAGTCTTCCGTCTGCCGAATACCGGTTACAACCAGATAAATATACCATGGGGAAAATCCCGTGTCAAGTACGGTACTGAAAATATTTTTCTCCCCAGGCGATGTCGGAATCAATCTGTGCCTTCCACTCGTCCATGGAAGCGAATTTCATCTCCGGTCTGCGGAATTCATAGAGCTGAATCTGCACGTCTTTTCCGTAAGCATTCCCCTGATAATCCAGCAGATGGCACTCGATAAGCATCCGGTGCTCGCTGCTGACCGTCGGTTTGTATCCGATGTTTCCGATGCCGTTATACCAGATTCCATCCAGTTTCACGCCGGCCATGTACACGCCGTTTGGCGGAAGCAGTTTTTCCGGCGCCGGATGGATGTTCACCGTAGGAAACCCGTATTTTCTCCCCAGCTGCGCCCCGTGTTCCACCGTGCCTTCCACCGTGTAGGGATAGCCCAGCATGGCGCTGACTTTTTTCATGTTCCCTTTCCGGAGTTCTTCCCGGATGTAGGAGCTGCTGATTTCCCGGTCCCCGTACACTTCCTTCGGCACGACCAGAAGTTCATAGTCCAGTTTTTCAGCCCAGTCCCTGAGCATCTGCACGTCGCCTCTTTTTCCGTGTCCGAAATGGAAATCCGGGCCGACTACAACGCAGGCCGCATGAAGCAGGTCATGGAGTACGTTCTGCAGAAAATCCTCTGCCTCCATGGAAAGAATGTCATCCGAAAAGGGGCACTCCAGCAGGAAATCCACTTTGCCGTCCAGTCTGCTCCGTCTCTCTTCATTGGTCATGATTCCGGCTCCCGTCTTCCCGGTTTTTTCAAAAAAGGGCTGCATGTCAAACGCAAACACCACGGAAGCGGTGTGTCTTTCTTTCTTCATCCTGCATATCTGCCAAATCAGTTTCTGATGTCCTCTGTGAAGTCCATCGAATTTTCCCAGCGTCACCGCGGTTCTGCCTGGAAAAGAGAAGGACTCCAGTCCTCTGATATACTCCATTTTGTCTCCTCTTTCAGTTATCTGATTCTGGTCTGTCAAAAAACATTTTTACGATTTTAAAATACTGTTCCGCTTCCTGCCAGGCGTAAACGGCGATGAAATTCCGGTTTTCATCGTACACTCTGGCCTCTTCTTTATCCTGCCAGTCCTGGAAATGATTCTCCCCCTGCCAGAGAATGTCCCCCGGCCAGAAAGGATTTCCATTACGGACAGCCTTTGCCGCTGCCGGTTTCAGATAAACCCGGGTTCTGCCGTCCAGCATCCGGTCCACGGGAACCAGCCGTGCGGCCAGCGTCCCCGCCTCCATCTCTTCCCCGGCCCGGGCAAGAGTCAGTCCTTCTTCCCGGGTAAACCGTTCCACCCGGGTGCGCACCAGGCTTTCCATGCACCCGCCGCAGCCCAGTTTCTCGCCGATATCCTGGCAGAGGGTGCGGATATAAGTGCCTTTGGAGCAGGTGACTTCCATCCGTACCCGGGGCAGGGACACATCCAGAATCCGAATCTGATGAATCCGGACCTTCCGGGGCTTCCGCTCTACTTCTTTTCCGTCCCGGGCCAGCTCATAGAGCTTTTTCCCGTTTATTTTCAGTGCGGAGTACATGGGCGGTATCTGCTCATATTCTCCCTGGAAAGAAAGGACCTCAGCCTTTACCTGGTCCTCTGTCAGAAAAGAGGTATCCTTCTGCGTCAGTATCTTTCCAGTGCAGTCCTGGGTGTCGGTCGCCTGCCCAAGCAGGAGCACGGTCTCATAGGTCTTGTCCTTATCCGTCAGCATGTCGCAGAGACGGGTTGCCTTTCCCAGACAGACGGGCAGCACCCCCTCCGCTTCCGGATCCAGGGTGCCGGTATGTCCAATCTTTTTCTGCCCGGTTATCCGTCTCAGCTTCGCCACCACGTCGTGGGAGGTGAAGCCTTTCTCTTTATAAATGTTTAAAACTCCGTGCATCATTCCTCTTCTTCTCCCGGGCAAAGCTGTTTCTCAATCTCCCGGGAGAGATTGTTGATGACATCGTAAACCGTCCCTTTCATACTATAGCCTGCGGCACGTACATGACCGCCGCCTCCGAAATACTGGGCGATGCGGCTGACGTCCACAGCGTCTGAGGAACGGAGACTGACTTTATAGACGCCGTTTTCCACTTCATACATGAAAATGGCCACGTCCACTCCTTTTGTCAGCTTGAGCTGGCTGACAATTCCATCCAGGTGTTTGGGCTGTACCCCATAGAATTTCATAACCTTCTTACTGATGGAAGATACAATACAGTGGCCATCCATGAAGAGAAAACTCTCCAGCAGAGAACGTCCCAGGACCTGATTCTGGGCATAGGTCTTCTCGTCAAACGTCTCGGTAATAATCCGGGAACAGTCAATTCCTTTCTCCATCAGGAACGCCGCCATCCGCATGGTTTCCGGGGAAGTGCAGGTATACCGGAACACTCCCGTGTCGTGGACGATTCCTGTATAGAGACACTCCGCAGTCTCCCGGGAAATCTTTTCTCCGGGAAGCAGCTGGCAAATCAGTTCGCAGGTGGAACTGGCGTCTCCGTGAATATAGTTTTCCGTTGCAAAAGACTGATTGCTGATATGATGGTCAATGCAGAGAGTCCGCTCTGCCCGCTTAAAGAGAGACGCGGAAAATCCCAGTCTTTCCATGTCGCCGCAGTCCAGCGCAATAAAGAGCTGGCAGTCCTTTCCTTCCGGCACTTCATGAAGAATGGTTTCGGTTCCCTGCATAAACTTCAGAGTATTGGGAATGTCTTCCAGGTACACGCTGATTTCTTTCCCCGGATACTGTTCCCGGATATAGTTGTACACGCCCATGCAGGCGCCCACACAGTCTCCGTCGGGGCGCACATGACCGCCAATGGCAATCCTGTCTGCTCTTTCCACTGCCTGGATTAACATACTCATGGCTATTCCTCCTCTTCCCGGAGTCCTCTGGTCACATCTTCAATTTTTTTCGACATCCGGACTCCGTATTCAATAGACTGGTCCAGCACAAAACGGATTTCCGGTGTGTTGCGCATGTTCAGTCTGTGAGCCAGCTCCCGGCGGATATATCCTTCCGCGCTCTGCAGTCCCCGGATAGTATCGGACTGGGCCTTTTCATCTCCCAGCACACTGATATAAGCCTTGCAGGTCTTCAAATCCGGAGCCACTTCTACCGTCACCACGGAAGTCATCGGGGCAATGCGGGGGTCTTTCACCCCGCCCCGGATGATGCCGGACAGCTCCCGCTGTACCTCTGTATTTACTCTTGTATTCTTAATACTGTTCTTTCTCATAATTCCAACTGCCTTTCCGGCCTAGCGCGGAATCTCCACCATCTTGAAGGCCTCCACGCTGTCGCCTTCCTTCACGTCGTTGAACCGCTCAAATACAAAACCACATTCATAGCCGGCACGGACTTCCTTTACGTCGTCCTTGAATCTTCTCAGGGAAGCCAGTTTTCCATCGTAGATAACGATGCCGTCCCGGACAATCCGGGTCTGGCAGTCCCGCTCAAAGATACCGTCGGTCACGTAGGCGCCCGCAATGGTTCCCACGCCGGAAGCCTTAAAGGTCTGCCGTACTTCTGCATGACCCAGTACTTTTTCTTCGTATACCGGCTCCAGCATACCCTTCATGGCAGCTTCCACATCCTCGATGGCATTGTAGATAACCCGGTAAAGCCGCATATCCACGCCTTCTCTTTCCGCCGTCTCCTTGGCAGCCGCGTCAGGCCGCACATTGAAGCCGATGATAATGGCGTTGGAAGCGGAGGCCAGGGTTACGTCGGATTCGTTGATGGCTCCTACACCGCCGTGGATAATCTTGATAACCACTTCGTCGTTGGAAAGCTTCAGAAGGCTCTGCTTCAGTGCTTCCACGGAACCCTGTACGTCCGCTTTTACCACGATGCCCAGTTCCTTTAAGTTTCCTTCCTGAATCTGGTTGAACAGGTCATCCAGGGACATTCTCTGTCTGGTGTCATCCAGCAGTTTTTCCCTGCCCTGGGAGATAAAGGTTTCGGCAAAGTTACGGGCCTCTTTTTCATTTCCGCAGCCTACCAGTACTTCTCCTGCATTGGGCACGTCGTTCAGTCCCAGAATTTCCACCGGCATGGACGGTCCGGCTTCTTTTACCCGCCGTCCTTTGTCGTCCATCATGGCACGGACTTTTCCGTGAGCGGAGCCTGCTGCTACCGGGTCGCCAATCCGCAGGGTTCCTTTCTGTACCAGCACCGTGGCCACGGGACCTTTTCCTTTATCCAGCTCTGCCTCGATGACCAGTCCTCTTGCCCGGCGGTTGGGATTGGCTTTCAGTTCCATTACCTCTGCCGTCAGAAGAATCATCTCCAGCAGTTCGTCAATGCCGTCCCCGGTCTTGGCGGATACGGGAACAAAAATGGTGCTTCCGCCCCAGTCCTCGGGAATCAGTTCGTATTCGGTCAGTTCTTGTTTTACACGCTCAATATTCGCGCTTGGTTTGTCAATTTTGTTGACAGCCACGATAATCTCAATGCCGGCTGCCTTGGCATGGTTGATAGCCTCTACTGTCTGGGGCATTACGCCGTCGTCCGCGGCAACTACCAGAATGGCAATATCCGTGGAGTTGGCTCCCCGCATACGCATGGCGGTGAACGCCTCATGTCCCGGAGTATCCAGGAACGTAATCTTCTCTCCGTTGATGGTTACCACGGAAGCACCGATGTGCTGGGTAATGCCGCCGGCTTCTCCCTCGATAACATGTGTATGACGGATAGCGTCCAGCAGGGAAGTCTTTCCATGGTCAACATGACCCATGACACAGACAACCGGAGGACGTTTCTTCATTTTCTTTTCGTCCTCTTCTTCCTCCTTCAGCAGCTCCTCGATAACATCCACGGTTTCTTCCTTCTCGCAGAGGATATCGTAATCCAGCGCGATTTCTTCCGCTGTATCGTAATCCACTTCCTGGTTCACCGTCACTACTTTTCCCTGAAGGAACAGCTTCTTGATAATTGCGGAAGCCTGCACCTTCATTTTGTCTGCCAGTTCCTGGATGGTCAGTTTCTCCGGAATCGTAATCTGCTTAATCTGCTCTTCCTTCGGTTCCTTCTTCGGCTGAGGTCTGGACGGCATCTTCGCCTGAGGCGTATTTCTGCCCTTCTTGCCCTTTGGCATTCTGTCTTCGTTTTCCTCATTCCGGTAATCTTTTTTCTTATATGCGTCCTTGGGTTTGGAACGGCTGGGTTTCTGCTCGGAAATTGCCGGAGCCGGAATCGCCGGTCCGGACTTTCTGCGGTCATCCCTTCTGTCCCGTCTCTGCCCGTCTCTTTGTCCATCTCTTTGTCCGTCTCTCTGGCCGTCCCTTCTGGAATCGCCCTGACGGAAACCGCCTCTTCTGTCCTCGCCGGAGCGGCCGGAACCTCTTCTGTCGGAATCCTGGCGGAAGCCTCCTCTTCTGTCGCCGTCCTGCCGGTTTCCGCCCTGACGTCTCTCGCCTTCCGGACGTGTTCCCTGACGGCGTTCTCCTTCCTGCCGTCTTCCTTCTTCCGGACGGCCTCCCTGACGTCTGTCGGAATCCGGACGGGAACCTCCCTGGCGTCTTTCACCTTCCTGCCGGAAGCCGGAGGCTCTTCTCTCGTTTTCCGGACGGGCCAGGCGGTCCCGGGAGCCTTCTCCCTGACGGCGTTCTCCTTCCGGACGTGCCCCCTGACGGCGTTCTCCTTCCGGACGTGCCCCCTGACGGCGCTCGCCCTCCGGGCGGGAACCTCCCTGACGTCTGTCTCCTTCCGGACGGGAGCCTTTTCCGCCTGGACGGCGTCCGCCGCCCTGGGTATTCTGGGGCCGGAAAACCCGGACCACATTTTTCTTCTTCGGCGCCTCTGTTTTCTCCTCTGCCGTCTCCGGCTTTCTCGGAGCCGCAAACTTTCTCATGGATTCAATCTGCTCCTCAGAAAGAGTGCTCATATGGCTTGCCGCATCTATCCCCTGCTCTCTCAGCATGGCGAGCATTTCCTTGTTGGTCTTGTTCAGTTCTTTTGCCAGCTCATATACTCTCAGTTTTGACATTCAACTACCTCCTTTATGCAACCGTATCTTCTGTTTGATTCAAACGTTTCCGGATTTCTTTTGCAAATCCGTCGTCCGTCACCGCAAGCGACGCACGGAATTCTCTGCCTATTGCATGACCCAGAGTATCTTTATCTCCGTAAATACAGAAAGGTACCTGATAAAACTCACACATATTCCGGAATTTCTTCTTTGTGGCCTCCGAAGCATCCCCTGCCAGTACAACCAGGCAGGCGCCACCGCTTTTTACTTCTGTCTCCGTCAGAAATTCACCGCTTTTTACTTTGCCCGCCTTCATGGCCAGGCCAATCATCTGCAATACTCTATCTCTGTTCAAGCTCTGTCAGCTCCTTCTGTAAGTTCTGGTATACTTCCTCGGGAATCGCCTGCTTAAAAGAACGCTCCAGTCCTCTGCTTTTCACCGCTTTTTCCAGGCATTCCCCATTGCGGCACAGATAGGCGCCCCGGCCGTTTTTTCTTCCGGTTTCATCCAGGCAGAACTCGCCTTCCGGAGTCCGTATCACACGGAGCAGCTCTTTTTTTGGTTTCATTTCCTGACAGCCCACGCATCTGCGCATGGGAATCTTTCTGGCTGTACCCACACGAATCCCTCCTGTCGTTTATTCTTCGTATAAATCCAGGTCCGGTTCTGCGTCATCTGCGCCGTCTTCTTCCCAGCCGGCGCCTTCCTGATAATCCTCTCCGGAATAGTCCTCCTCCGGATAACCGTCCTCTTCGTATTCCTCTGCCATATCCATGTAGTTGGCCGGAAGTTCTCCGGACTCGATGGCCTGAGTCTCGCTCTTGATGTCAATCTTGTATCCGGTCAGACGGGCCGCCAGACGGGCATTCTGTCCTTCTTTTCCGATTGCCAGGGAAAGCTGATAATCCGGTACGATTACGCTGGCCGTCTTTTCATCCGGGTCTGCCGCCACGGAGATAACTTTGGCCGGACTCAGCGCGTTTTCAATGAGAAGAGCCGGATTGTCGCTCCAGTTGATAATGTCAATCTTTTCTCCCCTCAGTTCATTTACCACAGCGTTTACACGGGCGCCGTTCATACCTACACAGGCTCCAACCGGGTCTACGTCCGGGTCATTGGACCATACTGCGATTTTTGTACGGGAACCTGCCTCCCGCGCGATGCTTTTTATCTCTACGATGCCGTCCCTCACTTCCGTCACTTCCGACTCGAAAAGCCGTTTTACCAGTTCCGGATGGGTACGGGACACCAGAATCTTCGGTCCTTTTGTCGTGTCTTTTACTTCCACCACATACAGTTTTATCCGTTCCGTAGGCTGGAAGACTTCGCCTTTTACCTGCTCGTTCTCTGTCAGCATGGCGTCTGCCTTGCCCAGATTGATGCTGATGTTCTTTCCTACATAGCGCTGAACGATTCCGGTAACGATATCTTTTTCTTTTTCAAAATACTGGTCGTAAATAACCTTTCTCTCTTCTTCCCGGATTTTCTGGAGAATCAGGTTCTTGGCATTCTGAGTGGCAATCCGGCCAAAGGATTTGGACTCCACCGGAATCTGGACAATGTCGCCCAGCTCATATTTGGAGTCAATCTCTTTTGCCTTCTCCAGGCTGATTTCCTCCACATCGTCCTCCACCTGCTCTACTACGGTTTTTTCCTGAATCAGGGAGTAATCGCAGGTCTCTCTGTCCATGATTACCCTGATGTTGTCTGCCTTTCCAAAATGATTCTTGCAGGCGTTAATCAGCGAGTTTTCGATGGCGTCAATCAGTTTTTCCCTGCTGATATCCTTTTCCTGCTCCAGAATAGTAAGTGCCTCCATTAATTCTGTATTCATTTTTTCTTTCCTCCTGTTTTAAAAATCAAACGCAAGACGAACCAGGGCGACATCGCTCCGGGAAAACTGTCCCTCGGTTCCGTCCTCATATTCTATGGTAATGGTATCTTTGTCATACGCTTTCAGAATCCCCGTGAATTCTTTCTGTCTGTCGATGGCCCGGTAGGTCCGGATTTCCACCTCTTCACCGATACTCCTCTCAAAATCCCGTTCTTTTTTCAGCGGCCTTCCCAGTCCCGGTGAACTGACTTCCAGGATATAGGCGCCTTCCACGAAATCTTTCTCATCCAGAAGGTCGGAAAGCTCCCGGCTGACCACCTCGCAGTCATCTACCATGATTCCCCCCGGCTTATCGATGTAAGCCCGCAAATACCAGTTGCTTCCTTCCTTTACATATTCCACATCCCAAAGCTCAAAGCCGTACTTTTCCAGGATGGGCAGAAGCAGCTCTTCTGTTTTCTGTTCATACTCTTCTCTTCTTGACAATCTGAACTTCCTTTCTGCTTTACACTTTGCACTGTCACTTGTACTGTCGCGATTCACAGCTGCTCTGCCCGCCATGCGCGGCATGGCTGTGAATCGTTACGTCTTTTATCCCAAAAAGAAGAGTGAACTTTCGTCCACTCTTCTGCCGGGTTTCTTATGTAACTTTAATTAGCATAGCACTTCCTGCCGGAAAAATCAAGTACTATCTTACTTTTCTTACTCAGTTTCTCCCGCAAGTCTCTGGTTTTCTTCATACACATCCTGCCAGGTTCCTTCCATGGCTTCCCGGTGGTTGGCCGCTTTCAAATCCTGCACCCAGTCCTCCATCCATATCTGCGCATCCTCGTCTCCGCTGGTATACTGCTCCAGAAAGCGTTCCGGATGCCGCACCAGGTCTTTCATGGCACGAAAAGCGTCTTCGTTTCTCTGTTTCAGGGATGCTCCGCTCTGCGGGGAATTCGGCACGCCTCCTGCAGATTTCTGCAGTTCCTCCCGGCAGTCCTCCAGCTCTCTGGCACAGTCGTCAAAAGCAGCCAGGTAAGCGTTTAAAGCCTCCGTCTCTTTCTGGCCCGTCGTACTCTTCGCCGTCAGAGGCAGCCGGTAACCGGTATCCCCCTGACTGGCCTCCAGCGCTCTCCGGATGCGGGAACTGTCGTTCATAATCCGCCCGGAATCAAACCCCAGCAGAAACCCTGCCAGCCAGACCAGAATCAGTCCCAGCGCTGCAAAAATCCGTCCGGTTCGACCTTTCTTTTTCACCGGTTTTCCCTCCTCTTCCTAGAAAATCAGTCCGGCCGCCAGACCGGTAACAGTTCCCAGAATGGCACATCCTGCCACAAGCAGTACGTACAGCAGGATTCTCAGCCACAGGGGACTGCGCTTTTTTTCTGCTTCCGCAGGCGGTTTGGGTTTTCCCTGTCCCGGCCGGCCTTCCTGCCAGGTGCCGTACCCGCCGCTTCGGCTTCCATATTCCGGTTCCGGAGATTTTTCCTGCTTTTCGGGCGTCCCCTGCTTCTCAGGCGCCCCGGTTCCGGGCTGTTCCTTTTCCGGCATCCCGGTCTGAGGCGGTTTCTTTTCCGGCGCCGTCTCTTCCTCCCGGGTGAGCGCTTCCATATACTCCCCATAGGGAAACCGGCCCAGTCCGGCCGCTTCTCCGGAAAACCGGAGTCCGTCCAGGGAGGCAAAATACTGCCATACCCGAAGCGGAAAGGTGTGGTGGCTCTGTAGGAACGTATACCAGGCCTCCACAAACTCCCGGGTAGAAAGCACCTGGAAGTACCCCCGCACCTCAAAGATATCCCTCCACCGGTAGAGCTTTCCTCTCTCCTGCTCCTGACTGTAAAGTGCCCGGCAGTGCCCCATGATTCTGCGGACTGCCTGCGCCAGGCCGGCATTGTCCATGGAAGCTCCCGCTATCCGGCTGAAGGACTCCTGCCAGTCTTCCGGCAAAGGCGGTTCCTCTTCCCGGTCTTCTTCCTCTGTAGCTACCAGCTCTTCCTCTGTCCCGGATTCCGCAGGACCGCCTTCCGCCTGCACGAGCTCCTCGGCCATGGGGGATTCCAGCGCGAATTCTCCCTGACCGCTTTCGGGATTTCTGGCCCAGGCCAGCGCCATCTGGTAGGCGTCGTGAAGCCGCTTAAACTCTTCCGGCTGTTCCTCCGGATGGAACTGACGGCTTTTTGCCGCATAGGCTTTCCGGATGGCCCGGATTTCCGTTGTGGGGTCGATGCCAAGAATTTCGAAACAGTTCATTACTGGTTTCTCCTCCACTCATCGTACAAATATTTATCCAGACGAAGCTTCACCGATTTTTTCGGCGAATTTTCAATAATATCAAACAGTTCTGTAGTCCGCTCCCTGGCTTCCT
Source organism: Candidatus Bariatricus faecipullorum (assembly GCA_019118525.1). Taxonomy (GTDB): domain Bacteria; phylum Bacillota; class Clostridia; order Lachnospirales; family Lachnospiraceae; genus Allocoprococcus; species Allocoprococcus faecipullorum. The sequence goes on from DWYV01000015.1 coordinate 44,048, forward strand.
GAATCGTACGCCCGTTCTGGGTTCCAAGGGCCGTGGTAAATTCTTCCATAAAACGGCTTACATACTGCCGGACTTCTCCGGTGTTCTCTTCGAAAAGCCGGTCGCCCCGGGCCAGCACTACCCGGTTTATCTCCTGGTCCCTGGGGGATATCTTTAGTTTCTGCAGGGCTTCCCTGCGAAGCCGGAGTTCCTCTTCTGCCATCTTGATATTTTTATTGATAATCACACGGCTGGTCGTTTTTCCTGTACTTGCAACCGTAACATCGATTTCCAGAATTCCGTTAATATCATAAGTATATCTTACGTCAATGGCCTCCCTGTGTCCGGGGTCCTGTCCCACGGGCACTTCTACGTCCAGCTCGCCCAGGCAGAGATTCTGCTCTGCCAGCCTGTGCTCGCCCTGAAGCACCCGGACCGTACAGTGGCTCTGGAAAGGATTGGCCGTGGTATACCGGGCCATACGGCTTACCGGCAGTGTAGAATTGCGCTCAATGACCGGAGCCATGACGGAAGGCGCGCTTCTGTCCTCCTGGGTCACTTCCGTTCCCAGGGTAAACGGGCAGATATCTGTAAGCAGCATGTCTCTCAGCTCTCCGGCCCGTTCTTTCATCCCGGCATAAATACCTGCTCCTGCCGCCACGGCCACATCCGGGTCAATCCGGCACACCGGCTTCTTTCCACTCAGAAAATGCAGGTAATTCTGCACTACCGGCATCTTCCCGCTGCCGCCCACCATAATAATTCCGTCAATGTCTCCCCAGCCGTAGCCGCTGTCGGTCATGGCGCGGGACAAGGGAAGCCCGATACTTTCCAGCACCGGGGCAGCTACTTCCAGAAGTCCTTTCTGGTCCAGCTCCATCTGCCGGATTTCCCCGCCAATCACCACTTCCATGTTTCCCTTCTCTTCACTGGAAAGCAGACGTTTTAACCGCTCGCTCTCACGCAGGAGGCTGGCCCGCTCTTCTTTTGTCAGATTTCCCTCATCCAGATGCTTTTCCGCCAGAAACCGCTCCGCCAGGGCCTGGTTGATGTCATCCCCGCCCAGATGGTTATCGCCGGCCACCGCCACAATCTCAATCACATTGTCAAAGGCGTCCACAATAGAAATATCCAGAGTTCCTCCCCCAAAGTCGAAAACCAGGAAGGTCTGGTCCTCTTCCGGAAGCAGTTCCTCTGTTTTCAGGGTTTCCCCCGGGCCGGGCAGATTCATCCGGTAAGCCAGGGCCGCCGCCGAAGGCTCGTTCACCAGGCGCTCCACCTTCAGGCCGGCAAGCCGCCCTGCCATCCGGGTGGCCTGGCGCTGCATGTCGTTAAAATAAGCCGGCACGCTGATAACGGCCTCCTCTACCGGTTCTCCCAGGTACCGGGAGGCGTCCTCCCGTATCTGGGTCAGCACCAGGGCCGACAGTTCCTGCGGCGAAAAATTCTTTTCTCCCAGCCGCCAGGTTTTCTCCGTGCCCATGTAGCGTTTAAAGCTGGATACGGTCTGCTCCGGCCGGAAACCGAGCTGTTCCTTTGCCGTCTGCCCTGTCAGAATCTCTCCTTTGTCGTTCACCCCGACCACGGAAGGAGTCAGATAAGAGCCCAGACTGTTGGGAATCAGCTCATATGTTCCGTTCTTCCACACGCTGGCAAGGGTATTGGTTGTCCCTAAATCAATTCCTATGATTGCCATATGCCGTCATCTACTTTCTCATTTTTGTTCCGGTTCCATCCCGTTTCGCCTGCTTCAGGCGGTTCAGTGTTACTTCTTTTTCATGGAAGGTCACTTTGCATTCGGTTCCTTCCTCAAACACAAAGGCTGTCTCCACGGCGTCCTTTTTCTGAAGACGGATGCCCCGCACGCCGAGCGCCCCTTTTTTCTTTTCCGACACCTCGGATGCCGGGAACCGGAGACAGTATCCCAGTTCCGTCATCAGAACTACATCCTGGTTTTCATTGAGAATGGAAATGGTCACTACTTCGTCTTCCGGCTGAAGTTTTGTGGCGGCAATGGTCCGCCGGCTCACCTGGAATTCGCTTCCGTCCACTTTTTTCACCATTCCCTGTTTCGTAACAAAGAGGAATTTTGTATAGAAGAGCTGCCGGTCCTCGCACAGATACACAATCTCTTCCGCAGCGCTGTCAAAATTGCTGACATTGTCCACGGGCTGTCCCTTGTCCCGGAATTTTCCATGGGGCAGATCCAGCACTTTGAGCTGGTGCATTTTGCCGTCTTTTGTAAAAAGACAGATATTTCCGGTATTCATGCAGGGCAGCACGAACCGGTTTTCCTTGTCCGCCGCCTCTTTGTTTCTCTCGTAGACAGACACGTCCACGGTTTTGGCATAGCCGAAGCGGTCCATCAGGAAGATTACTTCCTGTTCTTCTATTTTCTTTTCCTCGAATACGGCTTCCTCTGCGTTTTCTATCCGGGTCCGCCGTTTTCGTCCGTATTCTTTTTTCAGATGGTCCAGATCTTCCATAATCACGGAAGCCATGGAATCGTAATTGTTCAGAATATCTTCATACCGGGCAATTTTTGCCACAGTTTCCTCATGCTCCTTCTGCAGCGCCTCAATCTCCAGTCCAATCAGCCGGTAGAGACGCATCTCCAGAATAGCCGTGGCCTGTTTTTCCGTAAAACGGAGCATTTTTGCCATCTTTTCGGATATCCGGGATTTGAAGGTAATGGGTTCGGTGTTTCCGTTTACCAGACAGTCCTTCGCGTCCTTCACGGATTTACTGCCCCGGAGAATTTCAATAATCAGGTCGATTACATCGCAGGCTTTGATAAGTCCTTCCTGAATCTCTTTTTTCTCCTGCTCCTTTGCCAGCAGAGTCTGGTACTTCCGGGTGGCAAGCTCGAACTGGAAGTCCACATGGTACTCGATAATCTTTTTCAGTCCCAGGGTCTCCGGCCTGCCGTCCGCCACTGCCAGCATATTCACCCCGAAAGTATCCTCCAGCCGGGTCTTTTTGTAAAGCATGTTAATGAGGTTGTCCACATCCGTGTCCCGCTTTACTTCTATTACAATCCGGATGCCCTCTTTGGAGGACTGGTTGGAGATGTCTGTGATGTCGCTGGTTTTCTTAGTCTCTACGAGCTGGTACACGTCGTTTAAAAATTTCCCGATTCCGGCGCCTATCATGGTGTAGGGAATCTCAGAAATGACAATCCGTTTTTTTCCGCCTTTCAGCTCTTCGGTCTCTACTTTTCCCCGGATTTTAATCTTGCCGGTTCCGGTCTCATAGATGGAAAGCAGGTCGTCTTTGTTGACTACAATGCCTCCCGTGGGGAAATCCGGTCCTTTCAAGTATTTCATCAGCTGCCGGGTGGTGATACTGCTGTCCTTCATGTAGGCCTTGACCGCATCTGCCACTTCCCCCAGATTGTGGGTGGGAATGCTGGTAGCCATACCTACGGCGATTCCCTCCGCCCCATTGACCAGAAGGTTCGGAATCCGCACGGGAAGTACAGACGGCTCCTTCTCGGTCTCGTCAAAATTAGGCACAAAGTCCACGATGTTTTTATCCAGGTCCGCCAGAAACGCTTCCTGGGTCACTTTCTCCAGCCTTGCCTCTGTATAACGCATGGCCGCGGCCCCGTCCCCTTCAATGGAACCGAAATTGCCGTGGCCGTCTACCAGTACCATGCCTTTCTTAAAATCCTGGGCCATGACGACCAGGGCCTCGTAAATGGAACTGTCTCCGTGGGGATGGTATTTACCCATGGTATCCCCTACGATTCTGGCACATTTCCGGTAGGGCCGGTCATAGCGGATGCCCAGTTCGTACATGTCGTAAAGGGTCCGTCTCTGCACCGGCTTCAGCCCGTCCCGGACGTCGGGAAGGGCCCGGGAAACGATAACGCTCATGGCGTAGTCGATGTATGATTTTTTCATCAGATCCGAATATTCTGTCCGGATTACCTGTGTATCTTCCATAAATTTCCTCCTGCTCTATATATCCAGCTCCGCTTCCCTGGCATTTTCGTAGATGAATGCCCGGCGGGGCGGCACGTCTGTCCCCATCAGCATTTCTGTTACGCTGGAAGCCATTCTGGCGTCTTCTATCTCGATTCGCTTCAGCCTCCTGGTCTTCGGGTCCAGGGTGGTCTCCCAGAGCTGCTGGGCGTCCATTTCGCCCAGTCCTTTGTAGCGCTGTAACGTAAAGGGACCGGTATGGGTTTTCCGGTATTTTTCCAGCGCCTTGTCGTCATAGAGATATTCTTCCTCCCCGTTTTTGGGCATGGCCTTATAAAGGGGCGGCATGGCCACATATACATGCCCCTCGTAAATCAGCTCCGGCATGAACCGGTAAAACAGGGTCAGGAGCAGGGTGGAAATATGCGCGCCGTCCACATCCGCATCGGCCATAATGATAATCTTGTCATATCGAAGCTTCCCAATATCAAAATCATTTCCATATCCTTCGGAGAAACCGCACCCAAAGGCGTTAATCATGGTTTTAATCTCTGCATTGGCCAGGATTTTGTCGATGCTGGCCTTCTCCACGTTCAGAATTTTTCCCCGGATGGGCAGAATGGCCTGATACATCCGGTCCCGGGCTGTCTTGGCGGAACCGCCGGCTGAATCACCCTCCACGATGAAAATCTCGCATTTGGAGGCGTCCCGGCTCTCGCAGTTTGCCAGTTTCCCGTTGCTGTCAAAGGAATATTTCTGCTTTGTCAGCAGGTTGGTTTTTGCCTTCTCTTCGGACTTCCGGATTTTCGCCGCTTTTTCCGCGCAGGAGAGCACCTTCTTTAGCGTCTCCAGGTTCCGGTCAAAATAGCGCACCACTTCCTCTCCGGTTACCTTTCCGGTAGCCTTGGATGCGTCCTGGTTGTCCAGTTTTGTTTTGGTCTGTCCCTCAAACCGGGGATCCGGATGTTTGATGGATACGATGGCGGTCATTCCGTTTCGCACGTCCGCTCCGGTAAAGTTGTTGTCTTTTTCCTTCAGAATGCCAAGTTCCCTGGCATACTGGTTCATCACCGTAGTAAAGGTGGTCTTAAACCCGGTCAGATGGGTTCCCCCTTCTGCATTGTAGATATTGTTGCAGAAACCAAGCACATTTTCGTGGAATTCATTGACATACTGAAAGGCCACTTCCACTTCAATTCCCTCAGCCTCTCCTTTAAAATATACCGGCTCATGAATCACTTCTTTTTTGGCGTTCAGCTCCCGGATAAAGCCCAGAATGCCGTCCGGCTCGTGGTAGGTAATCTTCTCCTCCGGGTCTTTCCGTCTGTCCGTAAACACGATGGTCAGCTGCGGGTTCAGGTAAGCGGTCTCATGGAGACGGCTTTTGATTTCCTCCTCCCGGAAGCGGGTCTTCTCAAAAATCTCGCTGTCCGGCAGAAAGTTTACGCAGGCTCCTGTCTTTTTTGTCTTTCCGATAACCGGCAGCAGGCCGTCCTCCAGTTCCACCACCGGTTTCCCTCTTTCGTACCGGTCATGGTGAATGAAACCGCCCTGGCTGATTTTTACATCCATATATTCGGAAAGGGCATTGACAACCGTGGCGCCTACACCGTGAAGTCCGCCGCTGGTCTTGTAAGCCGTATCGTCAAACTTTCCTCCTGCATGGAGGGTGGTATATACCAGTCTGGCCGCCGACATTCCTTTCTCATGCATCTCCACCGGGACACCCCGCCCATTGTCGGACACTGTGGCAGAGCCGTCCTTTTCCAGTGTCACTTCTATTAAATCACAGAATCCGGCCAGGTGCTCGTCCACCGCGTTATCCATTATTTCGTAAACCAGATGATTCAGTCCTTTGGTGGATACGCTTCCGATATACATGCCCGGCCGTTTTCTGACGGCTTCCAGTCCCTCCAGGACGGAGATACTGGAAGCGTCGTATGTAGTTTTCTTTGCCATACTCTTTGTACCCTTTCTATTTTTCCGCTCAGATACTCCTATTCTAACACCTGACTTAAAATTTCCGCAAGCGGTTCCATGGCATTTTTCATTTCCTCTACAGTATTTGTCTGTGCTCCCGCCTCAACCAGCAGCATTTTGGGCATCAGATTCATGTTGTAGCGGTAGCCTTTCAGATAAATCCGGCGGGTAAATCCGGGATACAGTTCCTCAGCTTTCAGCTTCATCTGCAGGGAAAAGGCCAGGTTATCCTGAATATAGGGGTTTGGCATGCCGCTCAGATCCCCGTTTGCCCGGGTCCGGCTCATCCCGTTGAAAAACATAATCTGGGCCGTCTGTTTCCCATTTATCTCTGTCACCAGGTGAGTCGTGTCCGCCACGCCGTCCCGGTGCAGGTCAATCACCACTTCAATGGAGGGATTCTCTTCCAGAATCCGGGCGATGTCCGGCGCCGCAAGCTCATAAGCCTCACTGCGGTCCAGTTTCCCGTCAATCAGGTCGTAAACACCTTCATGGTGCAGGGTGGGAATTCCGTATGTATCGTTCAGAAGCTCTGTAAGATATCTGCCAATGCCCACAATACTGGTGGACACATCCCCGTTGGAGTCTGCAAATGTCTCCTGGGAATGGGTATGGTAGATAAGAATCTTTGGGTCCTCTCCGGCCTTTGTTATCGTCATATCCTTTGCCAGCAGGGTATCCACGTTTAAATCCTCGGGATTTACATAGGTCACGCTGTCCACGGTATAGAAGTTTCCCACCAGATAATCAAAATCCCGGAGCCGTTCCGGGGAAAGGTCGAGGGTGGAGGCGGCCTGCTGTGTCCGGGCGCTTTCGTCCGTCCCTACAAGCTGCCCGTTTTCATCCACGGAATTTTCATCCTCTGCCTGCATCTTTGCCAGCATTTCCAGGGTGTCCTCGTCCTCTGCCGCAAGGTCCTCCCTGGCATGTTCCACCACGTAGGTGCCCAGGGGCATGCTGTGGGAAGCCAGGGAGACTACCCATTCCTTCAGCGATGTGTTTTTCTCTGTTTCGCCGCCATAGGCAATGCCCGGCAGCCAGGATTTTTCCGCGGTTTCCTGAATGCTCTGAAACAGCGCCGCCTTCCAGGCTCCCGGGGTCCGGGCCTCTTCCTGAAAAAAGAGGGCCCCGCCAAGCAGGCTGACGCCTGCACCCAGAAGAACGCCCCACTGCTTCCAACGTGCCATGTCCGTCTCCCCTTTTCATTTCTCCCACATTCTATGCGGATTCGGTCAGGGGTATGCGTGCATTACCCCTGTCCTTCTTCCTCTTCCCGTTCAAACAGAATATTCAGGCCTTCTGACAAAGTAAAGCTCATCCGTTTCATAGTTTCATCGATGTCTTTTGGCGTAACGTACATACCGTTGAGATGCGGAGCTATCAGCTCTTTAACCAGTTCGTATTTTTCGGCGGCGCTGTAACCCTGCAGTACGACTCCGACTCCTTTCAGTGTTTCCGAAGTCTCCATGGCAGCCAGCAGATTTTCCATCGTATCGCTGACAATCGTGGCCGCGTCCACCACCGTGGGCACGCCGATAGCCACCACAGGGATTCCTATGGTCTCCCGGGTAATGCCGTTTCTGTGATTTCCCACACCGGAGCCGGGGCGGATACCGGTGTCCGCAATCTGGACGGTGCGGTTGAGCCGTCTGGAATTGCGGGCCGCCAGTGCGTCCACGGCAATCAGGACATCTGGTTTTGTCTCTTTTACAATTCCCCGGATTATCTCTACCGTCTCCATTCCGGTCTGGGCCATGACGCCCGGGGCAATGGCGCTGACGCTGCATACGTTTTCTTTCGCCATGGCATATTTTCCATATTCTTTTATGATATGCCGGGTCACATTCAGGTTGTCGGCCACCCAGGGGCCCAGGGCGTCCGGGGTGACCTCCCGGTTTCCAAGTCCCGCCACCAGAATCTGGCAGTCCTCCTTCCTGGGCAGCATGGTCCGGATAAAGCGGGCCAGGGTGACCGAGACTTCCCGGTGATATCCTTCATCCGGCACCGCCAGATTCGGCGCTTCCAGAGTCACATAAGTACCCACTGGTTTCCCCATGGTTTTCGCCCCGTTCTCTGTCAGAATCCGGACCGTAGTAATCCGGATTTCCCGCTCCTCGTCCCACTCTTCTTCCACGGTGACCCCGGAAACTTCAATATTATCCTCCTCGAAACGCTCGGTGTCCTCCAGTGCCAGGTCTGTGCGGATACTGTATTTCTCAACCATCCTTGTCTGCCTCCCCTTTCCTTCTTCCACAGTCTGCTTCTTTTACAGTTCAGCGCGCCATTCGCAAAGTCGCACTGACGTGCTTACTGGCGGCTTACGCCGCCTTCTTTGCTCATAAACAGGCGCTCACTCCGTCTGACAAAAGCCGTCACGGCCTTTATGCAAGCATAGGCCGTTTCCGCTTTTGCATACGGCTGAACTGTAAAAGTATTTTTTCACAAAAATGAGGAATTATGTATTGACAATGATAATTTCTTCGCATAGAATAAATAAGTGTGTTCGTCAGATATTCCGTGTCTCTTTCTGACGGATGAGAAAAATCAATCAGATATGGAGGTGTCGGAATTGGCTAACATTAAATCTGCAAAGAAGAGAATTAAAGTAACTGCTACAAAGACAGCCAGAAATAAAGCAATCAAATCCAAAGTCAGAACTTATGTAAGAAAAGTGGAAGAAGCTGTAGCAAAGAAAGATGCTGAAGCTGCCAAGACTGCTTTAAGAGAAGCTGTTTCTGTTATCAGCAAAGCGGGAAGCAAGGGCGTTTACCATAAAAACACCTGCGCCAGAAAAATCTCCCGTTTATCCAAAGCTGTAAACGAGATTGCTTAAGCTGGATTTTGAAAATAAATAAATGATAAAAGGGCAGCCATACCGTCATGTGGCTGCCCTTTCTACGTTCCAGGTATGCGCGTTTACAGCTTTGAGTAGCCGTAACTGTTCACAATGGCCTCCAGTCTCTGGCCTGCCCTGCACATCGGACAGTCTCCCGGCGTATAGAACCGGTAATCCGGCAAATCTGCGCTGGTAAAAATCGTTTTCACTTCCATGCCGGCAATTTTATTCACAGAACTGAAAATGGAACAGATACCGCACACTCTTCCCCCATAATAAAGAATGGAATCAATGGCCTGACTGACCGTCTTCCCCGTGGTGATGGATGCCGCCAGGATAAGTACCTGCTGATTCTCAATCATACGCACCTTGTTGTCCCGGAAAAGAATGATGCCTTCCTGATTAAATTCCGGTGTCACAATAGAAATATTGTTTCCCTTGCTCAGGGAATACTGATTCACGTCTGCCAGCTGTTCCGCCATAAACGTGGCCACCGTCTCCGTTTCTTCCAGACACACTATCGTGTTCACAAAAGTATTGTCCACGTATTCCGCGGCCAGCACCTTCGCCGTTTCTCTGCCGTTATTATGCCGTACCTTTACCGTAGACATATCAATGTACGTGTTGATGTGGGAATGACTCGTCGCAAAATGCCCCTTCAGAATTTTTATCCTTGCTTTTGGATTCTTTTTCGAACGCAGGTTTTCCATTCTCTCATCCATAACCCGTCCTCCTTTCTTTTTTCCTGGTAAAGGCTCCCAGTCCCGGAAAATTCTTCCGCCAGGTTTTTTTCAGACTTTTCTGAAATCAGTATAACATTCCTCAGAAAAGAATGCAAGGGGACGGGTACCGGCTGGCCGATACCCGTCCCCGTAGACAATTCTGGTACAATTTAGTTATTTATCAGTTTTTCTTCGCCGTTCCAGCTGTAAAGTTTTCTGATTTCTTCACCAATCTTTTCTGCCGGATGTTCAGCAGCAAGTTTTCTCATTGCCTGGAAGTGTACCTGACGTCCTGACGGTGACATGTCAAGCAGGAATTCTTTTGCGAAGGTTCCGTCCTGGATGTCGGAAAGGATTTTCTTCATGGCTTTCTTGGTATCTTCGGTGATAATCTTCGGACCGGTTACGTAATCGCCGTATTCAGCTGTATTGGAAATGGAGTATCTCATTCCTGAGAAACCGCTCTGGTAAATCAGGTCTACAATCAGTTTCATTTCATGGATACACTCGAAGTAAGCGTTTCTCGGGTCGTAGCCTGCTTCTACCAGTGTCTCAAAGCCTGCCTGCATCAGGGCGCATACGCCGCCGCAAAGTACAGCCTGCTCGCCGAAGAGGTCTGTTTCTGTCTCAACACGGTAGGTGGTTTCCAGAAGTCCGGCTCTTGCTCCGCCGATGGCAAGACCATAAGCCAGTGCTTTATCCCATGCTTTTCCGGTGTAATCCTGCTCTACGGCAATCAGACAGGGAGTTCCTTTTCCGGCCTGATACTCGCTTCTTACAGTGTGGCCCGGAGCTTTCGGTGCAATCATGCTTACGTCCACGTTCTTCGGCGGTTTGATACATCCGAAATGAATGTTGAAGCCGTGTGCAAACATAAGCATGTTGCCTTCTTCCAGGTTCGGCTCAATGTCTTTCTTGTACATATCTGCCTGCAGCTCGTCGTTAATCAGAATCATGATAACGTCTGCCTGCTTTGCAGCCTCTGCTGCGGTGTATACCTGGAATCCCTGTTCCTCTGCTTTTGTCCAGGATTTACTTCCCTCATAAAGGCCAATGATAACGTCGCATCCGGATTCTTTTAAGTTCAGGGCATGTGCATGTCCCTGGCTTCCGTATCCGATGATTGCGATTTTCTGTCCTTCCAGCGCTGCCAGATTACAGTCTTCCTGGTAAAAAATTCTTGCTGCCATTGTAGCATTCCTCCTGTTTTTGTTTTTCATTTTCTATTAGAGTTAAAGGTAAAAACCTCTAGCTTCCCGCATTTTCCGGGCCCTCTGCGGACAAAAGACCCTCTAGTCGATGTAGGTGACGTCCTTGATTCCACGGCGCAGCCCGGTAAGGCCGGTTCTGGCAAGCTCCAGAATCTCATAGCCGTCCAGAAGCTCCAGAAAGGCTTCCAGCTTGGACTGGGTACCGGTAAGTTCCACCATCAGACATTCTTTCTCCACGTCAACGACTTTGGCGCGGAAAATATCCGCCACAGAGATAATCTCTGCCCTCTGGGATGCATTTGCCTTAATCTTCACCATAATCAGCTCCCGGCAGACCGAATCCTCTGGTCTGAGCAGCTTAATCTCAATCACATCTTCCAGCTTCCGGACCTGCTTCTCTATCTGGGAGAGAATCAGCTCGTCCCCGCTAGCCACAATGGTAATTCTTGTAAAACGGGGATCCGCGGTGGTTCCGGCCGTAATACTTTCAATATTATATCCCCGGCGGCTGAAAAGACCGGACAGTCTGCTCAGAAGGCCGGGATTGTTGTAAACCAGTAAGGAATACGTCTGTTTCCTCATATTTCATCTTCTCCTTTTTTAAAAACAGAGTGCGTTCTGTTTTTAATTCTATCAAGCCCCCTCTCCTTTGTCAAGAGCTTTCCACGTTTTTTATGGAAAAGGGAAATTATATATACTTTTTCTTTAAATTGTGTTAAAATAATAACAATTCGGGCCGGAGGATATTCTCCGGCTGTCACAAACTTCAGATTTGACAGAAAGGAAGGTTCGGTAAAATGGGAAGAAAAGTTGTACTGGCCGGCGGCTGCAGAACCGCCATCGGAACTATGGGAGGCGCGCTGAGCACGGTACCCGCAAGTGAACTGGGCACAGTTGTTATCCGGGAGGCCCTGAAACGGGCAGGCGTGGCGCCGGATATGGTGGATGAAGTGTACATGGGATGCGTACTCCAGGCCGGTCAGGGACAGAATGTGGCACGGCAGGCAGCAGTAAACGCCGGGATTCCGGTAGAAGTGCCGGCCACCACGGTAAACGTGCTCTGCGGCTCCGGTCTGCACTGCGTCAATCTGGCAGCCAAACTGATTGCCGCCGGCGAGGCAGACATCATCGTGGCCGGGGGAACCGAAAACATGTCCAAAGCCCCCTACCTGGTTCAGCAGGGCCGCTACGGCTACCGGATGGGTAATGCCGTTATGGAGGATGCGCTTTTAAAAGACGCCCTTACCGATGCGTTTGAAGGATATCACATGGGAATTACCGCGGAAAACATCTGCGAAGACTGGGGACTGACCAGGGAACAGCTGGATGAATTCGCCGCAAACAGCCAGCAGAAATGCGAGAAGGCCCAGGCCGAGGGACGTTTCAAAGACGAAATCGTTCCGGTAGAAGTAAAGACAAGGAAAGGCTCTGTCATCGTGGACACCGACGAAGGTCCCAGAAAAGGCGTGACGGTGGAAAGTATCTCCCGTCTTCGTCCCGCTTTCAAAAAAGACGGTATGGTAACGGCCGGAAATGCTTCCGGTATCAATGACGGCGCCGCGGCCATCGTCGTGATGAGCGAGGAAAAAGCGAAAGAACTGGGCGTAACCCCCATGGCAGAGTGGATTGCCGGAGAACTGGCAGGCGTAGAGCCACGCATTATGGGTATCGGTCCGGTGGCAGCCACAAGAAAAGTCATGGCAAAAACCGGCATGACCATCGATGATTTTGATTTAATCGAGGCAAACGAGGCATTTGCCGCCCAGTCTGTTGCAGTGGGACATGATTTGGGATTTGACCCGGCAAAACTGAACGTAAACGGCGGCGCCATCGCCCTGGGACATCCGGTCGGATGCTCCGGCTGCCGGATTCTCGTCACCCTGCTCTATGAAATGCAGAAACGGGACGCCAAAACCGGTCTTGCCACCCTCTGCGTAGGCGGCGGCATGGGCTGTGCAGCTGTAGTAAAACGCTAACCGTCATGGAAGTCCACGGACGGACTTATCATACACAGTTTCAGCCGGACCCGGAATATTCCGGACGTCCGGCTGATTTTCTTTGAACAGTAAGTTCTGTCTGATTCTTTTTTACAGCATCTCGATAAACGCGGCAATCCGGGTCTCAATCTGCCCGCTGTCCGCTGTGGAATAGTCTGTCTCCAGCTTCATGTATGGCACGCCCAGCTCCTCTGTCATGGCCGCCATCTTCGCCGCCTCCACGTTAAAGGTGTGGCAGGCCTGCAGCACCATCTCAATGACACCATCCACTTTGTATTTTTCAATCATTTCCTTTGTATTTTCCATTCTTCCGTCGTTGCTGGTCATTACGGAACAGTGGATGGAAAGGTACCGGTCAGAGATGGCCCGCAGGATATCCTCCGCGTTTTCATCCACCATCAGCCGGTTGGTACGTTCCCCGCTGCAGTCATCCAGACAGACAATGACGCCGCCGTTATTTTCAATTACCATTCCCACCTTCTGGATAACACCGGCGGAAGGACATCCGGTCAGGAGAATCCGTTTCGCTTTCGTGCTGACCGGACGCTCTCCTTCCTCGTATTTTCTCTTCGCCTCTGCCACCAGGTTTTCAATATTTGCAATCTGCCGGTTCACATCGAAGGTGAAGGTTCCCTGCTGAAGGGCCAGCATCATTTCTGTTCCCTTCATGGCCGGCGGAAATTTCTCCTGAAGCTGATACATGTCGCAGAGGGCCTGGCGGAGACGGTTCCTTGTCTTTGCAGCCTCCCGCAGCTTTTCTTCGGTAATTTTCACATCAAATTTTTCTTCCAGCTTTTTCACCAGAAGCTTCACTTCCTCGTACCAGATATCGCCTGCATAATCTCTCTCCTGGCTCTGGGGAAGATGCATCACATAGGTTTCCTTCAGCTCATTGAGCAGTTCGTACATCTTTTTCTTTCCATCGCAGGTGGTTTCTCCGATGATAATATCTGAAAAATAGGTATAGGGACATTTTTCCGTATATGCAAAACCGTAGGTGCCTTTAATCAGCGGGCACAGATTCTTGGGAAGCACTTTCTCCGCATCCGGAATGGTTTCATTGCTTGTCCCGCACAGTCCGATGGCAGACACTCCCGCCGCGTCCAGAAGCTCCTGGGGTGTGTAGGAACAGAGGCATCCTGCCAGCTTTCCGCCTTTCTCTTTAAATTCTTTTGCCGCCAGAAATCCTTTCTTTCTGGCATCCACAAATTCATCAAATGATTTGGGTAATGTTGTTTCCATCATCGTATCTCTCCTTTTTCTCTGCGTGGTTTACTGCTCTTCTTCTGCCAGGATGGCTGCGCCTACCGCCCCGGCATACCGGGCCATGGGCATGGTCTTTACCGGCGCGCCAAGCGCCAGCTCCAGCCGCTCCCGGATATAGGCGTCCTCGCACAGACCTCCTGTCAGAAAATACTGGCTGGCCGGAACCTGGGCAATCAGCTGCACCACTTTGGTAATCACGGATTCCGTCACTCCGTAGGCGATATCTTCCCGGGGCGTTCCTTTTCCAATCAGGCTGATAACCTCGGACTCCGCAAATACCGTGCACATGGAACTGATGGTTACCGGATTTCCCTGCCGCGCCAGCGCGGAAAGCTCGTCCTGGGTCACGCCCAGACGGCTCGTCATCACCTCCAGGAACTTTCCCGTTCCCGCAGAGCACTTGTCATTCATCATGAACTTCATGACCCGTCCCCGTTTCAGCTGGATTCCCTTGGTATCCTGGCCCCCGATATCGATGACCGTCCCGTCTTCCCGGAACAGCCACCAGGCGCCTTTTCCATGGCAGGTAATCTCTGTCACCGTATCGTCCGCATAAGGTACGGATACCCTTCCGTATCCGGTCGCCACATATCTGGCGTTCTCCCGGCTGATTCCTTCCCCCTCAAGCTGCCGGTATATCTCTTCCGCAGTCTGAATACTGCTGAATCCGGTGGGCCGAAAAAGTGTTTTAACAATCTCGCCCTCCTTCATCACTGCTGCCTTTGCGGCGCTGGAACCAATATCTATTCCTACCTGGTACATCTGCTTTCTTTTCCTTTCCCCGTTTCCGGTATTTCCTCGTCACTATTCAGTGTAGGCCTTTGCCGGGACCCCGTCAAATAGATAAGAATGATGAAAACGCGTATTTATTTTTATTTTCTATAAAACAACTAAATGGGGACGGGTACAGACCAGCCTGTACCCGTCCCCGACTACAATTTTAAAACAATTCAGTCAGCGGTTATGCCACCGTAATCCGGTATGACTTCCGCTCACTGCCGCCCGGCTCCAGCTTCTGGATTCCGTATTTTTCCGGAAGCTCCCCGGCAAACCCCACGTTGTCCGTGCGGCCTGCCCAGGGCTCCAGGCAGATATAAGGTCCTTCCGGTTTAGACCAGATACCGAAGGAAGGAAAACCCTCCGCCTCCATGGACACCTGGGGCGTCCCGTCAGAGCGCAGGATTTCCACCTTCTGAATCTGATTGCCGTCAAAAATCAGCGCATCCCTGTCAAACATGTCCTCCGGCACCGGACAGCATCCGTTCTCCAGTTCCAGAGTATATTTCCGGTCCGGTTTTGCGCAGCCGCTTTCCGGGTCAATGAGAATATAACTGAGACGTTCCTTTCCGGGAAAACGCAGCCGGTATTCGGACCGTTTTGTCCCTTCCGCCACGGCAAAACCGGGGTGTCCGCCCACCGAATAATAAAGCAGGTCCTCTCCCGGATTTTCCACACGGTATTCCACGGTCAGGGTCCTTCCCTCAAGCCGGTGAATCACTTCCAGCCGGAAGGCAAAGGGATAAACGGCTCTGGTTTCCTCCGTGTCACAGAGACGGTGAATGACGCAGTCCTTTTCTTCCTTCACGCAGTCGAACCTGCTGTCCCTGGCAAAACCGTGCTGGCTTCTCAGCTCATATTCTTTTCCCTGATGGCGGTATACGCCCCTGTACACCTTTCCTACAAACGGAAACAGTACCGGCGCATGGCGGTTCCACACGTCGGGGCTGGCGTCCCAGATATATTCCTGTCCGGAAGTCCGGTCCTGAAGACTCACCAGTTCCGCCCCCTGGTCTCTAATCACCGCTTTCAGCAGCCCGTTTTCCAGAACTCTCTCTGCCATCGCTCTTTCCTCTTCTTTCCTTCCACTATACAAGCGGATATTTTTCCGTAATCTCTGCCACCATGCCTCTGGCTTTTTCCACGTTCTCCTCGCTTGCGATAACCATGGCAATGATTTCCGCCAGACAGTCCATCTCTTCTTCCTTCAGGCCCCGGCTGGTAACTGCCGGTGTGCCCAGGCGGACACCGCTGGTCACAAAGGGTGACCGGGGATCGTTGGGAATCGTATTTTTATTGCAGGTAACATGTGCGTCGTCCAGTCTCTTTTCCAGTTCTTTTCCGCTGATTCCCGCCTCTCTTAAGTCTACCAGCATGAGATGGTTGTCCGTACCGCCGGATACAATCTTCACGCCCCGCTTCTGCAGTCCTTCGCACAAAGCCTTCGCGTTTTTCAGAATCTGCTCCTGATAGGTCTTAAATTCGGGCTGGAGAGCCTCCTTGAAGCAGACCGCCTTGGCCGCGATAACGTGCATCAGGGGACCTCCCTGGGTTCCCGGGAACACGGCTTTGTTAAAGTTAAACTTCTTATTGTTCTCCTCGCTGGAGAGAATCATGCCGCCTCTGGGGCCGCGGAGCGTTTTGTGAGTGGTCGTGGTTGTCACATGCGCGTAGGGAATGGGACTTGGATGCAGTCCTGCCGCCACCAGGCCCGCAATGTGGGCCATGTCTACCATCAGGTACGCGCCCACCTCGTCGGCAATCTCCCGGAAGCGCCGGAAATCAATCGTTCTGGCATAGGCGCTGGCGCCTGCGATAATCAGCTTCGGACGGTGTTCCTTCGCCACTTCCAGCACTTTGTCGTAATCGATAAATCCGTCTTCATTCACGCCGTAAGCTGCAAAATTAAAATATTTTCCGGAAATGTTGACCGGAGAGCCGTGGGTCAGGTGTCCGCCATGGTCCAGGTTCATGCCAAGCACTTTGTCTCCGGGTTCCAGCATGGCAAACATAACTGCCATATTGGCCTGGGCACCGGAATGGGGCTGTACATTGGCATATTCACAGCCGAACAGTTCTTTTGCCCGGTCTCTGGCCAGGTTCTCTGCCACGTCCACAACCTGGCATCCGCCATAGTAGCGTTTTCCCGGATACCCTTCGGCATATTTGTTGGTCAAAGGACTTCCCATGGCCGCCATCACGGCTTTGCTTACCCAGTTTTCCGAGGCAATCAGCTCAATGTGGGAATTCTGCCTGTCCATCTCCTGACGGATTACGTCTGCTATCTCCGGATCTTCTCTCAGGATTTCTTCGAAATCATACATTTCCTCTTC
Source organism: Candidatus Bariatricus faecipullorum (assembly GCA_019118525.1). Taxonomy (GTDB): domain Bacteria; phylum Bacillota; class Clostridia; order Lachnospirales; family Lachnospiraceae; genus Allocoprococcus; species Allocoprococcus faecipullorum. The sequence continues at coordinate 61,075 of DWYV01000015.1, forward strand.
CTCCATTTCGTAAGATGATGTTGCCTTTTCTGCCATTGTAGCATATTCGGCTCCTCTCTCCAAGCCCCTTCCGGACAGACTTCCATTGATTTCTTTTATACCTCAATCAGCTCATATTCCTGGGTTCCCAGTCCGATTTTCTCCGCATGGTCCAGGCAGGATTTCCACTCGCTCTCCGGCGTGGTATTTTCAAAATGGTCATGGTGGTCGCAGAATCCTTCCTCGTGCATCCGCTCGTCCAGCAGACTTCCCGGAACCGGCCGTCTCGCATTGCAGGCATCGGCGCAGGCTCTGTCCAGCGCCACCGGGTCGAAGCTGGCAAACATGCCTACATCCGGAAGAATCGGCAGGTCGTTCTCCCCGTGGCAGTCACAGTAGGGCGACACATCAATAACCAGGCTGATGTGAAAATGCGGTCTTCCATCCAGCACTGCCTTGGCATACTCCGCCATCTTCCTGTTCAGGTCCTTTACCGCAGAGCTGTTCTCATTATAAATCGCGTCAAAATTGCAGGCTCCCAGACAGCGTCCGCACCCCACGCATTTTTCGTGGCCAATGGACGCTTTCTTATCGGGGAATGAAATCGCGCCGTGAGCACAGTTCTTTGAACAGACACGGCATCCCACACACTTTTCCCGGTCCACCGCCGGTTTCCCGCTGTTATGCTGTTCCATTTTTCCGGCACGGCTGCCGCAGCCCATGCCGATGTTTTTCAGGGCGCCGCCAAATCCGGTAGCCTCATGCCCCTTGAAATGATTCAGGCTGATGAAGACGTCCGCATCCATCACCGCCCGGCCAATCTTCGCCTCTTTTACAAATTCTCCGCCTTTCACCGGAACAGCCACATCGTCGGTACCCTTCAGCCCGTCCGCAATCAGGATGTGGCAGCCCGTGGACAGCATGTTAAACCCGTTTTCATAAGCAGCACTCAAATGTTCCAGGGCGTCTTTTCTCCGTCCCACATACAGGGTATTGCAGTCCGTCAGGAAAGGGCGGCCGCCCAGTTCCTTTATCACGTCCGCCACGGCTTTTGCGTAATTCGGGCGCAGGAAAGAAAGATTTCCCGGCTCACCGAAATGAATCTTAATGGCCGTCATCTTCTTTTCAAAATCAATCTCGCCGATTCCGGCTTTCCGTATCAGTTTCTGAAGCTTTTCCGGACGGCTGGTTCCCGGCCGTACACGAAGGTCTGTAAAATATACTTTTGCTTTTTCCACTGTTTTCTCCTCTCTTTTCTTTTTCTTTCTTTTTATTCTGTCCGCTCGGTTTTCAGGAAGAACAGAAATCCGAGCAGAAACATCACGGCCAGGGAGCCTACGCCCAGGTTGGTGTTTCCGGTTACCTGGCTGATAAAAGACACCAGAATGGTTCCCAGAAAAGCGGCTCCCTTTCCGCAGATATCGTAGATTCCAAAATATTCCCCGGAGCGTTCTGCCGGAATTATCCGGGCAAAGTAGGACCGGGACATGGACTGAATCGCGCCCTGGAACAGTCCCACGCAGACAGCCAGCACCCAGAACTGCCACTGCGTCCGCAGGAAAATCGCGTACACTGCAATCAGAAAATAGGCGCCGATACAGATACGAATCAGCATGGAATTCTTATAGCGGGCGCTGAGTTTTCCAAATATCAGGGCGGCCGGAAACGCTACAATCTGGGTCAAAAGAAGCGCCAGCAGAAGACCGGTGGTATCCAGCCCCAGGGCGGTTCCGTAAGCCGTGGCCATATCGATAATCGTATAGACTCCGTCAATATAGAAGAAAAAGGCCAGCAGGAAGAACAGAACCTTTTTCTGCTCTTTCAGTTCGCCGAACACATGCGCCAGCCGCCGGAAGCCTTCGCTCGCATAATGGCTCTTCTTTTCCACATAGGCTTTCTGGCGGTAACTGCGGACCAGCGGAAGGGAGAATCCCACCCACCAGAGCGCCGTCAGCAGGAATGCCCCGGCCATGGCCTGGGACATGGTAAGCCCGATGGAATCGTAAAACAGCACCAGCAGAAGGCAGAGCACAAACGGAATACAGCTTCCGATGTAGCCCCAGCCATAACCCCGGGCCGACACCTCATCCATTCTGTCCGGTTCCGTCACATCCACCAGCATAGAGTCATAAAACACCAGGCTCAGGGAATAGGCCGCCTTGGCCACGACAAAAATACCCAGGAACCATATCCAGGAACTGGTTAAGCCCAGGAACACGCAGCCCAGTGCTCCAGGGAAAAGGGAGCCCAGAAACAGCTTTTTCTTCCAGCCCTGAAAATCCGAAGCGGTTCCCAGGGTGGGCCCCAGAACTGCCGTGATAATGGTGGCCGCCGAGGTGGCATATCCCCAGAAAGCCAGGTAGTCCACCTCGGAAATCCCCGCCTCTCCGGCCAGGTAGTTGAAGTAAATCGGCATGATGGTAGACACCAGCAGGGTGAAAGCGGAATTTCCCACGTCATACCATATCCATTTTTTCTCCAGTGACGTTGTCTTAAATTTCATAGCAAAGTTCCTCCTCCAGACTCAGAACCGGAATCTGCTCCCAGTTTTCTCCCGGGCCGAAAGTGTCTTCAAACTCTTCCGCCAGCCCGTTCTTTCCTTCCAGATAACCCAGATAATTTTCCGTGAGCAGGACACCGGTCTTTACGGCCCGGTTCATCAGCTTCTCCAGCCGTGCGCAGCTGTCCCGGCAGGCAGGGTCCTCCTCCCGGTCCATCAGAAGCCCCCGCAGGCTCCGGTAGCTTCCGGACAGCCGCATTCCTCCCTGTATCAGGGCACGAAGCCAGGGATTCGGAGTCGTCAGAAGGTCGTTATACCGCACCATGGACTCCAGCGCCTTCTCTACTTCCTCCGTGGTAATCCCGTCGAAAAATTTCCGGATAACCGCCGAATTTCCCCGGGAAGGATGAAGATGTCCGGTCGTCTTTCTTTTCAGGGGTGTCCGTCCCTCTTCCACCAGCAGATACCGGTCAAAATCCGTCTCTATCCGGTTGTGGGTAACCCCGTCCACCTTAATCTTGTTCTCAATATAGGGATGACAGCTTCTGTCCAGCGTAAAATGACAGAGAAAACCCAGAAGATAGGAAAGGGCGTCCCCCTGCTCGTCCCCGGGCAGACTTTTCAGCTTTTCGGCAGCGCTCCGGAAAAACTCTCCCCCCGGCTGCTCATGCATTCTGTACCCCGTCTGATTCACCCGGTTTTTCCCAAGGGGATGGTAGTAAAACAGAATGTCCGGACCATGGAGTCCGATTTCAAAGAGCTCCGGACTGTGCAGGGCCTTTTCCTTCAGCTGTGGACTGTATACCTTTTTCATTTTTTCTCCAAACACAAAATGTGCGTAAATTGCCGGCATAGTCTCAACCTCTTTTCTTTCCAATTTTCTTATCCGCTCCTTATTTTATCATGTTTTATTTCAGGAAACATCAAATAAATGAAAGATTTCTGTAAATCTCGCTTTTTATGAAAATTCATATTTTCTATTTTCTCTCTCCTTCTTTTCGCATTTTATGATAAAATAAAGACAGTACAAGATTTGTGAGGTAGCGATAATGAACGAGCGCGCGATGCAGCGGCAGTTAAAACGCATGACTGCGGCAGTGATAATAACCGGTTTTCTTATTCTGGCAGGAGGCGGAATATTTTCAGCCTCTCTGGGGAATGTGCTGTCCAGTACTCTCCGCTCCCAGATGGAATCTGAAACCGAGGAATACCGCATCAGTATCAGCCGGCAGACAGAAGCGGATTTTCAGACTCTTCACACGCTGTCCAGTTTTCTGGAATTCAGCAATACCATGGACACGGAATCATTTGCCCGGGGGCTTTATGAATCCAATAATCACAATCGTTTTATCCGGATGGGTTACTTCCCTCTGGAAGGAGACGGAATCCGGGTTGTGCTGAACGGCTCCATTGAAACCGGTGTGTCCCCGGATTCCCTGCCTGACACCTTTCAGGAAACAGTCGCCAAAGCCTGGAACGGAGAAAGCGCCGTATCGGATTTTTATTACGATGAACTTCTGGAGGACACTATCATTGCCTATGCAGTTCCCGTCTATCAGAACGGCAAACTGACTGGTGCCCTTGCCGCCAGCGACAGTATTTCTACCCTGGCTTCCATTCTGGATGATACCACCGTTTTGAACAGCCAGGGTTATATTCACATGCTGGACGGGGATGGCCGTTTTCTTATCCGCTCCGAAAATATGGTTATCCGGAAGGAACTGGACTCCATTTTTGACAGCTCCTATATTGAGGAGGAGGAAAAAACGCGGATTCGCAGTGCCATGGGAAAAGGTCAGAACTGCTTCTCCCGTTTTCATTATGACGGTCAGGACTATCAGATTTATCTGGCGTCTCTTGGCATCCATGACTGGTACCTGCTCTGTGTCGAGACAGCTCAGCTTGCCAGCACACCGGTATACTCCCTGGTGACAGCCACCCGGATTACCTTTATCGGTCTTCTGGCGCTGATGGTATTTCTTACCTTCTACGGCTACCGCCTTCTGCGGAAAAACAACCGCCAGCTTATCTCTCTGGCCTATTATGACACGCTCACCGGCGCTTATAACTACAGCAGGTTTTCCCAGGAAATTGAGCCGGTTATCGGAAAGACGACCCGGTACAGTATCGTGGCGTTAAATATACGAAATTTTAAATTTATCAATGAAATCTTTGGCAGAAACCGGGCAGACCGTCTGCTCTGTCATATTTCCGAAGTGCTGGAAGACAGCCTGAGCGGAGAGGAAGCCTTCTGCCGGGACAGTTCTGATTTGTTTTTCCTGTTTCTTCTGGGAACCGACCGGAATGTTATCCGCCGCCGGCTTCAGCAAATTCAGGCCAGAGTGGCTCATATGACCCTGTCCAGCCAGCGCAACAACTATCCCGCCCTGCTCTACTGCGGCGTGGCTGTCTGCATGGACACAGAGGAGCACCGGGATACAGTTTCCGAGATGGTTACCCATTCCCTCTTTGCTCTCCGCACGGCAAAGGATACTCCGGGAAACATCTGGTTCTACGACCAGGAACTTCACAAAACCGAAGAAATTGAAAACTATGTGGAAAGCCATATGCAGCAGGCTCTGGACGACGGAGAGTTCTGCCTTTATCTTCAGCCTAAAATTCTTCTTCAGAACGGAAAACTGGGTGGGGCGGAGGCGCTGGTCCGCTGGATTCCTTCCGGACATTCCATGATTTATCCGGACCAGTTTATTCCTCTGTTTGAGCAGAACGGGTTCTGTGCCCGCCTGGATATGTATATGATGGAGCAGGTGTGTATCCATCTGAGGAAATGGCACGACAGCGGCCTTCCCTTCCTTCCGGTTTCCGTCAATCAGTCCCGCCTTCTTTTCTTTGAGACCGGGTATGTAGAGTCACTCTGCGGGCTCGTAGAAAAATACCGGATTCCTCCGGAGATGATTACCCTGGAAATTATTGAAGGCCTTTCCATGGAAGACCTGGACGCTCTGAACGAGCGAATCGGTGCGCTGCACGAAAAAGGCTTCCGAATCTCCATGGATGATTTCGGAAGCGGCTACTCTTCTTTGAACACACTGGGGAGTCTGGATATTGATGAACTGAAACTGGACCGCGGATTCCTGATGGAGATAACCAGCAACCGGCACCCCAATCAGAAAATTATTATGGAAGAAATCGTTTCCCTGAGCCGGAAGCTTCGTATTTCCACTGTAGTAGAAGGCGTGGAAACAGAGGAAAACGAAGCTTTTATCCGGTCCCTGGGCTGCGACTATGGGCAGGGCTATTATTACAGCCGGCCCGTCAGTGCGGAAGAGTTTCTTCAGACCTGGCTGAAAGGGAGGGAAGACTAATCTTCCACTCCCTTTTTCGGGCAGATATCTTCCAGACAGCATCTGTCACAGTGAGGTTTCGTCCTTGCCGTGCAGATGTCCCGGCCGTGATATACCAGCCGGTGGCAGAAATCACTGCCCTCCTCCGGGGGAACCAGTTTCCACAGTGCCATCTCCACCTTCTTCGGTTCTTTTATGCTGTCCACCAGACCAATCCTGTTCACCAGGCGAATACAGTGTGTGTCTGTCACAATCGCCGGTTTCCCAAAGACGTCCCCCATAATCAGGTTGGCGCTTTTTCGTCCTACACCAGGCAGCTTCAGCAGGGCATTAAAATCCTCCGGCACCTTTCCGTCGTATTTTTCTTTCAGTATTTTCATGCAGGCACTGATATCCCGGGCCTTGCTTTTTCCCAGGCCACAGGGACGCACGATTTCTTCAATGTCCGCCACATCTGCTTCTGCCAGGGCATTCACGTCCGGATATTTTTCATAGAGCTTTTCCACCACTACATTGACTCTGGCGTCCGTACACTGAGCTGCCAGGCGGACGCTGACAAGCAGTTTCCAGGCCTGGTCATAGTCCAGTGTGCAGCCCGCGTCGGGATATTCCTTTTTCAGTCTTTCAATTACCTCTTTTGTACGCTGTTTTTTTGTCATTTCTCTCTTCCTGTCCGGCACAGTCCGACATTATTTTTCTTTTCTCATACTGCTTACGATTCCGGTTACCAGTTTTTCAAAGGAATCCTTTACCTTGTCTGCCGTTTCCTGAACTTCCTCGTGACTCAGCGGCTGATTCTGGATACCGGCGGCCATGTTGGTAATGCAGGAGATTCCGCACACCCGCATTCCCATGTGTCTTGCGGCGATTGCCTCGCACACTGTGCTCATACCGGCCGCGTCTGCTCCGAGCGTCCGCATCATCCGGATTTCTGCCGGCGTCTCATAGGCCGGTCCCGGGCACTGGATGTAAACGCCCTCCCGCAGGGAAATGTCCAGCTCCCGGGCCTGATTTCTGGCCAGCTCGCAAAGCTTTGTATCATAGACATGACTCATATCCGGGAAACGTACGCCCAGCTCATCCAGGTTGGGTCCGCGCAGGGGACTCGGCACGGCTGTGGAGATATGGTCCGTAATCAGCATCAAATCTCCCGGCTGGAAATCCAGACAGATTCCCCCAGCTGCGTTGGTAAGAAGCAGATCCTTTGCTCCCAGCAGTCCCATTACCCGTATGGGAAGCACGACTTCCTGCATTTCGTATCCCTCGTAATAATGAACCCTGCCTTTCATCAGCACTACCGGCACCTGGTTCACGTAGCCAAACAGGAACCGTCCGTCATGTCCTTCCACTGTAGATACCGGGAACCCGTCCAGTTCACTGTAGGGTACCTCGCATACAGTGTCCATGTTACGGGCATATTCCCCCAGGCCGGAACCGAGCACCACTGCCACTTCCGGCTGAAAATCCGTTCTCTCCCGAATCTGCTCCACACAGTGCTTTAGTCTGTCACTCATTCTGTCCATATGCTCCATCCTCCTTGTTCTCTGCTGTTTTCGCCTAGCGTATAAAATTCGTATGCTGTGCCGGTTCTTTTTCCGGCAGGCCGTAGGTCTCTTTTCCCAGTGCAATGCTCTTCATAAGGAAGCTCATGTTCCGGGCCAGGGTCCGCATGGTCTGCAGGCCCTCTGAATCCTGAGCAGCCTCCCCCGGTTCCCGGCCATGGATACTGTTCCAGTACTGGCTGGAGGCCACGGGCATGCCACAGATAGTGAAATACTTGTTCAGCTCGTCAAACGTGGCAGAAAGGCCGCCTCTTCTGGCCGCCACCACGGATGCACCCACCTTCATGGTCTTGTCAAACCGTGTGCTGTAAAACAGCCGGTCCAGAAAGGCAATCAGGGTCGCGTTGGCGGAAGCATAATAGACGGGACTTGCCACTACCAGGCCGTCGCATGCTTCAAATTTCGGCGCCACTTCATTTACCATATCCTGGAAGACACACTTTCCTTTTTCAAAGCAGGAATGACAGGCAATACAGCCCCGGATATCCTGGTTTCCCACCTGGACTATCTCAGACTCAATGCCCTCCTTTTCGAAAACCTGCTCCATCTCATGAAGGGCAGTCCAGGTATTCCCCTTTGCATGAGGGCTTCCGTTAATCATCAGCACTTTCATACCTTACTTACACTCCTTTTTGTTTATTTCAGTTTCATACCGTCCTGGAAGGCATTTCCCACCTTTTCTCCCAGAACCAGATAATCATTATTTACCGGGTCAAAGGTAATGGGGCGCAGTTTTGCGGGAGAGATTTTCCCACTCTCATCCAGCACGCTTTCCTCTGCGCATACATTGACGATTTTCCCGACCATGCGGCAGCTTTCCTCATCATAGCTTACCAGTTCACATTCCAGGGCCATGGGGAACTCGTCAATCAGCGGCGCGTCCACAAAGCTGCTCTTTGTCGTGTGAAGGCCGGCCTTCTCCAGCTTGTCCGTCACATCATTTCCGGAAACCACTCCCAGGTAATCCGCCTCCGTCACATGGGCCGCGTCCGCCATACTTACGGTAAATGCTTTTCTCTCCAGGATATTTTTTGTAGTCTTGTGTCCGGCGCTTAAGCACATGGAAATCTGGTCGGACTCTGAGATTCCTCCCCAGGCCGCATTCATGGCGTCCGGATTTCCTTCTTTATCATATGTAGCAATAATCAGCACCGGCTGCGGGTACATATACGGCTTTGCTCCAAAATTCTTTCTCATGTAAAATTCCTCCTGTCTGTGAAAAGATTTCTCTCTATATTATATTGACCGGCAGTGGCTGCCGGTCAATAGATAAAATCTAAAAACTTTATTAAATCTTTCCGCCTCATCAGTTGGCATTGCTGGCCGCAATTTTTACCCGGCTCCACAAATCGCTGATAATCTGCTTGGTTGTGGCGTTATAGACAAAGACCTCGTCGTTTTCGTTATCGGTCCGGGGGATATAGGCATTGATGCCTTCATAGTCTCCGCCCTCGCCGGAAAGCACGTCCATAACCTCCTGGTTTGCAGAGGTATACCCTACATAGCTGGAGTTGTCATAGGCCCCGTCGTAGTCACTGGCGAAGTTGATAAAGGCATGGGCCAGTTCCGGATTCTCCGCATTTTTCGGAATCACCATGGCGTCGGACCACAGGTTCGTGCCGGTCTCCGGCATGTAGTAACCCATGTCCTCATTCTCGGCCATTACGTACGTGGCGTCGCCAGAATAAATCAGTCCCAGCGCTTTTCTTCCCTGGGCCATGTTGTCGATAATCTCATCCGTTACGATTTCCGTGTCCATGGTTTCCACACACTGCACCAGCCACTGATAGGCCTCCTGCAGTTCTCCCTCGTCCTCGGTGTTCATGGAATACCCGAGCGCTTTCAGGGCCATCATGAAGGAATCCCTCTCGGAGTCATATAGGTAGACGTCCCCTTTGTATTTTTCATCCAGGAAGATATTGTAGCCTTCCCGCTCCAGGTCCTCAATGTCCACCTTGGTTTTGTCGTATACAATTCCCACGGTTCCCCAGAAATAAGGTACGGAGTAATCATTATTCGGGTCATAAGGCAGACCTTTTACCGCATCTGACAGCTTGTCCATGCAGTCCAGTTTCGACTTGTCCAGTTTCTGAAGCAGATCCTCCTCAATCAGACGCTGTATCATGTAGTCGCTGGGCACCAGAAGATCGTAGGACTCCCCGTTTGCCACCTTGATGTACATCTGCTCGTTGGAGTCGAAGTTTTCCATCACGACCGTGGCCCCGGTTTCCTCCTCGAAATCTCCGATGATATTTTCGCCGGTATATTCTCCCCAGTTATAAATATGCAGAGTCTGGCCTTCGTATGGACGGTCGCCTCCTCCTGCGCCCCGCAGGTTCAGGGAAATTACCAGCACCACCACAGCCATGCAGACCGTCACGACCGGCACCAGTCCGCGCCGTTTGCCAATCGTTTCCTTTGTTCCCCTCTTTGCCGTAATCAGGGGAACCACGTTAATCAGTACCAGAATGATGGTAATAATCACTACCACCAGGGTGGAAACCGCATTGATACTGGGGTTCACCCTCTTGCTCATGGTGTAGACCACAATACTTAAGTTCTTCACACCCCGTCCGGTGACAAAGTAGGAAATAATAAAATCATCCACGGACATGGTAAAGGCAATCAGGGCTCCGGATACGATTCCCGGCGTAATCTGGGGCACGATAACCTTCGTCAGCGCCCGCCAGGGCGTCGCTCCCAGGTCCATGGCCGCATCCGCCAGATTGGGATCCAGGGACCGGATTTTCGGCATAACCGAGAGAATGACATAGGGGATACAGAATGCAATATGCGCCAGCAGCATGGTCATGTATCCCTTCTCCACCCGGAAGGTGATAAACAGCAGCATCAGTCCGATGGCCGTTACAATCTCCGGGTTCATCATGGGCAGGTTGTTGACCTGTTCCATAATATTCCGGATGATTTTTCTGGATTTGCTCAGTCCGATGGCCGTAATCGTACCCACTACCGTGGATACAAAGGTGGCAAGTACCGCCACACTGAACGTCGTATAAAGCGCTTCCATCATATCGCCGGATTCCATCATGTGCTGATACCAGCGCAGGGAAAACCCGGTAAAGCTGGTCAGGGATTTCCCTTCATTAAAGGAAAATACCACCATGTACACAATCGGCAGGTAGAAAAAGGCGATGGCCAGAATCATCAGAAGCTTTCCAAAAGGACGTTTCTTTTCTCTCATTCCTCTGCCCCCTTTCCTCCCTGGTTGTGAATCTCGATTTTGCGCACGGCCATCATCAGCAGCATCATAATGACTGCCATAATCATGGAAATGGCGCTTCCGAAGTTCCACTCACCTACGGTAATAAACTGATTTTCAATCATATTTCCAATCAGGAAATACTGTCCGCCTCCCAGCAGCTTGGGTATGAAAAAGGAGCTTACTGCCGGCAGGAACACCAGGGTAATGCCGTTGATGACTCCCGGAAGGGAGAGCGGCAGGGTTACCCTGCGAAACGTCTGAACCGGGGACGCGCCCAGGTCCGCACTGGCCTCCAGAAGGGAATGATCCATCTTGCTTAAAGACGTCTGAATCTGGAGAATCATAAACGGCAGGAAATTATATACCATGCCGAGAAGTACTGAGCCTTCTGTGTAAAGAAGTTCCACATCTCCCAGTCCAATCAGGCCAAGCAGCCGCTGAATGATGCCGCCCTCGCTCAGAAGGCCAATCCAGGCGTACGTACGCACCAGCATGTTTATCCACATGGGCAGGGTGACGCACAGAATCAGAATATTCTGTACCTTCTCCCGGCTCCGGGCGATGTAATACGCAATCGGATAGCCGAGAAGCAGGCAGATAATGGTTGTCTTTACTGCAATTACAAGGGAACGCCACAGGATTAACAGAAAATCCGGGTCGGTGAAAAAGGTAATGTAGTGTTCCAGTGTAAAGGAAAAGGGAATGATGCTGTTCCCCTGCTCCATAAAGGAATAGAGGGCAATCAGTCCCATGGGCAGCACCAGCATCAGTACGGCCCAGATGATATAAGGGATTGCCAGCTGGGAAAACCGTTTCATTTAGTATACCCCCCTGGACATGACATGGATGTCTTCCGGGAAAAACGTCAGACCGACCTCCTGACCTTCTTCCGTGTAATCCGTCGTATGAATCTTGAATTCCCGTCCGGTTGTGGAGAAGGTAATCGGATACACGCCTTCCTTTATGTCCGCCGGGTCAAAATCATAATCCACGCTGATGTCCACGCTCTCATTTTCATCGCTTAACTTCCATCCCTGGGCTCCTGCCCATGTCTTCAAATCCGTATCCAGCGCCTGGGACTCGGTAATCTCATCCACAGACTTCATAAAATTAAAGGCCATAACTGCTTCGTTGGCTTTTTCGTTCTTTACAAAGGGCTGGTCCACCACATAGATGGTCCGCTCGATGCTGGTTCCGTTTGAAGTGGAGAATACCACCGGATACTGGCCTTCTTCTTTGGAAAGATCATATTCTACCTTTGCGATGGAGATAAATTCGTCGCTTTCCGGATCCCAGGCCTGGGCATTGGAAAGCGCGATGATTTCTTTATCGTCCAGGCTCTCCACGTCATCGATATCCACATAGATATTTCCCGCGCTGATTTTTTCCTTTCCGTCCCCGCTGGTCACATCCTGCTCCTTGCCCACCCGCATATTCACAGTTACGCTGGTTCCGGGCACGGTCTCCACCATAATCTCATAGTGCACGCCTTTAAACAGAACGCTGAGCACCTCTCCGGTGAGCTTTCCGTTCTTTACGTCCACAATGTCAATATCCTCGGGACGGATAACCACGTCCACCGGCTCGTTTTCCCGGAAACCGAAATCCACGCAGTCAAAGGTCAGGTCGTCAAAACGGACCTTGTAATCTTCCAGCATGACCCCGGGAATAATGTTGCTCTCTCCGATAAAGTTGGCCACAAACCGGCTGGCAGGTTCGTTGTAGATGTCTTCCGGAGTCCCCACCTGGAGGATTTCTCCGTTGTTCATAACTACAATCTTGTCGGACATGGTCAGAGCCTCCTCCTGGTCATGAGTGACAAAGATAAAGGTAATTCCGACCTCCTGCTGAATCCGCTTCAGCTCATACTGCATCTCCTTGCGCAGCTTCAGATCCAGGGCCGCCAGAGGTTCATCCAGCAGCAGCACCTTCGGCTCGTTTACCAGAGCCCGGGCAATGGCCACCCGCTGCTGCTGACCGCCGGACAGCAGGGTGGTATTTTTATCCTCATATCCTTCCAGCCCGATGAGCTTCAGCATCTTCATGACCTTCTGGTCGATGACGTCCTTGCTCATCTTTTTAATTTTCAGGCCGAAAGCAATATTTTCATAAACACTCAGGTGAGGAAACAGGGCATACTTCTGAAATACCGTATTCAGTTCCCGCTCATAAGGCGGCTTTTTACTGATTTCCTCTCCGTCAAAAATCACTTTCCCCTCATCCGCATCCAGAAATCCTCCCAGAATTCTGAGCAGGGTAGTCTTTCCGCACCCGCTGGGTCCCAGCAGAGTTACAAACTCGTTCTCATAGATGTCCAGATTGATGCCTTTCAGCACAATCTGTCCGTCAAAGTTCTTTACGATGTCCCGGAACTCTATCAGCTTCTTCTCTTCCATCGTTACTCTCCTTCCTAAAACATGGGCGGCGTGGTAATCCAGAGAATTCTGGCGTCACTGCTGCCATGATTATACAGATAATGGCTCTTTGAGCCATCCAGGTAAAAGGTTTCCCGTGTCCGTACTTTGTATTTTTTACTTCCCTGTACGATGGTCACGTTCCCCTTTAGTACGTAGCCAAACTCCTGCCCCTGAAAGGCCTGCAGGACATGGCTCTTCCTGTGCGGATGCAGCGTCAGAATAATGGGTTCCATCTGGTTCTTCTGTGCGTTGGGAACAATCCATTCTATCTGGTAGTCCTCCTGTTCATCCACAAAAAAATCCTGAGTCTGAAAAACAATCTGCTTCTCCTCTTCCTCCCGGAAAAACTCGGACAGACTGCTTCCCAGTGCTTCCAGAATATCTTCCAGCGTGGCAATGCTGGGAGTGGTCAGATTTCTCTCCACCTGGGACAGAAATCCTTTGGTAAGCTCGCTCCGGGATGCCAGGTCCCCAAGCGTCAGGTCATTCTGCAGACGAAGCTCCTTGAGCTTCCTGCCGATATCCACTTCCCCACCTCCTCTTTCCGCGTCTGTTTTCTAATACTATACTTTTCGTTAAAAATTACAGAACAAATCCTATTATACACAGGCCCGTCAGGATTGCAACCTGTTTTTGTTCTTTTTCGAAAGATTTTACACTGGGCAGATGTTCCCCGGCGTGTTATAATGGAAAAAAACCGGAAACAGTGGCAAGGAAGCTGCAAAAAAACGCGCAGTTTCTTTGCCTTTTTCATTACTGGAGGAATTATCATGGGAGCATTTGACAGAATTGAAAGTGGTCTGCCGGGCATGGACCGGATTCTGGACTCCATTCGCATGGGGGACAATGTGGTCTGGAGCGTGTCCAGTCTGGAAGACTTCTGCTACTTTGCCCGCCCTTTTGCAGACCAGGCCATTCGGGACGGACGGAACGTCATCTATATGCGGTTCGCAAACCACGACCCGATTCTGACGCCCCGGGAAGGACTGAAAATCTGTGAATTCGACCCGGACAAAGGATTCGAGGCTTTTACCGTGGACATTTACAGCCGGATTCTCCAGGAGGGAAGAGACGCCTTCTATGTATTTGACAGTCTGTCCTTTCTGCAGTCCGTCTGGTATACGGACCTGATGATGGGAAATTTTTTCCAGGTCACCTGCCCCTGCCTCTTCCGGCTGGACACAGTCGCTTACTTCCCCCTTATCCGGGGCCGGCATTCCTACGACACCATCGCCCGGATACGGGACACCACTCAGCTTCTGCTGGACGTCTACAGCGGCGTCGGACAGATGTATCTCCACCCCCTGAAAGTGTGGAGCCGGTATTCTTCCCGCATGTTCATGCCCCACGGCTGTACGCTTCCAGACGGAGAGTTTCATCCCGTCACGGACGGGGTAGCCTTAAGCAGATACTACCAGCTTCTGGAAGAGGAGGAAAACAGCCGGCAGGACCAGAACTACGACAGCTACGACCGGTTTCTCTCCCAGGCGCGCATGGACTACCAGCACGGCTCTTTCCGGCCGGAAACAGAACAGCAGATTCTGGAAAGCACCATGACCCGGGACCCCAGAATGCAGGAAATGCTGAAGAAATATTTTTCGCCGGAAGACTATTTTAAAATCCGCAAGCGGATGATAGGAAGCGGCTCCATCGGCGGCAAGGCCTGCGGGATGCTGCTGGCCCGGAAGATTGTCCACACTTCCATTCCGGAATACCGGCTGTACCATGAGCCCCACGACTCCTACTACATCGGCTCCGACGTATTCTACACGTATATCGTGACGAATCACTGCTGGGAACTGCGGATTGCCCAGCGGACCGAAGAGGGCTATTTCTCCCGTGCAGAGGCGCTGAAAAAGGCGCTTCTTTCCGGAGAATTCCCTGCCAATATCCGGGAGCAGTTCCGCTCGCTTCTGGAGTATTACGGCCAGAGTCCGGTTATCGTCCGTTCCTCCAGCTTTCTGGAGGACGGCTTCGGAAATGCCTTTGCCGGAAAATACGAATCCGTCTTCTGCGTAAATCAGGGTTCCCCGGAAGAACGGCTTGCGGCTTTTGAAGACGCCGTGCGTACCGTCTATGCCAGCACGATGGACGTTTCCGCCCTGGAATACCGGAAACTGCAGGGCCTGGAACACCACGACGAGCAGATGGCCGTGCTGGTCCAGCGGGTCTCCGGTTCCTACCACGGAAGCCTCTTCTTTCCCTCCGCCGCAGGGGTGGGCTACAGCCGCAGTTTTTACCGGCTGAGCAGGGATATGAATCCTTCCGCCGGACTCCTGCGGATTGTGACCGGCCTTGGCACCCGGGCCGTGGACCGTACCGAAAACGACTATCCCCGCCTGGTAAATCTGGACCGCCCGGCAGTTTCCCTCTATGGGGACTGCGCTTCCCGGCACCGGTTTTCCCAGCGGAACATGGACGTGCTGGACACCAGTCAGAACCGGCTTGTGACGGTTTCCGTGGACCGTCTGCCGGACCAGCTTCCGCTGTGGTTTAAAAAAGCAGTTATGGAGCGGGACTATGAGGCAGAGGACGCCCTGAAGCGGCGGGGAAAATGGCGGCAGGTCTGGTTTGTCACCTGCCAGAAGCTTCTGGAAAACCGAACCTTTACCGGGTTTATGCAGAAAACCCTGCAGACACTGGAGGCCGCTTACAAAAATCCGGTGGATATCGAGTATACCATCAACCTGGACGAGGACGGCAACTTTGTCATGAATCTGGTGCAGTGCCGTCCCCTGACCGCCGGAAAAGAGGGAACCCGTGTCCGGATTCCCTCCCTGACCACAGGGCAGACGTTTTTCCATCTGCAGGATTCCTCCATGGGCGGCTCTGCCAGGCTTCCCATTACCGCCGTGGTCCGGGTGGACCCGGTGGCCTATTACAACTGTCCCTACAGCCTGAAGCCGGAGGCGGCCCAGGCTATCAGGCGGGTGAACCGGTATTATAAAGGGAAACATGGCAGCCTGCTCCTTCTGGTTCCCGGCAGAATCGGCACCTCCTCCCCGGAGCTTGGGGTTCCGGTAAGCTTTGCCGACATCTCCGGTTTCCGCGGTATCTGTGAGGTATCTGACAGCCGGGCCGGATATGTCCCGGAACTGAGCTACGGCAGTCACATGTTCCAGGACCTGGTGGAGGCGGATATCTTCTACTGCGCCATCTGGAACGACCGGCGGATCCTGCTTTACCAGGAGCGTCTTCTGGAAAAACTGCCCAATCTCTTTCCGGACATCTGTCCGGATATGGAGGAGATGTTCCCCCTGTTCCAGGTGTGCGAAACCCCCGGACTTTTCTACTGGAACGACGCCCTGTCCGGGGAGACCCTCTGCGGATTCCTATAGGAAGAGGCTGCGGGAATGTCCGTACCCTTTTTGCCGGACCAGCATATGATATAGAGAGAAGAGGCATCTTCTTTCTATCAATCAAATATGGAGGAAAACACCATGGGTATTACAAATTCTAATAAACAGACCGACGCACACCAGATAGGCTGTGACGGCACTCTGAAAGTAACCCTTGCGCTTTCCGCTGCTCCTGATATTGTGTCCAATCCCACAGACATCGTTCTGGTCCTGGACCGTTCCGGCAGCATGGCGGGCAGCCCCCTGGCGAACATGAAAGCCGGAGCAAATACGTTTATTGATATTATTGACGAGGCCACGGACAGTTCCCGGGACGGCGTCATCGGCTCCGGAAGCCGGATTGGCATTGTCAGTTTTTCCAGCGCCGCTACTGCTGACACTCAGCTGATTACTTCCGTGGCAGACCTGAAAACAGCCGTGGATACGCTGACCGCAGGCGGTTCCACCAACCATGCAGACGCATTCACCGAAGCTGTGGGACTTTTCGATTCCATGTCTTCAAACACAAAAGTCATCGTCATGTTCACAGACGGCCAAACCACTTCCGGCTCCCCGCCTGCCCCGGTAGCGGCTGCTGCAAGGGCGGCGGGCATCATCATCTACTGTATCGGACTTATCGGGGCCGACGGTATAGATGTCAGCGTCCTGAACGACTGGGCGACAGACCCTGATGCTTCCCACGTGGCAGTCACCCCGGACGACTCAGATCTGGAAGATCTGTTTGCGGATCTGGCTGCCAACATCTCGAAACCGGGAGCAACCGGTATTGTCATAAACGAAGTAATCAGTCCGGATTTTGCCATTATGAGCATTATCCCGCCCACGAAGGGAACTGCCATGGCTGTAAACACCACTGCTCTGGAATGGAAGATACCGGAACTGGGCGTCTCCGGGAACGAGGGCGCCACGCTGGAGTTTTATATCCGGCATATTTCCCAGAGTTCTGGAACCAAACAGGTCAACCAGTCCATCCACTATTCCGACATGGAAGGGAACCTGGTCACCTTCCCCGACCCGTCCGTCAAGGTCGACTGCGGCATTATTATCACGCCGGAGCCCTGCCCGGAGCCCTTTGACTTTACTGTGGACGGCTGCGATGATTTTGTGACCGTAAACCTGGGAGACACGTATCTGGAATCCACCGGACGCATTGTCGAACTGAGTCTGACGCTGAAAGACGTCTGCCCCGGCAGGCGGACCGCACTGGCCGTCATTCTCTCGGAAGCGGACTGTAACGGCAGTGAACATCCCCGCGGGCTGAAGACCGTTACCATCCCGGCACACGGCTATCCCTCCTGCCGCGATGTCCTTGTAAAATGTATCCGTTTCGTCCTCCCGGACGACCTCAGTGTGTCCTGCAGCCAGGGCGGCGGCATGTGCGGCACACGGAATCTGAAGGCACGGGTTATCGCTCATACGATAGACACCTGCCACAAATGCTGTTAGGCGTTAGTCGGGGACGGGTACGGGCCGGCCCGTACCCGTCCCTGACTATAATTCCCGAACAATTCAGACAAAAACATACCCGCCTCTCCTTCACCAGGGAGAGGCGGGTTCGTCTTTCTCTATTCCATTATGAGGGCTCCCACTGCATGGACAGTTCTGTCCAGATTTCCATAAACTCAAACGCTTTCTCGATTTCTTCCGGCTCAAAATACTTTTCCACCATTTTCAGAAAAGCGACATAGTTTCGGGAATCGTATTCCCGATGGGCTCTGTCCAGTTCCGCCCCTTTTTCCGTTACATACAGACAGACCGTCTTTTTGTTGTCCGGCGGATTCTTCCGTTCAACCATCCCTTTTTCTTCCAGCTTCCGGATAATCTGTGATACCGCCCCTTTTGTGCGGTTCCATGCCAGTGCCACATCAGTTACCGAAATGCCTGGATTCTCCGCAATCCAGCTTAGAATATGTACCTCGACTGTATGCATCTTCTCTCCGGTTCCATAGTCCTTTGCCGCCGTAATCGTATTCAGCGCATTCAGCCTCTCAATAATCGTCGACATCTCGTAAGGGGTGTATTTCAGATATATTTCTTCCTTCCCCACAATAAACGCCTCCACTTTTAATAATCTCCGACCGGCAGTCTCCATTCACAGTTACCGGAACACATACTTATTCAGACGGTCAAACGCCTCTTTTACTCTCTCCAGGGGGAGCGCCAGGTTCATACGGACTGAATACGGGCCGTGGAACATTCTGCCGTCCTGCCAGGCCACGCCCACATCCCATCCGGCCTTTTCCAGCTCGTCGATGGTTTTACCATGGGTTTTGCACCACTTCTCACAGTCCACAAAAAGCATGTAGGTTCCCTGGGGTCTGCTGACCTCCACACCTTCAAAGTGCTCTTTGATATAGGTACAGGCATAATCCACGTTCTGGCTGATGACACTGCAGAGTTCATCCACCCATTCATGACCTTCCGGCTTATAGGCGCCTGTCAGGGCATGCATGGACATCACATTCATACTGTTATAATGCGATTTTCCGCCTTTTGCCACAATCCGGTCCCGCAGACAGGAATTATAAATAATGTGATAACTGCCTACCAGCCCTGCCAGGTTAAAGGTCTTGCTAGGGGCATAAAATGCCGCCGTCCGATTCCGGGCGTCTTCACTGACAGACTGGGTCGGAATGTGCTGGTGTCCGTCCAGGATAATGTCGGACCAGATTTCATCGGAGATAACCACGCAGTCATTTGCCCGGTACACCTCCATGGCC
Source organism: Candidatus Bariatricus faecipullorum (assembly GCA_019118525.1). GTDB lineage: Bacteria > Bacillota > Clostridia > Lachnospirales > Lachnospiraceae > Allocoprococcus > Allocoprococcus faecipullorum. The sequence goes on from DWYV01000015.1 coordinate 80,140, forward strand.
TTTTCAATCTCCCATCTTTCCCATACTCTTCCGCAGGGATTGTGCGGGCTGCAGAAAATGGCCACATGGATTTTCTGTTCTTTCAACTTCCGGTCCATGTCCTCAAAGTCCATACGCCAGACGCCGTTCTCATCCTTTTTCAGGGGACTGTGAACAATCTTAAAGCCGCCATTTTCCAGTGAATTGGTGAATCCAATGTAGGTAGGGCTGTGCAGCAGCACGCCGTCCCCTGGAGCTGCAAAGGATGTCACAGCTGACATCACGCCACCCAGGACTCCATTCTCATATCCGATATGTTCCGGCTTCAGTCCTGTTACCCCGTTTCTCTTTTCCTGCCACTGGATAATGGACTGGAAATACTCCTCTGTCGGATTAAAATATCCGAACAACGGATGGCCGGCACGTTTTATCATCTCTTCCGCAACGGTAGGAACCGTAGGAAAATTCATGTCCGCTACCCACATGGGAATCGCGTCAAACCCCTCTTTCGGAGCGTCCGGGGCAAATCCCGGCGTTCTTCCAATTCCGTCCACGGCTATAGCATCCTTGCCATGCCGGTCTACAATGGATGTAAAATCATATTTCATTTTCTTTCTTCTCCTCACATTATTTTGTATAGGAACTAAACCAATTTCAGCATAACACCCCAAAATACGTTTTTCAAGTGTTTTTCCAAAAAAGGCCTTTTACGCATTACACCTGCCCGCCGGATGCCGCTCCTGCAGGCACAGCATCCGTCCCCGGTGCATCGCACAAAAACCGCACCGGCCATCCGGCCAGTGCGGTCTGCATAATCATTATCAGGTTTTGCGGGAAGTCTCTTCCCGAAACTGCCTTCAGCCTAGAACTTGCCGGCTTTTGCAGCTTCCTCGATGGAAACAGCTACTGCAACTGTCATACCTACCATCGGGTTGTTTCCTGCGCCGATAAGACCCATCATCTCTACGTGAGCCGGTACGGAGGAGGAACCTGCAAACTGAGCGTCAGAATGCATACGTCCCAGCGTATCGGTCATACCATAGGAAGCCGGTCCTGCCGCCATGTTATCCGGGTGAAGGGTACGGCCTGTACCACCGCCGGAAGCAACAGAGAAGTATTTCTTTCCTGCTTCTACACATTCTTTCTTATAGGTACCTGCAACCGGATGCTGGAAACGGGTCGGGTTTGTAGAATTACCGGTAATGGAAACATCTACGCCCTCTTTCCACATGATAGCAACACCTTCACGAACATCGTTTGCTCCGTAGCAGTTTACTTTGGAACGAAGCCCGTCAGAGTATGCGGTACGGGATACTTCTTTCAGTTCTCCGGTATAGTAGTCATATTCTGTCTGTACATATGTAAATCCGTTGATTCTGGAAATAATCTTTGCAGCGTCTTTTCCAAGACCGTTCAGGATAACACGAAGAGGTTTCTTACGAACTTTGTTTGCCTTCTCCGCAATACCGATAGCGCCTTCCGCAGCTGCGAAGGATTCGTGTCCTGCCAGGAAGCAGAAGCAGTCTGTGCTTTCTTCCAGAAGCATCTTTCCAAGGTTACCATGTCCAAGACCTACTTTACGCTGGTCAGCTACGGAACCCGGAATGCAGAAAGCCTGAAGGCCTTCGCCGATTGCTGCTGCTGCGTCTGCCGCATTTTTACAGCCTTTCTTGATTGCGATTGCTGCGCCGGTGATGTATGCCCAGCATGCATTTTCAAAACAGATAGGCTGGATTCCCTTAATCTGGTTGTATACATCCAGTCCGGCATCTTTTGTAATCTTCTCTGCTTCTTCCAGGGAAGCGATACCATAGCTGTTTAAAACTTCATTGATTTTATCAATTCTTCTTTCATATGATTCAAATAAAGCCATTTATATATCCTCCTGA
>DWYV01000016.1 GCA_019118525.1 Candidatus Bariatricus faecipullorum
AGATGTGTATAAGAGACAGGTACCGGCCAGCCGGTACCCGTCCCCCGCTACAATTCAGAAACAATTCTGTTTTTACTGCATGGAAGGCTGGCAGAGCACATTCTTTACATGCTCAATTTCTTCCCGGGTTGCCTTGGCTGCCGGAACGTAATAGCTTTTTTCCCGTGCAAGCTGATACATTTGTTCCTGAGACATCTCTGCGGCGTTGCGGAGCTGTTTGAGACACTGTTTCAGCTCCTTGTTTTCTGTCTGGGGAATCATGTCCCCGAACATTTTCAGTTCTCCGTTTACTCCGGTGAGGGCATCGGATACCATCGTTTTTTCGTCCATGGTGAACCTCCTTTTACAAAAATTTCATAAGCTCCTGCTTGTTTTTCATGGCAGAATCCGCTGCGTGCTGAAACAGCTTTTTTACTTCCGGGTCCTGAGCCTGGGAGGCATATTCGGTCATTTTACAGTGGCTGGTAGAATACCCTCCAATCAGGTGCCGGAGATTCTGCAGATCCAGAATAGAAATATCTGACATAGTGCTTCCTCCTTTTTCTGATAATCCTGCATAAAGCAGTAGTTGTTCTGCGAAAATTAGTATGTGCGGACCGGCGAAAAAATATGTAAATCAAAAAACCGAGGTCTTTACAAAAAGAAACACTATGCTAAAATAAGTAATGGAAAGGTGGGAGAAGTATGCTCAATATTGTGCTTTTTGAGCCGGAAATACCGGCAAACACAGGAAACATCGGACGCACCTGCGTGGCCACCGGAAGCAGACTGCATCTGATTGAGCCGCTCGGCTTTAAACTGACAGAAAAAAACCTGAAACGGGCAGGGATGGATTACTGGAAAGACCTGGACGTGACCCGTTACATAGATTACAGGGATTTTCTGGAAAAAAATCCCGGGGCCAGAATTTATATGGCAACGACAAAATCTCCCAACCTTTATACGGATGTCCATTATGAGGAGGACTGCTATCTTATGTTTGGCAAGGAAAGCGCAGGAATCCCGGAGGAAATCCTCTGTATCCACAAAGCGGAGACTGTGCGGATACCCATGACAGGGGATACCCGTTCCCTGAATCTGGCAAATTCCGTGGCGATTATCCTCTATGAGGCGCTGAGACAGAATGGATTTTCTGGAATGAACCGGGAGGGACACCTGCACAGACTGGAATGGAAAGGAGAAGACGGAGATGGCATTTTTAGATAATATTGACAAAAAAATTATGAAATTTGGGCAGGACGCCCTGCAGAAAACAAAGGATATGTCTGAGAGTATGCGGCTTTCTGCCTCCATTCGGGAAGAAGAGCATAAACAGCGGGACGCTTTCTGCAAAATCGGCGAACTGTATTACCATAACTGCAAAGACCAGGCGGAAGGAGAATTCCGGAAGCACTGTGAGGAAATCACGGAGAGTATCCGGCGGGCCGGCGAATACCGGGACCAGCTGCAGGCTCTGAAGCGGGTGACCATATGCTCTGCCTGCGGCGCGGAGAATCCGGTAAATGCCGCATTCTGCAATAAGTGCGGAGCAAAGATTGAGCATGTGGCGGATGTGCCCTGGCAGGAAGTGACTCCGGAAGCGGAACCGGGAAAAGAGGCCGGGCCGGAAGAAAAGCCGGAGCCGGAAACGGTATCCGAGGAAGATTTCGAAGAGGAGGAAGACTGATGTTTTGTACAAACTGTGGAAAAGAGATAGGCGAGGGAAACCGGTTCTGCCCTTACTGCGGGCATGAGGTGACGGCCTCCGAAAACCAGAATGGCTACAAATCTGCAGGGGGCGGAAACGGTACGTCTGCCATTTTTATGGGACTTGGACCAACGGATATCTTTCTTGGAGTACTGTATATATTTGTGGCAGTACGCTGGATTCTGTTTGGAACTTCCAGCTGGGAAGGCATTTCTCTGACATTCGGCCTTATGGAAAACGGGAGCATCGGACGTCTGTGCTATATTCTGGTACCCATTGTAATGCTTCTGCTGTGCGCCTGGGGAATCTGGGAGGTTTTTACCCATACCTATCATGTAATCACCGGCCTTGCCATTCTGGTCTGGACCTTTCTGATGGTGCTTGGGAACTGGATTTTTTCAGGGGTCACCATGAGCGGTGCGGAGATAATGGCCGGAAGAATATGCTCGGTGTATTCGGCAACCTGGGGTATGACAATAGTGCTGAGCCTGATTATTGTGGCGCTGTGCGCGGCAAAGAAAAAATAGAACAGGTTTTACTGGGTTTTACTTGTTTCAGCCTGGTTCGGATGTGTCCGGACCAGGCTGAATTTGCGTGATAAGAACAGGACGCCAGTTTCCGCAAGAGGGGACCTTTTCCGTCAAAATGCCGAATTGACAAAATTTTGACAGAAGGAATAATATACAGAAAATTCGATGCCGAACAGGTAAAAATCACCAAAAAAGCTTTTCTGGAGAAAAAATAACTATTTAATATTGACATATCCGGGGGCAAATGTTATAGTGAGCACAACAAGATTGTATCCAATATCCGATATAAAATATCCGGATAAGGAAAACGAAAAGGAGGAAAAAAATGAAAAAGAAGTTAGTGTCAATCTTATTAACAGCCGCTATGGCATGTACGCTTTTTGCCGGATGCAGTTCACCGACTCAGGATGAATCGGACACCTCTTCCAGCGGAACAGAGACAGAGGCAGACGCAGAAGCCTCTACCGGATCTTTATCAGAGGCAACCGTTGTTGACATTGCCAATCTTCCGATTGAGGGTATCGGGGCCCAGGTTACATCGGATGTAAAAGCAAATGAAGAGTACAAAATTGGGTATATTGCAAAGAACACCACCAATCCCTACATGGTTGCTCAGTCTGAAGGTGTGAAGAAAGCCGGAGAAGACATGGGATTTGAGGCAGTAACCCAGGCTCCTTCCACAGCAGACTCTGTAGAAGAGCAGGTTAAGATTATGGAAGACATGATTCAGCAGCAGATGGACGTTATCATTGTACACTGCGCTGACTCCAACGGTATTATGTCTGGTGTAAGAAAAGCAGAAGAAGCCGGAATTACAGTTATCACAATCGGTACACCTGCAGCAGAGGATACCTTCCTCAGAACAGGCGTTGATTACAAAGAGACCGGTGAAGTTGTAGCACAGGAAATCGCAGATGCCCTGGGCGGAGAAGGAAAAGTTATCATCCTGGAAGGCCCTGCAGGAGCTGCTAATGCCGTAGAAAGACTGGACGGAATCAACGAAGTATTTGCGGAATATCCGGATATTGAAATCGTAGCTTCCCAGACAGCAAACTTCAAGAGAACAGAAGGTATGTCTGTAACAGAAAACCTGCTTCAGCAGTATACAGATGTTGACGCTATCATCGGATGTAACGATGAAAGTGCACTTGGTGCAATGCAGGCTGTAAAAGCAGCTGGTATGGACGATGTGCTGATTGCCGGATTTGACGGAAGCGTTGATGCAACAAACGCAGTGGCATCCGGAGAAATGTACTGTACCTATAACACCGACCCCTATGGTTCCGGATATCTTGCATGTGCATACGCAGTAAACTATTTAAATGACGGAACAGAGCCGGAAGGCAAGTTTATCCCCTTCCCGACAGCTGCAAACGATCCGCTGATTACCCCTGATACTGTACAGGATTACCAGGATAACATCGCATGGTGGAAGGTAATTCAGTAAGCAGACCAGCAGATAGCATAAAGAATATGTTTTGACATTTCACCCGTTTCTCCCCCGCAGATTTCTGCGGGGGAGAAAAAAAGGAACGATGTCCGACAAAAATAGCCGAGGTGAAACGATGGGTAAAACAATTTTAACAGCAAAGCACATTACCAAGATTTTCCCTGGTATGAAAGCACTGGATAATGTGGATTTTGATTTACGCGAAGGTGAAGTACATATTCTGGTAGGCGAGAACGGAGCCGGAAAAAGTACCCTGGCCAAGGTGCTTCTGGGAGCTTATAAGGCAGAAGAAGGCGAAATCACCTTTGACGGGCAGCCCGTAAAATTTAATGGGACGAAAGATGCGCTTGCGAAAGGAATCGTTGCCGTGTACCAGGAATTTACCCTGGTTCCCTACATCAGCGTGGCGCAGAATATTTTCTTAAACCGGGAATACAAGACGAAGCTGGGCCTGATTGACCATAAGAGAATGGAGAAAGAGGCGAAAGAGCTTCTGAAATCTTTAAACTGTGACTATATCGACGTAAAAGGATATGTAAAGAACCTGAGTGTGGCAGAACAGCAGATGGTGGAAATCGCAAAGGCACTGTCATTTAAACCCAGGGTTATGGTATTTGACGAGCCGACGGCAACACTGTCCGACCGGGAGGTTGAATCCCTGTTTGCACAGATTCACCGCCTGAAGGCAGAAGGAATCGGTATTATTTACGTGTCTCACAGAATGCAGGAATTTCCGCTGATTGGAGACCGTATCACCATTCTCCGTGATGGTGTAAAAATTAAGACTGTGGATATTGACGAATGTACCAATGAAGAACTTGTCAACATGATGGTAGGCCGTGACGTATCCCAGGTATATGTAAGAACGAAAAATAATCATGAAGGTATTGCCCTCCGGACAGAGAATCTCTGTGACTATAAAGGACGGGTTAAAAATGTAAGTATTAACGTGAAAAAAGGAGAAATTGTCGGCATCGCAGGTCTGGTAGGCGCAGGACGTACGGAAACAGCAGAGCTGCTTTACGGAATTTCCCCGATAAAATCAGGAAAAGTGTTTGTAAGAGGCGAGGAGGTACATACAAAATCTCCCCAGCAGGCGACAAAACTGGGAATCGGGCTGGTAAGCGAGGACCGTAAAAAACAGGGGCTTGCCCTTGGCGAGTCCATTGCAATGAATACAGTGGCCGTCAGCCTGAAAAAAATATTCCCCCGCTTTTTTATTTCGTATAAGAAAATTAACGAAGTTGCCCTGGAATACAAGAAACAGCTTCGTATTGCTACAACCAGTGTAAACAAAGCCTGTAAATACCTTTCCGGTGGAAACCAGCAGAAGGTAGTTCTGGCAAAATGGCTCAGCTTCGACCCGGATATTCTGATTTTTGACGAACCTACCCGTGGTATTGACGTGGCCGCCAAAATGGAGATTTACGGACTGATGGACCGCCTGGCTACGGAAGGAAAGGCAATTATTATGATTTCGTCCGAGCTTCCCGAGGTTATCGGTATGAGCGACAGAATCTACATCATGCGAGAAGGTGAAATTGTAGATGAAGTGAAACGGGATACTCCGGAGTTTAATTCCGAGACTATCGGAGAACGTATGATGCTGGGAAAAGGAGGTGCCGATAATGCAGAAAACTAGTGCGGCAGCAGTGCAGAAGCCGGGCGTATTACAGAGACTGAAAGCAATTCCCCCGGTTGTATACATGCTGGTAGTTCTGATTGTGGCATTCAGTATTCTGGAACCCAACTACCTGGCATTTTCCAACTTCCGAAACGTACTGATTCAGGCGACACCCCTGATGATTCTGGCGTTTGGCCAGACCCTCATTGTTCTGACACAGGGTACGGACCTTTCTCTGGGCGCCCAGGTCAGCTTTGTAACGGTATTTACCGTATACCTGGCACAGAGAGGAATTATCCTGGAAGTGGCAATGCTGATTTCCGTACTCTGTACCGTGGTAATCGGAACAGTCAATGGTCTTGTGGTGGCAAAAGGAAACCTTCCGCCGTTTATCGCTACTTACGGCATGCAGAATATTGTAAACAGTATTTCTCTGCTTCTGGCGCAGGGTTCCTCCATTTCCTACCCCAGCTTTACATACCGGCTGGTAACCGAGACGACAATCCTGATGATTCCTCTTATGGTATGGGTTGCGGCTATCATGTTTGTCATTGTCTGGATTGTGCTGAGGAAGACGAAATTCGGAACAAATATACACGGACTTGGTGGAAATAAAGAGGCACTGACTCTGGCGGGTATTAACCCGGACCGGTATCTGATTCAGACCTATGCCTTTGCAGGTCTGATTGCCGGCGTCGCAGGTATCATTACCCTGTGCCGTGTTGAGTCAGGTCAGACGACCGTTGCCAACGGCTGGGAATTCCAGGCAGTGGCAGCAGCTCTCCTTGGAGGAAGCTCCATGCGTGAAGGTAAGGGCGGTGTAACCGGAACTATCTTTGGTGTGCTTCTAATTCAGATTATCAAGAATGGTCTGAACGTAGTCGGCGTAACATCCATTTACCAGAACGCCATCATCGGTTCCATCGTACTGGCGGCAATCATCATTGACGCGGTTATCCGTTTCCGGGCAGAGAAAGAATAGGAGGGTGAGGACATGAATGCAAAGAAAGTTTGGGAAAACGTAAAAAGCTCAAAAGTATTTTACAGTCTGATTGGACTCATTATCCTGATTATTGTTTCCTCCATCATCGCTCCTAATTTCAGAAGCGTGAATAACCTGATTACCATTTTCCGGCAGGCCAGTGTCCTTCTGGTACTGAGCTCCGGACTGACAGCAGTTCTGCTGACAGGCGGAATGGACTTGTCTGTCGGCGCCACCGCCGGATTTATCGGATGTGTCTGTGCCCAGCTTCTGAAAGCCGGACTTCCGGTTCCCGGAGTTGTGGTGATTGGAGTCCTGATTGGTATGGTGGTAGGAATCATTAACGGACTTCTGGCAGGAATTCTGCCGAGTTTTATCGCTACATACGGAACAAACTGGGTTATGAGCGGTCTCGCGGTTATCGTTATGCAGGGCGCTGTTATCTATGACCTTCCGGCCGGATTTACCCAGATTGGTGTCGGCTATACCGGCCCCATTCCGAACCTGATTATCATTGCGGCGGTTGTAGTTGTTATCATCTATATTCTTCTGCAGAGAACCACTTATGGACGGCAGGTTTACTCCTACGGCTCCAACCCTACGGCAGCCAGATACGCCGCCGTACCGGTGAAGAAAATCATGGTATCTGCATTTATGATGTGCAGTATGACAGCCGGTCTGGCAGGCCTTCTGATTACAGCCCGTCTGAATGCGGCGGACGCGGCCATGGGCGACAGTTACGGCCTTCAGACAGTAGCGGCTGTAGTAATCGGCGGAACCTCCATGCTGGGAGGCGAAGGCGGTGTTATCGGAACAGTAATCGGTTCCCTGATTCTGACAGTTATTGTAAATGTTATGAACCTGCTTGGTATTTCATCTTTTGCACAGGGCCTGGTAGTAGGTATCGTTATTATCGTCATGGTGCTGTTCGATACTTACACAAAGAGAAGACAGGAACAGAGTGCAGCTTAAAGCATGAATTAAAATTGGCAACAATTTTAAGATAACTTTAAACCATTTATTTAAAAGAAAGAGAGGAAATTATTATGGCATTAACAATCAGACCCCTGAATTCCGGGTATATCCCGACAAAACCACTGGAGTACTGGTACCATTTTTCCGTTAAAAAATATGTAGAGAAACTGGGGATTACAAATGACTCTGACCAGCTTCCGGATTTTACCTTCCTGATTGAAGGCGGCGACCAGCTTGTTCTGGTAGACACAGGAATGTCCTGGACAGAGCATGCAGACAAATATCATCACGGACCCTCCCTGCAGAGACCGGGCATCGACGACATCGAATCCCGTCTGGCTCAGGTTGGATACAAACCGTCTGATGTAGACATCGTACTGTTTACCCATCTTCACTGGGACCATGTATTCTATCTTGAGAAATTTACGAAAGCACGTTTTATCTGCAATGAAAAAGAATGGGAATATGCACACAACCCGATTCCGCTTCATTATAAATCCTACTGCCGTCCGATTATCGCAAAAGACGGCGACGTAACGGTAGGCGACGAATTCATCGCACCTTATGATGTTCCGGGCGTAAAAGAGCGCTTTGAGACAGTAAAAGGCGAAGTGGAAATCGTTCCGGGCGTAAGCGTATACGAATCCTTCGGACACTGCCCGGGCCATATGACCGTTGTGGTTCAGACAGAAGACGGGCCGTACTTCTGTGTAGGTGATTCCGTATTCGTAATGGGCAACATCGACGCTCCGGAAGACATGGTAAAGAACCTGCATTACGATATCTGCCCGCCGGGACGTTACGTGGACATCGTTGCCGCATGGGAGACTATCCGGGATACTGTTCGCCGCTGCAAGGAAGCAGGCGTTGACCCGCACAAACACCTTCTGCTTGCTCATGACGTGATTCTGTCAGCGGCAGTAGAGAAATACGAGGACGCTCACGACAACAAACTTCCGGTTATTGGAGCGAAGGATACCGATTTCGTATATGAAGATTACAAGCACGCAATTATTGACAAGGATGCAAAGAAGGCAGCGGACAAAGCTTATACAAAATACTTCAGCCTGAGCGAGGAATAAAAGTCAGAACATTGCATTAAAGGAGTTTATATGAATACAGTTGCGATTATCGGAAGCTGTGATACAAAAGCAAGAGAAGTCGCATACATGAAAGAACTGCTGGAGGAGTGGGGCCTGAAAGGACTGGTCATTGACGTGGCGACAGGCCCCGGCCCGTCCAGCAACTATGATATTTCCAGGGAAGAAGTTTCGAAAGCTGCCGGTGTGGACTGGGAGACCATGGTTCCGAAGACCAAAGGAGAAAAGATTGACTTCATGACAAAAGCGGTTGCGCTAATGACCAGAAAACTGTACAACGAAGGAAAAATCCAGGGGATTTTGTCAGCAGGGGGACTGCAGAATACAGTGATGGCTACCAGTGCAATGCGGACACTGCCGATTGGCTTCCCCAAGGTCATGGCGACCACGGTTGCATGCGGGAAAAAGACCTTTGACCTCGTAGTGGGAGATAAAGACATTGTCGTCATTCCGTCTATCTGTGATTTTACCGGATTGAATATGGTTACCCGTCAGATTATGGCCAACGCATGCGCCTGCTGTGCCGGCATGGTAAAGCATGCAGGGGAGCCTCTGAAAAAGGGCGACAAGCCGGTTGTGGGAGTTACCCTTATGGGAATCACAAATACCGGAGCCTGCGCCGCCGTGGACGAGCTGGAACGAATGGGAATTGAAGCCCTCGGTTTCCATGCTACCGGCGTCGGCGGAGCCATTATGGAGCAGATGGCGGCAGACGGCCTGCTGGACGGAATTCTGGACTTTACGACTCACGAAATCACCCAGGAGTATTTTAAAGGTGGATTCTCCTATGGAGAGGATGCGAAATACAGACTGGTAAAAGGGGTACAGCATAAGGTGCCGCTTGTTATCTGTCCGGGAGGACTGGATTTTATTGATTTTAATGTCAATGAGTTCCCGCCAAGGATGGATGAGAGAGTATGGATGTATCATAATGCGACGACAGCACACATTAAAATCCTGCCGGATGAGGCAGAAATCACGGCAGACAGGGTGATAGAAAGACTGGATAAAATTGATTATCCGGTAAAACTGCTGCTTCCTACGGACGGCATGCGGCACAATACCCGGAAGGGTGAGGAGCTGTATTATAAGGAAGTGGATGATATTCTTCTTGGAAAGCTTGCGGCAGTCCAAAATCCCAATATACAGATTCTTACTGTTCCGGGAAATCTGGATACGGAAGAATGGGGAATTCAGGCCGCCCATTATATGGCGGAGGAGCTGAAGGAACGGAAAGCAGCGGAAAGCCGAAGTTAAAACGGGATATTTTAACCAGGTAAAACGGAGGAAAGAAGGACTAAAAAATGACAGAAAATGTTAAAAAGATAGCAGAGGAGCTTGTCATTGCCTGTAAAAGAGCTTATACTAGAGGTATACAGACAGGAAGCGGTGGGAATGTAAGCGCCCGGATTCCGGGGGAAGACCTGATGCTGGTAAAAGCCAGCGGCAGTTCTTTTGCCGACAGTACGCCGGAAGGATTTGTAATTACGGATTTTGACGGTAATTTAGTAGAAGGGGAAGGTAAACCTACAAGAGAAGCTTTACTGCACGGACTTCTTTACAGAATGTGTCCGAATGTCAATGCGGTGGTGCATACGCATTCGCCTTATGCAATTGCCTGGGCAGCGACCGGGAAGGCGCTTCCCAGAAACACATGGCATTCGAAACTGAAGATGAGTGCAGACCTGCCTACATTGAACGTGGAAGCAGCTATGGTTCGTAAAGAGGATTTTCCTCTGGTCGAAGAGATATACAGAGAATGCCCGGATCTTCAGGGATTTTTGCTGAAAGACCATGGGCTGGTAGCAGTAGGAAAGGATGCAATTAACGCAGAACACACAGCAGAACTGATAGAAGAGACTGCACAGGTAGCCATTTTAAAGGCGGCCGTTTTGAAGCTGGGCTTGTAGAGTTACCAGGTGAAACTATATGAGAGCAGATATGCGGATAACGATGAGTGACTCGGGCAGGGAGACGCTGCAGCACAGCCGTCTTCCGGATCTCGTGCTTGACAAGCTGATGGAATGGATTATGGATGGAAAGCTGATGATGGGGGACAAGCTGAACACCGAAGAGCTTGCCAGTCAGTTTGGCGTCAGCAGGATGCCCATCCGGGAAGCCCTGAGCAATCTGGAGAAAAAAGGACTTGCGGAGTCCATACCCTATGCGGGAACCAGGCTGGTTGTACTGACGAAAGATGACGTGCGGCAGATATACATAGCCAGAAAGGCCCTGGAGCCTGTAGCGGCCCGTTATGCATGCGAGAAGATTACGGATGAAGAAATTGCGGAACTGCAGAAAGTTCATGAGGAGTATCAGCATATTGTGAGAAAAGAAGAACTGGATGCGGTGGAGGTATATCAGCAGAACCGTCTGTATCACTTTTCGATTTACAAGGCGAGCGGACTCACCAGAGTGTGTAGTATGATAGAGTCGCTGTGGGACAATCTGTCTTTCTTTAAGCTGATTTACGGGCAGAAGCTCTTAAACAGCAGGGAGTCGCGGGAACGTATGATAGCGGAGCATCAGAGTTATCTGGATGCGCTGAGGGAGCGGGACAGCGATAAGATTGCCACACTTCTGGAGCAGAATCTGGAGAAAAGGACAGAAAATATTCCTTATAATTCGGACGCATATTTTCACGAAAAAATATAGTCAGCCAGTTAGAAACATGAAAAGCCCGGGTACGAAACGGTACCCGGGCTTTTTTATCAGACAGGGGGAATCCTGAAGGATAGAAAGGAGAACGTATGGATTCTGTGTTATATACACTGCCGGAAACGGTTCAGGAACAGAATGATGTAGTGGCATATTATTATATTGAACTGCCCCGGGAGACGGATGTTCTGAAAAAGGCCGGAACTCTCGCCGTGGGTCAGACTATCGGCACCTGGATACCGGTGCCCGGCATTACGGATGAGATTCGGGAAAAATATATGGGCAGAGTGGTCAATGTTTTTGATGTGCCTTCGGTGGACCTGGAGCCCCAGGTGACGGAGGAAACACAGAAATACATTATTCAGATTGCATATCCGGCGGTTCATTTTGGCGGGGATTTTCCCCTGCTTCTGACCTCTCTTCTGGGGAATGACGCGTCGACTTCGGCCCAGGTAAAACTCCTGGATATTATTTTCCCGAAGGAGTATGCCCAAGAGTTTTCCGGCCCCCGGTTCGGTATACAGGGGATACGGGAATATCTTGGAATCTGGGACAGACCGGTACTGCTGAATATGATAAAGCCCTGCACCGGACTGACGCCGGAGGAGGGCGCGAAGATTTTCTACCAGGTGGCCCTGGGAGGAATTGACCTGATTAAAGACGATGAACTTCTGGGCGACCCGGCTTACAGCCGTCCGGAAGAGCGGGTGAAAGCGTATCGTAAGGCTGCGGAAGCCGCGGCCGAGGTGACGGGAGAGAGAGTAAAATATTTTGTCAATGTGACAAGCGGTTCCAGCCGGATTATGGAAAATGTAAAGCGGGCCGTGGACGCCGGAGCAGACGGCATTATGGTGAATTTTGCCACCGCGGGCTACAGTACGCTGAAGCAGATAGCCGAGGCGGCAGGCGTCCCTGTTCTGGGGCACGCGGCAGGAGCAGGCATGTACTATGAAGGAACGCTGAACGGGATGGCTTCCCCGCTGGCAGTGGGAAAACTGGCCAGACTGGCCGGGGCGGATATTGTGATGGTAAATACGCCTTACGGCGGCTATCCGCTGCGGCATCAGAAGTATATGCAGACGCTTGGCCAGCTGACCCTTCCCTGGTATCATATCCGTCCCTCCATGCCTTCGATTGGCGGGGGCGTTCATCCGGGCATGGTGGAAAAATATGTCCGGGAAGCGGGGACCGATATTGTACTGGCGGCAGGCGGCGCCGTGCAGGGACATCCGGGAGGAGCCACAGCGGGAGCAAGAGCCATGCGTCAGGCCGTGGAACTGGTCATGGAAGGCGGAGACTTTGAAGAAAAATCCCGGGAAAAGAAAGAGTTGACGGAAGCCCTGGATAAGTGGCATTATGTAAGATGAAGAAAGGAAGGTAACATACTATGATTCGTGAAATTATGCTTTACACATCCAATGATTTGAGAGATTTTATGCATCTTGCATGCTCTTCCCCCATGGATATCGGAGTTCACACCGTGGACAATCAGATTGCAGACGGAAAATCCGTACTGGGGCTGATGGCCATCGATTATAAAAAGCCGGTAAAGGTTGTTTCTGAGGATGAGAAATTCATGAAACAGCTTGACCGCTGGGCTGTGGACACCAAAGAAGAGAAATAAGACGAAAAAGAGAGCCTCCGGCGCCCTGAAATAATGGGCTGCGGAGGCTCTTTTGCGCGATACGCCCGGAGGGCGACCGCCGTGCTTGCACGAGCGGGCATCCGACGGGCAACGGTCATCGAGTGGCAATGCCACGAGATGAGCGAGGTATCGCGGTGAGCGGATAGGGGAAGGAATCTTCCCCTGTCCGATTGCGATAAGCCCGTCAAGGGTAAACCGGTCTACAGGCTTCCTTTTTCGCACAGCTTTTCCAGCACGGGCAGTACGGAGTCCACCTGAGCGTCGGCATATTCGGCCACGCCGGGAGCGGCGGTCTTCATGGCAAAGGAAACCCCGCCCAGCTTCAGCATTTCAATATCGTTCTGCTGGTCCCCGAAACAGACACATTCTTCCGGGGCGATATGCAGAAATTCCAGAAGAGCGGCAAGAGCGGTGCCTTTATTGGCGCCGGGGGCAATGAAGTCTATCCAGTGCCGGGCAGAAGTCGCCACCCGGATTTCCCCTTTCAGCCGGTCCCGGAAAAAAGGTTCCAGTTCCCGGGTCCCGTTAAAATCACAGATGGCCGCCTTCAGAAGGGGCTCTTTTACGGCATACAGATCCGGCACCACCGTAATATGATTGTGCATGGTGTTCAGCATATAATCTGTAAACTGCGGGTCCCGGGAGTCGGTATAGTAGGTTTCCCTGACAGAAAGAATACAGTGCCCGGTGTGAAACCGCGCCCGGTAGTCCATCAGTCCGTCCAGGATATGCCGGATAGTGGCGGCAGGGATTTCTCCCGTGGCCAGGGTGCGGCCTTTGTAAACGCATAAGGAACCGTTTTCCGCTATCAGGGGAATCTCGTAACCGAGAGGCGCAAAAAGACGGCGAATATTGGCATACTGCCGTCCGCTGGCCGCGGCAAACAGAATGCCCCGGTCTTTCAGGCGGCGGATAAGCCGGAGAATATGTTCCGGGAGCTCCTGGCAGTAGTCTGTCAGAAGGGTTCCGTCCAAATCACTTACAACCAGTTTTATCATACAGTCCTCCTTACCGTGTCATCAGAAAATCCAGAGAACCGGCAGGGTTCTCCGTACCTTTTTCCAGAAGGGCGACCAGCGCCCGGATGGTGTATTCCGTCTCTTCCCGGGTGGACGGGACCAGGGTGTTGTCCAGTTTGACCGTCAGTACGAGAAGGACGATTTCGGCCAGGGCGTCGGGATAATCGAAATGGATATCGCCGGTCCGGGTCCCCTGGCGGATAATCTCGGCCAGGGAGGGCTTTAAGCCGGAAATCATATAATGCAGGTAACGCTGGTGGAGAAACGCCTTCTCCCGGGCTCCCTCTGTGGCATTTCCCTCGGACTTCAGAAATGCGGAGGAAGAATTCCGGCAGGCCTGGAAAATCATGGCCATTCTCGTGAAGGGGGAGATATCGGTTTCCCGGGCCAGGTTCCGGGCAGTCTGGACGGGTTTTTCATAGGTCCGGACAATCAGTGCATCCAGAATGGCATCCTTGGAAGGAAAGTAGTAATAGATACTGCCCTTTCCCATCCCGGCAGTCTGGGCAATCTCACTGACAGAGATGGACTGCATTTTTTTATTTTCCAGAAGCACCTGGAGGGCGTCCAGAATTTTGTCGTATTTTTCACTGTTTGCCATAAATTCGCCTTCTTCTTCTCATAAGTCATACTCTGGCTACAGTATAGCACGGAAAAAATACGGGAAACAACTGGGAAAATGCACATAAAATCCAGGTGAAACAGGAGGTTTTTTTACAGGTTCCTCCTATTGACCGTCAGTCGAAAACGTGGTAAATTATCAGGAAAGATGATACGACCAATGGTCGAAAGGAGGATGGATATGACATATGGGGAAATGTTTGAAAAGGTAAAAACAGTACTGACTGAGGCGGATGCCTCAGACATCAGTGAACATCTGGCTTATCAGTTCCATATTACCGGTGAGGCAGAAGGGATTTTTTACGTGGAAGTAAAAGATGGGCAGATTCATGTGGAGCCCTATGAATATCATGACCGGGACGCGCAGTTTACCTGCAGTGCAGACACGCTGTTTAAGATTGCGTCCGGAAAGCAGGATCCCGTCATGGCAGTGACCTTTGGAAAACTGAAGGTGGAAGGAAATATTGAAAAAGCGTTGAAACTGAAATCTTTTATCGGCAAAAAGAAATCATAAAGTGGTGAGAAAATGAAGAAGAAAATTGCAGGAGCAGTGGCGGCGCTGGCAGGAGCAGAGCTGACCGGAGCCGTTTATTTATACAGACAGATGACCGGATGTGCCGGAGGGAAGAAGAATCTGCTCAGAGAACTGGAGGAGGAAGACCTGGTTTCCAGTGCCGCGCAGCGGGAGGAGGACCGGGAGTGGCTTCTTGCCCAGACTCATGAGGATGTATTCCTGATATCGGAAGATAATCTGAAACTTCATGCCATCTGGTATCCGGGTGAGGGAGAAGGGAAAGCCGTTATCGGCTTTCACGGATTCACGGGAAGAGGAACCACGGATATGGCCGGAATTGCCCGGTATTATCTGCAGAACGGATTCCAGGTGCTGCTAACGGACGCCCGGGGACATGGGAAAAGCGAGGGCGGCAGGACAGGATACGGAGAGCAGAACCGGGAGGATGCGGCTCTCTGGGCACAGTGGCTGGTGAAGAAGACCAGAGGAAACAGCCGGATGATTCTGCACGGACTGTCCATGGGAGCGGCCACGGCCCTGATGGCGGCGGGGAAAAGACTGCCCCTTCAGGTGAAGGGAGTAGTGGCTGACAGCGCCTATACCTCGGCCCGGGATGTCTTTGCCCATGTGCTGAAAGAGCGCTGGCACATACCGGCGTTCCCCGTGCTTCAGATGGTGGACAGTTTTCACAGACGGGATACCGGATGGGGACTGGATGACTGCAGTGCGGCCCGGGCGGTTCGCCGCGCAAGGATCCCGGCCCTTCTGATTCACGGCGGAAGAGACCGGTTTATTCCGGAGGAAATGTGCGAAGAAATTTACGAGTCCTATGTGGGAAAGGTGGAGAAGTGGATTGTGCCGGGAGCCGGTCACATGGAAGCTTTTTACCGGGACCGGGAAGGATATGAGGCACGGCTTGAGAACTTCCTGGAAGAATGTATGGAAGCCAGGTAGCCGCTGCCGGGAATGCGAAGCAGAGGGGAGTGTGAAAAAAGATGGATATGAAAGACCTGGAATATTTCCGTGTTATCTGTCAGGAAAAAAGTATCGGCCAGGCCGCCAGACGGCTGTATCTTTCTTCCCAGGGCCTGGGACGGATACTCCGGAACATGGAGACAGAGCTGGATACAACCCTTCTGGTACGCACGAAAAAAGGAATTGTACTGACAGAAAGCGGGGAAGCGCTTCTTAAGACCGCAGAACAGATAGGGGAAAGCTGGCAGAATCTGAGTCAGGAAATCCGGAACATAGAGAACCGGAAACGGGGTGCGGTAGATCTGCTGTCTGCCTATGGAATTATCCGTCTGCTGACGCCGGACTGTCTGACGGCATTCCGGGAAGCCTGGCCGGATATTGAGCTTGGCTACCGGGAATATCCGGACTGTCAGGTGGAGCGGCTGTTTCTGGAAAAAGAGGGGAACGTGGCGTTTTCCATCGGTCCGTGCCCGGAAGGACTTTACGACATTATGGAACTGGAGAGCTTTCCTGTAAAGCTGCTGGTAAATGAATCTCACCCTCTGAGCCGGAAAAAAGAAGTCACCATTGAGGACCTGAGAGGGGAAAAGCTGTTTATTGAAAGCAGTGAATTTAAAATCTATCATCTCATCTGTGACAAATGCCGGGAAGCCGGATTTGAACCGGATATCGTTTATGAGACGAGTGGCTTCAGTCTGTGTCATAAAATGGTCGCAAAGAACAGAGGCCTTTCCGTAACCGTGGATTTTGTCTTTGACGATATGCGGCAGAATGGTCTGGTAATGATTCCGTTTTCGGACGGGGATTACCGCTGGAGCGCACAGATGCTGACAAGAAAAGGAGAATATATCAGCGAAGAAGTGCAGATATTTATGAAACACGTAAAAGACTGGATGAATCGGATTGAGCGGGGAGAAATCCAGCGCTGATATCCGGAAGATGTATCACCGTTTTGCTGACACATAAAAACAAAACAGAAAAATCATACCGCGTTTCGCAGGGAATTTTCATAAAAAGTTCTCTTCGGAACGCGGTTTTTTTGATGAATCTGACGAACTTATAGAAAACAAAAATAAGAAGAGGAAACCTATCGACAAATCCGATTACCGGTCCGGGAGGGAAGGCACTACAATAGAGGAGAACAAAAGACCCAGAACAAAGGAGGAAAAGGGAATGAACGTAAAAAACGAGGTAAGTCTTGAGAAAATCAGAAAAGATGCAGAAGAATACTACAGAGGAGGATATTTCTGCTGTGAAGCTGTGATGGCATCCATCCGGGATAATTTTGAACTGGATGTACCGAAAGAAGTAATCGCAATGGCTTCTGGTATGGCAGTAGGCGCAGGCCGTTCCGGCTGTATGTGCGGCGCACTGAACGGAGGAATTCTGGCCCTGGGCATGTTCTTTGGAAGAACAGAGCAGAACGGACCGAAGGACCCGAAGGTTGTAAAATGTATGGAGCTTACCAATGAGCTTCACACCTGGTTCCGCAAGGAAAACGGGAAGAACTCCGTCTGTTGCCGTGTGCTGACAAAAGAGTTCGATATGGGAAAAGGTGAACACAAAGAGCAGTGCATCTATTTTACCGGACTGTGTGCATGGAAGGCTGGCGAGATTATTGTCCGTGAACTTGGTCTTACCAATACCGATGCTGCGGCATAGGGGAAAGAAGGCAGGAGACAAGTATGATTAAGAAAATACCGCTTCCGGTTACCGGAGTCGCCCTCGGACTGGCGGCTCTTGGTAACCTGATGGAGACTTATTCTGCCGGACTTCGTCTGGTGTGCGGGGCGGCTGCTGCCCTGCTGCTTATTCTGTTCCTGGTAAAAACGGTTATGTATCCGTCCACATTTGCCGGGGATATGAAGAACCCCATTATGGCCAGCGTTTTCGGAACTTTTTCCATGGCGCTGATGCTGCTGGCCGGTTATCTGAAGCCTTTTGCGGGCGGTCCGGCCACGGCGCTGTGGTATGTGGGAATACTGATTCATGTGGTGCTGATTGTGTACTTTACAAAACAGTTCATACTGCATTTGAATCTGCCAAAGGTATTTGCCAGCTATTTTATTGTATACGTGGGAATCGCGGTGGCCAGCGTAACAGCGCCGGCTTTCCGGCAGACCGGGCTGGGGACCGTTCTGTTCTGGTTCGCATTCATCATGCTGCTGGTTTTTCTGGTCCTGGTTACATACCGCTATGTAAAGGTAAAAGAAGTTCCGGAACCGGCCAGGCCGCTGTTCTGTATCTACACAGCTCCGGCTTCTCTCTGCCTGGCGGGCTACATGCAGTCCGTGGCAGACAAATCTCTGGCCATGGCAGGATTTCTGGCAGTACTTTCCTTTGTGATTTATGTCATAGTACTGCTGAATCTGACGAAATACCTGAAACTGAAATTCTATCCCAGCTATGCGGCGTTTACCTTCCCGTTTGTGATTTCCGCAATCGGTCTTAAGATGACGATGGCGTGGCTGGCAAACACCGGAAATGCCATGCCGTGGCTTTCCTGGATAGTGCTGATTGAGACAGTTATCGCCGCAGTACTGGTTGTGTATACACTGGTGCGGTATATTATGTTTGTCATTGCGAAATAATCTGTGGCTGCTGTTTATTCATTGAGAAGGGTAAGCAGCAGTCCTTTTTCTGTGTGCTTTCGGTTCCGGGAAGCGATGAAATATTAGGGGAATACCGGAGACGAGAATTTCGTTGTCTTTCCTGAAAAGGACTGCTACAATAAAAGCAGAGAAAGGCTGTATAACAGCGAAAATATCTGTTATGGGTTCCCCGGAAAAGAAAGGAGAACTGCATGACAGACAGAGAAAACAGAACGATTCGGAACACGAAGGTAAAAGACAGCGGAGCCAAACTTATTTTTGACAACCATCTTCTGTGCGCCCAGTTTCTGCGCGGGTACGTGGGACTGGATCTTTTAAAGGAAGTTCAGCCCGGAGATATTGAGGACGTTACGGAACGGTTCCTCTGGATGTGGCAGGAAGGACGGGATTCGGACTCGGTCAAGAAAATTCGTCTGAACGGACAGGAGGAGCCCATCTGTCTGATTGCCCTGATAGAACACCAGTCCAGTGTGGACTACAGCATGTCCTTCCGGGTCCTGCGCTACATTGTTCAGATACTGACGGATTATGAGAAAGAGCAGGAAGACAAACAGAAAGGAAGTACGAGGAAGAAAAACTTCCGGTATCCGCCTATTCTGCCGGTGGTATTTTATGATGGACCCGGGAGATGGACAGCGGCAGAGAATTTTCGGGACCGGGTAAATCTGAGCGATGTGCTGGGGGAATATATACCGGATTTCCGGTATCTTGTGGTTCCCCTTTCCCGTTACAGCGTAGAAGAACTGGTGGAAAAAGGAGACGAGCTGTCCCTGGTGATGCTGACTGACCGCCTGCGCAGTGCGGCAGACTTCCGGGCACTGCAGGATATTCCCAGGGAATATTTCGAGGAACTGAGCCGAAAGGCGCCGGAATCGGTACTGCGGCTTATCGGAAAGCTGATAGCGGTACTGCTGTTTCGCCTGAATGTACCGAAAGACGAAGTGGAGGAATTCACAGACCGGACAGAGCGGAGGGATTTTACGATGCTGTTTGAAAATTTTGAAACCTACGATGTGCAGGAGACCAGGCGGCAGAGCCGGGCGGAGGGAAGAGCAGAGGGCAGAGCAGAAAGCATACTGGAACTTCTGGCAGAAACAGGCGAGGTTCCGGACTGGCTGGAAAAACGAATCCGAAGAGAACAGAATCTGGAGCTGTTAAGAATGTGGCTGAAAGAAGCGGCCAGAGCGGGCTCCCTGGAACTGTTTTTAAAGGAAACGGGACTTTCAGAAGAAGACTAGGCAACTGAGCGGGCAGGGGAAGATTCCTTCTCCTGCCCGCTCGCTGCGACAGGACAGAGAATATCTGTATCTGGGGCAGCTTTTTAGGAATAAGCGGGCAGTATTACGTTTCTGTACTGACAATGACAGTCGGATACCCGGCCCGTTTCAGGCGGCGTTCCATGTCCACGGCCTCATCCAGGGAAGGAAAACTGCCGACCCGGACCCGTTTCAGTCCGCGTTCTTCTTCAATGTAGGCGGGGAACTCCTGCTCTGTCAGTTCGCGAACCAGCCGGTCTGCATAGAGACGGTTCCGGAAGGCGCCGGTCTGAACGCTGTAGGAAACCGGTGACAGAGCAGGACCGTCCTCTTCCTGGGACTGCATATTCAGTGTGTCCAGAATGCCATCGGCAATGGCCAGGGCAATATCGTCAAAATTCTGGTCAAAAAGCATGTTATCGATATCGGAGTTGATAAATCCTACTTCCACAAGAACGGCCGGCATCTTTGTCCGTTTCAGAACCACCAGGTTTGGCCGGGCCTTGACTCCCAGGTTGACGAACCCCATGGTTTCAAGCTGCGCATTGATATTCTGAGCCATTTCATACTTGACTCCGGATAAATCGTATACCAGACTTTCCACGCCGTTGTACTGGTTCTCTTCCGGACTGGAATTGCGGTGAATGGAGACAAAATAATCCACGCCGGCTTCATTGGCCTCCATGGCTTTCTGGTAGGGAGTTTCGTAAACGTCGGTCGTCCGTGTGTACTCTACGTTGACCCCTCTGTTCTGTAAAATTTCACCTACCGCCAGGGTCAGGTTCAGAGCGTCATCCTTTTCCTGTCTTCCGTCAAATACGGCTCCCGGGTCCCGCCCCCCGTGTCCGCTGTCCAGCATAATTGAATATGGCATGTGATACCCCTTTCAGAATTCCTTTCTGTAACAGCATATGCCGGAAAGGAAAAATTGACAAAGGATGATTTTCCTTTATAATATCAGGGGAGGGTTGAATTTTAGAAGAAGAGTGGGAAACAGACACGGATGAAAGAAAGGAAGGAAAACTGATGGCAAAACAGCAGTTCCAGGAAAAACTGGCGGGGATTCTGGCTCAAAGCCGCAGGAACGGGAATGTCATTTCCAAAGAAGAGACAGAAAAATTTTTTGAAGACGAAGGACTCTCAAAAGGGCAGATGGAGCTGGTGTTTGACTATCTGCTTTCCCAGAAAGTTCTGGTGAAGGGATATGTAAAAACCGGCGGCAGTATTCATGTAACCGGGAGCGCCGAGACGGAAGGGAAATTCTCGGAAGAAGAGCAGGATTTCCTGCGGCATTATGAGAAGGAGCTTCAGGAGATGCCTTCAGGAACGCCGGTAGCCTACTATCTTCCCCGGGTGCTGGCCCTGGCAAAGAAACTGCACGACGGGAGAGTGTTTCTGGGGGACCTGGTGCAGGAAGGAAGCGTAGGCCTGATGATGGCCCTGGAAAAGGAAAATTCTTCGGAAGAAGAAATTCTGCGGACCGTCCGGGAACTGATGCAGATGTATCTGGAAAATCAGGGAGAAATGAAAACTCGTGACCAGAGGCTGGCGGACCAGGTAAATGAGCTGGATGTTCAGATAAAGCGTCTGACAGAAGAGATGGGAAGGAAAATCACAGTGGAGGAACTGGCAGAATTTACCGGACGGACAGAAGAGGAAGTGACGGATATCCTGAAACTGGCCGGAGAGGAAGTAAAAGAAGAATAAAAAAACGGGCAGGACAGTCCTACCCGTTTTTTTCATCCTCATTTTCCGTTTCATATGTTTCCGGCAGATACAGGTGAACCTGTTCCACCCGGTTCTTATCCAGCTTTTCCACCACCATGCGGATGCCGGAAGCAGTGGTGATTTCATCGCCGCACGCTGGAAGCCGGTCCAGATGTTCAATGATGAAACCGCCTACGGAATCATAATCCTCCGATTCCAGATCCAGTTCCAGGGTATCGTTTAAATCATCCAGGCTGGTAGAGCCTTCCACGATGTATTCCCGGTCGCCGGTACGGCGGATATTTTCTTCTTCATAGACGTCGTATTCGTCATGAATCTCTCCGACAATCTCTTCCAGGATATCCTCCAGAGTGATGAGACCTGCGGTCTCGCCATATTCATCCAGTACAATAGCGATGTTAAAGGATGCCTGGCGCATTTCCACCAGAAGTTCGGAGATGCTTTTGTATTCATAGGTAAAATAGGCCTCCCGGAGAATGTCCCGGATATGGAACTCCTTTCTGCTGTCAAAAAGAAGCAGGTCTTTCATGTTGATGGTACCGACCACATTGTCCTTGGAACCTTCATAAACCGGAAGCCGTGTAAACCGGTCTTCCCGGTAGATTTCCAGGAGCCGCTCGTATGTATCGTCCACTTCGGCGAAAGTCATATTGACCCGGGGAACCATAACGTCCCGGGCTTTGGCGTCACCTAAATCTACCACGTTATATATCATTTCTTTTTCTTCTGACTCAATTACACCGTCCTCGTGGCTGACATCCACGATGGTACGAAGCTCATTTTCCGTCATGGCCCGGTTCTGCTCTTTCGGGTTGATACGAAGAAGAAAGAGCACGCCCGTAGACAGACCGTTGATAATAAAAATCACCGGCGTCATAATTTTCATAAAAATATTGATGATTCCGGCATATATCAGAGCCATCCGGTCGGCATAAATACTGGCCATGGTTTTTGGTGTAATTTCTCCAAACAGGAGAATCAGAACGGTAATGACGGCATTTGCCACAGCCACCGCCGCTCCGCCGAGATTGTACGCTATTGTTGTAGTAAGGGACGAAGCGGAAAGATTTACAATATTGTTTCCAATCAGAATCGCGCTCAGCATTTTGCCGGAGTTTTCGGTTACCTTCAGAACCGTTGCGGCATTTTTATTTCCCTCCTCGGCAAGAGAGCGCATACGAATTTTGTTTGAGGTTGTCAGGGCCGTTTCTGCGGAAGAAAAAAATCCGGACAGAAGCAGCAGGACAGCAAGAATTATAATTTGCGTGACACTTTGCGAGTCCACGGCATCTGTTCACTCCTTTTTGTCTCCGCTTTCAGCGGATAGATTTAATGACAATATACCGTATTTTACTGTAATTTGCAAGAGCGGCGTTGAACTTGCAAAATAATTAGTGTATGATTAAATATATATCGGCCTGCCTGTCCGAAGCAGGATGCCGGGGACGGGGAGGAAACGGAGAAAAGCGGAAAGGGAAAATTTATGACGCAGAATTTTGAAGAAAAGCTGTATACACTGCTGGATACATCATATATATGGAAAAACGAACCGATGAAAAAACACACGACCTTCCGGGTGGGAGGCCCTGCCGACTATTTTGTCACGCCGCCAACGGAAGAGGCCCTGCGGAAGGTAGTGCTTCTGTGCAGGGAGGAAGGAATGCCTTTCTATATACTGGGAAAGGGAAGCAACCTTCTGGTGGGCGACAAAGGATACCGGGGGGTTATGATTCAGAATCTGATGAACCGGATATCCGTGGAAAAAGAAACGGTGACGGCCCAGGCAGGAGCCGGACTGGCCCAGGTGGCGGCGGCCGCCCTGGAGGCCGGGCTGACCGGCTTTGAGTTCGCCGCAGGGATTCCGGGGACGCTGGGAGGCGCCGTGGTGATGAATGCGGGCGCCTACGGCGGCGAGATGAAGGATGTGCTCTGCCGTGTGCATGTGATGACGGGAGAGGGAGAATTTCTGACTCTGGAAAAGGAGGAACTGGAACTGGGATACCGGACCAGCGTGGTGGCAAAAAAAGGCTATATTGTACTGGAAGCGGTACTTTGCCTGCAGGAAGGCGACCGGGAGACGATTAAGGCCCGGATGGAGGAACTGCGGCAGAAGAGGCTGGAGAAGCAGCCGCTGGAATATCCCAGTGCCGGCAGCACATTTAAGAGACCGGAAGGGTACTTTGCCGGAAAGCTGATTCAGGACGCCGGTCTGAAAGGATTCTCTGTCGGCGGAGCCCAGGTTTCTGAAAAACACAGTGGATTTGTAATCAATACAGGAAATGCCACGGCCGCGGATATCAGCGGACTGATTTCGCAGGTGCGTGAAAAAGTACATGCAAACTCCGGCGTCTGGCTGGAGCCGGAGGTAAAACGGATAGGAGAATTTTAGATGAGATTCGTGATTGTAACCGGAATGTCCGGAGCGGGGAAATCGACAACACTGAAGATGCTGGAAGACATGGGATATTTCTGCGTGGACAATCTTCCGGTACCGCTGCTTCCAAAGCTGACAGAGCTGCTTTTTCAGCCGGGCGGGGAAATCGCAAAGGCGGCCCTGGGGCTTGACATCCGGAGCGGACAGCGGCTGGGCGAACTGGAGAGCATTCTGCAGAAAATGGATCGGGAAAAAATGAAGTACGAGGTCCTGTTCCTGGATGCGGCAGACACCACACTCATCAAAAGATACAAGGAGACAAGAAGAACCCATCCTCTTGCCGGCGGAGGCAGGGTGGAAAGCGGAATAAAAAAAGAACGGGAAAAGATAGATTTTTTAAAGCGCAGGGCCGACTATGTACTGGATACCAGCCGGCTTCTGACCAGGGAACTGAAGGCAGAACTGGATAAAATCTTTGTAGATAACAAAGAATATAAAAATCTGTATATCACGATTATGTCCTTCGGATTTAAGTACGGGATTCCAGAGGACGCGGACCTGGTATTTGATGTGAGGTTCCTGCCGAATCCCTACTATGTGGACGAACTCCGGCCCAAAACCGGAAACGACCGGGAGGTGCAGGAATATGTCATGCACAACGAGAAAGCGCAGACGTTTCTTGGCATGCTGGAAGAGATGCTTCGTTTTCTGATTCCCAATTATATAGCGGAAGGAAAGCATCAGCTGGTGGTGGCTATCGGCTGCACAGGCGGGAAACACCGCTCCGTGACACTGGCCAACAGCATCTATCAGGCACTGCAGAAAGACGGCGAGGCCTACGGCTGGAAAAAAGAGCACCGGGACATAGAACGGGACACGGCGAAAAAGTAAAGCGGGTGTAAGAATGTCATTTTCAGGAAGAGTAAAGGAAGAACTTTCCAGGCAGTACAGTCCGGCAAGACACTGCCGGATAGCGGAACTTGCCGCAATTATCAGTATGTGCGGAAATGTATGTATCAGCAGCAGGGAAAAATATACACTGAAAATCCGCACGGAAAATCTGGCAGTTGCAAGAAAATGCTTTACATTGTTAAAAAAAACATTTAATATAGAGACTGATATTGCGGTTCGCAGGAACCGCGCCAGAGGAAGCGAGACATACTATATCATTATCCGCAGTCATGAGGATACACTCCGGGTGCTGCAGGCGGTCAAGCTGATTGACTGCCATGGAGAAGTGGTGGAAGAACTTTCGCTGGTGCGCAATGTGGTAATTCAGGAGAACTGCTGTAAACGCGCTTTCCTGAGGGGAGCGTTTCTGGCATCAGGGTCTATGAGCGACCCGGAGAAATCCTACCATTTTGAGATAGTATGTACCGCAGAGGGGAAAGCGGTACAGCTCCAGAATCTGATACAGGCATTCGGGCTGGAGGCCAAAGTTGTCCTTCGCAAAAAGACCTGGGTGGTCTACCTGAAAGAAGGCGGACAGATAGTTGACATTCTGAATATCATGGAAGCCCATGTTGCCCTTATGGAACTGGAGAATATCAGAATACTGAAAGATATGCGCAACACAGTAAACCGCAAGGTGAACTGTGAAACTGCGAATATCAATAAAACCGTTTCTGCCGCAGTAAAGCAGATAGAAGATATCCGTTTTCTGCAGGCGACGACGGGCCTGGAGAAGCTGCCGGATGGACTGAAGGACATGGCCCTTACAAGACTGGAATATCCGGACGCTACTTTAAAGGAACTTGGTGAACTTTTGACTCCGCCGGTTGGGAAATCCGGTGTGAACCACAGACTCAGGAAACTGGGTGAGATGGCAGACGCAGTAAGGGCAAAGCAAGGAGGAACAATATGATTAAGAAACCGATAACGATTCAATTATCAGATGGGCTGGAGGCACGCCCGATAGCACTTCTGGTACAGGAAGCAAGTCAGTATTCCAGTACGATACATATTGAAGTTGACAACAAAAAGGTCAATGCCAAAAGTATCATGGGTATGATGAGCCTGAAGGTGTCCCAGGGAGAACAGATTACACTGGTTGCCAGCGGGACCGACGAAGAGGAAGCTGCAAAAGGAATTGAGCGGTTCTTGATTAATGTTAAAGATAAATAGACCGTTCTGCCGGCAGGGCTTATGAATCAATCCATAAGCCCTGCTTTTTTATTTAACAGGAAACAGATTATGCTGAAAGGGTGACAATATGAAAAAAGTTCTGTTTATTTACAATCCCAATGCCGGAAAAGGACTGCTGAAACCAAAACTCTCGGACATTGTGGATTTCATGGTGAAGGCCGGATATGAAGTAACCGTCTATCCCACCCAGAGTTATCAGGATGCCTACCGGAAGGTTTTGTCCATGGAGGAAGGTTTTGACCGGGTTATCTGCAGCGGAGGAGACGGAACACTGGATGAAGTGGTGACCGGGATGATGGGGCGGGAAAAACGGATTCCCATCGGCTACATTCCCACCGGGACCACCAATGATTTTGCCAACAGCCTTCATATTTCCAAAGATTTGCTGCGGGCTGCGAACACGGCGGTGAACGGGGAGGCATTTCCCTGCGACATCGGACGGTTTAACGATGATATTTTTGTGTATATTGCGGCTTTCGGTCTGTTTACCGATGTTTCCTATCAGACCAGGCAGGAGATGAAAAATGTGCTGGGCCATCTGGCTTATCTGCTGGAAGGAGTAACCCGTCTTTTTGACATTCCTTCCTATCACATTAAAGTTACTCATGACGGGGAAACCATTGAGGACGAGTTTGTCTTCGGCATGGTGACCAACTCCCGGTCTGTGGGCGGATTCCGGAACATGATAGGGAAAAGCGTAATCTTCGACGATGGGGAATTTGAAGTAACGCTTATCAAAACGCCCAAAAATCCCATCGCTCTTCAGGAAATTGTGGCGGCTCTTCTGGGCGGCCAGGTGGACAGCAAGCACATGTACGCCTTCCGTACCGGCCGGATTCAGTTTGAATCCCTGGAGGAAATTCCCTGGACACTGGACGGGGAGTTCGGCGGACAGCATGATTTCGTGGATATTGAAAACTGCAACAAGGCGCTGGAAATTATGGTGCCGGAAGGCATGAGCACGGAGCTTTCCGTAAAAGGGGTAAAAAAATAAAAAAAAGGCTTGTATATTTAAGAAAAATACGCTACAATGTCCTAGTGAGGTAATTCTGGCCCCGTGGTCAAGAGGTTAAGACGCAAGCCTCTCACGCTTGAATCAGGGGTTCGATTCCCCTCGGGGTCAGGTTTTTTTCAAGCCATCGGAAGAATTGGAGGAATGATTATGTTAGTATCAGCAAAAGACATGCTGCAGAAAGCAAAAGCAGGTCATTATGCAGTTGGTCAGTTCAATATCAATAACCTTGAATGGACGAAATCCATTCTGCTTACTGCTGAAGAGTGTAAATCACCGGTAATTTTGGGGGTATCCGAAGGTGCAGGAAAATATATGACAGGTTACAAAACTGTCGTAGGAATGGTAAACGGTATGCTGGAAGAACTGGGCATTACTGTTCCGGTTGCACTTCATCTGGACCATGGCAGCTACGAAGGATGCCTGAAGTGCATTGAGGCAGGTTTTTCATCCATTATGTTTGATGGCTCACATTATCCGATTGAAGAGAACGTTGCCAAGACGAAAGAACTGGTTGCCATCTGCGAAGAGAAGGGCATGTCCCTGGAAGCAGAGGTTGGTTCCATCGGCGGCGAGGAAGACGGCGTTGTAGGTATGGGCGAATGCGCAGACCCGAAGGAATGCAAAATGATTGCAGACCTGGGCGTAACCATGCTGGCTGCCGGAATCGGAAATATTCACGGCAAATATCCGGCAAACTGGCAGGGACTCAGCTTTGAGACTCTGGACGCTGTACAGCAGCTGACCGGTGAGATGCCGCTGGTACTGCACGGAGGCACAGGCATTCCGGCAGACATGATTAAGAAAGCAATCAGTCTTGGCGTATCCAAGATAAATGTAAATACAGAGTGCCAGCTTGCATTTGCAGATGCTACAAGAAAATATATCGAAGCCGGAAAAGACCTGGAAGGAAAGGGCTATGACCCGCGTAAACTTCTGAAACCGGGCGCAGATGCAATTATGGCTACAGTAAAGGAAAAGATGGAACTGTTCGGCTCCGTGGGAAAAGCAGAATAGTTTCCGGATGACAGAGTTAAAACGGTATAGAAAGGAGTTTTGCGAAAGCAAGACTCCTTTTTAAGATAAAAGAGCTGAGAGGTATAAGTATGAGCGATGTAATCAATGTGGCGGAGATTTTTGGAGAGAATGTTTTCAATGACGCAGTGATGCAGGAACGGCTGCCCAAAAAGACGTATAAAGAACTGAAAAAGACGATTGAAGAGGGAAAAGAACTGCAGGCAACCACGGCGGATGTGATTGCCCATGAGATGAAGGAATGGGCCATCGAGAAAGGGGCTACCCATTATACCCACTGGTTTCAGCCGCTGACCGGAGCCACGGCGGAAAAGCACGACGCATTTATTTCCCCGCCCCTTCCCACGGGCAAGGTTCTGATGGAATTCTCCGGGAAAGAACTGATTAAGGGAGAACCGGATGCGTCCTCCTTCCCCTCCGGCGGTCTGCGCTCTACTTTTGAGGCCAGGGGATATACAGCCTGGGACTGTACGTCTCCGGCTTTTGTGAAGAAAAACCCCCAGGGAACGGGCGCGATTCTTTACATTCCTACGGCATTCTGCTCCTATAAAGGAGAAGCTCTGGACCAGAAGACTCCGCTTCTGCGCTCCATGGAGGCCATTGACCGGCAGTCTATTCGGCTTCTGCGGCTGTTTGGAAATACCACATCCAGAAAAGTTACGCCGTCTGTGGGAATTGAGCAGGAATACTTCCTGGTGGACCGGGATAAATATTTAAAGCGGAAAGACCTGGTGTTTACCGGACGGACACTGTTTGGTGCCATGCCGCCCAAAGGGCAGGAACTGGACGACCATTATTTCGGAGCTATCCGGGAGCGAATCGGCGCCTTTATGAGGGACGTGAATGAGGAACTCTGGAAGATGGGCGTGTCCGCCAAAACGCAGCACAATGAGGTAGCGCCGGGCCAGCACGAACTGGCGCCTATCTATGCCAAGTGCAATGTGGCGGTGGACCATAACCAGCTGGTGATGGAGACGTTAAAGCAGGTAGCCTACCGGCATAACCTGCACTGCCTGCTTCATGAAAAACCGTTCGCAGGGGTGAACGGAAGCGGAAAGCACAATAACTGGTCCCTGGTAACAGACGATGGTATCAACCTGATGGATCCGGGGAAAACACCCCACGAAAACATCCAGTTTCTGCTTGTGATGGTCTGCATTCTGCGGGCCGTGGACATGCATGCAGAGCTTTTGCGGGAATCTGCCGCGGATGTGGGAAATGACCAGCGCCTGGGAGCCCACGAGGCGCCTCCGGCCATTATTTCCGTCTATCTGGGCGAGCAGCTGGAGGACGTGCTGTCCCAGCTTGTCAGCACCGGTGAGGCGGCGCACAGCCTGAAGGGCGGAAAACTCCATACCGGAGTGAAGACGATTCCTGATTTTGCCATGGACGCCACAGACCGGAACCGGACGTCTCCCTTCGCGTTTACTGGAAACAAATTCGAATTCCGTATGGTAGGCTCCCGGGATTCCGTAGCCTCCCCCAACGTGATTTTAAACACCATCGTGGCAGAATCCTTCGCGGACACCTGCGATTATCTGGAACAGGCGGAAGATTTTGAGATGGCCGTTCACGACCTGATAAAGAAATATGCCACAGAGCACCAGCGAATTGTTTTCAGCGGAAACGGATATTCGGAAGAATGGGTGGAAGAGGCGAAACGCAGGGGCCTGCCCAACATCCGAACCATGGTAGAATCTATTCAGTACCTCTGTGACGAGAAGTCCGTGCAGATGTTTGAGCGGTTCCATGTATTCAGCCGCGCAGAACTGGAATCCCGCGCGGAAATCAAATACGAGGCCTATGCCAAGGCCGTAAATATCGAGGCACGCTCCATGATAGACATTGCGAGCAAGCATATCATACCGGCAGTAATCCGGTATGTGACTGCTCTTGCCACCTCTGTCAATCAGGTACATCAGGCCAGCTCCCTGGCGGATACCAGTGTGCAGGACGACCTTCTGGTGGAAGCGTCCCGCCTTCTGACAGAGACGAAGACAGCACTGCAGAAACTGGTAGATGTCATGAACGGGGTAGGAGACAGGGCAGAAGGAAAAGAGCAGGCTTACTACTTTATGGAGCAGGTGGTTCCGGCTATGGAAAACCTGAGAAAGCCCGTAGATGAGCTGGAAATGATAGTGGATAAGAACATGTGGCCTATGCCTTCCTATGGGGATCTGCTCTTTGAGGTCTAGAATGTATTGAAAAAAATGCTTGCATTTTAAGTAAAACAGGTGTATCTTATAACATATCCTGAATATAAATCAGCAAGAGAACGAGGACGTTCCGCTTAGGCGGAATGTCCTCTTTTTTATTTTTCGGGAAAATCCGTCCGGTTTTCCGCGAAGAACAGTGCTGTACAGTGAGAAAGGAAGGTAATTATGAGCAGTAAACTGGTAAATGTAGCTGAGATTTTTGGAGAAGATGTGTTCAATGACACTGTCATGCAGGAACGGCTTCCGAAAAAAGTCTATAAGAAACTGAAAGAAACCATCGAAGAGGGAAAAGAACTGGATCTGGCCACTGCCGATGTGATTGCCCATGAGATGAAAGAATGGGCGATTGAAAAAGGCGCCACCCATTATACGCACTGGTTCCAGCCTCTCACCGGGTTTACCGCAGAAAAACACGATTCATTCATATCTGCGCCGCTTCCCAGCGGAAAAGTACTGATGAGTTTTTCCGGGAAAGAACTGATTAAGGGGGAACCGGATGCGTCTTCCTTCCCGTCCGGCGGACTTCGGGCCACATTTGAGGCAAGAGGATACACGGCCTGGGACTGCACGTCTCCGGCATTTGTAAGAAAAGACGCCGCAGGCGCAATCCTCTGTATTCCCACAGCTTTCTGCTCCTATACGGGCGAAGCGCTGGATGAAAAAACCCCGCTTCTGCGTTCCATGGAAGCCGTCAACAAAGAAGCACTGCGTCTGATTCGCCTGTTCGGAAACACGACTTCCAAAAAGGTAACACCGTCTGTAGGACCCGAGCAGGAGTATTTCCTGGTTGACGCGGATAAGTTCTTACAGAGAAAAGACTTAATCTATACCGGACGGACCCTGTTTGGCGCCATGCCGCCAAAAGGCCAGGAACTGGACGACCACTATTTCGGAAGTATCCGGCAGAAGATAGCCGCATTCATGAAAGACGTCAATGAAGAACTCTGGAAACTTGGCGTGGCAGCCAAGACCCAGCATAACGAGGTGGCTCCGGCACAGCACGAACTGGCCCCCATCTATGCAGAGGCCAACATTGCCGTAGACCACAACCAGATTGTGATGAAGACACTGAAAAAGGTAGCCTGCCAGCACGGCATGAAATGCCTGCTCCATGAGAAACCTTTTGCAGGTGTAAACGGAAGCGGAAAACACAACAACTGGTCCATTACCACGGATGACGGCATCAACCTTCTGGACCCGGGAAAAACGCCCCACGAAAACATCCAGTTCCTTCTGGTACTTGCCTGTATTCTCAAAGCGGTGGATACACATGCAGACCTGCTTCGTGAATCCGCAGCCGACCCGGGAAATGACCACCGTCTGGGAGCAAATGAAGCGCCGCCGGCAATCGTTTCCATTTTCCTTGGCGAACAGCTGCAGGACGTAGTGGAGCAGTTAATCAGCACCGGCGAGGCCACCCACAGTATCAAAGGCGGAAAACTGGAGACGGGCGTAACGACTCTGCCGGATTTAACCAAAGACGCTACAGACCGGAACCGGACGTCACCTTTTGCATTTACCGGAAACAAGTTCGAATTCCGTATGGTAGGTTCCAGGGAATCCATCGCAGGCCCCAACGTTGTATTAAACACGATTGTGGCGGAAGCGTTTTCCGAAGCGTGCGATATTCTGGAAAAGGCAGAAGACTTCAACGGCGCTGTGCATGACCTGATTAAGACCTGCCTGACCGAACACCAGAGAATTATCTTTAACGGAAACGGATACTCCGAGGAATGGGTAGCGGAAGCAGAAAGAAGAGGCCTTCCCAACCTGAAATCCATGGTTGAGGCAATCCCGTCCCTGACCACAGAAAAAGCGGTCGCTCTGTTTGAGAAGTTCAATGTTTTCACAAAGGCCGAGCTGGAATCCAGAGTAGAGATTAAGTATGAAAACTACTCCAAGGCCATCAACATTGAGGCGAAGGCAATGATTGATATTGCAGCGAAACAGATTATTCCGGCAGTCATCCGTTATACCAGGTCTCTGGCAGATACGGTGCTTTCCGTAAAAGAAGCAGGAGCCGACGCCAGTGTACAGGCTGAACTTCTGAGCGAAGTAAGCGAACTGCTGAAAGAAGCAAAGAAAGCACTGAAAGCGCTGGAAGCCGTGACAGATAAGGCTGCTGAAAAAGAAGAAGGAAAAGAACAGGCAGAATTCTTCTACTATCATGTGATTCCAGCCATGGCCGAACTTCGTGCACCGGTGGACGCACTGGAGATGAAAGTGGACAAAGAAATCTGGCCCATGCCTTCCTATGGAGACCTGCTTTTTGAAGTATAGGAATCTTCTGTACGGTTTCGAAAATTTTTAGAAAATACATAGAGAAAGTTAATGAAAAACTAAGACCTCATGCTTGGAAATGGCTGAAAATTATGCTACTCTAAGTCTGAGGTCTTTTGACGTATAAAAGATGAGGCCTCTGGAGGTTTGGAAAAAGCAAAACCCCGGTTAGGAGAGAAGGATGACGAAAACAGAATTTCTGGAAAAACTGCAGGCCGCCCTGGAACAGAACGTGGATCCGGGGACACTGAGAGAAAATATGGAATACTACAGTCAGTATATTACAGACGAGATGAGAAAAGGAAAAAGTCAGGAAGAAGTGACGGATGCGCTGGGAGATCCCTGGGCCATTGCCCGGACGATTATCGATACCAGCGGAAACGGGCCGGGAAGTGGAAACGAATATGTGTATGACGCTCCCGGTCAGGACAGCTACAGCCGCCGGGATACTTACGGCAGCCGC
Source organism: Candidatus Bariatricus faecipullorum (assembly GCA_019118525.1). GTDB lineage: Bacteria > Bacillota > Clostridia > Lachnospirales > Lachnospiraceae > Allocoprococcus > Allocoprococcus faecipullorum. The sequence continues at coordinate 32,902 of DWYV01000016.1, forward strand.
GACAGCTACAGGCGTCAGGAGACGTCCCGTGGAAGCGTACATGTATTTGGCTTTGATACCTGGTGGAAAAAACTGCTTCTGGCATTGGCAGTGGCAGGAGTATTTCTGCTGATTATTGCCGTTGTCAGCGGAATTATCCGTCTGGTTGCCCCGCTGATACTGCCCGTACTTCTGATTGTACTTGTTATCCGCCTGATTGGCGGCAGGCGATGAATTCAGATTCAGGATCCGCGATTCGCCTGCGGGTTCTGGTGCGGGATTCGGGTCCGCTTCCGCTGACATCTCCCCGCCTGATATACAAAGTAAAAGACCGATAGGGGAGCTACCGGTCTTTTGAGGGGAGTATAAATAATTAATAAGGGGTTGTAGAAAATTGTTTCTACATTCGTAGTATAATATAAACTGGTAAAAAAAGCAAGTTGAAAATTAATTTTTTCTTAAGGCCAGATACTATTCACAGCCGATTCAGAATGCACAGCCAATGCGTTGTGCTCGCACATAAGCATTGGCTGTGCATTCTGAATCAGGACTGTGTAGCAGTCCCTCCCCCCACAATAAGCAGCCTAGCTCCGTAAGGAGCGGTACTGAAGCCTTACAGAGGCGACGGCTGCGCATGTGGGGGGAGTGGCTGTGAATAGTAACTGGGCCCGGATGGCACCGGACAGATGCCGCCTTTTTGATTTAAAATCAGAAAAAAAGGTATAAAATTGCGGGAACTGAAAAATACTATGTCTGAACCAAACAGTTAGGAGGAATTAACAATGGCGAAAAACTATAACAATTCAGACAACAGTTCAGAAAACTCCTACTCTTCTTATGGAAATGAGCAGAGTAAGAACAAAAACGCAATGGACAAGAATTCCTACGGGAAAAATTCTGCCGGGAAAAACAGTTCCCAGAACAGAAACATGAACAGTACACGTTCCAAAGACGAAAAGAACGAAAACTGCAATTATTAAGACTCTGACAGAAAAAGAAAGACAGCAGAAAAACAGCGCTTCCCTGTGGAGGCGCTGTTTTTCTTGACAAATACAAGGCTTCGACCTTATTATATTATAATGATATGATACCAGGAGGGAGGGAACAAAAAGTGCGCATCATGGAACTGATAGCACCCTGTCATTTTGGGCTGGAATCTGTGCTGAAGAGAGAAATTCAGGACCTGGGATACGAGATTTCCCGTGTGGAAGACGGAAAAGTGTATTTTACCGGGGACGCCCGGGCAGTGTGCGAGGCAAATATATTTCTGCGCACGGCGGAGCGGGTGCTGATTAACGCCGGTTCTTTCCACGCAGAAACGTTCGAGGAGCTGTTTGACAGGACCAGAGAGATTCCGTGGGAGGAATACATTCCGCCGGACGGAAAATTCTGGGTGGCAAAGGCGGCTTCCGTGAAAAGTAAGCTGTTCAGCCCTTCTGACATACAGTCGATTGTGAAAAAAGCGGTGGTGGAGCGGCTGAAAAGCCGGTATCATCTGAACTGGTTTCCGGAGGACGGACCGGCATACCCGCTGCGGGTCTTCCTGATGAAGGACAACGTAACCGTGGGAATTGACACGACCGGTCTCTCCCTGCATAAGAGAGGATACCGGAAGATGACGGTAAAAGCGCCTATCACAGAGACACTGGCGGCCTCCCTGATTCTGCTGACGCCCTGGCACGGGGACCGGATTCTGGTGGACCCTTTCTGCGGAAGCGGAACTTTCCCCATCGAAGCGGCTATGATGGCGGCGAATATTGCCCCGGGCATGAACAGAAGTTTCACGGCAGAGACCTGGAAGAACCTGCTGGCGCCGGAACTCTGGAAGGACGCAAGAGAAGAGGCCCGGGACCTGGTACAGAAAGATACAGAGGTGGATATCCAGGGATACGATATCGACGGCGAGGCCATCCGGGCGGCAAGGCAGAATGCAAAGGACGCAGGGGTGGACCACATGATTCATTTCCAGGAAAGACCGGTGCAGGAACTGAGCCATCCGAAGAAATACGGATTTATTATTACGAATCCTCCCTATGGGGAACGGCTGGAAGAAAAGAAAAACCTGCCGGCTCTCTACCGTGCCTTTGGCGAGCGGTTCCGGGAGCTGGATTCCTGGTCCGCCTACATTATCACCGGATATGAGGACGCAGAGCGGTATTTTGGCCGCAGGGCGGACCGGAACCGGAAAATCTATAACGGAATGCTGAAAACCTATTTTTATCAGTTTCTGGGGCCTAAGCCTCCGAGACGGAAAACTTCAGAACAGAGGGATGAAAACGTATGAAAATTATTTTTGCCACGGGGAATGCACATAAGATGGAAGAAATCCGTATGATTCTTGCAGATCTGGGAGCGGAGATTTTTTCCATGAAAGAAGCGGGCGTCGAAGTGGAGGTTGTGGAAGACGGCAGCACGTTTGAAGAAAATGCCATGCTGAAGGCAGCAGCCATTGCCAGTCTGGAAAAAGTAAAACAGATGGGGGCCGTGGTGCTGGCGGACGATTCCGGTCTGGAGATAGATTATCTGAACAAAGAGCCGGGGATTTATTCCGCCCGCTATGCTGGTACGGAAACTTCCTATGATATTAAGAACAGCCTTCTTCTGTCCCGGATGAAAGGCGTGCCGGAGGAACAGAGAACGGCCCGGTTTGTATGTGCGGTGGCCGCCGTATTCCCGGACGGGAGCCGGGAAGTGGTGCGGGGCATCATGGAAGGACACGTGGCCTGGGAACCGGCCGGAGCAAACGGTTTTGGCTATGACCCTATTTTTTATCTTCCGGAATACGGCTGTACATCCGCTGAACTCTCTCCGGAAAAGAAAAATGAATTAAGTCACCGCGGGCAGGCACTGCGCAAAATGCGGGATATTATGGAGAAAAGAATATGAGGGTTTTAATTATCAGCGACACTCATGGAAGACATACCGGATTTGACCAGGCAATCGACCAGGCAGGAGAGATTGATTTCCTGATTCACCTTGGAGATACCGAGGGCGGAGAACATTATATTGAGGCGGTGGCAGGATGTCCCTGCTATATTGTGGCCGGAAACAATGACTTTTTTTCGGATATGCCAAGAGAAATGGAGATAAGTCTGGGCGGGTACCGGATGTTTCTGTGCCATGGCCATCAGTACCAGGTATCCCTGGGCCCGGAGAGAATCCGGGACGAGGGAATTGCCCGGAACTGTGATATTGTGATGTTCGGGCATACTCACAGACCGCTGGTGCTGGAGGAAAAAGGGATTACCCTTCTGAATCCGGGGAGTCTTTCGTTTCCCCGGCAGGAAGGAAGAAGAGGCAGTTATATTCTTATGGAAACGGACCGGACGGGGAAAGCAGATTATAAGGTCTGTTATTTGTAAAAATAATTGTTGACAAGCGTTTTCTGTTATTATATAATAATTACTGCGTCACGAGCAGAATGTGTGAAGAAAAAATTCGGGGTGTGGCTCAGCTTGGCTAGAGCGCCTGGTTTGGGACCAGGAGGCCGCAGGTTCAAATCCTGTCACCCCGATACTGTGGATGCGGGTGTAGTTCAATGGTAGAACACCAGCCTTCCAAGCTGGATACGTGGGTTCGATTCCCATCACCCGCTTACGCTGGAAAGATACAGCGTATGTGTCTGTAGCTCAGTTGGATAGAGCAACGGCCTTCTAAGCCGTGGGTCGGGGGTTCGAATCCCTCCAGGCACGTTATGGTGGGTATAGCGCAGTTGGTTAGCGCGCCAGATTGTGGCTCTGGAGGCCCAGGGTTCGAGTCCCTGTATCCACCCTTTTCCATAGCGAATGAAAGCGGAGATTACGCTGCAGCGTAATCTTTTTTCATATGATACAGGCGTCAGCGCGGAGCAGGCCGTGTATCATGGACATTGCAGTATTATTGGGCCATCGCCAAGCGGTAAGGCACAGGACTTTGACTCCTGCATTCGTTGGTTCGAATCCAACTGGCCCAGTTTTTCTGACGGGGCGTGTTTGGCCCGGACAGAAGAGATTAAGAGATTATGCGGATGTGGCGGAACTGGCAGACGCGCCAGACTTAGGATCTGGTGTCTACGACGTGCAGGTTCAAGTCCTGTCATCCGCATTTTTAATTTTTCCTTTAATGCAGAAGCGAAAGCGGCGGTATTGTGATACTGTCGCTTTTGTTTTCGGAAATATGTGATGTCTTTTTCGGAAAGCCCATGGTATAATTTAGAAAAACGAGACAAATGAAACCTGGTGATTTGGCTGATTTTAAAGGAGAAACGCATGGCGACGAAGATTCTGGTTCACGGTTCGGGACATAAAGCGGCAAGCTGGAAGGAAACAGTTTCCTATATGACAAAAGATGAGGAAATTCTGTGTCCTGGTCTGTCCTCCATCCTGGAAGGAAAAGAAGCAGATTATAAAAATCTGTATTCTTCATTTGTAAATTACTGTAACAAAATGGAGGGACAGATTCATTTGTGCGGCCTTTCCCTGGGAGGTATTCTGGCACTGAATTATGTCCTGGATTTTCCCGAAAAAGTCAAAACGCTGGTTTTAATCGGAACACCATATAAAATTCCAAAGCTGGCATTTCGTTTTCAAAATATTGTTTTTAGATTTTTGCCCAAATCTGTTTTTGAAACGATGGCATTTGACAAAAAAGACACGTTTGTTCTGGGAAACACGATGAAAAACCTGGATTTCAGCGGCAGGATAAATCAGATTGAATGTCCCGCGTTAATTCTTTGCGGAGAGAAAGACAGTGCGAATATGAAATCGGCGTATTATTTGTCACAAAACATGAAAAACGCAGAACTGAAAGTGATTAAAAATACTGGTCATATTGTGAATGAAGAGAATCCAAAAGTCCTGGCAGAAATACTGAATGAATATTATTCGCAAAACCGTTAACCGGTTCGGAAGGAAATGCAGGAACCACCATCAGCGAATATAAGCACTGGGAAGAAGCGCACAGCTATCTTCTGTGCGGGGAGGAAAAAGCCGCTTTGATTGATACGGGACTTGGTATTTCCAGTATTTGGAAAATAGTGGATACTCTGACAGAACTTCCCGTCATGGTAATCACTACCCATGTTCACTGGGACCATATTGGCGGCCACAAGTATTTCAGGTTTATCGCAGTCCATGAAGCAGAAAAAGAATGGCTGGCTGTGAAATTTCCCATACCTTTGCAGGCAGTAAAAAACAGCCTTATATGTAAGCCTTGTGATTTTCCTTCCGATTTTAAAATAGACCAGTATGAAATTTTCCGGGGCGTTCCGCAAATGCTTTTACATGACGGAGACAGCATTGACCTGGGAAAGCGGACACTTTCAGTTATCCATACTCCCGGTCATTCTCCGGGACACTGCTGTTTCTATGAGCCGGATAAAAAATACATATACTCTGGAGATAAAGCGAATTTTACCCGGCCATCACCGGTTATCCGTTCCGGTGACCATAATTGATGAGATAGAAACAGCCTTTAGCGGCCTGGCAGATAAGGGAAAATTAAAACAGGGAAATGGTATATTCGGGTATGATAATTTCCAGATTCATATCTGAAACGGCGGTTTCCCGGCCCCTTAAACTATTCCTTCTTTTTTATCTGCTGGAGAATCCGGTCCACCCAGGTGGAGAGACCGGCCACCAGGATTCCCTGAACAACTGCGGTAAAAACAGCAGTAAAGATATCCTGGCGGGTGTCCAGCGGGCAGGTGGACAGTACCCAGACCGTACTCAGCAGGATACCGGCTGCGCCCAGGAGCAGGGGAACGTACTGCTCTTTTATAAGCCCGGATTTTTTCAGCGCCTTTCCGGCAAAATAAAGTACTACGGAGACGATGACCAGTTCGGGTTTTACATACGTTAAAATCTGATTGAGAATTTCATTCATAAGCAGGAACCTGACCTGTTGGTATTTTTAGTATTATTATATGATATGCGGACTGTTCCGTGCCGCGCACTTTTGCTACCTTGAAACAACTGGCAGGAAGATTATGAAAATCAGGAGGAAAGGGAACATGAGAATTTTAAGCGTGACGGCTCAGAAGCCGCACAGCACCGGGAGCGGTGTGTATCTGACGGGGCTTGTGAATTCCTTCAGCCAGATGGGGCACGAACAGGCGGTGATTGCCGGGGTGTACCGGGAGGATGAGGTTTGCTTTCCCCGGGAAGTGGAATTCTGCCCGGTATATTTCCGGACAGAGGAGCTGCCCTTTGCCATTACGGGCATGTCCGATGAGATGCCTTATGAAAGCACCCGGTACCGGGATATGACTCCGGAAATGACGGAGCAGTTTTTCCAGGCTTTTGGGAAACGGGTGACAGAGACCGTGGAACGGTTTCAGCCGGATATCATTCTCTGTCATCATCTCTATCTGCTGACGGCCCTGGTGAGGAAGCTCTGTCCGGACTGCCGGGTGGAGGGAATCTGCCATGGCTCGGATTTGCGGCAGATAAAGCAGAACGGACTGTTCCGGGAAGAGATAATCCGGGAGATACAGAAGCTGGATGGCATCTGGGCCCTTCACAGGGAACAGAAAGAGCAGATTGAAGAGATTTTTTCCTGCCGGGAGGGGCAGGTTCAGGTGTTGGGGACAGGGTACGACGGCCGTATTTTTTCCTGCACGAAAGAGCGGACCGAAAGGGAGGCCGGGCGGCGGAAGGGCAGGAAGGACCTGCGCCTTGCCTTTGCCGGAAAGATTTCAGAAAAAAAGGGAGTAAAAAGTCTGCTTCGGGCCATGGATTATCTGGACTGGCCGGAAGGAGAAGTATCCCTGACGCTGGCGGGAGGCTGGGGCCAGGAAGAGGAACACCGGGAGATAGAGAGGCTGGCCGGCGCCTGCAGGTACCCGGTGGAGTTTGCCGGGCGGCTGGCCCAGCCGGAGCTGGCGGCGCTTCTGAATACCCGGGATGTGTTCGTCCTTCCGTCTTTTTATGAAGGACTGCCGCTTTCGGTGATTGAGGCGCTGGCCTGCGGATGCCGGGTGGTATGTACGGACCTGCCGGGAATCCGGCCCTGGCTGGAAGAAAATGTACCCGGCCACGGGGTGGAATTTGTCTCGCCGCCCCGGATGCGAAATGAGGACGAGCCGGAAGGAGAGGACCTTCCTGGTTTTGAAAGGGCCCTGGCAGATGCGATTGTCCGGGCGGCAGAAAAGACCGGAAACCGGGAGAAACTGGCCCGCTCCCTTGAGAAGGTTTCCTGGGATGGAATCGCCGGAAAGGTGCTGAAAGGGCGGGCAGAACAGTTGACAACTGCGGTGCGCCCATAGTATGATAAGGAATGGAAAGAATGTAAAGCCGAAGGGATTCCCTTCGGCTTTCTAAAGGCAGTACAGAAAAATAAGAAAAGGGATAAAGAAACAGGAGGAAACAAGGATGAGTAATGTAGTGATTTCAGATGCGATTAAGTACATTGGCGCAGACGACAAAACGCTGGATCTGTTTGAAAGCCAGTATGCCATTCCCAACGGAGTGTCCTACAATTCTTATGTCATTCTGGATGAGAAAATTGCGGTAATGGATACGATTGACGCCAGAAAGACCGAAGAGTGGAAGGCAAATCTGGAAGAGGTTCTGGCGGGCCGGAAACCGGATTATCTGATTATCTCCCATCTGGAGCCGGACCATGCGGCGAATATTCAGCTTTTTGCGGAGATGTATCCGGAGGCGAAGCTGGTGGCCAGTGCCAAGGCTGTTTCCATGCTTCCTCAGTTTTTTGAAATTGACAGACTTTCTGAGCGTACCATTGCAGTAAAAGAAGGGGATGCGCTTTCTCTGGGAACGCACACCCTGCAGTTTGTAATGGCTCCCATGGTACACTGGCCGGAGGTTATGGTGGAGTATGAGCAGAGCGAAAAGGTGCTGTTCTCCGCCGACGGATTCGGAAAATTCGGCGCCCTGGACGTGGACGAGGACTGGGACTGCGAGGCGAGAAGGTACTACTTTAATATTGTAGGAAAATACGGAAACCAGGTGCAGGCTCTGCTGAAAAAGGCGGCCGGACTGGATATTCAGACTATCTGCCCGCTGCACGGACCGGTGCTGAAAGAAAATCTGGGATATTATATTGGAAAATATCTTACATGGAGCAGCTATGAGGCGGAGGATGACGGCGTTCTGGTTGCCTATGCGTCCATACACGGAAACACGAAGAAGGCAGCTGAGAAAATGAAAGAAATCCTGGAGGAAAAAGGCGCGAAGAAAGTAGCGATTACCGACCTGAGCCGGGACGACATGGCAGAGGCCGTAGAGGATGCCTTCCGCTATGACAAGCTGGTGCTGGCGGCCGCTTCCTATGATGCAGGCGTGTTCCCGCCCATGGAGGATTTCCTGAATCGGCTTTCCCATAAGGCTTATCAGAACCGGAAAGTGGCTCTGATTGAAAACGGTTCCTGGGCTCCCAGTGCCGGACGTGTGATGAAGGGCATGCTGGAAGGCATGAAAAATATTACGCTTTGCGAAAACAGTGTGACGATAAAATCTACCATGAAGGAAGATACGGTAAAGGGCATGGAAACTCTGGCAGAGGAGCTGCTGGCATAGCATGGGAACAAAGACAGAAAAGATACTTCAGAAGGGCTGGGTGGTAAGCCTGCTTGCCACCTTCTGCTGCCTTCTGTGGGGAAGTGCGTTTCCCAGCATTAAAGTAGGATATGAATGGTTTCGGATTGGCTCTTCCGATACGGCGGCCCAGATTCTTTTCGCGGGGATGCGGTTTGCCCTGGCGGGAGTCCTGGTTATTCTGCTGGGCTCCCTGCTGCAGAGGGAATTTCTGCGGCCCAGGCTGTCCTCCCTGCCGAGAATCGGGAAAATCTGTCTTATGCAGACGGTCATTCAGTACTTTTTCTTTTATGTGGGACTGGCCCATACGACAGGGGTGAAGGGCTCTATTGTGGAGTCTTCCAATGTGTTTTTTGCCATTTTGTTTTCCAGCCTTCTGTTCAGGCAGGAGAAGATGAGCGGGAAAAAACTGCTGGGCTGTATCGTAGGATTTGCCGGTGTGGTACTGGTGAATCTGGGCGGTGGCGGAGAAGATCTGCGTCTTCAGAGCGGGGATATTTATATTCTGATTTCCGCGGCGGCTTACGGCATGTCTTCCGTGCTGATTAAAAAGTATTCCCAGTGGGAGAATCCGGTCATGCTCAGCGGCTATCAGTTCCTGGCGGGCGGTCTTCTGATGATGGCGGGAGCGTTTGCGGCAGGCGGACGGATTACGGTGTTCACCCCGGCGGGCGGCGCCATTCTTCTGTATATGGCTCTGATTTCCGCAGTGGCGTATACGCTCTGGGGCGTGCTCCTGAAATACAATCCCGTATCCCGGGTGTCCATCTTCGGGTTTACCAATCCGGTGTTCGGGGTGCTTTTGTCAGCCCTGATTCTCCACGAGGGAGGCTCCTTTGGCATGACGGGAGTGGCAGCCCTGGTTCTGGTATGTGCCGGAATTTTTATCGTGAATTATGAACGGCAGGGAAAGAAAACAGAGAGTTAAAATCTGGTATAAAACCTCTTTTTTGATGGATACTACATCAAAAAGGAGGTTTTTTATGGTGAATATTCAGAAAGTGGCAGTGATTGGCTGCGGATTTGTAGGGTCCACCATTGCCTTTACCTTAATGCAGAGGGGAATTTTTTCAGAAATGGTTCTGCTGGACATGAATCAGGAAAAAGCGGAGGGGGAGGCCATGGACATCAGCCATGGATTGCCTTTTGCCCATACCATGGAGATTTATGCGGGAACCTATGAAGATATCCGGGACGCGGCCCTGGTGATAATTACCGCAGGCGCAAATCAGAAGCCGGAAGAGACAAGGCTGGATCTGGTACAGAAAAATACCCGGATTATGCAGTCTGTCGTCCGGGAAATCTGCCGCGTGGGCTGTGAGGGAATTCTGCTGGTGGTGTCCAATCCGGTGGACATTCTGACCTATGTGGCGCTTCGGGAATCCGGTTTCCCAAGGGAGAGGGTTATCGGTTCGGGTACCGTGCTGGACACTGCCAGACTGAAATATCTGCTGGGACGGCTTCTGAAGGTGGACAGCCGGAATGTCCATGCATTTATCATCGGGGAGCATGGGGACAGCGAACTGGCCGTTTGGAGCTCTGCCAATATATCCGGCATCGACCTGGAGCATTTCCGGGAACTGCGGGGAATTCCCCGGGAACAGTGCAGCTGGAAGGAGATTTATGAGGACGTCAGGGACAGTGCCTATGATATTATCCGGTGCAAAGGGGCGACCTATTACGGAATCGGCATAGCAGTGGCCCGCATAGCGGAGTGTATTGTCCGGGATGGGGAGACGGTACTTCCGGTATCGGTTCTGCTGAAAGGGGAGTACGGTCTGGAAGGGCTCTGCCTGAGTATCCCAGCCATTGTGGGGCAGAACGGCGCGGAACAGGTGCTGGAGATTGAACTTGGCCGGGAGGAGAAGGAGAAACTGGAGGAATCCGCCCGGCAGCTTCAGGAGGTGCTGAAAAAAATCTGGTAATTCCCCGGGAACCGTTTTATAATAGGAGAAAAGAGAACGCACCGTTCCCGTGGACAAGGAGGGTTTGATATGGGAGAGGCAAACAGACTGATTTTTGCAGTACTGCAGAAGGAAGATTATAAGGCGACACTGAAAGAGCTGAACGAAAAGAAGATTTTCGTAACCAGGCTGAGCAGCAGCGGCGGTTTCCTCCAGAAAGAAAATGTAACGATTATGATAGGTGTGGAAGAAGACCGCTGGCAGGAGACGGTAGATATTCTGAAAGCAAAGGCAGGACGCAGGAAGGAGACGATATATGCAATGCCGGAACCCTCGGCCGCAGGAAGCATGTATTCCCAGATGGGGGCGCCGGTTCCCATCGAGCGGGAAACCGGAGGCGTGACAATCTTTACAATGGAACTCCAGAAGCTGGAAAAGTTTTAACCGGATGGCGGCAGAGATGCCGCCATTTTTGTCTTTGCAAAATCCGAAATTTAGCGTATGATAGAGTAAGCGTGAGAAATACGGGATGACTGAAGGAGGAGAAAAAATATGTTTCGGACACTGGTTTCATATTTTAAACCACATAAGAAAATTTTTATTCTGGATATGTTCTGTGCCGTGCTTGTGGCGGCGATAGACCTGGCTTTTCCGGTGGTTTCCAGGATGGCGATGTATGAGCTGCTGCCGGGGAAACTGTACCAGGCCTTTTTTACTGTGATGCTGGTGATGGCGCTCTGCTATGTACTGCGCTCCATCTGTAACTATATCATGACATACTGGGGCCATACGTTTGGCGTGCGGGTGGAGGCCGATATCCGGGAGGATTTGTTCCGGCACCTGCAGAGTCTGGATTTTTCCTTTTATGACGCGAACCGGACGGGAAAAATTATGAACCGTCTGACGGGAGATTTGTTTGAGATTACGGAGCTTGCCCATCACGGCCCGGAAGATTTGCTGATTTCGGTGCTGACCATTGTGGGCGCTCTGGGATTTATGTTTACCATTGAGTGGCGGCTGGCCCTTATCGTGGCGGTCATTATTCCGGTATTCCTGCTGGTGGTCATGGCCTGCCGGAAGAGTATGGGGGCGGCGTCCCTGAAGGTAAAGCAGAAGATGGCGGCTATCAATGCGGACATTGAGTCCTGCATTTCCGGCATGAAGACTTCCAAGGCATTTGCCAATGAAGAGGTGGAGCAGGACCGTTTTGGAAAGTCCAATAACGTGTTTAAGGAATCCAAAAGCGGATACTACAAAGCCATGGGACGTTTTAACGCCAGTATGGAATTTTTTATGTGTATCCTCCCGGTCGTTGTGATAACTTTTGGCGGCTGGCAGATTATGGACGGCCGGATGAACTATATTGATTTGATTACATTTAACCTCTATATCAGTGCGTTTACGACACCGGTGAGAAAGCTCTCCAACTTTGCGGAGATTTTTACAAACGGAACCGCCGGACTGCGCCGGTTTATGGAAGTCATGGAGCAAAAGCCCACGATTCCGGAAGCGCCGGACGCGAAAGAACTGAAAGTGACCCGTGGAGAAATCGAGCTGGAGAACGTAAGCTTCTCCTATAAAGAAGAGGGCGCCGAGGTGCTGGATCATGTGAACCTTCATGTGGAACCGGGCCAGACGGTAGCCGTGGTAGGCCAGTCCGGCGGCGGAAAGACGACGCTCTGCCAGCTTCTTCCCCGGTTTTACGATGTGACGGAGGGCAGCGTGCGCATTGACGGCACGGACGTCCGGGATGTGACAAAAAAGTCCCTTCGGGATAATATCGGAATCGTTCAGCAGGATGTGTTCCTCTTCGCGGATACCATACTGGAAAACATTCGCTACGGACGCCCCGGAGCTTCTTATGAAGAAGTCGTGATGGCGGCAAAAGAAGCGGAAATTTACGATGACATCATGGAGATGCCCGAACAGTTCGAAACCTATGTAGGCGAACGCGGGACCATGCTCTCCGGCGGCCAGAAGCAGCGGATAGCCATCGCCCGGATATTCCTGAAAAATCCCAGAATCCTGATACTGGACGAAGCTACATCGGCCCTGGATACCGTCACGGAAAGCCGGATTCAGGCCAGCTTCGATGAACTGTCCCAGGGAAGAACCACCCTGGTTATCGCCCACCGGCTTGCCACGGTAAAAAATGCAGACCGGATTATCCTCATCGAAGAAGGCCGGATTGTAGAAAACGGAACCCATGAAGAACTGCTGGCCCTGAACGGACGGTATGCAAAACTTTATAATACGCAGCAGCTTTAAGTTTAAGTGGGGACGGGTACGGGCCGGCCCGTACCCGTCCCCGAGGACAACTTGGAAACAATTCAGACAACAAGAAAGGTGTGATTCAGGTGGTATATAACAATGTGCTGGATGCGATGGGGCATACGCCGCTGATTCGGTTGAACCGGATGGCGGAGCCGGGAGACGCGCAGGTGCTGGTGAAATTTGAGGCGCTGAATGTGGGTGGTTCGATTAAGACCAGGACGGCCATGCATATGCTGGAAAAGGCTGAGGCAGAAGGAAAAATCCATGAGAATACGGTGATTGTGGAGCCTACCAGCGGGAACCAGGGAATCGGCCTGGCGCTCGTGGGAGCGGTGAAGGGATATAAAACGGTGATTATTATGCCGGATTCGGTCAGTGAGGAACGGCGGAAGCTGGTGCGTCATTATGGGGCCGAGGTGATTCTGGTGCATGATGCGGGGGATATCGGCGCCTGCATTCGGGAATGTCTGGAGAGGGCTCTTTCCATGGCCCGGGAAAATCCGGATGTGTATGTGCCCCAGCAGTTTGAAAACGAAGCAAATGTGGAGGTTCATAAACTGCAGACTGCCCGGGAAATCCTGGAGCAGGCAGAGACGCCCATCCACGGATTCTGCTCCGGTATCGGAACCGGCGGTACCATCACAGGAGTCGGAGAAGTACTGAAGGGGGCAAATCCGGACATCGAAATCTGGGCGGTGGAGCCGGAAAATGCGGCGCTTCTTTCCGGGGGAAGCATTGGTACCCATCTTCAGATGGGCATCGGGGACGGAATCATCCCGCCGATTCTGAACCGGGAAATCTACAGCCGGATTGTTACGGTGACGGACGAAGAGGCTATCGGCACGGCAAAAGACCTGGCAAAAAAAGAGGGCCTGATGTGTGGCATTTCCGCAGGCACCAATGTGGCGGCGGCACTGCGTATGGCAAAAGAGCTGGGCGAGGGAAAAACCGTGGTGACCATACTTCCGGATACGGCAGAACGGTATTTCAGCACGGAGCTGTTTGCGGATTAGACTCTTTACAAACCCGGGGGAATCCCGTATAATGTGAACTAGCAGAGAGGCAGGCAAACTGTCTCACAGAAACAACAGTAAAAACGGGGTGCTTGCAGGAAGCAGGCTGAGAGTAAGCTGTACCGCTTTAACCCATAACCTGATTTGGATAATGCCAACGTAGGGACATATGCATGAAAGAAAGACGGAGTCTGAGACTGCTGTGGTGCGTTTGCATTACAGCAGTTTTTTTGCGCGATACGCTCGGAGGGCGACCGCCGTGCTTGCACGAGCGGGCATCCGACGGGCAACGGTCATCGAGCGGTAATGCCGCGAGATGAGCGAGGTATCGCGGTGAGCGGGTAGGGGAAGGAACTTACCCTATCCGCTTGCGATACGCCGGCAAGTACAGCGAACAACTCTGCTGTGAGCTGTGCGGTATCGCAGGGCCGGGCAGGTACACCGTAAAAAAGAAGGGAGAAACACTATGAGAAATTATGCAACACAGATGGAAGCTGCCAGAAAAGGAATTGTCACTCCGGAACTGGAAGCAGTTGCCAGAAAAGAACAGATGACAACAGAGGAACTGATGCCTCTGGTAGCAGAAGGAAAGGTGGTAATCTGTGCCAATAAAAACCACACCTGCCTGGATCCCCAGGGGGTTGGCTCCATGCTCAGCACGAAAATCAATGTTAATCTGGGCGTTTCCCGGGACTGCAAGGATTACGATGTAGAGATGGAAAAAGTCATGCAGGCAGTCCATATGGGAGCACATGCCATTATGGATTTGTCCTCCCACGGAGATACCATCCCCTTCCGCAGAAAACTGACCCACGAATGTCCGGCCATGATTGGAACCGTGCCGATTTATGACTCAGTTATTCATTATCAGAGAGACCTGGATACACTGACCGCAAAGGATTTCCTGGACGTTATCCGCCTGCATGCCGAGGACGGAGTGGATTTTGTAACCCTGCACTGCGGAATCACCCGGAAAACCATTGACCAGATTCGGAAGCACAAACGGAAAACGAACATTGTATCCCGGGGTGGTTCCCTCGTATTTGCCTGGATGTGCATGACCGGGGAAGAAAATCCCTTCTATGAGTATTTTGATGAAATCCTGGATATCTGCCGGGAATACGACGTGACCATTTCCCTGGGAGACGCCTGCCGTCCCGGATGTCTGGCGGACGGTACCGATGTCTGCCAGATTGAGGAACTGGTGCGTCTGGGAGAACTGACAAAACGTGCCTGGGAAAAAGATGTGCAGGTTATGGTAGAGGGACCGGGCCACATGCCCATGGACCAGATTGCGGCCAACATGAAAGTACAGCAGTCTCTCTGCGGCGGCGCGCCTTTCTATGTACTGGGACCCATCGTGACGGATATCGCTCCCGGTTATGACCACATTACAGCGGCCATCGGCGGAGCCATCGCCGCAGCTTCAGGCGCGGCATTTCTCTGCTATGTGACACCGGCAGAACATCTGGCCCTGCCCAATGTAGAAGACGTAAAGCAGGGAATTATGGCCTCCAAAATTGCGGCCCATGCGGCGGATATCGCAAAAGGTGTCCGGGGAGCCAGAGAGATGGACGATAAAATGGCGGACGCCAGAAGAAAACTGGACTGGGAAGCACAGTGGGCCTGCGCCATGGATCCCGAAACAGCAAAACGCATCCGGGAAGAACGGAAACCAGAACACGACGACACCTGCTCCATGTGTGGAAAATTCTGCGCCGTACGAAGCATGAACAAAGCCCTTGCCGGCGAGCATATAGATATACTTTAACAGTTCAGCCGTCCATGTGCACCCCAGACGGCTCATGCTTGCATGAAAGCCGCCCGGGGTGCACATGGACGAGGGGAGCGCCCGCATATGAGCAAAGAAGGCGGCAAAGCCGCCAGTAAGCACGGCAGTGCGACTTTGCGAATGGCGCGCCTGAACTGTGGAAAAAGAACTGTGAGGACGAGTCGCCTGAGGCGCCCGAATAAGGCCCGCATATGAGCAAAGAAGGCGGCAAAGCCGCCAGTAAGCACGGCAGTGCGACTTTGCGAATGGCGCGCCTGAACTGTAGAAAAAGAACTGTGAGGGCGAGGCGCCTGAAGCGCCCGAATAAGGCCCGCAAATATTCTTGCTTTTTCCCTAAAATTGCCGTATACTGAATATCACCTTTATCTGGAGGGTGCCCGAACCAGGCGCCCGCTTCAGATTTTATATCCAGCCGGAAGAGTTCTCTTCCGGCTGATGTGCGCCCTGGGAAAGGGAATGCAGACAGGATAAAATTTGAGAATAGTGAGGGAATGAGATGAATCAGGAAAAGGAAAGAGACAGAGAGGAAGAACAGCTGCTGGAAGAGCAGCACCTGCAATCCTGCCGGGAGATTATCCGGGAAAATATCCGCAGATATGAAGAAAAGGAGGCCCGGGAGCGGCAGGAAGTGACCGGACTTTTCCAGTCCGTGAGAAAAGGAGAAGGGGATTCCTACGGACTGCTGACTGCGGAACAGAACATTCTGGAGCACACCAGAAACATGCTCCGGAAAAGCCGGGCGGCCCTGGGGAAGGCTTATTTTGGCCGGATTGACTATGACGATATCACCTACGGCGTATGGGAGAGCCGCTATATCGGGAAAAACGGAGTTACGGCAGAAAACGGCGACGTGGTGATTGTGGACTGGCGGGCGCCGGTGGCAGGCGTCTATTACGAAAACGAGGCGGGGCCCGGACAGTATCAGGTTCCGGGAAGCGAAGACGTGGAGATTAACCTGAAAAAGAAGAGGACATACGACATTTCCGGCGAAAAGCTGCTGGGCTTTTATGACGATGATGTGGCGGCAAACGACGAACTGCTGGTCAAGTATCTGTCCCAGCACAAAGAAGCTGTGCTGGGCGATATTATTGCGACGATTCAGAAAGAGCAGAACGTCATTATCCGGGACAGCCCCACGAAAAACATGATTGTGCAGGGCGTGGCGGGAAGCGGGAAAACCACAGTGGCTCTGCACCGGATTTCCTGGCTGCTTTACAATTATGAGGACAGATACAAACCTTCGGAATTCTGTATTGTAGGAAGCACGGACATGCTGCTGAATTACATCAGCAGCGGCCTTCCGGAGCTGGATGTCAACCAGGTGTCCCAGATGCGGATGGATGTGTTTCTCCCCCATTTGATGGGAAGAGCCTGGAAGAAACAATTCCAGGTGGTGCCGGACAGTTCCGACGCTCCGGTAAAGAGCCGGCTCTGGTTTGCCAGAAAGCTGGAAGATTTCCTGACCCGCTGGAGAGCCCGCTATCTGAACCTGGAGGAAATCCGGGACCGGGAAATCGGGGTGATTCTCTCCAGGGAAAATATGGAAGAGACCAGCCGGAGAAATCCGGAACTCTCCCTTTTGCAGCTGGAAAAGCTTCTGAACGAGAGAATCGCTTCCCGTATCCGGTTTCTGTGTACAGAAAAAGATGAAAACTTCCGGAAACGAAAACGGGAAGAATATAAAAAATATTTTCACTCGGCAGACCGGAAATGGACGGAGACGGAAATCTACCGGAAGTTTTTAGAGGAGCTGGAAAGCCAGGGAGTAAAAATCGGGAAGGATACGCTGGAAGGAATCGGGAAGGGCCGGTTTGACATCTACGACACGGCGGCCCTGGGGCTCGTTTACCAGCGGATTCTGCGGAAAAAAGGGGACGAGGAATTCAGCCAGATTATTGTGGACGAGGCCCAGGATTTCGGGGAAACTGTCTATTATGCCATGAAGCAGATGCTGCCGGACTGTTACTTTACCATTATGGGAGATGTTTCCCAGAATATCTGGTACGATACGGGGATGAACAGCTGGGAAAATTTAAAAGAGATTCTTTTTGACACAGAGCGGGACAGTTTCTATCTGCTGGCAAAAAGCTACCGGAACACCATAGAAATTTCGGAGTGCGCCGGAAAAATTCTGGAAAAAGCTTCTCAGGGCGCCTATAAAATCCAGCCCGTTATCCGCCATGGGAAAGCGGTGGAAACGGATATCCTGCCGGAAGAAAAGCTGACCGGAAAACTGGCGGAACTGCTGAAGCAGGAAAAGGAAAAAGGATTTGAGACCATTGCGGTCGTGACCAGAACGGAAGAGGAAGCCGGAGAACTTTGCGCCCTTCTGGGAACAGAAGAGGGAGAGAGCTTTCACAACGGAGTTATGGTTCTGCCGGTAAGGAGGACAAAAGGGCTGGAGTTTGATGTGGTCATTCTCTGGAAACCGGATGAGAGCCATTATAAAAACGAGCCGGGAGACGCCAGACTTTTGTACGTGGCTGTTACCCGGGCGCTTCATGAACTGTATCTGCTGGGAGACAAAGAAGAGAGCAGCCTGTTTGCGTAGGGCTGCTCTCTAACATTTTTGTAATATTCGGGAATCCGGCGGGAAATTCTGTTACAATAAAGGCCAGGAGGAACGTGACATGAAGCTTTATATTGTAGAGGACGACCTGACGCTTGCGGGCGAACTGGTACGACTGTGCGGACGATGGGGATTTGAGGCGGTTCATGCCCTGCGGTTCCGGGAAATACAGGAGGAATTCCAGGAGGTGCGCCCGGACCTGGTGCTGATGGATATTAACCTCCCCTTTTACGACGGGTTTTACTGGTGTGAAAAAATCCGGGAAATCTCCCGGGTGCCGGTACTGTTTCTGTCCAGCCGGGACCAGAATGCGGATAAGATTATGGGAATGGCCGCCGGTGGAGACGATTACATGGAAAAACCCTTTGACCCGGAGCTTCTGCTGGTAAAAATCCGCTCCATGCTGCGGCGTGCCTACGAATACCGGGAGAGCCAGAGAACCGTCCTGGCAGAGCAGGTGTTTCTGGAGGACGGTGTGGTTTACGGACCGGACCATAAGGAAGAGCTGACGCCCTCGGAACGGAAAATCATGGAGGTGCTTATCCGGGAGAGGGGACGGACGGTTACCAGAGAAGAACTGATGCAGGTGCTGTGGAATACAGATGAATTTGTTACGGACGCATCCCTGACGGTGCTGGTGTCCAGACTCCGGGCCAGACTGGCCCGGGTAGCCGGGGACAGGGAACTGATAGGGACAAAAAAAGGAACGGGGTATTATATCAGATGAAGGAGTATATAAAAGCACGTGGGCGGCTGCCGGCAGGAGGCGCCGCCTTTCTTTTTTTTCTCCTGTTTTATTTTGGGTATCTGTGTGGGGTTCCCCAGGCAGACCTGGTGTACTTTGAAGTGCTCTGCGCCATAGGGGCGGCCATCCTGCTGTGGGCGGATGTCCGCGCCTTTCGGAAGCGCCGGAAAGAAGAGGAGACCAGAAGGCAGCAGGAGGAAGCCTGGGAAAACGGGCTGGAGGAGATAAAGCGGGAACAGCGGGAAGCCCAGGATTACCTGACCCGCTGGATACACGAGGTCAAGGTGCCCCTGGCGGCTCTGAAACTTCAGACGGAGCGCTGCCCGGACCGGGAGATGGGAGGACAGATGAAGGACAGTATCGAGAAAATTTCCGGCCTTCTGCGCACCATGCTTCTCTACAGCAAGACCGGCCAGATGGAAAACGATGTGGAGTTTGAAAAAGTGTTTTTGAAAGAAGCGGCGAAGGAAGCGGTAAAAAACCACTCCTGGTTTCTTATCCGGGAACATTTCCAGATTAAAATGGAGGACCTGGGAGAATGCGCGGTCTATACAGACCGGCGGTGGCTGGTGTATATTCTGGACCAGATTCTGGGAAATGCCGTGAAATACTGCCGGGATAATCCGGAGATTGTATTCGGGGCAGAGCAGGTATCTCCCCAGAGAGTGCGCTTCTGGATAGAGGACAATGGAACAGGGGTGGCCCAGGAAGAGCTTCCCTGGATTTTTGACCGGGGCTATACCGGCGGACAGAGCCGGGAGGGGGACTACCGTTCCACGGGTATGGGGCTTTATCTTGCGGCCCGGGCGGCCCGGCGGCTTGGAATCCGTCTGGAAGCGCTGTCCGAGGAAGGGAAGTGGACCCGTATCGTTTTGACTTTTGAGCAGAATATAACAGAAATGTTAGACGGAATGTAAGGATTTCCGGAAGAGGCCCTGATAGAATCCATGGCAGGAGGTGTTTTTATGGGAAGAAAATTAGCAGAAATTACAGATTTGACGAAAAGCTACGGAAACAGCGGATTTCAGTCCCAGGTTATCCGCGGAATCAGCATGGATATCTATGAGGGGGATTTCCTGGCGGTTATGGGCCCAAGCGGGGCGGGAAAGACGACGCTTCTGAACCTGCTGTCCACCCTGGACAAACCGGACGGGGGAAGAATCCTTCTGGACGGGGAGGACCTGGGCCGGGCCGGGAACCGGCGCCTTTCGGAAATCCGCCGGGATAAAATCGGTTTTATTTTCCAGGAATACAATCTGCTGGACAATATGACGCTGGAGGACAACATTGCCCTTCCCCTGGCGCTGAACGGGGTGGAGCCCGGACAGGTGCAGGAGCGGGTCCGGCACATGGCAGAACTGTTTGGACTTTCCAGACATCTGTCTAAGTATCCCTGGCAGCTTTCCGGGGGACAGAAGCAGAGAGGAGCCAGCGCCCGCGCTCTGGTGACAGACCCGGAAATCGTCTTTGCCGATGAGCCCACCGGCGCCCTGGATTCCCGTTCCGGCAGAGAACTGCTGGAAAGCCTGAAGCAGGCGAACGAGGAGGGGAAGGCTACGGTGCTTATGGTTACGCACGACGCGTTTGCCGCAAGCTATGCCCGACAGGTTTACTTCCTGACGGACGGACAGATTCAGTGCCGTTTAATCCGGAAGGAGAGCCGCCGGGCGTTCTATGAAAAGATTCTGGATATGCTTGCATCCATGGGAGGTGAGCGGGAATGAAACTGTCCGGACTTGCGTTTTACAATTTCCGTCACAGCGTCCGGGAATACGGGGTGCTGATACTCTCCCTGGCCTTTTCGGTTTTTATATTTTTCAGCTTTCAGAATGTGGTTTACTCCGACTCCGTGGCCTTTCTGGAAAGCATGAGGAAGGACATGATAGAGATGGGCGTCCAGGCCGCTTCCGTGGTGTTCGGTGTATTTTTCTTCTTTTTCACCTGGTATGCCACGGGCGTCTTTCTGCAGCAGAGAAAACGGGAAACCGGTATCTATATTTTTATGGGCCTGGATAACCGGAAGATAGGAAAGCTCTATGCCCTGGAAGCCTTCTTTACCGGTCTGGCGGCCTGGGCGGCCGGGACCGGGACGGGAATTCTGTTCTCCCGGCTGTTCCAGATGCTGCTTTTAAAACTCTCGGATGTGGCGGTGGAAATCCGTTTTTCCATCAGTCTGAAGCCGGTGCTGATTACGGCGGCGATGTTCTGGGGAATCTATGGACTGATGGTATGGAGAGGCTACCGTTCCGTGGTAAAAAGCAGTGTGACAGAGCTGTTAAGCAGTGCGAAGCAGAAGGAGCATGTCCGCCAGGGAAAACTGCGGACGGCACTGCTCTCCCTGACAGGAGCCGCCGTGCTGGCGGCAGGCTATGTCTGCGCCCTGAAAACGGGAAGAGAATCCTCCCTGAATTATGCGCTGGCGGCGGTGATACTGGTGGTGGCCGGAGTCTGGCTTCTCTACGACGGACTGATTCCTGCGGTGGTGGAAGCCATGTGCCGAAAGAAAAAATTTCTGTACCGGAAACAGCGCACCCTCTGGATAAACAGCCTTTCCTGGCGGATGAAGAAAAATTACCGGATGTATGCCATGGTAACCATTCTGATGATTACCGCGGTGACGGTGCTGGGAACGGCCATTGCCCTTCACGGGCGCTATGAGAATTCCCGGACCTTCCGGAATACCTATACGTTTCAGGTGGCAGGATTCGGGGAAAAACTGGACCGGCAGGAGATTATCCGGGGAATCGAAGAGGAAAATAAAGTGGAGTATTCTTCGGAAATCCGGGTGCTGGCTCTTCCGGCAGAACTGTTTCACACGCCCTATGTGTACCAGGATTACGGGGTGATTGCAGAATCCCAGATACGGCAGGCCGCAGAGGATACGGGACTGACATGGGAGTACCCCGGCCTGCAGAAGGGAGAGTGTGTGGAGCTGACCCATATCGTTCTGCTGAGTCTGGCCGATTCGGAACCGGAGAAGGAAATGACGCTGGGAGATACTTCCTACCGGGTGCTGGGCGCCTGCAGTGAGCCGTTTCTGGGAGACCTGCAGAACGACATGTCCTTCTATGTGCTGGACGACCAGGATTATGAAGCGCTGATTTCCCAGGGGGCAGAGATGACCTTTTACAATTTCCGGATTGAAAACCCGGAAAACCTGGAGGCTTCCGAAGACTTCATCCGTTCCCTGAGCCGTCAGGATGAAAACGGAAATTATCTGGTGGGAACCAGTGTTGTCCGGCCGGAGGACAGCGAAGGCGCCTACATCCGGATTACCTACAGTCTCTGTCTGTTCCTGTTCGTAACGATTATTCTGGCGGCCGGAAGTATCCTGTTTTTAAAGGCCGGCAATGACGCCCGGGAGGACAGAGAGCGTTATCAGGTGCTGGAAAAGCTGGGGATTCCGGAACGTACCCTGCGAAAGTCCCTGGGATGGGAAATCCGGTTTACCTATTACTGTCCCGTGGTGCTGATGGCGGTCAGCTCCTGGTTTTCCCTGCGGGCACTGTCCAATGTCATGCTGGGAGAAAACCTGATATGGGTCAATCTGTTCAGCGCCCTGTTTATCCTGGCAGTCTTTGCAGTTATCTGCCTGCTTTCGGAGAGAAGCTGCTGGAAAACGGTTACTGCCCGGAAGTCATAGGACTTGTCTTTCCGGAAAGCCCGTGATATGATGAAAACGAATTGTAGTGAATTGTGTTGGAATTGTAGTCGGGGACGGGTACGGGCCGGCCCGTACCCGTCCCCAACTGAGATTAGGAGAGTGCGCAGTATGACAGTAGATGAGGTCCTGAAGGAAGCCGCAGGGCTTTGCAGAAAGTATCGTGCAAAAGAAATCATTTTATATGGTTCCCGCGCAAAGGGAACTGCCTTAAAAAAGAGCGACATTGATATTGCCGTCTCAGGCGTCCGGGATTTTGAGGGGCTGGCGGAAGAGATTGACGAAATACCGACTCTGTATACAGTGGACCTTCTGAATCTTGACACCTGCCGGAATCAGTTAATACTGGAGGATATCAGACAATATGGACGTAAAATTTAAGAAGAGATTTGAATCGTTTAAAAATTCTCTGGATTCGTTGACAGAGGCACGAAAGAGAGATATGGAGGATTCGTTTGTGCTTAGCGGTACAAGTGCAAAATTCAGTATCACATTTGACCTTGCGTGGAAAGTAATGAAGGATATCCTGGTACAGCATTATGCAATGACGGGATTTGTTTCCGGCTCCCCGAGAGAAGTCCTGAGGACTGCTTATAAGGCGGAACTCATTGAGGATGATATCTGGATGGAAATGCTGAAAATACGAAATCAGCTTGTTCATGATTATGACGGGGTTATTGTAAAGGAATACTGCCAGAGAATTGTACAGGAATATATTGACAAATTATGGAAATTCCGGAAACGTGTGGAAGAGATTCTGGAAACAGACTGAAGGAGGAAACCATGCAGAATATCCTGATTGTAGAAGACGATACCGCAATTAACCAGATGCTGGCGGAAGCGCTGAGAAAAGCAGGCTATCCGTTCCGGCAGGCGTTTTCCGGAACCGAGGCGCTGCTCCTTCTGAAGGATACCGCGTTTGACCTGGTTCTGCTGGATCTGATGCTGCCCGGTGTTTCCGGGGAAGAGGTCCTGCGGGAAATCCGCAGCCGGGGAGAGACTCCGGTGATTGTGCTGACGGCAAAGGACCAGCTGGACGACAAGGTGGACGTACTGCGAAGCGGAGCGGATGATTATGTCACCAAGCCTTTTGAACTGGAAGAGGTACTGGCCCGGATTCAGGTACAGCTCAGAAGAGCGGGAGGAAACCAGGCCGGGCAGAGCTCTGTGCTTCATTATAAGGACATGGTTCTGGACAGGGAACGGTTTGCAGTCTCCATCGGGGATACTGAACTGCCCCGGATGACAAAACAGGAATTTGCTATTCTGGAACTCCTGCTTAAGAACCCACAGAAAGTGTTCAGCAAGGAAGAAATCTTTGAATATGCCTGGGAGGAAATGTATATGGGCGAGACCAAGACGCTGGACGTCCATATCAGCAATATCCGCAGAAAGATAAAGGCAGTCACCACGGAGGAATATATCGAGACGGTGTGGGGAATCGGATACCGCCTCCATCCCTGAGGGACGGATTTTTCTGCTTTACCTTTTCTTTAGAAAGTTTTAGCGAAGGATTAGGAAGTGGCTTCTATACTAAGGGTGTAAGGAAAAAACAGCGAAGGAGTGACACAGTGTGAATGAGATTTTGCTTGGCACCCGGGATTTGACGAAGCAGTTTGGAAGGCAGAAAGCGGTGGACCGGGTAAGCCTTCACATCCGGAAGGGAGCCATTTACGGATTTATCGGACGGAACGGAGCCGGGAAGACTACGTTCCTGCGGATGATAAGCGGTCTGGCAAAACCGGATTCCGGAGAGATTGAGATGTTTGGATACCGGGGGAAGGAGCTAAAAGAAATCCGCTCCCGGGTGGGCTGCCTGATAGAGGGGCCGGGAATCTACGGCTCCATGACGGCGGCGGAAAATCTGGAAGTAAAATGCCGCCTGACGGGAATCCGACGGAAAGGATATGTGGAAGAACTGCTCCAGATAGTGGGGCTTTCCCAGACCGGACGGAAGAAGGCAAAACATTTTTCCATGGGAATGCGGCAGAGACTGGGCATTGCCCTGGCTCTGGTGGGCGAACCGGACCTTCTGGTTCTGGACGAACCAATCAATGGTCTGGACCCCCAGGGAATTGCGGAAATCCGGGACATGGTTCTGCGGCTGAACGAAGAACGGAACATGACGATTATTATCTCCAGTCACATTCTGGAGGAGCTGTCCAAAATTGCCACGGACTACGGCATCATCCATCAGGGAGTTCTGATTAAGGAAATGACCCGGGAAGAACTGATGAGACGCTGCAGTGAGCGGATTGAGATTCAGCTGGAGGAGCCGGAGAAGGCCCTTCCGGTGCTGGACGCCATGGGATTTCATGCGTACCAGGTGGCGGATAAAAACCATATCCACGTGTTTGAGCGGCTGGAGGAAAGCGCGGCTTTGAACATGGAGCTGGCCAAAGCGGGAGTGGCGGTAACATCGCTCTCCATTACCAGCGAGGACCTGGAAACGTATTTCTTAAATCTGACGGGAGGTGGACAGCATGCTTAATGCACTGAGAATGGAAGCGTACCGCATGCGAAAAACGGTCAGTACCTGGATGGTCTTTCTGGTGCTGGCGGCGCTGACCGTCGGTACGACTTTTATCCTGCGGGGAGAATACCAGGACGCCGGGGTACAGCAGGCGAACTACGAATACATGGAAAGCAGTGAGGCAAACGAAAATCAGAACCTGGGCATGTCGGTAACCCTGCCCACGGAGCCGGGACACCGGGTAACTCTTTATGACTTTTTCTATGCCAATTCCCAGGGGAAATTTCTGGCGCTGTTTTTCTGCATCTATGCGGTGATGTACACCGGCGCGGACCGCAAAAGCGGCTATATCAAAGCCATTGGCGGCCAGGTGAAGAACCGGTCCACCCTGGTGCTGGCAAAAGCGGTCATGCTGGCTCTTTATACCATCGTATCCATGGCGGGTTACCTGGCAGTGCAGGCCCTCTCCAGCCAGATATTTTTCGGGTATCTGGAATGGGGCCCCTGGAAGGATTTCCTTCCCTATCTGGGGATGGAAGTACTGCTTCACATTGCTCTGGTCTGGATTGTGATGGCGCTGACCATCATTCTGGCAAACAACGTGGCCAGCATGACGGCGGCAATCCTGCTGTGCATGAACGTGATGACGATTTTTTACAGCGCGGTTACCAGGTTTGTGGCAGAGCGGGGACCGGAAGATTTTAACCTGCTGCGGTATACGGTGACCGGGGAAATCTCCCTGCTGCCTATGCATTATGCCGGGGAAAACATGCTTCCGGCGGTAGTGACGGGGCTTGCCTTCTGCGTAGCGGCAGTGGGAATCGGAAGCATCGTGTTCCAGAAGCGGGATATCCGCTAAAAGGCGAAAAAGAGGGTTTACAGAACATGGAAATACTGACGGTTATACTGATACTGATTATTTTCATACTGGCAGGCGTACTGTGGAAATATACGCGGCAGATAAAATCTATCTGCCGCCAGCTTGTGTTTCTGGAAAAACACGAAAGCAACATGATGATTTCCGGCGATATCCGCTATGGCGGCATGGGAGAACTGGAAGAACGGCTGAACAGCCTGATAGCCAGGCAGAAAGAGGAGCAGGTCCGCTGGCAGGAGCGGGAAAAAATGATAGCCCGGACCTACACCAGCCTGTCCCATGATATCCGTACCCCTCTGACGTCTCTGGACGGTTATGTTCAGCTTCTGGAGAAGAGCCGGGATGAAAAGGAGCGGGCGGGATACCTGCGGATTATTCGGGAGCGGATAGGAAGCCTGAAAGAAATGCTGGAAGAACTCTTCCTCTATACAAAGCTGAAAAACGGGGCTTACGAGCTCCCACGGGAGGAATGCTCCCTGAATCGGATTCTGAAGGAGACCGTGTTTTCCTACTACAATGACTGGCTGGAACGGCAGATTCAGCCGGAGTTTGAAATCACGGAAAAAGAAATCCGGATACAGGGAAATCCCCAGGGCCTGAAACGGGTATTCCAGAATATCATCAAAAACGGGCTGGACCATGGACAGAAACGGATATGGATTTCCCTGACGGAAGAAGAGGGAGCGGCCAGACTCTGTTTTGAAAATGAAGTAGAGCACCCGGAGGCGCTGGATGTTTCCCAGGTGTTTGAGGAGTTTTACCGGGCGGATGAGGCCCGGAGCAGGAATTCCACCGGCCTTGGACTTTCCATTGCAAAAGAGTTTGTGCTCCGCATGGGCGGAGAAATCCGGGCGGACATAGAGGGAAACCGGTTTCGGGTGGAAATTTATTTCCCCCTGGAACCTGTTTCAAAAGGGCACCCGGAGGAAAAGTTTTGAAACAGCAGTACAAAAACCTGCCCGGTTTATGCTACAATAGAAAAGAACCGGGAAGGGAAGGTGACTGAAATGTATAACCCGCAGCTGGAAACCTTTATTTGTGTCGTGGAATCGGGAAGCTTTAACAAAGCTGCCGAAAAGCTCTATATCTCCCCGCCTGCTGTCATTAAGCAGGTGAATCTGCTGGAGAGCAGTCTGGGACTGACGCTTTTTGTCCGGAGCCACAGGGGCCTGTCCCTGACCGAGGCAGGAAAGTCCCTTTACCAGGACGCCAAATACATTATTCAGTACTGCCGGGACTCGGTGGTCCGGGCGAAAAACGCCATGCTGGAAAGCGAGGGAACCATACGGATAGGGACCTCTCCCATGACGCCGGCCCAGATACTGGTAGAACTCTGGCCCAGAATCCAGAAGTACTGCCCCAATATCAAGTTCCAGCTGGTACCCTTTGAAAACACGCCGGAAAATGCCCGGGAGATTCTGCGGAATCTGGGGCAGAACATCGACGTGGTGGCAGGAATTTTTGACGAGACCATGCTGAACCTGCGGCAGTGCAAGGGACTGGAAATTTCCCGGGAGCCCATCTGCTGCGCGGTGTCCATCCACCACAGACTGGCAAAAAAGGAAAAACTGACCATAGAGGATCTGTATGGGGAAAATCTCCTGCTGATGCGGAGAAACTGGAGCCATTATGTGGACATGCTTCGGGACGACCTGTGGCAGAATCATCCCCAGATTCACATCGTGGATTTTGAATTTTACAATGTAGAAATTTTCAATCAGTGCGAGAACAGCGACGACGTGCTGATGGCCGTGGGAAACTGGCGCTATGTCCATCCCCTGCTGAAAATTCTGCCGGTGGAGTGGGACTATACCATTCCCTTCGGACTGCTTCACTCTGCGGAACCGTCCCCGGCGGTAAAGCAGTTTCTGGACGCAGTGGAAAAGACCTGGAATCAGGAAGAAAAAGAGTAATTACTGTCGGGTTTACGCGACATAACAAAAAGAGACTTCTGTGGAGGTCTCTTTTTTTTTATACTACTTTATAACAGCAGGAAGAAGGTGGGAGAAAGTATGAATAATTTTATTTTCGAAAACCGGACGAAGGTTTATTTTGGAAAAGGGTGTGTGAAGGAGTACCTGGGCTGTCTGCTCCGGAGCTATGGAAAAACGGTCATGCTGGTCTGCGAAAAAGACAGCCTGACGGAAAACGGGATATATGATGAGATACGGGCCGTGCTGGAAAAGGCGGGAAAAAAAGTAACCGAATTTTCCATCGCCACCGGAAAACCGGATTATGAAACGGTGATGGAAGGGGCCAAAATGGCCCGGGAACAGAACGAGGCCTTCATTTTAGGAGCCGGGGATGGCGCCGTGACAGACTGCTGTAAAGCCATTGCCCTGGCAGCAGTGACAAAGAAAGATATCTGGGAAACGTACTGGGAAAAACCCGGAATTACGGATGTAGAACCCCTGCCGGTGGGGATTGTGGTAACGGCAGCGGGAAGCGGCAGCGCGTGCAGCGGAAAAGCAGTGCTGGTCCGGAACGGGAAAACAGCCAGCACCGGACGGGATTATCCCTGGTGCAGTCCCCGGTTCGCCCTGATGGATCCGTCCTACACCTGCACCGGGCCGGTAAAAGAAATGATTTCCAGCGGATTTGACGCCTTGTCTTATATGATGGAAAGCTATTTCAGCGGACCGGAAGGCGACAACGTGTACGATGATATTGCCGAGGCTCTGATGAAAAGCATTATCCGGAATCTCCGGGCCGCCCTCCGCAATCCGGAGGATTATACCGCCAGGAGCAACCTGCTCTGGGCCTCTGCCATGGCCGGAAACCGGATTCCCGGACTGGGAAAGAAAGGGGACGGCTTCTGCCATGACCTGGAGCGGCAGCTGGAACCCTGGATGGGATGCAGCCCGGGAGCTGCCCTGGCTGTGATTCAGCCGGTGTATTACCGTCACATCTGTAAGGACGGACTGGCTCAGTTCGTACGGTTTGCCGAAAATGTCTGGATGATTCCCAGGGAAGGGAGAACAGACGAAGAGATGGCGCTGGCGGGAATCCGGGCGCTGGAAAATTTTGCAGGAGAGCTGGGACTTCCGGCAACATTCGGAGACGGGACAAAGCCGGGATGCGCCGGGGGCAGACAGCCGGAACCCGGGGAGCTTCAGACCGTGGCGGCTGCCTGCAAAGTGTCCGCGGGAAGCTACCGCAGACTGGACAGGACAGAAACAGAGAAAGGAGACAGAAAAAATGGAATATGTAACATTAAACAACGGTGTAAAAATGCCCACGCTTGGATTCGGGGTATATCAGATTAAGGACCATGACCAGTGTGTGCAGGCGGTGAAAGACGCCATTGCCACCGGTTACCGTCTTATTGACACGGCGGCTTCTTATGGAAATGAAGAGGCGGTAGGCCAGGCCATCCGGGAGTGCGGCGTCCCCAGGGAGGAACTGTTTATCACCACAAAACTCTGGATATCTGATACCACTTACGAAGGCGCAAAGAAAGGCTTTGAGACTTCCATGAAAAAGCTGGGGCTGGATTACCTGGACCTGTACCTGATTCATCAGCCGCTGAATGATTATTACGGAGCATGGAGGGCCATGACCGAGCTTTATAAAGAAGGAAAAATCCGGGCCATCGGTGTGTGCAGTTTTTACCCTGACCGGCTGGCAGATTTGATTGCCTTTAACGAGGTGGCTCCGGCAGTCAATCAGGTGGAGGCCAATGTATTTTTCCAGCAGACAGAAGCGGAGCAGTATATGAAGTCCAAAGGCGTACAGATGGAAGGATGGGCTCCTTTTGCAGAAGGGAAAAACGATTTGTTTGGCAACAGTGTTCTGAAAGAGATTGGCAGCCGCTATGGAAAAAGCGTGGCCCAGGTGGTTCTGCGCTGGCCGCTGCAGAGAGGAATCGTCTGCATTCCAAAGAGCGTGAAAAAGGAGCGGATGGAAGAGAACTTCCAGGTGTTTGACTTTGAACTGAGCCAGGAGGACATGGAAAAGATTGCCGCCCTGGATACGGGCGTCAGCGCATTTTTCAATCACCGGGATCCGGCTGTGGTAGAGAACCTGGCCAGCCTGGTGCGGAATGTGTAAGGTTTCTGGAAAGCCCCTGCCCGGGCGGCCGGAACGTCTGGCCGGACGGAGCATATGATAAAGAAAAAAAGGTTTGACAGAAACGATGGCATATGAGACATATCAGCAGGTAACGGGTACGATTCAGAGTATTACAAGAGGAAACTCCTGCTGTACCATGACACTTTCGGTAGTGTCAGGGGAGGAGATCATCAACGTAATTGTAACCGGAGAAACAAGAATTATTGATAATGTCAGACTGCGGAGAGGAATGCGGATAGCGGCGTTTTACGATGCAGAGCTTCCCACTCCGGCAGTCTATCCCCCTCAGTACCGGGCAGAACTGGTGACTTCCCTGCGGAACGGGCAGAATGTGGCGCTGGACTTTTTCGACGGAAACCTGGTTTCCTACGACAATACCCTTCAGCTTACTATCAGCCCTCTTACTACCATAGAAACCCTGAACGGTCAGCGGTATCTGTGCAGTCCGGGAAATGCAGAACTGCTCGTTTATTATACGACTTCTACGTTCAGTATTCCGGCACAGATTACGCCGCAGAAAATCATCGTGCTGTGTACGGAATAAGTCCGCCGGACCCTCCGAAGGAGGGCCCGGGGATGAAAAACGGAAGGAATCCCAAATACAGGGGTTCCTTCCTATTTTTCTTTTTTATAGTATATCATCTGCTCCGCACATGATATAATGTCGTCAGGAGTCAGAGAAAGGAGACTGTTATGCCAGTAGAGTTTCATCAGAAATCAGGGGAATTTCATCTTTACAACGATGAAATCAGTTATATTATGGAAATCCTGGAGAACGGACATCTGGGACATGTATATTTTGGAAAACGGCTGAGGGACCGGGAGGGCTTCCGGTATCTGACGGAGTACGCGGCCCGTGACATGGCGGCCTGCCCGTTTGAGGGCCGGCGGGATTTTTCCCTGGAGCACTTAAAGCAGGAATATCCGGCCTTTGGGACCGGGGATACCCGGTATCCGGCGTTTGAGATAGAGCGGGAGGACGGAAGCAGAGTCGTGGATTTCCGGTATCTGGGACACCATATTTATCAGGGAAAGAAGAAGCTGGAAGGACTTCCGGCGGTGTATGTGGAAGACGAGGCAGAGGCCTGGACGCTGGAGGTCACCCTGGAGGACCAGGCGGTTTCTGCCCGGATTGTGCTGTCCTACAGTATTTTCCGGGACTATCCGGCGATTGCGCGAAGCGCCCGGTTTGTCTGTGAGGGAGAGGAAACCGTTACCATTTTAAACGGGATGAGCGGGTGCCTGGACCTGCCGGATAAAGAATATGAGATGCTGGAACTGGCCGGTACCTGGGCCAGAGAACGTCATATACATAAAAGAGAACTGACTTACGGCATTCAGGGAGTCTACAGTATGCGGGGGTGCAGCAGCCACCAGTTTAATCCGTTTCTTGGGCTGAAACGGAAGGAAACCACGGAATCCGCCGGAGAAGCGCTGGGCTTCAGCCTGGTGTACAGCGGAGATTTCCTGGCCCAGGTGGAAGTGGATAATTTTGATGTCACCCGTGTGGTGATGGGCATCCATCCCAATGAATTCCGGTGGGAACTGGGACCGGGAGAAGCGTTCCAGACGCCGGAGATGGTGATGGTTTACTCGGACAAAGGGTTAAACGGCATGAGCCAGGCATTTCACGGACTCTACCGCACCCGTCTGGCCCGGGGAGTCTGGCGGGACCGGGAACGTCCCATTCTCATTAACAACTGGGAAGCTACTTATTTTGATTTTAACGAGGAAAAAATTCTGGAAATCGCGTCGAAGGCGCAGGAACTGGGGATTGAGCTGTTTGTTCTGGACGACGGCTGGTTCGGAAAACGGAACTGGGACGATTCCTCCCTGGGAGACTGGTATCCCAATCTGGAGAAACTGCCGGAGGGAATTACGGGGCTGGCACGGAAAATCCAGGATATGGGCCTGAAGTTCGGTCTCTGGTTTGAACCGGAGATGACCAATAAAGACAGCGACCTGTTCCGGGCCCATCCGGACTGGGTACTGGCCGATATCCGGAGACCTTACAGTCACGGAAGAAACCAGTACGTGCTGGATTTTTCCAAAGAAGAAGTGGTGGACTGCGTGTACCGCCAGATGAAAAAAATCCTGGAAGAGGCGCCGGTTTCCTATGTGAAGTGGGACATGAACCGGTCTTTTTCGGAGGTGTTTTCCAACGGAAAAGACCGCTCCTGGCAGGGAAAAGTGCGGCATAAATATATGCTCGGGGTGTACAGTCTCTATGAACGGCTGACCCGGGAATTCCCGGAGATTCTTTTTGAATCCTGTGCAAGCGGCGGCGCCCGTTTTGACCCGGGCATGCTTTATTATGCGCCCCAGGCCTGGACCTCCGATGATACGGATGCAGTGGAGCGGATAAAAATTCAGTACGGCACTTCCATGGTTTACCCGGTAAGCAGTATGGGAAGCCACGTGTCGGCGGTGCCGAATCATCAGGTGTTCCGGAATACTTCCCTGGATACGCGGGCGAATGTGGCGTATTTCGGCACGTTCGGATACGAGCTGGACATTACAAAGCTGACGGAAGAAGAGCAGGAGAAGATAAAAGAGCAGGTGGCATTTATGAAGCAGCACCGCAGGCTGATTCAGCAGGGAAGATTTTACCGGCTGAAGAGTCCCTTTGAAG
Organism: Candidatus Bariatricus faecipullorum; assembly: GCA_019118525.1. Classification (GTDB taxonomy): domain Bacteria; phylum Bacillota; class Clostridia; order Lachnospirales; family Lachnospiraceae; genus Allocoprococcus; species Allocoprococcus faecipullorum. Next base: position 65,426 of record DWYV01000016.1, read on the forward strand.
GAAATTATGCGGCCTGGATGGTAGTGGCAGAGGATGGAAGCGAAGCGCTGCTGGCGTATTTCCGTATGATGCAGCCTCCCCAGGGCAAATTTGAACGGCTTTACCTGACCGGACTGGAAGAAGAAGAGGAATACGAAATCAAAGAGCAGGCCGGCGCCGGCGAGGAGTTCGGACGGCACTACGGGGACGAACTGATGTATGCCGGATTTAGCGTGTCGGATTTTTCCTCAGGGCTTGGCCGGAAGGCTTACGAACTGCAGGGAGATTATTTTTCCAGACTGTATCATCTGAGAAAAATGGATAGTAACAATTAAGAAACTCATAAGAAAACCTTTCCTTTATATTCAGAGAGATATGACAGAATAAAAAGCAGGAAGACGGGGCCCGGCGCTGTGGAATCCACAGTCTCCGGGCCCGGACTGTTTTTGAAAGAAGGAGGACGGAATATGAAGGAAGAGAGACAGAAAAAACGGATGCTGTGGGTGCTGGCGGCAGTGTACCTGGCGGCTCTGGTATGGATTATTCTGTTTAAAATGGCGTTATCTCTGGAGCAGCTGCCAAGGCTTCGGAATGTGAATCTGATTCCCTTCGGGGATGCTCTGGTGGTGAACGGAAAGGCGGATTACGGGGAAGTTTTCCAGAATCTGCTGATATTCGTACCTTTTGGCGTTTATCTGCAGATGCTGTTTCCCAGGCTGGCTTTCTGGAAGAAGGCGGCGCTGGCAGCCGGAGCCAGTCTGATTCTGGAAATTCTGCAGTTCATTCTGGCAGTGGGCGCCAGCGACATTACGGACCTGCTGGCAAACACCCTGGGCGCCATTGCCGGTGTGGCCGGATATCTTCTGCTGGAAAAGCTGCTGGGGAAAAGAACTGGAACAGTGGTGACGGTACTGGCGTCCGTCGCAACAATAGGCATGTGCGGACTCATCGTGCTGCTGTTTGCCGCAAACTGAATTTTGGAAGCCGGATATGGAACGGCAGAGTGCCATGTCCGGGAAGCATGGAAAGAGATGAGGAACAGGTATTAGACACCCCCAACTATGCCCGGTATAATAAAAACAAATCCGAAATGGTTTTGAGAAATTGCGGCGCCGCGGCGATATGGACGGCCCTGCGGCGCGGGACAGGGGGTTCAGATGAAGATGAAACGGATACTTTCTCTTTTGCTTGTCTGCCTGCTGCTTCTTCCTCTCGTTTCCTGCGCGGTGACAGAGGAAACCGGAGATTCGGCGGAAAGTACAGTGGAGACTGGGGAAACGCAGGCTCCCGCAGAAGGGAGTGGGACGGGACGTGTACTGGTGGCATATTTTCCCTGGGCGGATAATGCAGTCCTGACAGAAGATGTGGATGCAGTGACCTCTCCCAGCGTGGTTCCGCCGGGAAATGTACAGCAGCTGGCGGGCTGGGTGCAGGAAGAAACCGGCGGAGACCTGTTTTCCATACAGGTGACGGAGCCCTATCCGGATGACTGGGATGAATGCCTGGACCGCGCGAATCAGGAGCGGAGTGAGAATGCCCGGCCGGAGCTTGCGCGGAATGTGGAAAACATGGAGCAGTATGACACGGTATTTCTGGGGTATCCGAACTGGTGGTACGGAGTTCCCATGGCGCTGCTTTCTTTTCTGGAGCAGAACGATTTCTCCGGAAAACAGGTATATCTGTTCTGCTCCCATGGGACCGGAGGGCTGGCGAACAGTGTAGAGCTTATCACGGATGCGGCCCCGGGCGCAGAGATTTCTGAAAACATTTTTGACTGTTATGAGGAGGATGCGTCAGCGTCCCGGGAAGAGATTCAGAACTGGGTGGCGGAGCTTGGATATTCGGCTTCGGAATCTACGGAAACGGAGGAGACAGATACGATGGAAGAGACAGCACGGCAGATAGCAGTACGGTCCGGAAACGGAGAAATTATTTACGAACTCAATGACAGTAAGGCGGCGGCAGACCTCCTGGCGCAGCTCCCTCTTACCATGGAGGCAGAGGATTTCAGTACGAATGAGAAGATTTTTTATCCGCCCCGGGAACTGGACACGGCGGACGCCCCGCTGGCAGAGGGCGGAGCCGGGACGCTGGCCTATTATGCGCCCTGGGGAGACGTGGTGATGTTCTACGGAGATTACAGTGAAAATGCTTCGCTTTTCGAACTGGGGCAGGCCGTTTCCGGTCAGGAGCTTATCAGCGGGCTGTCCGGCACGATTACGATTGAAACGGTGGAATAAAAGAAAGAAGGTTCAGAAAGATGAAAATTATGGTACTGGAGGGAAGTCCCAACCGGCACGGGTCTTCCAATATGCTGGCGGAAGCATTTATCAGAGGAGCCCGGGAGGCAGGACACAGCGTGGAGGTGACGGATGCGGCGCATGCCGGAATTCATCCCTGCACCGGCTGTATTCACTGCGGATACGAGGGACCCTGCGCGCAGAAAGACGAGATGGAACAGATTCGTCCGCGGATTCTGGAGGCAGACATGCTGGTATTTGTGACGCCACTTTACTATTACGGGATGTCCGCCCAGCTTAAGATTCTTATCGACAGATTCTGTGCATTTAACAGCAGTATTCAGCGCAGACACATGAAGTCGGCCCTGCTGGCAGCGGCCTGGAACAGTGACGGCTGGACGTTTGAGGCGCTGGATGCGCATTACCGGACGCTGGTCCGGTATCTGAACCTGGAAGATATGGGGGAAGTGCTGGGAGCCGGCTGTGGAACGCCTTCCATGACGAAACATTCCGGTTTTGTACAGCAGGCCTATGAACTGGGAAAAAGCTTAAAATAATAAAGAAGGACAAAAAATGGGCAGACGCACGTTCCCTTGCGGCTGCCCGAAATTTTTGCGATAAGCCCGTCAATGGACCACCATGCCTGGCAGGAGCGGACATTAGCCGTTCCGAAAGGTTATTTGGCCCAGCTCCAGCCGGAATGCCCGGCGCCGATTTCAAAATGATATTTTACAATGCCCAGGTCTACTTTGCTGTAAGGTCCCCGGCCCGCCTTTACCGTAACCCGGTTTCCGTCCAGATGAAACTGGAATTTCTGCTGATTCATGGCAGTGGGGGCCAGCAGGGCAAAATGGACGCCGTGGCGGAACCAGTCCGGAACGGCCCCGGTGTTTTTGCAGACCTGGGAAAAGATTTTGGATTTGTGGGGGAACCCCTGGTTCGTACCATAGCCCAGGGCAATCACAAGGCAGAGCTTTTCCCCGGGATTCAGAAAGTAGTCTCTCCGGACTTTTTTGTAGGTAAGCCCCACCCAGCAGGTGTTCAGCCCGAGCTGCTGGGCCAAAAGCACCAGGCGTTCTCCGTAATAGCCGCACTGCTCCGGAAGGCTGGGAGATTTGTCGCCAATCAGCGCAATATAATTTTCTACACCGGAAAATTTTCCATAGTGAGGGAGGAGACCTTTAAATGCCTTTGGGCTGTCTGTGACCAGCTGGATATGCAGTCCGCTCTCCTCGTTGCATTTGTCGATTTCCTCCTTCAGGGCTTTCTTTGTTTCTTCCTCTATGGGGCGGTTCCGGTAGGACCGGACGGAGTGCCGCCGCTTTACTGCTTCTGCAAGTGTCATAACTGTGCCTCCTGGTATCCTGAGTTTTTCTAATTTTTACTGAAAATCAGTTTACCATATGGAGAGAACTTTGGAAGAGTTTTCACAGTTTTTTCAGAAAATCAGTACGGGGGACGCCGGAACGGGCGCCAGGTATTGACAAATCCCGAAAAACAAAGTATAGTGAGTAATGGAAGAAAACGGGGAGCCGCCGAGATGGCTGAGAGGAAGCGTAAGACTTCGACCCGGGAACCTGATTTGGGTAATGCCAACGTAGGGAACACACAGGCCGGCAGACCGGAAGTCTGGCGGAACGTTCAGAAACTGGCATCGCCGGTTTCTTTTTTAACTGAATTTTTCCAACTGAATAAAGTAAAGTTGAGAGTGAACGAAGGTTCATGAAGGGGTGCACCACCACGGGTGTAATTACTTCGTGAACCTTTTTTTGTCTGAATTGTTCGGGAATTGTAGTCGGGGACGGGTACGGGCCGGCCCGTACC
>DWYV01000017.1 GCA_019118525.1 Candidatus Bariatricus faecipullorum
GACGGGTACGGACCGGCCCGTACCCGTCCCCGGCGGGGGAAGCCTGTCCCTATTGAAGGATACTGGAGAATTAAAGAAGGAAATCAGTATGGCGGAGAAAAAGGAAATCCGGGTGCAGACCAGAGTCCGCCTGGTGGTGGAGGAGCCCTGCTGGGGCAGGGGCACCCGAATGATGATGCAGGGAGTGGAAGAGACGGGGTCCGTACGGGACGCCTGCCGTCAGACCGGAATTTCTTACAGCAAGGGGCGAAAGATTATCGCCCGGGCGGAACGGGGATTCGGGTCGGTACTGGTGGAAAGTCACCAGGGAGGCGCCGGAGGAGGCCTTTCCAGGCTGACGGAAGAAGGCAGGAGAAGAAAGGCTCTTTATGAAGAACTGGAGCGGGAAGTTCAGGCTTTTGCAGAGCGAAAGTACGAGGAACTGGAGTCCCGTTATTTTTCGGAAAGCGAATAAGCTAAAAAAACCATTCGCTTTTCCAGAAACTGCAGGAAGTTACAGGAAGCTGCAGGAAGGGGAAGACAGTATTGAGAGACAGATGGGGCAGGGAAATTGATTATATGCGGGTCTCTGTTACGGACCGCTGTAATCTGCGGTGCCGGTACTGCATGCCGGAAGGAATCCGGCAGGTGCCCATGTCAGAGATTCTGACACTGGAGGAAACGGTGCAGATATGCCGGATAGCGGCGGAAAACGGAATACGGAAAATCAAGGTCACGGGCGGGGAACCGCTGGTGCGCAAAGGCTGTGTTCCCTTTATAGGGATGCTGAAGCAGATCCCGGGGATTGAGCAGGTGACGCTGACCACCAACGGAGTGCTTTTGCAGGAATATGCGGAACCACTGCTGGAAAACGGTCTGTACGCCGTAAACATCAGCCTGGATACGCTGGACCGCGGGAAATACCGGGAGATTACGGGGACGGACGCCCTGCCGGCAGTGGAGGGGGCCATCCGGGACATGCTTCGCCGGGGAGTTCCTGTGAAACTGAATGCGGTTCTGGAAAAAGGAACGGGAAAAGCGGACTGGAAAGCACTGGCAGAAATGACGAGAGAGACGCCGCTTCTGGTGCGTTTCATAGAAATGATGCCCCTGGGATACGGAAAAGACAGGGCCGGCGCCTCTGGGGAAGAGGTAAAGGACTGGCTGGAAACACAGTTTGGCCCGATGGAGCCGGATAAGGCCCGGCACGGGAACGGCCCTGCCGTTTACTGGAAACCCCAGGGGTTTCAGGGAAGTATCGGGTTTATCAGCGCCCTTCACGGGAAATTCTGCCGAAGCTGCAACCGGCTCAGACTGACGGCTCAGGGAGAACTGAAGTCCTGTCTCTGCTATGAGGCTGGGGTATCCTTAAAGGAGCCGCTTCGCAGAGACGATGAGGCAGAAGTGGAACGCCGGTTTCGGGAAGCGCTGTGGAACAAGCCGGAAGCGCACTGCTTTGAACGGCCGGAAGAGATGACGGAAAAACGGGAAATGGGAAAAATAGGAGGGTAACCATGGAACAGGGAATCATCCGGGCCATCTGCACAAGCCCGGAAAAAGGAACAGAAAAAAAAACGGTGCAGGAGGCCCTGCTGAAGGAAGACTGGGGAATGGAAGGAGACGCCCATGCCGGAAAATGGCACCGTCAGGTGAGCCTCCTTTCCCTGGAAAAAATACAGGAATTTCGGAAGAAAGGGGCAGATGTGGAGTTTGGCGCTTTTGGAGAAAATCTGGTGGTAGAAGGAGTGAATCCGGCGGAGCTTCCCGTGGGGACCAGGCTCCGGTCAGGAGAAGTCCTTCTGGAACTGACCCAGCGGGGGAAAGCCTGCCACAGTCACTGCGCCATTTACCATAAAATGGGCGACTGCATTATGCCCCGGGAAGGGGTGTTTGCCAGAGTTCTCCGGGGAGGAATCCTCCGCCCGGGAGATGTGCTGGAAGTACTGCCCCTGGAAAAAGACCGTCCCTTCACGGCGGCTGTTATCACCCTGAGTGATAAGGGAGCCGCCGGGGAGAGAGAGGATAAAAGCGGGCCCCTTGCGGCACAGATGCTGAAAGAGGCCGGCTATCAGGTGGAAGAAGAGCTGCTTCTGCCGGATGAGAGGGTTTCGCTGGAAACAGAGCTGAAGCGTCTGGCGGACCAGAGGGAAATCAGCCTGGTGCTGACTACCGGGGGGACCGGGTTCGCCCCCAGAGATGTGACGCCGGAGGCCACCATCGCGGTCTGCGACCGGATGGCGAGAGGCATTGCGGAAGCCATCCGGAGCTATTCCCTGACGATTACCGGACGGGCCATGCTGAGCAGGGCAGAATCCGGCATTCGGAAAAAAACGCTCATTGTCAATCTGCCGGGCAGCCCGAAGGCAGTCCGGGAGGCCCTGGAATTTATCCTGCCGCAGATGGAGCATGGACTGGGAATCCTGCGCGGCACGGACGGGGAGTGCGGGGGCAGTTAGCCCCTGCCGCCGGAGCATAAGTCTCCGGCAGAAACAGAACAAAAAAGGCACAGAGGAATGAGAACGTGTGCGGCCGAGTGCTTTTGAAAAAACACTCGGGGGGAAGGAGAACATTATGAAAAAGAGATTACTGGCAGTGTTACTGACGGCAGTACTGGCGCTGGGCCTTGTGGCATGCGGCCAGCAGGAGGAGGAAAGCAGTTCCTCATCCACAGAGGCGGAAAACACAGATTCCGGAGAAGAGACGGAGATTCAGGTCTTCATTGCGGCCAGCCTGAATACGGTTATGGAAGACCTGGCACAGCGTTTTCAGGAGGACCATCCCAACGTAAAGATTACCTTTAATGCGGACAGTTCCGGTACTCTGCTGACACAGATTCAGGAAGGATATGAATGCGACATCTTTTTCTCTGCTGCGGAAAAGCAGATGAATGACCTGGAAGAAGGCGGCCAGGTAGTGGAGGGGACCCGCCACAATGTGGTGAACAATCAGGTCGTGGTGCTGACCTTAAAAGACAGCGGCACCAGCGTAACCGGACTGGAAAACTTAAATGAGGCAAAAAGTATCGCACTGGCAGGCGGAAGCGTACCGGTAGGACGATATACCAGGGTGGCACTGATGAACCTGGGCATTCTTCCGGAGACAGAGGACGCGGCTTCCATTACCACGCAGCAGGTATCCGACGCCCTGGGGGGTGTGGAAATCAGCGAGCAGGACAACGTAAGCAAGGTGCTCATCGCAGTGACAGAAGGAGCCTGCGAGGTGGGAACCACCTATTATTCCGACACGTACGGATATGAGGACCAGGTGGAAGTTCTGGAGACCGTCAGCTATGACCTGACCGGCAACGTTATCTATCCGGTCTGCATGGTAGAGAACCCGGAGGCAGACGACGCCCAGACCCAGGCGGCTGAGGAATTCCTGAACTACATCATTTCCGATGACGCAAAAGAAGTATTTGAAGCCTATTATTTTGACACAAATGTAGAATAAAGAGTGAGGAAGGGACAGAATGGAAGAAGTAAGGGAAATACTGGCGAATCTGGACTGGAGTCCGCTTTTTATCTCACTGAAAACCGGCGTGACAGCCACGGTGATTTCCTTTTTCCTGGGAATCTGGGCAGCCCGGAAGGCTGTGGGGGCAAAACCGGGAGCAAAAGCTGTGCTGGACGGGATTCTGACCCTGCCCATGGTGCTGCCGCCGACGGTGGCCGGATTCTTCCTGCTCCTTCTTTTCAGCACCAGAAGGCCCATAGGAGCCTGGATGTACGAAAACCTGGATATCCGGGTGGTGCAGACCTGGGCCGGCTGTGTCATCGCCGCCATGGTGATTTCCTTTCCCCTGATGTACCGGAACGCCCGGGCCGCTTTTGAACAGATTGACGTGAATCTGGTCTATGCGGCCCGGACGCTGGGAATGCCGGAGTGGAAAATTTTCTGGAAAGTCGTGATTCCCACGGCAGGGCCGGGCGTGGCGGCTGGAACGGTTCTGACCTTTGCCCGGGCTATGGGAGAGTACGGCGCCACTTCCATGCTGGCCGGAAACATTCCCGGAAAGACGGGGACCATCTCCCAGCGGATTGCCATGGTCATCCAGGACGGCGATTATCTGACGGCGGGGGTATGGGTTGTCATCGTGATGATGATTGCCTTCGGCATTGTCCTGGTGATGAACCTGATAGCGGGAAGAAAAATGAAACATACCGGACGCTGGTAAAAGCCGGGAAGAGGAGAGAAAACATGGCAGTGGAAGTCAGTATAAAAAAAGATTTCGGCAAATTTATTCTGGACGTGGAATTTCACAGCAGGAGCAGAAGGATTGGAATTCTGGGCGCTTCCGGAAGCGGAAAAAGTCTGACGCTGAAAAGTATCGCGGGAATAGAAAAACCGGATTCGGGGAAAATTACAGTCAGCGGCAGGACCTTTCAGGACTCCCGGAAGGGAATTTTTCAAAGGCCCCAGGAACGCAGAGTCGGGTACCTGTTTCAGAATTACGCCCTGTTTCCGGCCATGAATGTGGAACAGAATATCGCTGCGGGTCTGACCGGGAAACGGCGGGAACGCCAGCGGAAGGTCCGGGAAATGACAGAAAAATTTCAGCTTCAGGGACTGGGAAAACAGCTTCCCGGAGAACTTTCCGGAGGGCAGCAGCAGAGAGTGGCCCTGGCCCGGATTATGGTCTGCGAGCCGGACATGATACTGCTGGACGAACCTTTTTCCGCCCTGGATACGTATCTGAAGGACCAGCTGCAGAGAGAATTTATGGAAATGATGGCGGACTATCCGGGAACTCTGATTCTGGTCTCCCACAGCCGGGATGAGATTTACCGGCTGAGTGAGGAAGTGATTGTACTGGAAAACGGAAAGGCCGCCGGCCAGGGAGAGACGAAGCGGCTCTTTGAGAATCCGGGGAACCGGGCCGTGGCAAGGCTCACCGGGTGCAAAAACATTATGGACATGGAGCCGGAAGAAGGGGGCGGCCTGCGGATTCCGGGGTGGGATTATTCGTTTGTCCCGGCCGGCCATCCGGCACAGAATCCGGACGGCATTGCCATCCGCGCTCACCAGTTCTGCATCGAAAAGCCGGAGGAACCCTGCCTGGCCTTCCCGGTTCTGGACCCCCTGATAACCGAGGACATGTTTGAGTACAACATTGCCTTCCGGCCTTCCGCCCAGGCGAAGGAGCGGGTGAACTGGAAGGTGTTTAAGGACGTCTGGCAGAAGGAAACCGGCCGGATGCCGCGGCAGATTTACCTGCGGGAGAAAGATGTTCTCTATCTGCGCGGGTAGGAGCATCCTGTCTTTTCCAGGCGTCTTTTGGAATAGTAGTTGAAAAAAGGGATACGATAAGCTATAATGGACGTAGGAAAACCTGGAATGTTCGACAAATTCCGTATTTTTGAACCTACAGAACTTTAAACGGGATTCCTATATCTCTGTAATATGTCAGGCCTCCTTTTTTGCAGGGGAAGACAGAAAAGCAGATGCGGTCGCCCACCTGGCTGCGGCTAGGAGTCAAAAAACGGAAACCGGCATCCCGGGGAATTACCAATGATAAAAAGGCAGTTGCGTATGCAACTGTCTTTTCATTTTCGGGAAATTATGGTAAACTACATGGTAAAAGATTACGGTGCAGGTGAGGGGGCGCTGCAGCCGTCCGGAAGCTTCCCGAACCGGACGGTCAGGGAGAGGATTTATGAAAAAGCTGACAGGAAAAGTACTGAATTTTATATATCGGGCGGGACAGAATCAGACTGGGGCCTTTGCGGCTCAGTCTGCCTATTTTTTTATGCTGAGTATGATTCCGGTTATTCTGCTCCTGCTTACCATCGTTCAGTATACTCCTGTGACCAAGGCGGACGTGATGACCGCCGTGGTCATGGTGTTTCCCGAGGACTCCATGCAGTCCCTGATGGTATCGATTGTAAATCAGGTGTACAATCAGTCCCGGTCCATCATCCCGGTAACGGCGCTGGTGGCGCTGTGGTCCGCCGGAAAGGGCGTTCTGGCCATCAGCACGGGGCTGAACTGGATTTATCACTGCCAGGAGACGAGGGATTATATCCGTCTGCGGCTGAGGGCTTCCCTTTATACCATTATTTTTATTCTGTCTATCGTGCTGGGACTTGTGCTCTCCGTATACGGAAACAGCATCAGCCTGTTTGTCACCAGTAGGTTTCCCATTCTGGAGGAGACGATGGAATCCATTCTGCAGATGCGGACGGTACTGTCCTTTATTCTGCTGCTTGGATTTTCCCTGCTGATTTACCGGTTTCTGCCAAACCGGAAAGACCGGATTCGGAATCAGCTTCCGGGGGCCGTCTTTACCTCTATCGGCTGGCTGGTGATTTCCTTCATATTCTCCATGTATCTGACGGTTTTTACCGGGTTTTCCGTGCTGTACGGCAGTATTGCCAATATCATTCTGATTATGCTGTGGCTTTATTTCTGCATGTATGTAATGCTTCTGGGCGGTCTGGTAAACGTGGTTTATAAGGAAGAGATGGAAAAGAGGAAAGGGGATACAGGTGATACGGGTAGCAATCGTGGAAGATGAAGAAATGTACACTGCCACTCTGAAAAAATATCTGGCAGAATATGAAAAGGCAAGCGGGGAGGGCATGGAAATTACCATCTACCGGGACGGCGATGGAATTCTGGAGGAATACCGGGCCCAGTTCGACATTATTCTCATGGACATTGAGATGAAGTTTGTAAACGGGATGACGGCCGCAGAGGAAATCCGCAGGAGAGACTCGGAAGTGATTATAATTTTTATCACCAACACGCCCCAGTACGCTATCCGGGGCTATGAGGTGGACGCCCTGGATTATGTGCTGAAGCCGGTGTCCTATTTCTCCTTCAGTCAGAAGCTGGAACGCGCTATTTCCCGAATGCGGAAGCGGAGCGCAAAGCTGATAACGGTTCCGGTAAAGGGCGGGGTAAAGAGAATGGACATCTCGGATATCTACTATATAGAAAGCCAGGGACATAACCTGATATACCATACCAGATTCGGGGATACGGTTTCGCCGGGAACCATGAAGGCGGCAGAGGCCATGCTGGAGGACATGCATTTTTCCCGGGGCAACAAATGTTATCTTATCAATCTGGAGCATGTGGATGGGGTAAAAGACAAGTTTGCCACGGTGAGGGATGAGCAGCTCCTTTTAAGCCGTCCGAGAATGCGGCAGTTTATGCAGGATCTGACAAAATACTGGGGGGACCTGAAATGACGGGCGCGACAGAATTTATCGGCATGCTTCCGGACATTCCCAGATTCTATACGGCGCTGGCAGAATGGCTGGCCTGCCTGATTCTGGTGCTGGTGCTGAACCGGAAATGGAAGGGCTGGAAATTTGTGCTGGTCTCGGTGGGATTCCTGGCCGTGCAGACAATATTTATGGAAGTTACGGACGGATTCGAGGGGATACTCTGGAATTTTGTGATGGTGGCGGCTTTCGCTCTGATGTTTCTTTATCTTTCCCTCTGCACCGGAGCGCCGCCGGTGGACGCCCTTTACTGTACCACGGCCGCTTTTATGGTGGCGGAATTTGCTGCCTCGGCAGAATGGCAGCTTTACTGTTTTCTCAGAAATGCGCTGGACTGGACGGGAGTCCCGGCGGCAGTGGCAGTGCTGATTCTGATCTATGGACTGATTTTCGCGGTGTTCTTCCGTGTCTGCCGGAGTGAATTTACCGGGGAGCCGGAGCCGCTTGGAGTAACTGTCCGGGAGGCCATCGTGGCCCTGATGATTGTACTGGCGGCTTTTGCACTGAGCAACCTGAGTTTTGTCTTTCCCACGGCGCCGTTTACCGGCCGGGACAGTATAGAAATCTTTAATATCCGTACCATGGCAGACCTGGGAGGAGCAGCCATTCTCTATGCCTTTCACATGCAGAGAAAGGACAACCAGACCAGGCAGGAGCTCAGGAACGTACAGAATATACTGAACGCCCAGTATATGCAGTACCAGCAGTCCCGGCAGGCCATCGACATTATCAACTATAAATACCACGATTTAAAGCACCATATTCTGGCCCTGCGCTCGGAGACGGACGGGAAGAAGCGGGGCGAGTATCTGGACCGGATGGAAGAGGAGATTAAAAATTACGAGGCCCAGTTCAAAACCGGAAACAAGGTGCTGGATACCCTGCTGGGAAGCAAGAGCATCTACTGCATCCAGCACCACATTGATTTCACGGCGGTAGTGGACGGCAGCCTTTTTGGCTTCATGGATGTGATGGATATCTGTTCCATTTTCGGGAACGCACTGGACAATGCCATCGAATATGAGAAAAAACTGAAGGACGAAGAGAAGCGGATGATACATCTGTCGGCTTTTTCCCGGAAAAATTTCCTGATTATCCGGTTCGAAAATTATTACGAAGGAAACCTGGATTTAAAAGCCGGTCTTCCGGAGACCACGAAAGAGGACAGGGATATGCACGGATACGGGCTGAAAAGCCTGAAATATACGGTGCACAAATACAAAGGAGAGGTGGACATTTCCACCCAGGAAGGCTGGTTCAGCCTGAAAATTCTGATACCTATATAAAAAATGAAAGAAGGAAAGCAGACCGGAAGGAAAAATCCACAAAATCCGGTCTGCTTTTTTGTAAAAAATACACATAACGCATACAATTTATGCAAAAAAAAGGCAGTTTGTGAAAAAAATGTGTACAGCCTGTAAAATCGGCTATAATAGGGCCATCAAAAGAGAAAGGGAGGAAACAGGCGATGTTAGCAATTAACATGGCGGATGTGGTAAATGTACTGAATACGTGCAGACCATATCTTATTGGCCTTGCCGTTGTCCTGGTACTGGCGCTGATTGTAGTGATTGCCGTACGCAAGATGGACAAGGCAAAACGGAAACTTATCCGTTCCGAGGCAGGAATTGCAGTGATTCTTGCAATTGTGGTTGTAGTCAACATGATTTGCTGGGGACCCATGAACAGTATGATTTCCCTGGCCACCGGAAACGGAACCATTTCAGAGGAGACGTCAGCGGAAGCGACGGATCTGGTAGAGCAGATTGCAGAGGAAGGAATCGTACTTCTGAAAAACGAAGACAACATTCTGCCCCTTGCGGATTCCAGCAAACTGAACGTGTTTGGCTGGGCTTCCACCAACCCGTGCTACGGTGGAACCGGTTCCGGTTCTCTGTCTGACGCATATGAGACCGTAACCCTGCTTCAGGGCCTGGAAAATGCAGGCTTCGAGCTGAACACGGAACTGTCTGATTTCTATACAGACTACCGGGCAGACCGTCCGGAAGTAGGAATGTGGGAACAGGACTGGACCCTTCCGGAGCCGACCGCAGATTCTTACAGCGAGGATTTACTGAACAACGCAAAAGAGTTCTCTGATACGGTAATGGTAGTGATTACCCGAGTGGGCGGTGAGGGAGCAGACCTTCCGACCGATGTAAGCCAGGTAACCTACACGGACAATTCAGACGAATACAAAGATTTCGAAGACGGCGAGCATTATCTGCAGTTAAGCCAGACCGAGCGGAACATGCTGGATCTGGTATGCCAGAACTTTGACAACGTTGTAGTGGTATACAACGGTGCAAACGCCATGGAACTTGGCTTTATCGATGAGTACGAGCAGATTAAAGGCGCTCTGTGGTGCCCGGGAACCGGCCAGTCCGGATTCAACGCTCTTGGCAGAATCTTAAGCGGTGAAGTAAACCCGTCCGGAAAGACAAGCGACACCTTTGTGGCTGATTTGACAGCAACACCGACTGCAAACAACTTCGGAAGCTTCTTCTATGACAACACCGAAGAGTTCAATATGCAGCAGGCAGGCTTCACGGGAGAGGAAGAAACCGTGGCGCCCAGCTTTGTAAATTACGTGGAAGGCATCTATGTGGGCTACCGTTTCTGGGAGACCGCAGCGGAAGAAGGCCTGATTAACTATGATGAATCCGTAGTTTATCCCTTCGGATACGGACTTTCCTACACCACCTTTACTCAGGAAATGGGCGAGATGACGGAAAGCGACGGAACCATCAGCTTTGACGTGACCGTAACCAACACCGGCGACGTGGCAGGAAAAGACGTGGTAGAAGTTTACTACAATCCGCCGTACACCAACGGCGGAATCGAGAAAGCAGCCGCCAACCTGGTTGCCTTTGAGAAAACCGGAATGCTGGAGCCGGGAGATTCCGAAACAGTAACTGTCAGCTTTAACGCAGAGGACATGGCATCCTACGATTATCAGAACGCCCAGGGTTATGTGCTGGAAGCCGGTGACTACATCATCAGCATCAACAGTGATTCCCACAACATCATTGACTCTGCTACATACACCGTGGACGAGACTATCTCCTACACAGGAGACAACGCCCGTTCCACAGACCAGACAACCGTAACCAATCAGTTTGATGAAGCAGCAGGCGACGTAACCTATCTGTCCCGTGCAGACGGTTTCGCAAACTACGCAGAGGCAACAGCCGCACCGGCTTCTCTGTCCATGTCTGACGAACACAAGGCTACGTTCCTGAACAACGGAAACTACAATCCGGAAGATTACAATGACGATGCGGACGAAATGCCCACAACCGGCGCGGACAACGGCCTGGAGCTTGCAGACCTGCGGGGCGTGGACTACGATGACGCACAGTGGGATGAACTTCTGGACCAGATGACCGTTTCCGAAATGGACCAGTTAATCGCTCTGGGCGGTTACCAGACCGTAGCTGTTTCCAGCATTGGAAAAGTGCAGACCATCGACTGCGATGGACCGGCTTCCATTAACAATAACTTTACCGGAACCGGTTCGGTAGGATTCCCCTCCGCAGTGATGATTGCAAGTACATGGAACAAAGAGATTGCAACTTCCTTTGGTGAGAGCATCGGTAAGATGGCAGATGAGATGGGCGTATCCGGATGGTACGCACCGGCCATGAACATCCACCGCTCCGCATTTGCAGGACGGAACTTTGAGTACTACTCCGAAGACGGTCTGCTCTCCGGAAAGATTGCCTCCGCGGCAGTTCAGGGAGCAGAAGAATACGGCGTATATGCTTACATTAAACACTTCGCCCTGAACGACCAGGAGACCAACCGTAACAGCATGATTTGTACCTGGTCCAATGAACAGGCCATCCGTGAAATCTATCTGAAACCCTTCGAACTGGCAGTGAAAGAAGGCGGAGCAGACGCAGTGATGTCTTCCTTCAACTACATCGGAACCGAATGGGCAGGCGGATATGCACCGCTTTGCCAGACCGTACTCCGTGATGAGTGGGGATTCCAGGGATTTGTACTGACCGATTACTTCGGCGTATACGGATACATGAACTCTGACCAGGGTATCCGCAACGGTACAGACTGTATGCTGGTTGCTTACGATACAGAGACGAACCATGTAAAAGACCAGTCAAGCGCAACAGGCGTTCTGGCAATGCGTCAGGCATGCAAGAATATTCTCTATACAGTAGTAAACAGCCGTGCATACGATGCGGAAAATCTGGAAACCGGTCTGATGACCTGGCAGATTGCAGCCATCGTTATCGATGTGGTACTAGCAGCAGGTATCATCGCACTGGAAGCAGCCGCTGTAGTAAAATACAAAAAGAGAGCAAAAGCAGGCGCTGAAAAATAAAACAGTCTGAAAAGAATAGAAGGCAGCACCGCAGGGCGGTGCTGTTCTTCTAATCAGACAAAAAAAGAATAAGGAGGAGACGGCAGGATGAGTGGTTTGAAAGACTGGTGGATGAAGAAGTGGACCAGTTTTGAAGGGGCACACCCGAAGCTGGCGAAATGGGTGTACCAGATTTTTTATTTCTTTGTATTCAGTATGGGCGTGACGATTTTCCAGTATCTGGTCTTTACGTTTATGCCCCATCTTCTGGGAATCGGCCTGGCAGGAACAGAATTTATGTGGCCCCAGGTACACATGAATCTGTTCGGTGTGGAATTCACCTGGAGTATTCTGGGCTATAACGTTGTGCGGGACGCAGCCGGAAATGTAGTTATTGGCGGAGGACTTGGCTATTTTATCAGTTACGAGGTGGGCTCTTTCCTGGCCCAGTGCATTAACTTCCCGCTTCAGAGAAACATTACCTTTAAGAGCAAGGGAAACCCGGTATACCAGGCACTCTGGTACTTCATTGCCTGGGTGGCCATCTCTTTAATCTGCAACGCATTCAACAACCTGTGGATGCCGATTGCGGCAGAGTATGTGGCTCCGGCGATTTATAACCTTCTGGTAACCTTTATTACCGGCGGTGTTTCCATGGTGATATTCTTCTTTGTATTTAAGATTATTTTCCCGGAAGGGGAACCGGAAAAGAAAGCGAAATAAGAAGAAGGAGGAAATGATGAAACACGCAGATTTAATCAGAAAAATGACAACGGAAGAAAAGGCCGCCCTCTTAAGCGGACAGTCTGAGTGGACGACCCGGGAGATTTCCCGTCTTGGCATCCCGGCCATGTTTCTTTCCGACGGGCCTCACGGAATCCGCAAACAGGCGGGAACCGGAGACCATCTGGGACTGAATCCTTCTCTTCCCGCCACCTGCTTCCCCACGGCGGCCACCGTGGCAAACAGCTGGGATACCGAATTGGGAGAGGCCATTGGAGAGGCTCTGGGAGAAGAGGCGGCCGTGCAGGGTGTGAATGTACTGCTCGGTCCCGGACTGAATATTAAGAGAAGCCCGCTCTGCGGCCGGAATTTTGAATATTTTTCCGAAGACCCCTATCTGGCCGGAAAAATGGCGGCCGCCTATGTACGGGGAATTCAGAGCAAAGGCGTGCGCGCCTGCCCCAAGCATTTTGCGGTAAACAGCCAGGAGCTTCGGAGAATGGCCATGAACGCCGTGGTAGACGAGCGGACCATGCGGGAACTCTATCTGACCGGATTTGAGATAGCAGTAAAAGAGGGCGGCGCGAAGGCGCTGATGACCAGCTACAACCAGGTGAACGGAACGTATTCCAATGAAAACGAACACCTGCTGAAGGATATCCTCCGGGATGAATGGGGATATGAAGGCATGGTTGTGACAGACTGGGGCGGCTCCAACGACCATGTGCGCGCCGTGGCGGCCCGTTCCAATCTGGAGATGCCCACCCCGGGACTGGATCCGGCCCGGGAGATTCTGGAGGCTCTGGATAACGGAAAGCTGGCCATGGAAGAGCTGGATACCTGCGTGGACGACCTGCTGGATGCCATTTTGGAGACCACGAAGGAAAATCCGGACAGACCGGCGGAGTTTGACAAAGAAGCGCACCATGCCCTTGCCAGAAAAGCGGCGGCTGAGTGTATCGTACTTCTGAAAAATACGGTGGAAGACGGAGAGACCCTGCTTCCCCTGCGGGAACAGAGCAACGTGGCCCTGATTGGAGATTTTGCCATCACCCCCCGTTACCAGGGAGCCGGTTCTTCCATGGTAAATCCCACGAAAGTGGAAACCATGGAGAAGGTTATCGAAGACTATCCGGTGAACTGCGTGGGCTGCGCGGCCGGTTACCGGCGGGACGGCCAGGAGGACGAGGAGCTGAAAAAAGCGGCCCTGGACCTGGCGCAGAGGGCGGACGTGGTGCTGTACTGCTTCGGACTGGACGAGCTCAGCGAGTCCGAGGGACTGGACCGGAACCACATGCGGATTCCCCAGAACCAGATAGGACTTCTGGAGGCACTGGTAAAAGTCAACCCCAACATTGTAGGCGTTTTAAGCGCCGGTTCTTCCATAGAAATGCCCTGGCATTACTGCTGCCGTTCTATCCTCCACGGATATCTGGGCGGCCAGGCAGGAGCAGGAGCCATGATGGATGTAATTACCGGAAAAGTGAACCCCTCCGGCCGTCTGAACGAGACCTATCCGATTCGGCACGAGGACACACCGGCTTTCCGGAATTTCCCCAGCACGGAGCGCAATTCCGAATACCGGGAGAGTCTGTTTATCGGATACCGGTATTTTGACACCAGCAAAGTGCGGGTGCAGTATCCCTTTGGATACGGTCTTTCCTATACAGAATTTACCTATTCGGACCTGAAGGTGACAGAGGAAGGCGCAGAATTTACCTTAAGCAATACCGGAAAAAGAGACGGCGCTGAAGTGGCCCAGATGTATGTGGCCGCGCCGAAAGGAAAGATTTTCCGGCCGGAGAAGGAACTGAAAGGCTTTGCCCGGGTATTCCTGAAGGCCGGGGAGAGTAAGAAGGTGCAGATTCCCTTTGATGACAAGACCTTCCGCTACTGGAACACAAAGACAGACCGCTGGGAAGTGGAAGGCGGAGAATACATCATCTGCATCGGCGCCAGCGTGGCGGACATCCGCATGAGCCAGGACGTGCAGGTGGAAGGCACCACGGAAGAGACTCCTTACAGCCCGGAGAAGATGCCTTCTTATTTCTCCGGTATCGTGCAGAACGTGCCGGACGAAGAATTTGAAGAACTGCTGGGCCATCCCATTCCTTCTGGAAAATGGGCAGGCGAGCTGGGTATCAATGACGCTATCTGTCAGATGTACTATGCAAAGAGCGGCCTGGCAAGGCTTCTTTACCGGATTCTCACGAATATGAAGGTAAAGAGCGAAAAGAAGGGGAAACCGGATCTGAATATTCTGTTTATTTACAACATGCCCTTCCGGGGAATCGCCAAGATGACCGGAGGCGCCGTGAGCATGGAGATGGCCCGGGGCATGGTGGACGTGGTCAACGGCCATTTCTTCCGGGGCATGGGACAGATTATCGGAGGATTTTTCCGGAATTCAAAGGCAAATAAAGAATATGAGAAAAAACTGGCCGGTAAAAATTCTTGAAAAAGCATACAGGACATGGTATAATGAGCAGGTATTTTACAGAGAGTAAAGGCGATGACCGTGTCAGTAGTGCACTGTTTTCCAAAAGAGAGGGAAGACCAGAGGCTGAAAGTTTTCCCGGGTTCAGACAGGAAACGAATTTCCCACGCGAGCTGCATTTTGGAAACGGCGCGGCCGGAGTAGAAGATGACGCTGCCTGCACGTTACGCAGACCGAGTGCCCGTCTCAGACGGGAACGAGGGTGGTACCGCGGGCTGATATATCCCGTCCCTTTTGGGACGGGATTTTTTTGCGCGATACGCCCGGAGGGCGACCGCCGTGCTCGCACGAGCGGGCATCCGACGGGCAACGGCGCTGAACGTCCAGTGGACGTTCGCTTAGCGCCGACCGGAGCAGAGCGGAGACCATCGAGCGGCAATGCCGCGCACTCACATGGTCACAGTCGCAGGAAAAGAATAAAAGGAGGAAAACATGAAAGAGAAACTGGAACGTATCAAAGAGGAAGCTGTCCGGCAGATTCAGGAATCAGATGTGCCGGAAAAGCTGAATGAGGTACGGGTAAGATTCCTTGGGAAAAAGGGGGAACTGACAGCCGTACTGAAGGGAATGAAGGATGTGGCTCCGGAGGAGCGTCCGAAGGTGGGCCAGCTGGTCAATGAGACCCGGGCTGCCATTGAGGAGCTTCTGGAGGATACCAGAAAGAAGATGGAGGCCGCTATCCGGGAGGAACGGCTGAAACAGGAAGTTATCGACGTTACCCTGCCTGCAAAGAAAAACATGGTAGGTCACAGCCATCCCAATACCATTGCCCTGGAAGAGGTGGAACGGATTTTCATCGGCATGGGCTACGAAGTGGTAGAGGGGCCGGAAATCGAATACGACCTCTATAACTTTGAAAAACTGAACATTCCTGCCGACCATCCGGCAAAGGATGAGCAGGATACGTTTTACATCAATAAAGAAATTGTGCTCCGTACCCAAACCTCCCCGGTTCAGGCCCGGATTATGGAGCAGGGAAAACTTCCCATCCGGGTGATTTCCCCGGGAAGGGTGTTCCGTTCCGACGAGGTGGACGCCACCCATTCTCCGTCCTTCCATCAGATTGAAGGCCTGGTTGTGGATAAAAACATCTCTTTTTCCGACCTGAAGGGAACGCTGGAAGTGTTTGCCAAGGAACTGTTCGGACCGGAGACAAAGACCAAGTTCCGTCCCCATCATTTCCCCTTCACCGAGCCCAGCGCAGAGGTGGACGTAACCTGCTTTAAGTGCGGCGGAAAGGGCTGCCGTTTCTGCAAGGGCTCCGGCTGGATTGAGATTCTCGGCTGCGGCATGGTACATCCCCACGTGCTGGAGATGTGCGGCATTGACCCGGAAGTGTACACCGGATTTGCGTTTGGCGTGGGACTGGAGAGAATCGCGCTTCTGAAATATGAAATCGACGATATGAGACTGCTTTACGAAAACGACATCCGTTTCTTAAAACAGTTCTGATTTAGGAGGAGAGAGAAGATGAATACTTCATTATCATGGATTAAGGCCTATGTCCCGGATCTGGACGTGACGGCTCAGGAATATACAGACGCCATGACCCTTTCCGGTACCAAGGTGGAAGGATACGAGGTGCTGGACGCGGACCTGGACAAGATTGTGATTGGCCAGATTGAAAAAATCGAGAAACACCCGGATGCGGACAAACTGATTGTCTGCCAGGTGAATATTGGCACGGAAACCATTCAGATTGTAACCGGAGCCCCAAATGTGAAAGAGGGCGACAAGGTGCCGGTGGTGCTGGACGGCGGCCGGGTGGCCGGAGGCCACGAGCCGGGACAGAGAGTAGCCGGAGGAATCCCGATTAAGAAAGGAAAACTCCGTGGCGTGGAGAGCGCCGGTATGATGTGCTCCATCGAGGAGCTGGGCTCCAGCAGGGAAATGTACCCGGAGGCGCCGGAAAACGGGATTTATATTTTCGGAGAAGACGCAGTGGTCGGTGAGAGTGCCGTGAAGGCGCTGGGACTGGATGACGCTGTGTTTGAATATGAAGTGACCTCCAACCGGGTGGACTGCTTCAGCGTTATCGGCATTGCCCGGGAGGCGGCGGCCACCTTCCATAAGGAATTTGTTCCCCCGGTAGTGAAAGAGACTGGAAACAGTGAAAACGCGGCGGACTACATTAAAGTCCGGGTGGAGAATACCAGCCTCTGCCCCCGGTACTGTGCCCGGGTGGTAAAAAATATCAAAATCGGTCCTTCGCCGAAATGGATGCAGAGAAGGCTGGCTTCCGTGGGAATACGCCCCATCAATAATGTGGTGGATATTACCAACTATGTGATGGAAGAATACGGACAGCCCATGCACGCCTATGACCTGGATACCATTGCCGGACACCAGATTATTGTCCGGACAGCCCGGGAGGACGAGACTTTCGTCACCCTGGACGGCCAGGAGCGGAAGATGGACGAAAATGTGCTGATGATTTGCGATGCCGAAAAGGCTATCGGTATTGCCGGAATTATGGGCGGAGAGAACTCCATGATTACCGATGATGTGCATACCATGCTGTTTGAGGCGGCTAATTTTGACGGCACCAATATCCGGAAATCCAGCAAGAGAGTAGGGCTGCGCACGGACGCTTCCGGTAAATTTGAAAAGGGACTGGACCCCAATAATGCGAAGGCTGCCATTGACCGGGCCTGCCAGCTGGTAGAAGAACTGGGAGCCGGAGAAGTGGTAGGCGGAATCGTGGACGTTTACCCGGAAAAACGGGAACCGGTTTCTGTTCCCTTTAATGCGGACAGTATCAACGCGCTTCTGGGAACGGAGATTCCGGAAGCAGATATGCTGGGATATTTTGAGAAAATCGGACTGGGATATGACCCGGAAAAGAAAGAGGTGCTGGTGCCGACTTTCCGCCAGGACCTGCTCTGCCTTGCGGACCTGGCCGAGGAAGTGGCAAGATTCTACGGCTATGACAATATTCCCACCACCCTTCCCCGGGGAGAGGCCACAAACGGAAAGCTGTCCTTCAAGCTGAGAGTCGAGCAGGTGGCAAGAGAGACGGCGGAATTCTGCGGATTCAGCCAGGGCATGACCTATTCGTTCGAAAGCCCGAAGGTATACGACCGGCTGCTTCTGGATGCAGACGACCCGGCAAGACAGGCCGTACAGATTCTGAATCCGCTGGGCGAGGACTACAGCATTATGCGGACCCTGCCCTTAAACGGAATTCTCACCTCTCTGGCGACGAACTACAACCGGAGAAATAAAAATGTCCGGCTCTATGAACTGGCTACCATCTACCTGCCCAAGTCCCTGCCCCTTACCGAGCTTCCGGACGAACGAGTACAGTTTACGCTGGGCATGTACGGAGAAGGCGACTTCTTCAGCATGAAAGGCGTGGTAGAGGAATTCCTGGAGAAAGTGGGCATGAAGGGCAAAGAGACTTATAATCCGGCAGCAGGCAAGAACTTCCTTCATCCGGGACGTCAGGCCCTGATTCGCTATGAAGGAAAGGAAATCGGTTATCTGGGCGAGCTGCATCCACAGGTGGCGGACAACTATAATATCGGAGAGCGGGTATACGTGGCCGTGCTGGATATGCCGGTGATTGTGGAGATGACCACCTTTGACCGGAAATATGAGGGTATCGCCAAATATCCGGCAGTGACCCGGGATATCAGTATGGTGGTGCCGAAGCAGATTCTGGCCGGCCAGATTGAGGCGGAAATCAGAAAGAACGGCGGAGTTTACCTGGAGAGCTGCCAGCTCTTTGATATTTATGAGGGAGCCCAGATTAAGGAAGGATATAAGTCCCTGGCTTATTCCATTACCTTCCGTGCAAAAGACAAGACTCTTTCCGATGCTGAGGTAAATGAAGCTATGGACCAGGTGCTGAAAGCGCTGGAAACCATGGGAATCGAGCTTCGGAAATAGCAGAAAGGACAGCGGATGAAGAAAAAGCAGATAATCGGCCTGGTTGTGGCGGCGGCATTGTTTATTGTCACCGGCGCGGCCAGCGTGCTGACGAATACATTTTCTCAGAGAATTCTGGACAGTACTGTTTCGGAGACCCTTGCCGGCGGGCTGGAGTTTTCCCCGCCCGCCCAGGATTATCTGGCGGTCGTATCTGTAGAAGGAACCATCCAGGAACAGACTTCAGACAGTGTGTGGAGTACGGCGGGGGGCTATCTGCATACCTCCACCATGGAGTATCTGGACCGGCTGATGGAAGATGAGAACAACAAGGGGATTCTGCTTTACGTGGATTCTCCCGGCGGAACGGTGTATGAGTCGGAAGAGCTTTATGATAAGCTGATGGAGTACAAGACGGTGACCAACCGTCCCATCTGGTGCTATATGGCGCATTATGCCGCTTCCGGCGGATACATGGCGGCGCTGGCGGCAGATGAAATTTTTGCCAACCAGAACACGACCACCGGTTCCATCGGTGTGATTCTGTCCGGCTATGACCTGTCCGGGCTCTATGAAAAACTGGGAATTCAGTATTTCAGCATCACCAGCGGGGAATATAAGGACAGCAGTCAGATGACCCAGGAGCAGATGGACATTTACCAGAGTCAGGTGGACGAGTGCTATCAGCGGTTCGTGCAGAAAGTGATGGATGGCCGGAACATGAGCGAGGAGGACGTCCGTGCCCTGGCGGACGGCCGGACCTATACGGCGCAGCAGGCAAAGGAGAACGGGCTGATTGATGAAATCAGCACCTGGGACGCAATGTACGGCTACATGCTTCAGGAGACCGACTCCATAACCATATACCAGCCCAGTCAGTCGGAGAATATTCTCGCCTCTCTTTTTTCCGAGGTGAAAAATCTGGTACCGAAATCGGAGGCGCAGATTCTAAAGGAGACGGCAGAGGAGATGGAAAGCGGGGTGCTGATGTACTATGCGGAAGGACTTCAGTAGGGAAGCGCCCTGCCCGGCAGGATTCTGGGTGCGGCTGGCGGCGTATCTGGTGGACAGCATTCTGGTGGGAGCCGGACTGCTCCTTGTGCGGCTGGTTCTCTCCGGACTGTTTTCCCTGATTGCGGACAGCCCCTTTGGCGGAAACGTGCTGTTTCAGTACACCTGGAAGGATATCATTCTCTATGTGCTGGGAGCAGGGTACTATGTGCTCTGTCTTTACTACACCGGAACGACGGTGGGAAAACGGCTTTTCAACCTGCGGGTGATTCACGAAGGCGGGAGCGGAGAGCTGACCTTTGTGGATGTGCTGTACCGGGAGACCGTGGGGAAATTTTTAAGCGGAATTTTCCTCTGCGCCGGGTATCTTATGGCCGGACTGGGTCGGGAGAAGCGGGCGCTTCATGACATTCTCTGTGACACCAGAGTGGTGTATGAGAAGAAGATAAAGGTGACGCCGGTGACGGCCGGCGGGAATCCGGGGATGCCGCCTGCCGGACCGGGAACGTACCGGATGAATGCGGGTCCGGCAAATCCGGCGGGGCCCTTTTCCGGGCCGGGGCCTTATCAGGCCTTTGGAACCGGCAGCCCGGAAACCAGGTCAGAGAGAGGAATGGAAACAGAGGTTAAAGAAGAATGAAACGACAGGATTTTTATTTTGAACTGCCGGAGGAACTGATTGCCCAGGACCCCCTGGAAGACCGTTCCAGTTCCAGGCTTCTGGTGCTGGATAAGAAAACCGGGGCAGTCAGCCATCATGTGTTCCGGGAGATTACGCAGTATCTGCATCCCGGGGACTGTCTGGTGATAAACGACACAAAGGTGATTCCGGCCCGGCTCATTGGGGAAAAGGAAGGAACCGGGGCAAAGGTGGAAGTGCTTCTTCTGAAACGGAAGGAAAACGATGTGTGGGAGACGCTGGTAAAGCCGGGGCGCAAGATGAAGCCCGGCGCCAGGGTAAGCTTCGGGGACGGCCTTTTAAAAGGCCAGGTACTGGATGTGGTGGAAGAGGGAAACCGCCTGATACAGTTTTCCTACGAAGGTATTTTTGAAGAGATTCTGGACCAGCTGGGGCAGATGCCCCTTCCGCCTTATATCACCCATCAGCTGGAGGACAAGAACCGGTATCAGACCGTGTATGCAAAGCATTCCGGTTCTGCGGCGGCCCCTACGGCGGGACTGCATTTTACCCCGGAGCTTTTAAAAGAAATCCGGGAGAGCGGTGTGGAGATTGCTCATGTTACCCTTCATGTAGGACTTGGGACCTTCCGGCCCGTAAAAGTGGACGATATTCTGGACCATCACATGCACTCCGAGTTTTACCGGATAGAAGCATCCGAGGCAGAAAAGATAAACCGGGCGAAGGAAACCGGACATAAGGTTATCTGTGTGGGAACCACAAGCTGCCGGACCGTGGAGTCCGCGGCAGATGAGAACGGCCGTCTGCGGGAATGCAGCGGCTGGACCGATATCTTCATCTATCCCGGCTACCAGTTCAAAGTACTGGACAGCCTGATAACCAATTTCCATCTTCCCGAGTCCACCCTGATTATGCTGGTGTCCGCACTGGCAGGCAGAGAACATGTGCTGGTGGCCTACGAAGAAGCTGTAAAAGAACGGTACCGCTTCTTCAGTTTCGGCGACGCCATGCTGATACAATAGCATTGGGGACGGGTACAGGCCAGCCTGTACCCGTCCCCGACTACAATTTGGAAACAATTCAGACGAAAACGAGATTCTGTTGACAGGAAAAAGCGGGCACCTTATAATGATACCGTATGGAAGAAAGGGGGACTACATTGAAAGTTCTGATTATAGACGGACAGGGAGGCGGCCTTGGAAAACAGCTGGTGGCTGCGGTAAAATCCCGGTGTCCGGAAGTAGAAATACTGGCAGTGGGCACCAACAGCGTGGCCACAAACGCCATGCTCCGGGCAGGGGCAGACCAGGCCGCAACCGGGGAGAACTCGGTGGTAGTGGCAGCCCGGAAAGCGGATGTGATTATCGGCCCGGTGGGAATCGTCATAGCAGATTCCATGATGGGAGAAATCACCCCCCGAATGGCCCTGGCGGTAGGACAGAGCCAGGCCCGCCGGATTCTGATTCCGGTAAATCTGTGCGACAATATCATTGTCGGCGTGACAGACTTGTCCATGACAAAAAATGTGACAAGTGCAGTGGAGACCCTGCGTGCCATGGAAGAATAATTCCGGCAGGAAGCCGGAGGGAAGGCAGAAGCCTTCCGGAGCACGTGTAAAGGGGAAATCTGTCCGTCCGGCTTTTCAGGAAAGATACCAGGAAGGTATCTGCTTTCAGAAGAAGGCAGATACCTTTTTTTTAGAAACGGAGAAAAATATGAATCTGAACGAATTTTTTCAAAGCATTCCCCGGGCGGCCGCGGCCTTTTCCGGGGGAACCGATTCCGCCTTTTTACTGTGGGCGGCAAAACATTACGGCTGTGACATCCATGCCTACTATGTGAAAACAGTTTTCCAGCCCGCATTCGAGCTGGAGGACGCAAAACGGCTGGCAAAAGAACTGGACGTACCCATGACCATCATAGAAACGGATATCCTGGCAGTGGAAAAGGCCCGGGAAAACGGTCCGGACCGCTGCTACCACTGTAAAAAGGCGCTGTTTCTGGCCCTCCGGGAGCAGGCCGAAAGAGACGGATTCCCGGTACTTCTGGACGGCACCAATGCCTCGGATGACGCAAATGACAGGCCGGGAATGCAGGCCCTGCGTGAGCTGAATATCCGCTCTCCCCTGCAGGAGTGCGGTATCTCCAAGGAGGAAGTACGCCGGATGTCCCGGGAGGCCGGACTTTTTACCTGGAACAAACCGGCCTATGCCTGCCTGGCCACCCGGATTCCCACCGGAACGGCCATCCGCCGGTCGGACCTGGAGCGGACGGAGGCGGCGGAAAGCCGGCTGGCGGCGCTTGGATTTACAGATTTCCGGGTGCGGATTTCAGGGGAAAACGCCCGGCTTCAGGTGACAGAGGACCAGACTGCACTGGTCCTGGAAAAACGGGCGGACATTCTGGAAGCCCTCAAACCGTATTTCACCGGCGTGCTCCTGGATATGGAGCCGCGGCAGAAATCCAGGTAACAAAAAGGAGGAGACATTATGGAAAATAAGCAGGAGATTCTGGAACTGCTTCATCAGGTGGCGGATGGGAAAACCTCCCCGGACGAAGCGTTTCTGCAGTTAAAGGAAGAACCCTTTGAAAATCTGGGCTATGCCAAGGTGGATTTCCACAGAAGCGTGCGCCAGGGAGCCCAGGAAGTGATTTACGGCGCAGGAAAAACAGCAGAACAGATAGAGGGAATCGTAAAGGCCATGGGAGAAAAGGGATGCCGGAACATTCTGATTACCCGGCTGGACCGGGAAAAGAAGGAAGCCCTGGAAGGCGCTTTTCCCATGGAGTACCATGAGGCGCCCCGGCTTGCCATCGCCTTTCCGGGAGAGCGGAAAAGCCTGGGAAATATCGTAGTGGCAACCGGCGGAACCAGCGACATACCCATTGCCGAGGAGGCCGCACTGACTGCGGAGGTCATGGGAAATAAAGTCACCCGCCTCTACGATGTGGGAGTGGCGGGACTGCACCGTCTCCTGTCCAATATGGACGTACTGATGAGCGCACGGTGTGTAGTGGCCGTGGCAGGCATGGAAGGCGCCCTGGCCTCTGTTGTGGGAGGCCTGGTGGACTGCCCGGTGGTGGCAGTTCCTACAAGCGTGGGCTACGGGGCCAGCTTCGGCGGACTGTCCGCTCTTTTGTCCATGCTGAATTCCTGTGCGTCCGGGTGCAGCGTGGTAAATATTGACAACGGATTCGGGGCCGGATACCTGGCCAGCCGAATCAATCAAATGGAAGGTCTGGAGGAAAGAAAATGAGAACACTTTATATAGAATGCAATATGGGAGCGGCGGGAGACATGCTGATGGCCGCCCTCTACGAACTGCTGGAGGATAAGCAGGGATTTCTGGATACCATGAACGGACTGGGACTTCCCGGCGTCCGGCTGGAGGCAAAAAACGTGTCCACCTGCGGAATCGCCGGAACTCACATGGCTGTGACAGTGCAGGGAGAAGAGGAGACAGAACCGGAGCGTGTTTCCGACGGTGACCACCATCATCCCCACGGGGAAGGACACCATCACGACTACGGCCATTCCCACGGGGAAGGACACCATCATCACGACCACCATCACTACCATGCCACACCGGGCCACATCGCGGAGCTGATAGAAGGGCTTGCCCTGCCGGAAGAAGTAAAGACCCGGGCCCGTCAGGTGTATGACGCCATTGCCTGGGCCGAGGCAAAGGCTCACGGCTGTGAAGTGGGGGACGTACATTACCATGAGGTGGGAGCCCTGGATGCCGTGGCAGATGTGACGGGAGTATGCTATGCTCTGTACCTGCTGAAGCCGGAGCGGATTGTGGTCTCCCCGGTTCATGTGGGAAGCGGAACGGTACACTGTGCCCACGGGATTATGCCTGTACCGGCGCCGGCCACGGCGAACCTGCTGGAGGGCGTGCCGGTATACGGCGGCAGTATCCGGGGAGAACTGTGTACCCCCACCGGAGCCGCCCTTCTGGTAAATGCTGCTGACAGCTTCGCCCCCATGCCCATGATGCGCACGGAAAAAACCGGAACCGGAATCGGTACGAAAGAATTCGAACAGGCCAACTTTGTCCGGGTATTTCTGGGGGAAACGGAAGGAAACAGCGGAGAGATAACAGAACTGGTCTGCAACATTGACGATATGACGCCGGAGGCTCTGGCTCATGCCTGCAGCCGTCTTCTGGAACTGGGAGCCCTGGATGTATACACCCAGCCCGGAACCATGAAAAAAGGCCGTCCCGGCCATGTGCTGACCGTACTGTGTCCGCCGGAAAAGGAGCAGGAGATGGCCGTGCACATTCTGCGGGAAACGACCACCATTGGCCTGCGGGTGCGCCGGTGCGGGAAATACTTCCTGACGCCCGGAGAAGAAGAAGTGTCAACCCGCTGGGGAAACATCCGGGTGAAGACGGCCAGCGGCTACGGTATTACCAGGCGGAAGCCGGAATATGACGACGCGGCCAGGCTGGCAGGAGAAAACCGGGTATCCTACCAGGAGGTGCTGGAAGAGGTCCTGGAGCAGGGAAAAAAGAACAGATAAAACAAGGAGAAAGGCGGCCCCGGGCCGCCTTTCTTTTGCGGGGGAAGCCGGACTTGACAAGAGGAGATTCCTGAGTATAGTGGAACGTAGAAGGAGGGACGGTAATGAGACTGGTAATCGAACATCTGGAGAAACATTTTGAGAAAAAAGAAGTCCTGCGGGATATCGATTTTACATTTGAGAGCGGCAGAATTTACGGTCTGCTTGGGCGAAACGGAGCCGGAAAGACTACGCTTTTTAACTGCCTGAACCGGGACATCCGGACAGACGGCGGGTGCTTTTACCTGGAAGAAGAAGGGACCCGGCGGGAAGTGGAACCGGAGGATATCGGCTACGTGCTTTCCACCCCTACGGTGCCGGAATTCCTGACGGCCAGGGAGTTTTTAAAATTTTTTCTGGATATCAATGAAAAGTCCATTCCGAATCCCCGGAGTCTGGACGAATATTTTGATTATATCGGCATTCTGCCGGAGGACAGGGACCGGCTTTTAAAAGATTATTCGCACGGCATGAAAAACAAAATGCAGATGCTGGTCAACATTATCGCCCGACCATCGGTGCTTCTGCTGGATGAGCCCCTGACTTCCCTGGACGTGGTGGCCTCCGAGGAGATGAAACAGCTTCTGCGGACCCTGAAGGAAGGACGCATTACCGTTTTTTCCACGCACATTCTGGACCTGGCCCTGGACTTATGCGACGTCATTGTCCTGTTAAGCCATGGCGAACTGGAAGTGGTGGATAAATCCAACCTGGACAACGGAGAATTTAAAGAAAAAATCATTGCAGCCCTGCGGGAGGAAAATCAGGCTTTAGAAAATGGAGGCCGGAGAGGAGAGACGCATGCTTAAAACACTGCTGATTTCCTTTTCCCTGAAAAATACATACCGGGTAAATACGATTCTGTATTCCCTGAAGCAGGTTCCCCTGGTAAAGCGGCTGCTTCCCGATACCATTTACAGCGAGCGGGCCTTTAAAATCGCGGCAAACATTCTGTCCGGAATCTGGGAAATGATTTCCGTCTTTCTGGGGAAATTTCTGTATTTTCTGTTTTTGATATCCGTGCCGGAAAGTCTGTACCGGACGGCAGGCAGGGCGGAACTGTTCCTGCACCTGTTTTTGTTTCTTACGATAATAGGGGCGTACATGAACACGTATCTGTTCAACCCTACCAGGGACAAATATTACGCCATGATTTTAATGCGGATGGACGCCTGGGAATATACCATTGGCGATTACGGATATTCCATGCTGAAGACCGTCGTGGGATTCCTTCCTTTTACCCTGTGGTTCGGACTCCGGTCCGGGGTGCCGCTTCCAGTGTGCCTTCTGTTTCCCTTTTCCGTGGCAGGAGTGAAGATGGCGGCGGCCTCCCTGTCCCTGCTGGATTATGAGAAAAGGGGAACGGTTACAAACGAGAACAGTCTGGGAAAATATCTCTGGATTCTGACCCTGGTGCTGCTTCTGGCGGCCTACCTGACTCCGGCCCTGGGCTACACCCTTCCGGAGCCCCTCTCCCTGGGATTTTTCCTGCTGTGTATTCCTCTGGGGGCAGCAGGTTTCTGGATTATCTGGCGGTTCCCCGGCTACCGGGCCATGTACCAGGAACTGCTTTCCCGGCAGATGGCGTCGGTATCGGACACGCAGCAGATTTCCATGGAACTGAGCCAGAAATATATTTCTCTGGACAGAAATATCACCAGCAGGAAAAAGGGATTTGAATATTTGAACGAACTTTTTATCCGCAGACATCAGAAGATTCTGTGGAAATCCGTAAAACGGATTGCCGGGGCCTGCCTGGTACTGCTGGCAGGAGCTCTGGCGGCTGTCCGGCTGTTCCCGGAGGCGGGAAGGGCGGTAAACCGGCTGCTTCTTACTTTTCTTCCTTATTTTGTATTTATTATGTATTCCATCAACCGGGGAACGGGATTTACCAGGGCGCTGTTTATGAACTGCGACCACAGCCTGCTGACCTATCCGTTCTATAAAAAACCCGAGATGGTGCTGAAGCTTTTCCGCATCCGGCTGCGGGAAATCGTTAAGATAAACCTGCTTCCGGCAGCAGTGCTGGGAGGCGGACTGGATTTCCTGCTGTTTGCATCGGGAGGGACGGACAACGTGCTGAACTATGTGGTGATTTTTGTTTCCATTGTGTGCCTGAGTATCTTTTTCTCCGTGCACTATCTGACCATATACTACCTGCTGCAGCCTTACAATGCCGGAACCGAAGTCAAAAGCGCCACCTACCAGATTGTGCTGTCGGCTACCTATCTGGCCTGCTTTTTCCTGATGCAGCTGAAGATGCCGACCCTGGTATTCGGGGGCGTATGTATCCTGTTCTGCGTGGGGTATTCCCTGGTGGCAGGGGGGCTGGTCTACCGGCTGGCGCCGCGGACTTTCCGGCTCAGGCAGTAAGATGGAGCGCGGGATTGACTGGAAGAGAAAAGTCATCTAAAATGAGGGGTAAATGACATTTGAAAGGACAGAATTTCTATGCTACAGATTAAAAATGTCTGCAAGGAATACCGGACCGGAAGTCTGGTGCAGAAGGCCCTGGACGGGGTCAGCCTGAACCTCCGGGACAATGAGTTTGTGGCCATTCTTGGCCCCAGCGGTTCCGGAAAAACCACCCTCCTCAATATCATCGGCGGGCTGGACCGGTATGACAGCGGCGATTTGATTATCAATGGGATTTCTACAAAACAGTATAAAGACCGGGACTGGGATTCCTACCGGAATCATACCATCGGGTTTGTGTTCCAGAGTTATAATCTGATTACCCATCAGACGATTCTGGCAAACGTGGAACTGGCTCTTACCATTTCCGGCGTGGGAAAGGGAGAGCGGAGAGAGCGGGCCGCCCGCGCCCTGGAAAAGGTGGGACTGGGAGACCAGCTTCACAAAAAGCCGGGCCAGCTCTCCGGAGGACAGATGCAGCGTGTGGCGATTGCCCGTGCACTGGTCAATGACCCGGACATTGTGCTGGCTGACGAACCTACCGGCGCCCTGGACAGCGAGACCAGTGTGCAGGTGATGGATCTTCTCCGGGAAGTGGCAAAGGACCGGCTGGTCGTGATGGTTACCCACAATCCGGAACTGGCCCAGGAGTACGCCACCCGGATTGTAAAGCTGAAGGACGGAAAAATCCGTTCCGATTCGGATGAATTTGTACTAAAGGAAGAAGAACTGGCGGAGCCGGAGCACCGGAACATGGGAAAATCCTCCATGTCCTTTCTGACGGCGCTGTCTTTAAGCTTTAATAACCTGCGGACCAAGAAAGCCAGGACCCTGCTGACCTCCTTTGCCGGGTCTATCGGAATCATCGGCATTGCCCTGATTCTCGCCCTCTCCACCGGGGTCAACCGGTACATTCAGCAGGTGGAGGAAGAGACTCTGTCTGAATATCCCCTTCAGATTCAGAGTACCGGCCTGGATTTAAGTTCCATGATGGGCGGGGAGGCCGCCGGGCAGACCAGCCAGAAACAGGCCGGAGAAGTGGGGATTATGAACATTATCACGGATATGTTTTCCACCATGGACTCCAATGACCTGGAATCTCTGAAGGTATACCTGGACAGTGGGGAAAGCGGAATCGAAAATTATACAAATGCCATTGAGTATACCTACAGTGTGGAACCCCGGATATACCGGCAGGAGGAGGACGGAAGCGTCCGGCAGGTTCACCCCGACCAGTCTTTTCAGTCACTGGGTCTGGGCTCCGGAAATGCCTCCAACAGCATGATGTCCTCCATGATGAGCACAGACGTGTTCTTCGCAATGCCGGAAAATGAGAACCTTTACAAGGGACAGTATGACGTGAAGGCGGGACGCTGGCCTGAGAATGACAATGAGTGCGTTCTGGTACTGACTTCCGGCGGAAGTGTCAGCGATTTTATGCTGTACACCATGGGACTGCGGGATCCGCTGGAACTGGATGAGATGATTCGGCAGTTTGCCAACGAGGAAACCGTGGAGGTGCCGGAAAACAGCGACAGATATTCCTATGAAGATTTTCTGGGGATTACCTTTAAGCTGGTAAATGCCGCCGACTGCTATACCTATGACAGTCAGTATCATGTATGGCAGGATAAAACCGGGGATGAGACGTTTATGGAAAACCTGGTGGCAGACAGCGAGGATTTGACGATTGTCGGCGTGGTGCAGCCAGCCGAAGGGGCCAACGGCATGGCCTTAAGTTCGGGTATCTGCTATCCGCCTTCTTTAATCCGTCATGTGGCGGAAGAAGCGAAAAACAGCGAGATTGTCAGACAGCAGATAGCCCAGCCCGGAATCAACGTGTTTACCGGAGAGGCGTTTGGCGAGGAGAGCCAGGAAGAGTTTGACATGAGTTCTCTGTTTACCATAGACGCAGAGGCTCTGCAGAGCGCCTTCGGTTTCGATGAGAGCGCCCTGACCCAGGGGCTTTCCGGCGCCTTTGATTTCTCCGGTCTGACCGGAAATACAGCCTCTTTCGGCGGCACGGCGGACCTGGCGGGACTGCTGAACCTGGAGGATATCCAGATGGAACTGCCGGAGATGTCCGGTATCTCCATGGAAGACCTGCTGGGCGAAATCCGGATTCAGGTGTCGGAAGACAGCCTGCGGCAGACGGCCCAGGGACTGCTGGAAGGGTACCAGAACTATGCGGCCTCCCACCCGGAGGCGGATTTTTCCAGCCTGGGCGAGAATTTCCAGGCCTTCCTGCAGAGCAGTGAAGGACAGCGGATTCTGATAGAAAATATCCGGGAAATTATTGAGGCCAACGGCGACATCACCGTGTCAACGGACCAGTTCCAGCAGATGTTCCAGGAGCTGTTTACCGGATTTCAGGGATGGGCCGCCGGAAAGGGATATACGGACGGCAGCCGCTTTGGCGAGTACTTCATGGAGTATCTGCAGAGCGGTGCGGCAAATGATATTCTGAACAAATGGGCGGGAGAGATTTTTGAACTGAGCGGAGACATTACCATTACTCAGGAGCAGATACAGAAACTGGCCGGGGAACTGGCATCCGGGTATCTGTCCTATGCCCAGGAAAACGGGTACCCGGACCCCAGTAAGATGGGAGAATATTTCCTGGATTACCTGGGAACGGAGGAGGCGCAGGCCCTGCTATCCCAGGGTATCGGAAGCATGGTGGATACGGGAAACCTGGAGCAGCAGATTGGCACGGCCATCCAGAATTATATGGGCCAGGTGGCCGGCTCCTTTACGGAGGAAATGGCACAGAATCTGGAAAGCCAGATAACTTCGGCGGTACAGCAGATGATGAACCAGATATCCGGCCAGATGCAGACGGCCATGACCCGGGCAGCCTCCCGGCTGGGCAGCAATATTCAGAATGCCCTGCAGATAAATCCGGACGCCTTCCTGAATGCCTTTGAATCCAGCATGGACGCCCAGGAACTGAGCGAGCTTCTGATGGCCATGAACAGCACCGGTTCCTCCACTTACGAAGGGAACCTGCAGAGTCTGGGGTACGTGGACTTTGACGTGCCCAGTTCCATTTCCATCTATCCTACGGATTTCGAGAGCAAGGAGCAGGTCGTGGCCATCCTGGATGATTACAACAGCCGGATGGAAGCAGAAGGAAAGAAGGAGCAGGTTATTACTTATACAGACATTGTAGGGGCGCTGATGTCCTCGGTGACCGACATCATAGACCTTATCAGCTATGTGCTGATTGCCTTTGTGGGCATCTCCCTGGTGGTATCCTCCATCATGATAGGAGTCATCACCTACATCAGCGTGCTGGAACGGAGAAAAGAAATCGGAATTCTGCGTGCCATCGGCGCTTCCAAAGGGAATATTTCCCAGGTGTTTAACGCCGAGACCTTTATCATCGGACTGTGCGCCGGACTTATCGGTATCGGCTTAAGTCTCCTCCTGCTGATTCCGGGCAACGCCCTGATTCATTATCTGGCAGGAAATAATGACGTTAATGCCGTTCTGCCGGCTCTGCCGGCGGTGATTCTCATCCTGCTGAGCGTGGGACTGACCCTGCTTGGCGGACTGATACCTTCCAGAAAGGCGGCAAAGAGCGACCCGGTTACGGCACTTCGGGTAGAGTAGTGTAAAAAGAGAGAACAAAAAGAAAAAGAGCTTCCCGGCGGCATATCACAGCCAGGAAGCTCTTTTGATTTGTACAGATAAATGTTTATTCATTGCAGGGAAGCAGTTCCAGCAGCCGTTCAACGGCTTTAAGGGGGAAGTCGCCGGGAGGAGGATTCCTTTTCAGACTCTCCAGTAAATCCCGGGTATTCCGGCTCTGGGGCAGCATGTAGCCGGATTCCCGCAGCAGGTCTTCGCTGACCAGACGGATAGATTTCGTCATGGCTGTCATGAGGCGGTACAGACCGTCTTTTTCTGTTTCACGGGCCATCCGGGCGGTAAGAGCTTCCTGATTAGCCTTACTTTCTGCCAGGGAGAAGGAAGCCGACAGAACACGGGCGTCTTTTTTCTGCTGGGGAGGATATTCTGCCGGTACCATGGAGATGGCGCCACCCGGACAGGCAGCCGCGCAGATGCCACAGCCCGTACATTTTGTGGTGTCAATGATACTGTCTTCTGTATCGGTGGCTCCGGTTGGACAGACGTACAGGCACAGACAGTCTTTTGTGCAAAGCCTCAGATTTCTTACAGCAGTCTGTTTCATACGGAATCCCTCCCTTTTACTTCTTCGAATTTCCAGTCAGGAACTTTACAGACAGGGCAGAGTGCGGGCGGTGTATCACCCATATAGATAAACCCGCACACAGAGCATACCCAGAGGCGGGTATCTTCCAGGAAGGTTTCCCCAGATTCCAGATAGGCCTCTGTCAGGTAATTGAGCATATTTGTTACTTTTTCACCCCAGACGCAGACGCGTTGGGTTCCGCGGTCATTTTGCGCTTCTGCGGAAGCCTTTACAGCAGGATATCCCTTTTCCCGGTCCTGCTGAATCAGTTCTGCAAGACCATCCAGCCCGGTCTCCGAATTTTCTGACATGGCTGCCGTAAAATATTCTCCCAGCTGGCGGAACAGTCCGGCTTCTTCCTCTTTGTACTGCTTTTCACAGCCTCTGGCAAGGCTGGTACAGAGAGCAGCAAGCACACCTGCGGACAGTTCTTTGCTGTCTTCCAGGTCTGTCACCGGAGTGGCAGGACTTTTGGCGGCTTCTTTTTTTTCTGGTGCAAAGGCGGATTTTGCTGCTTTGCAAAGTGGACATCTCCAGGATGGGGGTAGACTGGAAAAGGGAATGCTTTCCCGGGCCTCATCATAAATATATCCACATATGGAACAGACATATCTCATTTTCTTCCTCCTTTCCTTTTAAATAGACCGTTACTTATTTCTGTTCACAGATTTGTATTTTCTGAAATAAATTCAGATTAATTAAAATAATTATAATAATTATACATACAAAAGTCAATAAAAATAATTATTTTTATTATTAAAAGGAGAATGAAAATTAAAGCGGTAAGGATAGAAGG
>DWYV01000018.1 GCA_019118525.1 Candidatus Bariatricus faecipullorum
ACCCGTCCCCGACTACAATTTATACTTGCATTTTCGGAATAATGGGTATAATATATGAATATACTAAATGTAGTTTTTATTACTACGTATCAGGGCTTTCATACTTCATCTCATAGAAACCTCTGGTGCGCCTTTATAAGGAGGTATTTATATATGAAAAGACACATTAAAGACCCGGGAAGTGCAATTACCCATTTTATCGGAATGCTGATGGCGATTTTTGCCGCAGTTCCTCTTTTAATTAAAGCGGCCAGCGAGCCTTCCCGTATTTATCTGATTTCTCTTGGGATATATGCGCTGAGCCTGGTACTGCTCTATGCGGCCAGCACCAGTTACCATACGTTTGATATCTCGGAGAAAGTAAATACGATTCTGAAAAAAATCGACCATATGATGATTTTTGTACTGATAGCCGGAAGCTATACTCCTATCTGCCTTCTGGTACTGGAACAGCGGACCGGAATCCTGCTTCTTTCTCTTGTATGGGGAATCGCTATTGCCGGAATTCTCATAAAAGCCTTCTGGGTGTTCTGTCCGAAGTGGGTTTCTTCCGTCCTCTATATCGGAATGGGCTGGACCTGTGTCCTGGCGTTTACCCAGATACTGAATTCCCTGACTCCTTCCGAATTCGGATGGCTTCTTGCCGGAGGAATTATTTACACTATCGGTGGCATCATCTATGCGCTGAAGCTCCCGATTTTCAACAGCAGGCACAAGAACTTCGGTTCTCATGAAATCTTTCATCTGTTTGTAATGGGCGGAAGCGCCTGCCACTTTGTCGTGATGTATTCGCTCCTTTAGGAACCTCTGGATATGCAGGCGGAGCCCGAAACCTTCAGTCCTCCCGGGACCGGTTTTCGGGCTCCGCCTTTTTTATCAGTTCTTCCTTCTCCTGCCGGGAAAGCTGTTTAATGGCATATTCCCGCCGCATGGCTTCTTCCTTTGTGGCGGACTCTTCCAGGTAAACCAGTTTTACGGGAAGCCTGGACTTCGTATATTTCGCCCCTTTTCCGGCATTATGGTCTTTCACTCTCTTTTCAATCTGATTCGTCCACCCGGTATAGTAGGTGCCGTCACTGCATTCCAGAATATATGTATAGTTCATTTTTCTCTCCTGTTACCCGGAATCAGGGACAGCTCCCGTCCGGATACTGTCCCCCTTTCTTTTCCTTTATTCCGCCGGCAGGTAATCTGCCGGATTGACGGGCTGTCCGTCTTTTCGCATTTCAAAATACAGATTGCAGCCTTCCAGACTGTAATATTTGGTAGGCTCGGCCAGATATCCCAGGACAGTGCCCGCTTCTACATAGTCTCCAGCGTACACGGTAACTCCGGTAAGCTGCCCATAGAGGCATTCATAACCGTTCCCCATATCCACGGTCACCGTTGTTCCCGTCTGCGCAGACTCGTCAATGGACTTGACCGTTCCGGGCGCTGCCGCTATCACGTTGTCATTCACGGCTCCGGAAATTATCATGGCCGGATTGTACCGGTACTGGTCCAGTGTGGAAAAATACACGGTTTTATCCATACTGTAGCTCATTAGTACCTGGCCGTCCACCGGCCAGAGAAGCTGGCTGTCTTCCGTAAAACTGACCTGGGAAGCGGCCCCGGAAGTTTCCGCGGCACTGCTGCCGTCCGTACCGGTATTTTCTTCGGAACCGGCAGAAGGCGTCATCTCCTGAACCGTGTCGCCTTCCTGCAGTCCCTGGGTGTCTTCCTCCTCCCCTGACTCAGTTTCCGCTTTTTGTGCCGTACTGTTCGTCTCCTCGGAGGCGTCTGCCTGCAGCCCGGAAGCATTCTGTTCTTCCTCGGCAAGGGCCAGTTCCTTTTCCGCCCGGTCTTTATAATTGCTCCATGTATAAATCCCCGTCAGACCAACCGCAGTAATAAAGCATACGGCAAGCCCCATTGCGGCACGTCGTTTCCCTTTCCTGGAAGGGCGCTGCTTTTTATTCATATTCATCACCTCTGACTGTATTCTTGCCAGAAAGTGTATGCCTTATTCTGGTTTTACCAAAATTTCTGCAACTTCTTCCAGGGATGTTCCTTCATAAAAATAGGCCAGAATTTCCTCATAACTGCTGCCCTCTTCCGCCATGTACGCCGCCGTATACTGGCTCATTCCCAGTCCGTGCCCGATTCCCGTGCAGGTAACCCGGGTCTGCCCGTCTGACTCCTGAAGGGTAAAGCAGGCGGAGGTCAGATGGTAGGTATCCCGAAATTCTTCTCCGCTGACCGTTTCCTCGCCGCAGCGAACTTCCATGACATATCCGGCACTGTCCGTGGTAAGGACTTCCATATTTGTCCCCTGAATCATGGTCGTCGTCATAGCGTCCTCCGCCTCCCGGTCCGCCGGACAGTCCTTCACCGTCAGATAAGGATACTGGTCGCTTTCAAAGACCTCATTTCCGGAACGGGTTTTCCCATTGCTGAGCCTGTGATACGGCGTCAGTATCAGAGAACCCTCATACATCAGTACCTGCCCTTTTGTCTCCTCCCAGGCATTCTTCATCTTCTCATAGTATTCCCCGTAATGGGAACTCCCCCAGTTGTCCTCCATCTGGCTCCTGCTCCAGTAACGCTTATCCAGCACCGCGTCTGTACCGTTTTCCTGCAGCGTCTTATAAATGCTTGTCCGTATCAGCACGGCCTGGGCCTTCACTGCCGCTTCCCCGGCTGCTCCGTCAATCTCTTTTGCCAGTACGCCAATGGCATATTCATCCAGGGACATTTTTCTGATATCCTCATCCAGGCTTACCGTTACATAGGGACTGTTTCCGTCTGAATTCACTTCCATGCCGTTTCCATTGGCAAATATAGTAATAATATATGGAAGCAGAACCAGGATGGCCAGCACATAGCCCGCCTGCCGCAAAAATTTCCGCATAACAAAACCTCCCATACCATGGTATGAAAGGTTTTGTCTTCTTATTCGTCTATTCTTCTGTGTCTTCCAGCGGTTTTACCGTAATTTTATCCAGTTTCCAGATATCATCCACATATTCCTGAATGGTTCTGTCGGAAGTGAATTTTCCGCAGGATGCTGTATTGAGAAGCGCCATTTTCGCCCAGCGGTCCGGGTCACGGTAAGCTTCTTCCACGCGTTTCTGCGCGTCCGCATAGGAACGGAAATCCTTCAGGATAAAGTACATATCCGCTCTGGGACTGCACTGGGTGTT
The DNA here is from genome assembly GCA_019118525.1 of Candidatus Bariatricus faecipullorum. Taxonomy (GTDB): domain Bacteria; phylum Bacillota; class Clostridia; order Lachnospirales; family Lachnospiraceae; genus Allocoprococcus; species Allocoprococcus faecipullorum. The sequence continues at coordinate 3,183 of DWYV01000018.1, forward strand.
CAGCAGGGAATTATAAAGTTCCCGGAACATATTGTGGTCCCCGTTAGAATAAGTGCCGTCCATAAGCTGGTCCACCACTCTCTTCAGTTCCCAGTCATTGAAGTAAATATCCTGGGGATTGTAGCCGCCGTTGTTCTCATAATTGATAACCTCTTCGGAGGAAAGGCCGAAGATAAACGCGTTCTCCCTTCCTACTTCCTCTACAATCTCCACATTGGCGCCGTCCATGGTTCCAAGGGTGGGCGCTCCGTTCAGCATGAACTTCATGTTTCCGGTACCGGAAGCCTCTTTGGAAGCTGTGGAAATCTGCTCGCTGACGTCCGCTGCCGCAAAAATCAGCTCCGCATTGGACACACGGTAGTCTTCGATAAACACAATCTTCAGTTTCCCGTTGATGGCCATATCATTGTTTACCACATCCGCCACAGAGTTAATCAGCTTAATAATCTGTTTTGCACGGATATAACCTGCGGAAGCTTTTGCGCCGAAGATGAAAGTTCTCGGATAGAAAGGCATCTCCGGGTGTTCCTTAATCTGGTTGTAAAGGTACATCACGTGCAGGATGTTCAGAAGCTGACGCTTATATTCATGAAGCCGTTTTACCTGCACGTCAAAGATGGAACGCGGGTCAACTTCCACACCGTTGTGCTCCTGGATATATTTTGCAAGACGAACCTTGTTTCTGTACTTGATATCCATAAACTCGGCTCTGGCCTTGGGGTCGTCTGCCAGGGGTTTCAGTTTTGCCATCTGGCTCAAATCCGTAATCCAGCCATCACCGATATGGGCGGTTACCCAGTCAGCCAGAAGCTGGTTTCCATGAAGCAGGAACCGTCTCTGGGTGATACCGTTTGTCTTGTTATTGAATTTCTCCGGCATCATCTCATAGAAATCACGAAGTTCCTGGTGCTTCAGAATTTCCGTGTGCAGCACAGCCACGCCGTTTACCGAGAAGCCTGCCACAATGGCAAGATGAGCCATCCGCACCTGGCCGTCCATAAGAATGGCCATTTTCCGGACTTTCTCTTCATTTCCCGGATATTTTGCACGTACCTGCTCCAGAAATCTCCGGTCGATTTCCTGTACAATCTGGTATACACGGGGAAGCAGTCTGGAGAACAGGTCGATAGGCCATTTTTCCAGTGCCTCGGACATAATCGTGTGGTTGGTGTAAGCCACGGTCTTCGTGGTGACATCCCATGCCTCGTCCCAGTTCAGTCCTTCCTCGTCAATCAGGAGACGCATCAGCTCCGCAACCGCTACAGTCGGATGGGTATCATTCATCTGAATGACTACCTTTTCGTGGAGTTTGCGCACATCGTCATGTTTCTTTTTATATCTGGTCAGCATCGCCTGCAGGCTGGCGGAAATGAAGAAATACTGCTGTTTCAGACGCAGTTCCTTTCCTGCATAATGGTTATCGTTGGGATAAAGTACCTCTACGATGTTTTTCGCCAGGTTCTCCTGCTCGATAGCCTTATGGTATTCGCCCCGGTCAAAAGAATCCAGATTGAATTCCGTAATAGCCTGAGCGTCCCAGATACGCAGAGTGTTCACCATATTGTTTCCATAACCTACGATGGGCATGTCATAAGGAATCGCCAGTACGGATTCAAAATTCTCCTGAATATATTTGTCTCTTTTCTCCACCTCGTCGTATACGTGACGGATGCTTCCGCCAAACCGTACCTCCTTGGCATATTCTTCCCGACGGATTTCAAAGGGATTTCCTTCTTTCAGCCAGTTGTCCGGAGTTTCTATCTGATATCCGTTTTCGATTTTCTGTTTGAACATTCCATAACGGTAGCGGATACCACAGCCGTATGCCGGATAGCCCAGTGTGGCAAGGGAATCCAGGAAGCAGGCCGCCAGCCGTCCCAGACCTCCGTTTCCAAGAGCTGCGTCAGGCTCCTGGTCTTCCACATAGTTCATGTCCAGTCCCATCTCTTCCAGGGCTTCTTTCACTTCTTTGTAGGCGGTCAGGTTAATCAGGTTGTTTCCCAGGGCACGGCCCATCAGAAATTCCATGGACATATAATATACGGTCTTGGGGTCTTCCTTCTGGAAAGTCTCCTGGGTAGCCAGCCAGTTATCCACAATAACCTCTTTTACTGCATAGGATACTGCCTGAAAAATCTGCTGAGGTGTTGCTTCTTCGATAGTCCGGCGGTAAAGAAGTCTTACATTATGCTTTACTTCTTTCTTGAATGTTTCTTTTTCAAATCTCTTATCGTACATGAGTTGTCTCCTCCTGTTTCCGGGGCAGTTTAGCGTTCTACACCCATCGTCACGTCTTCTCCGTTAATCTTCCACTCTTTCACATATCCGGCCGGCTCTGCTTTCTTTACATCCAGCGCCAGTGTCTCTCCGGCAATCTCAGAAGCAGCTTTGGAAAAAACAGCTTCCGCTTTTTCGCTTCCCTGATAAGTTACGTGAATTTTGTCGGTTACCTGGAAGTCCGCTTCTTTTCTCATGGTCTGAATCTTGCTGATGATTTCCCGGACGAAACCTTCCTCCAGAAGCTCCTCTGTCAGTCTTGTATCCAGTACTACGGTGATACCGTAATCACTCTCTGATACATAACCTTCTGTCTGAGCCATGTCAATCAGCAGGTCTTCTTTAAACAGCGTAATCTCCTGGCCATTGACCGTAAGCTTCAGGGCGCCGGTGGCGTTCACCTCATCCATGGCAGCATTGCCGTCCAGGTTTGCCAGGGCAGCCTTGATTCCACCCAGCATTTTTCCGTACTTCGGACCCACCGTCTTTAACTGGGGTTTGAAGGTATAGGATGTAAATGCCCGGACGTCTTCCGTTAATTCCAGTTCTTTTACATTCAGCTCTTCCGTTACGATATCCTGATAGAACTCCGGCAGGTCCGGCATACCTTTTACAAACATCTTTCCGATGGGCTGACGGTTTTTGATATTCGCCGTATTCCTGCAGGCACGGCCCATTACAACCACCTTCAGAACCTTGTCCATGTTGGCTTCCAGTTCCGGGTCAATCATGGATTCGTCTGCCACCGGATAATCGCACAGGTGGATACTTTCCGGAGCATTTTCATCAATGCTTCTTACCAGATTCTGATAAATTTCCTCCGTGATAAAAGGAATCATGGGAGCAGCTGTCTTGCAGACCGTTACCAGAGCCGTGTAAAGCGTCATGTAGGCGTTGATTTTATCCTGCTCCATGCCCTTTGCCCAGAACCGTTCCCGGCTTCTTCTGACGTACCAGTTGCTCATGTCGTCCACAAATTCCTGAAGGGCTCTTGCCGCTTCCGGAATCCGGTAGTTCTCCAGGTCGCTGTCCACGGTTTTCACCAGTGTGTTCAGCTTGGAAAGAAGCCATTTATCCATTATGGAAAGTTTTTCATAATCCAGTGTATATTTTGTAGCGTCGAATTCATCAATATTCGCGTACAGCACGAAAAATGCGTAGGTGTTCCAGAGCGTACCCATAAATTTACGCTGTCCCTCTGTCACAGCCTTTCCATGGAACCGGTTCGGCAGCCAGGGCGCGCTGTTTACATAGAAATACCAGCGGATAGCGTCCGCGCCGTAGGTCTCCAGCGCCTCAAAGGGGTCTACTGCATTTCCTTTTGATTTGCTCATCTTCTGGCCGTTTTCATCCTGCACATGTCCCAGTACGATAACGTTCCGATAAGGCGCCTTGTTGAAAATCAGCGTAGAGATAGCCAGCAGGGAGTAGAACCATCCGCGGGTCTGATCCACTGCCTCGGAAATAAAGTCTGCCGGAAACTGCTGCTCAAAAGTCTCCTGGTTTTCAAACGGATAGTGGTGCTGTGCAAAAGGCATGGAACCACTGTCAAACCAGCAGTCAATTACTTCCGGCACCCGGTGCATCTCTTTTCCGCATTCTGGACAGCGGATGGTCACTTCATCAATATAGGGACGGTGAAGCTCAATATCATCCGGACAGTTGTCGGACATGGATTTCAGTTCTTCGATACTGCCCACAGAATGCTGGTGTCCGCATTCACATTCCCAGATATTCAGAGGTGTTCCCCAGTAACGGTTCCGGCTGATACCCCAGTCCTGAACATTTTCCAGCCAGTCGCCGAACCGTCCTTTTCCAATACTCTCAGGAATCCAGTTAATCGTATTATTATTGGCAATCAGGTCATCCTTTACCGCTGTCATATTGATAAACCAGGATTCTCTCGCATAGTAGATAAGCGGCGTATCGCATCTCCAGCAGTGGGGATAGCTGTGTTCAAACTTCGGCGCGTCGTAGAGCAGTCCCCGGATCTCCAGGTCCTTTAAGACTTCCGGATCCGCTTTCTTTACAAACAGTCCTGCAAAAGGAGTGCTTTCGCTCATATTTCCTTTTTCATCCACAAGCTGAACAAAAGGAAGACCATATTTCTTTCCAACCTTGGAGTCGTCCTCACCGAAGGCAGGTGCAATATGAACCACACCGGTACCGTCAGTCAGCGTAACATAGCCGTCGCAGGTCACAAAGAACCCTTTCCTGCGCTGTCTGTCAGCCACCTCTTTTGCACACGGATAAAGAGGCTCGTATTCTTTATATTCCAGGTCTTTTCCCTGATAAGTCTCCAGTACTTCATAGGCCGGCTTACCTTCTTCCGCCAGTTTGCCAAGAACGGTATCCAGAAGAGCCTCCGCCATGTAGTAGGTATAGCCGTCTGCTGCCTTTACTTTTACATAGGTTTCCTCCGGGTTGACACAGAGACCCACGTTGGAGGGCAGTGTCCAGGGCGTCGTCGTCCAGGCCAGGAAGCAGGCGTCCTCGTCTTTTACCTTAAAACGGACGATAGCGGAACGCTCTTTGACATCCTTGTAGCCCTGGGCTACTTCCTGAGCGGAAAGCGGCGTACCACAGCGGGGGCAGTAGGGCACAATCTTAAAGCCTTTGTAGAGCAGTCCCCGGTCCCAGATTTTTTTCAGAGCCCACCACTCAGATTCAATAAAATCATTGTCATAGGTCACATAAGGATGTTCCATATCCGCCCAGAAGCCGACCGTGGCGGAAAAGTCTTCCCACATCCCTTTGTATTTCCATACGCTTTCCTTACATTTGTTAATGAACGGCTCCAGACCATATTCCTCAATCTGGTCTTTTCCGTCCAGGCCGAGCTGTTTTTCCACTTCCAGCTCTACCGGAAGTCCATGGGTGTCCCATCCGGCCTTCCGGGGAACCATATATCCTTTCATAGTACGGTACCGGGGAATCATGTCTTTGATAACCCTGGTCAGTACATGACCGATATGAGGTTTTCCATTTGCCGTCGGAGGTCCGTCATAAAACGTATAGGTCGGACCGTTTTTCCGGTTTTCCATACTTTTCTCAAAAATATGGCTGTCTTCCCAGAATTTCTCTGTCTCCTTTTCCCGGTCTACAAATTTTAAATCCGTAGAAACCTTCTTATACATTATTCAAACTCCTTTCTCATTGAAGCGGAACATTTTTATTTAGCAGGAAACAGCGTCCCCTGTTAAATAAAAGAGACCTTCGTCCTGTAAAAGGACGAAGGTCTGAATCTTCGCTGTACCACCTGTTACTTCATACGAACTTCTTCATATGCGTCTCCCATAACGGGGGAGAATACCGTCAGAGCTTACACACTGCGGGAACCCCGCCAGCTTTCTGCTTCTGCAACTCAGAAGTGATGTTCAGATATCCCTACTCGCACCGGTTCTCACCCTTCCCGGCTCTCTTTGACTTTCAAAGATACCATACTGTCTTCGTCATCGTTTTTTCTCATACACAGTAATTATAACGGGTACCCGTCTGTAAAGTCAAGCTATTTTTACTGTCTGCGCCTTCTCTGCCTTCTTCTTCTGCGCCTTTCCAGTCTCCGCTTTCTGCGGATGGCAAGGGCGATAAAGAACCACAGAACCGTGAGGGCCACCAGAATTCCTGCCGCCGTCAGCAGGAACCGCACCCAGCCCGGCAGGCCGTTTTCCTTTTTTCCATCGGACTTCTCCAGAATCTGCGGAACGTTTTCCTCCAGATAAGAGCGGCTGAAACTTACAGTGGCCGTTCCCACCGGATTGCCTTCATACGTGTAGGAAGCCGTTCCTTCCCGCGGATTCTCCTCATTTTCCATAAGTGTCAGCTCCATATCCGAAAAATCCACTCCTTCCGGAACCATCACATACGCTCCTTCTTCTATTTCACTGATGTCTCTGGATTCCTCCGCTCCGGCCAGATCCAGTTTCTGAAAGCTGGAGAATCCATAGTCCAGAAGCGCTATACTGTCTGTATATACATTTCTTCCATGCGTTTTCATCACTACACAGACAAGACGTATTCCATCTTTCTCTGCACAGGTTACCAGAGTATTCATGGCATTCTCTGTATACCCTGTCTTTCCTGCCACTGCATAAGGATAATAATGGTCGCTTCCTTCATAAAACATTTCATGGGCCTGCTGAAATACCCTGGATTCACTTTCCAGATTTGTGGGGCCAATCGTATACTGAAGCGTCTGGGAAATCTCCTGAAATTCGGGATAGTTCAGAAAAAGCTCCCGTGCAATCAGAGCCATATCCAGTGCTGTCGTATAATGATTTTCATCCTGCAGCCCGTTCGTATTGACAAAGTGGGAATTCACTGCTCCCAGACGCTGTGCCGTCTCATTCATCTGCTCTATGAACCAGTCGTAACCTTCTCCTTCACTCTCCCCGATGGCATGCGCCACCTCGTTGGCCGACGCCAGCATCAGAGCGTAAAGGGCATCGGTAAGGGACAGCTCCTCTCCCGGAGTCATTCCGATGTGTGCGTCCCCGTATTCCAGAAAATCAATACTGTCCTGGCTAATCGTTACTTTCTGGTCCTCTTCTGCATTTTCCAGAGCCACCAGCATAGTCAGCACCTTGGTTATACTGGCCGGATAGGCTTTTCCGTCAATATTCTTCGCATAGAGTATGGCGCCGCTGTCCATATCCATGACAATGCCTGCCTCTCCGTATGTCTGTGGTCCCTGGGGCCAGCCGGTCAGCTCATTGGAATCCACCGTCATGTTATATGCGTTTTCCGTCGCCTGCTGCTCTTCCTCGGCAGTCTGGGATACTCCGGAAAGCGTAGTGTCCACCGGATCGGCGGCATAAGCCCGTGTTTCTCCCGATAAAAACAGCAGAAGTGCACAGAGCAGACTGCATATCCTCTGTATTTTTCCTCGTCTCGTTTTACCCATTTTTTTCTGTCCTCATCCATTCCGGTGCCGCTGGAACCATGCTTTCGTAATCCGTAATTCCTTTCCCTTCGTTGGGATGTATCTGGGAATAGATAAAATCCCCTCCAAAGGCCAGAAGCAGTACAGTACACAGAATAAGCTGTACCCGCCTGCTGATTTTCTGAATCAGATCATCCAGGGCTGGCGCCAGAATATAGATAAAAGCACAGCCTCCCAGACCAAATACCAGAAGTCCTTCTGCACATATTCGTCCATCCAGATTCAGAAAATATCCGCTGTAATCCCACCACTTTTTCCCCTTAAAGGTTTCCAGATACCATGCCGTAGTGTATTCTACTGTACCGCACAGCGCCATAATCAGAAAATAAGTCAGGACCGGCTTTTTCGCAAACCGTTTGAGAAAAATCAGTATCAGCACCCCTCCGCTTCCATAAATCGGAAGCCAGGGACCGTATAGCACGCCACGGTTAACGAAGATTCCATCTGTAAAAAGATGCAGGCTTACTTCCCAAAGCCATCCGATAAAGGAGAATATAAAAAACAGAAGAATGTAGGAACGGACAGAGTATTTTTTCATGTAATCTGTCTGAACCCATTTTCTGCTTCTCCGTACCGGAAGGGGAAATTCTTCCACAGGATACTTCTCAGCCGTCTCCACACCTGGAAACAGCGCCGCGTCATTAAAGACACGGGTATACTCCGGATGATTTTCCAGAAATTCCTCCCGCAGCCGTTTGTAAAGCTGTCCGTAGACTGCCTGCCGGTAGGGTCCAAAATAGAAGATATTACTCACTCCCATTGTCAGGACTCCCAGGATATACCAGCCCAGAAAAGACAAATCCAGAAGAAACATTTCCCATTTATTTCCATCCATCATTTTTCTAGAAAGGGCAATCACCTCTTTCCCTTTTACCGCCGGATTTTCTGCTGCGATAAAAGGTACCATGGCATAAGAATAGTGCTTGATAATCCCTCCTGCTATCGTAATTTCCCAAAGCCAGAGGTAAATACTTTTCCTCAGCATAACCATGGCCGTATTTGTCAGTTTTTTGTGAGTTACCATAAAAGCTGTTCGGGAAACTTCTGTTTTTGTATAGAAATCACATTCCAGGATAAAACGGCTTTGCCCTACAAGCAGAACATTTTCCACAAATGTCCAGAATAAAAACATCAGCACCGCTCCAACAAAAATAATGATACCTGCAAAAATGCGGTCCTGAAACACACTCTGGTTTATTGAGTTGAGCAGACCAAACACAAAAGAACCTGAGTCTGTCACATTGTTAAATACTCCGGCCAGAACCCCCCTGCGCGGCCTGTTCTGCAGCTCTTCCACAGAATCCTCGGCCTCAGGGTTCAGAATTTCATCCACTATTTCCGAGTTGCTTTTTCCCTTTAGTGGATTATAAGTCGTACTTTCTACAATACTTTCATTATAACTGGTAATCAGTCCGAGACCACCTGTTGCTCCCGTAATATAAGACACAAGTACAAAGACCAGTACCATGCGCCAGTAATTATGGAGCAGAACACGTTTTGCCTCTTTTTTTAATCTCCCTCTTGTCCACATCGCACTTTACCTCTTCTGGTTTTTACCTCTTCCTAATTATAGAATTCCACGGTACCGGTTCAGGCAGGCATAGATATCCTGCTTTCTGATTTCAGCCATGGAGACAGGAAGATACGTGCCCCCGCAAAGAGACGCCATCCCCTTTTCCTGTATCTCTTTCCATAGAGTTTCCGTCAGCCGGTCCACATTCTGTGGTTTTTTCTCCATCTCCTCCAGCAGCTTTTTCAGACAGTAGGAAAGAGTGGCCGTCTGTTCGCTGTCCAGAATCTGCTCAACATATTTTAAATCTACCGTTTCCTTCCCTATGGAAAAACTGTCTTTTCCAAACTGTTTAATCTTAATCTGGTCCCTCTTTCTTTCCATCTTCCTTACTTTCATTACACGCTCTCTATTACGGAACACCGTTTCAATACTGATTGGAATCTCTCCCTTTTCCCCCTCTGTACCGTCAATGACTCCAGCCACTTTTTCCGTGATATCAAAAGCCCGGTAATTATCCATCTGAAGCACCTTGTCCGCAATATAAAAATAGGAACCGGAGCTTCCTGCCACCAGAACAACAGACACACCGCATGTTTCCGTCAGTTCCCTTGCCTGAAGCGTAAACGGGGTAATCGGCTCCTGTTTTCCGGAAACTACTGACTGCATCAGTGCGTCCCGGACCATAAAATTCGTCGCGCAGGTATCCTCGTCTATCAGAAGGGTTTTCGCCCCCGCCTGCACAGCTTCCACCACGTTCGCCGCCTGGGAAGTGGAGCCGCTGGCATCTTCGGTAGAAAAATCCACCGTATCCTTTCCATTCGGCAAATCGCTGATAAACGGCGAGATATTGACATGGGATACGCTCCTTCCGTCCTCTGCACGGATTTTTACCGCGCTTTCTGCTGTAATCACGTATTCCCTTCCGTCGCCTTCAATATGATTGTATATTCCTTGTTCCAACGCTTTCAGAAGTGTAGATTTTCCATGATAACCGCCCCCCACAATCAGAGTAATTCCTTTCGGAATGCCCATCCCTTTCAGAAGCCCTTTATGGGGAAGATTCAGCTCCACCTCCATGCTTTCCGGGGACTGGAACGCCACCGCTCCCTTCATCGGTCTCTGGGAAACGCCGCTTTCCCGGGGAAGGATGGAACCATTCGCGACAAAAGCCACCAGGTTTCTTTTTTCCAGTTCGTCCCTCACAGCCTGCTGGTCATCTGCAAGGTCCGTTACTTTTTTTACATCCTCTTCCTTCAGATTCTTGTAATATAAGGAATTTCTGACTGCCTGGGGCAGATAGTCGAAGAGTATCTTTCTGAGCTCCGGCGCATTGATAGTTCTGCCGTTTGCCGGAAATCCCACTTCAAAGCGGACCAGAAGATTTCCGTCCTGAATCTCAAAAGCCGTCCTCTCCAGAATTTCCTGGCCGCAGCGGCTCACACTGATAAGTCCGCTTTTCCCGGAGCCTTTTGCCTGGAACAGATAAGGCGCCACAGCCTTTGCAAATTTTCTCGTCAGGTAATCCTGAAGCGCCACTCTCCGGTGTCTTTTTTCATACATGAATTCCGGAAAACCGGCCTGGGATTTTTTTACCTGAATACTAAGTTTGGAGGGAGCGGCAAACGGGTCTCCCTGTACATGGTCAATATTCAGCTGATACCCCGGAAACTGGTAACTCCCCCGTAAATCCTTATAGGCCGGGTAACCTCTCCGGTTTATCGCCATTAACATTCTGTCTAATTCTGATGATGATTTCATTTTCTGTCTCCTCCACTACAGCAGAACGGCAGACCGTTGCTGCTGGTAACAGTATACTATTTTTCCTTTGTATTTTCAATTTAAAAAAGCGCAAACCCCGTATCTTCAAGGGTTTGCGCTACTTTTTTGAAATGAAGCATCGGGGATTCGAACCCCGGACAACTTGATTAAAAGTCAAGTGCTCTACCACCTGAGCTACACGCCCTTATTCAATTATGTTCCCTGCTATGCGTTGATTTCTTGCAGAGAAAATGCCCAGAGCCGGAATCGAACCAGCGACACGAGGATTTTCAGTCCTCTGCT
>DWYV01000019.1 GCA_019118525.1 Candidatus Bariatricus faecipullorum
AAGAGACAGGGTACGGGCTGGCCCGTACCCGTCCCCGACTACAAATCCCGTTTAATTCTGACAATTGCCAGAGCGACGGCGGTGCAGGCGACCATGAACGCCGCCTGAATCCCGTATCCCTGAAAAATGGTTTCTTTCATCTCCGGGGTGAGTCTGGAAAAGGACCCCAGAGTCTGAAGCACCACTTCATACCAGTACACCGGCAGGAACCGGGATACGTTCCGGACGCTGTCTCCCAGAATTTCCAGAGGAACAAAGACGCCTCCCAGAAATCCGAATCCCAGAGCCACGGTATTTATCACTGCATTGAGCACATCTTCTTTCTGAATCAGCACTCCGAAAAGAAAGGCGAGGGCCATGGCTGTTCCAGTCATGCAGGCCATATTCGTCAGATAGTATCCCTGATTCTGTGTATGGATAAAAGTGTTTCCATAGAACAGAAGCATAGCCAGGAGGGTCATTACCAGAAGGAAGGCCCCTGCCACGCAGAACATGCCCAGTGCTCCCAGATTCTGGAAGAGTTCGGATACCGGGGCGCAGCCAAGTCTCCCGTGAATGTCTTTCCTTCGGAACTGCATCAGCACATGACTGGCCGTATAGCCCAGCACCGGAATGCTCAGATAGGGGAAAAACTGCATAAAATAGTAAAATGCCGGCATCTCCCCTGCGTTTCCGTTCCGCTCTGACATGGTAATATCTGCTTCTTCTTTTTCCGCTTCCAGAACTGCCATATGTTCCACCGCTTCTTCTGCGGTATAACCGCTGTCTGTATAGGCCCGGACACCCTTCAGCCATGTCTGAAGCTGGTTTTCCAGGTATACGCTCTGTACGCTTCCCGGCACAGCCACGATATCCAGCTTTCCGTTTCCTTCCAGAAACGCCGTCTCAAAACCTTCCGGCACGGTAACCACGAACGTAACCTGCCGGTAATAGAGAGCGCTCTGGATATCCCCTTCTTCAGTCCCGGTATCCACTATCTCATGCAGGCCGTCCAGATAATCCAGAAGTCCCTCCGCCAGGATACTGTCTTCCTCCAGAATCACCGCAATATTCTCCCGCTGTGCCTGGTATCCGCTGTCCGCCGTCTCGCCCGTCACAAACTGAATCAGGAATACAATCCCCAGAAAAATCCCAAAATACATCAGAGACATTTTCCAGTTTCTGAGCCAGAGCAGCATATATCCCTTAAAGACTCTCATACCGTTCCCTCCTTACCAGCAAAAATGCCAGAATCACCAGCACGGCGCTCATCACCCCAAGGGTGCCCAGGTTCTGTATCAGATGTCCTCTGTCATGATAGACATTCAGGCAGTACATGGCGTTTGAAATCAGGGTGGCCGGATTGACGCGGTTCAGAAGCGGGAAGTATTCCTCTGTCATGGTCCGTATATCCGGGGACATGAGGCCGCCCAGAAAACAGCTCACCATGCTGACGCCAATCAGTATACCGGTTTTCAGCTCCTGACTTTTCCGGCTTCCGCACCCGACAATTACCCCCAGGCTTACTCCGGTCATACTGCCAAGCAGACAGATGACAAGCATTCCGGCCATACTGCCGCCCAGGTCTACCCCCAGCACGTAGCGGATATAGCAGAGGACAATCACCACATTCAGAAACTCCGCCGCATAGGTCACCAGACTGCCGGCCAGAATCCGTTTCATTCTGTGCACCGGGGAAATGCACTGTCTGGCCCCCAGGGCGCTCAGATTCGCCCGGGTCTCTGCCACGCTCTGAAGGCCGGGGAAACAGCCGTACATGGCGGCCATGGCTATGGCGGCGAAGAAAAAGCTCAGACTTAAATCCAGGCTCTGCCCTCCCGCAGCGCCTTCTTCCATCAGGTCATCCTGCCGCAGCAGGGACACGGCGGCCTGCTCCAGACGTTCCGGATGCTCTCTCCCGATGTCCGCAAGGATTCCCGCCTGCTCCTGGTACGAGGTCAGCACAGACCCCAGGATACTGGCCCTGGTCCCGGAAGCCCCTACGACCAGTTTCTCTGTGTCATAAAAAACACCTTCCACCTTTCCTTCCTCCAGAAGCCGGAGCGCCTCTTTCTCGTCCGTCTGGCGTACAGACAGCAGAGAGCCGTCCAGGCTCCCGATGACACGGGAAAAACTATCGTCTGCCGCCTTGCCGGTCTCTGCCAGGGCCACCGGAATCTCCGCGAAAGCATCATCGTAGGCATGCTCTCCAAAAGAGAAATAGAAAAATGTAGACAGAATCAGGGGAAATGCCAGCGACCAGAACATCGTGCTCTTTTCCCTCAGAAACTGCAGCAGTCTGTATTTTATCAGATGTCCCATACTCCACCTCCTAGTCCCGCAGCTCTTTCCCCGTGATTTCCAGGAACACATCGTTCAGGGTAGGCAGCTGGGAAAATACGTTTTCAAAAGGAATCTCCCTTTCCTGCAGGAAATGCAGGACCCTAAGCAGATTATCCTTTGCCTTCCGGCAGCGGAGCGTCAGTTTCTCCCCGTCGTAATCGGCCCGGAAAACATGGGGAAGCAGGCGGATTTCCGCCAGCTGTTCCTCTTCGATATAAATCCCTTCCAGTGTAATAATGTCGCCGGTATTGATAAGCCGCTTCAGTTCTTCCACGGTTCCGGAGGCCAGAGCCTTCCCCTGGTCCAGAATGGTAACCCGGTGGCAGATCTGCTCCACCTCTTCCATGTAATGGGAAGTATAAATCACGGTAGTTCCTTCCCGGTTCATCTCCTGGATTCCCTCCAGAATCCGGTTCCGGCTCTGCGGGTCCACCGCCACCGTAGGCTCATCCAGAATCAGAAGCTCCGGCTTGTGGACGATTCCGCAGGCAATATTCAGGCGGCGGAGCAGTCCGCCGGAAAGCTCTTTCGGCTTTTTCTTCCGGAAATTCTCAAGTCCGGTAAACCGGAGCGCCTCCTCATCCAGTTCCCGCCTGCGCCTTTTGTCCTCCACATAGAGACCGCAGAAATAGTCAATGTTTTCCCAGACACTCAGCTGTCCGAATACCGCCACATTCTGCATAACCACGCCGATTTTTTTCTTAATATCATAGGCATCCGGGCTCATCTCTTTCCCGTCTATACGGATACTGCCCTTGTCAAAATACAGGAGAGCCAGCAGGCAGTTGAGGACTGTCGTCTTTCCGCTGCCGTTTGGTCCCAGAAGACCGTAGATTTCTCCTTTTTCAATTTCCAGGTTCAGATGGTCCACGGCCACCAGGTCCCGGTAACGCTTTACCAGATTTTTTATCTCAACATACGCCATAAGTCATTTCCTCCTTTGTTTCCATCTTAACGGAAAGTTGCCGGTTTTCCCAGTGCTTCCCGTCAGGAAATCCCATGACAAATGTCACGAAATAAAGGCAGGGAAAATTTTTCGTTCTCTTCTAAGGATAAATTCGTTATAATACAGACAGAACCGTTGAAAGGAGGACGATGCAATGACCGGAATTCCATCCATGCTGTGTCTCTGGCTTTACGGATTTTTCTGGCTCTGTTTTTTCCCACTGAGGACAGCCTTTATCCTGGGTACCTTTCTGTCTCTGACCCTGGGCGCAGCCTCTCTGTTTTTGAAAAGCCGGAATCTTTACCTCGCATGCTCTGTAATTTTTTCCGGTATTTCCTGGTTTTTCCCGTCTTTTGCGGCCTGGGCTCCTCTCATCCTTTACGGGACTTTTCGCCGCCGATTTTTCCTTCCCGCCATCATGGCCTGCCTGACCCTGGCCCTGCATCCGGAGCTCCGGCAGCCGGAGATTCTGTTTTTCCTGCTTTTTGGCGCCGGTCTGGCTTCCCTTCTGGCCTTCCTCGACCGGAATCTGGAAACCGTCACCGGGAAGTACCAGAATCTGCGGGACGATTTGCAGGAACGGAACCTGCTGCTAAAAGAAAAAAACAAAACACTGCTGGAAAAGCAGGATTATGAAATCTATACCGCCACTCTGCAGGAGCGGAACCGGATTGCCCGGGAAATCCACGACAACGTGGGGCATATGCTGACCAGGGCCATTCTGCTCACCGGGGCCGTGCGCGCAGTCAGCCGGGACCCGGCCATTCAGAATTCCCTGGAAAATCTGGAGGCCACCCTCTCCCAGGCCATGGGAAATATCCGTCAGAGCGTGCATGACCTCCATGATGAGGCGGTCAGCCTGGAGGAGGCACTGCGGGAACTGGTCCGGGATTTTACATTCTGTCCCGTTTCTCTGGAATATGACGTGGGGCCGGAACTGCCCCGGGATGTGAAATACGGTCTGATTTCCATTGTAAAAGAAGCGCTGGTGAACGTGAGCCGGCACAGCAATGCCACAAAGGTGCATATTATTCTGCAGGAGCATCCGGGATTCTGGCAGCTCATTTTGGAGGATGACGGAACTGTCCCCGGTGAGATTTCTTCTTCCGGGATTGGACTTGCCGGTATGAAGGAGCGGATTCACGCTCTTCACGGCAGGATAGAGTTCAGCAAAACACCAGGATTCCGGATATTTGCCGCCATCCCGAAGGGCAGCGATTTTTCTTCTGCCACGTCGAAAAAGGAGGAAATATGATAAAGATTATTATTGTAGACGATGACTGCCTGGTGGCAGACGCGCTGAAAATCATTTTAGAAGCGGATTCCGGCATTCAGGTTCTGGCCTCCGGAAAAGACGGATACGAGGCAGTCTCCCTATACAGAAACTATCAGCCGGACCTGCTGCTTATGGACATCCGTATGGAAAAATTGAGCGGCCTGGAGGCCGCCCGGGAAATCCTGAGCCAGTACCCGGACGCCCGCATTCTTCTGCTGACCACTTTTCTGGACGACGAGTACATCGTACAGGCACTCCGGCTGGGTGCCAGAGGATATCTTCTCAAGCAGGACTACGCCAGCATCCTCCCTGCCATCCAGGCTGTCTGCTCCGGTCAGACCGTATTCGGCGGCGAAATCATGGCCAAAATCCCGGCACTTTTAAACCGGGAATCCCAGTTTGATTACAACGCCCGGGGAATCACCCCAAAAGAACAGAACATCATCACCTGCGTGGCCGAAGGCCTCAGCAACCGGGAAATTGCAGAAAAACTCTTTTTAAGCGAGGGAACCGTACGGAATTATCTCAGTGCCATTCTGGAAAAACTGGAACTCCGGGACCGGACCCAGCTTGCCGTCTTCTATTATCAGCACCGGTAATATTCAGAATTGTCTCAGAGTTGTAGTCGGGGACGGGTACAGGCTGGCCTGTACCCGTCCCCGTTGGACCCAATGGATTATTTTCCTATTTCATCTCTGGTTTCGATAAAGCATTTTACGATAAAATCGATGTCTTCTTTTGTATGTCCTGCGCAGACCTGGGTACGGATTCTGGCTTTTCCTTTCGGTACGACCGGATAGGAGAACGCTACTACATACACGCCTTTTTCCATCATCTTTTCTGCGTACTGTGCCGCCAGTTTTTCATCGTACAGCATAATCGGTACGCAGGGATGGGTGCCGGGGATAATATCAAATCCGTTTTCTACCAGTTTCTCACGGTAGTAGGCAGTTACTTCTTCCAGGTGGTCCCGAAGCTCGGTGCTTTCTTCCAGCATATCGAAGAGTTCAATGCTGGCTCCTGCGATGGCCGGCGCCAGGGAGTTGGAGAATAAGTACGGACGGCTTCTCTGACGGAGCAGGTCGATGATTTCTTTCCGTCCGGAGGTGTATCCGCCGGAAGCTCCGCCCAGGGCTTTTCCGAGGGTTCCGGTGATGATGTCCACTCTTCCCTGCACACCGCAGTATTCCGGAGTTCCCCGTCCGGTCTTTCCGACAAATCCTACTGCATGGCTGTCATCCACCATAACCAGGGCATGGTATTTGTCCGCCAGGTCGCAGATACCGGCCAGGTTGGCGATGATACCGTCCATGGAGAACACGCCGTCTGTGGCAATCAGTTTGATTCTGGCGCCTGCCTCATCGGCAGCCTTTAACTGTGCTTCCAGGTCTTCCATGTTATTGTTTTTGTAGCGGTACCGTTTTGCCTTGCAGAGACGTACGCCGTCGATGATGGAGGCATGGTTCAGCTCATCGCTGATAACCGCATCCTCTGCGGTAAGAATGGTCTCAAAAAGTCCGCCGTTTGCGTCAAAGCAGGAAGAATAAAGGATGGTGTCGTCTGTTCCCAGGAAGCTGGAAATCTTTTTCTCCAGTTTTTTATGAATATCCTGGGTTCCGCAGATGAAACGCACGGAAGCAACGCCGAATCCCTTCTCATCATAGGTTTTCTTGGCTGCTTCAATCAGTCTCGGGCTGTCGCCCAGTCCCAGATAGTTGTTTGCACACATGCAGAGCAGCTTTCTGCCGTCTTCCATGGTAACCCAGGGTCCCTGCGGAGAAACAAACGGTGCTTCTCCCTTAAACAGACCTGCTTCTTTAATATCCTCTACTTCTTTTGCATAAATGTTTAAAATATCATCTTTTCTTGCCATAGCTCCTGTCCTTCCCTTCTGCGTTAATCGTTGATATGTGACCAGTCCAGAACCACCTTTCCGGACTGTCCGGAAATCATTGCCTCAAATCCCTTCTCATAGTCCCGGATATCGAACCGGTGGGTAATAATCGGGGAAATATCCAGTCCTGCCTGAATCATGGTAGACATCTTGTACCAGGTATCCCATACCTTTCTTCCGTAAATACCGCGGATATTCAGGCCGTTGAAAATCACGGTCTCCAGGTCCACTTTTACATCCTGGCCCTGAAGTCCCAGAAGCGCAATCTTTCCGCCGTGCTTCATATTATGAATCATATCGGAAAGGCCGGCAGGACTTCCGGACATCTCCAGTCCCACGTCAAACCCTTCGGTCATGCCGATGTCCTTCATCACATCCGTCAGCTTCTCTTCCTTCAGATTCACGGTTCTGGTGGCGCCCAGTTTCTTTGCCAGATTCAGCCGGTAATCATTCAGGTCCGTGATAACCACATGTCTTGCACCGGAAAATTTGGCAATGGCTGCCGCCATAATTCCAATGGGGCCTGCCCCGGTAATCAGCACGTCCTCACCCAGCATATCGTAGGAAAGGGCGGTATGGGTCGCATTTCCAAAGGGGTCGAAAATCGCGTACAGCTCTTCCGGAATGTTGGGGTTGCAGGGCCATACATTGCTGGACGGAATGACCAGGTACTCCGCAAACGCGCCGTTCCGGTTTACCCCTACACCCTTGGCGTCCTTACAGTTCTCCTTGTGGCCTTCCAGACAGTTCCGGCATTTTCCGCAGGTAATATGTCCTTCTCCGGAAACCAGGTCGCCCTTTTTGAAGCCCTGAACAGCCTCGCCTGTCTCTACGACCTCTCCTACATATTCGTGGCCTGCTGTCAGCCCAATGGGAATGGTGTGCTGTGCCCATTCATTCCACTGATAAATATGTACGTCAGTTCCACAAATGGCTGTCTTGTGAATTTTGATTTTTACGTCGGAAGGTCCCACTTCCGGAACCGGCACTTTTTTCATCCAGAGTCCGGCTTCCGGTTTTTCCTTCACCAGTGCCCACATCATGTTTTCGCTCATGTTTCTACCTCCATCGGACTTTTTTTCTGAGTTACATCCTGCTTTTATGATACCTGAAATGCCCTTGTTTTTCAATCCTTTTTTCCGTCTACCGCAAACATTTTACATGTTTTTGTATTTGTATCACGTACAAATACATGTGTCTTTCCATGAAAGGCATTTTCATGGTTTTTCCGGAAAAACGGAGTATTTTTTTGGCAGTTTTCACAAATCGCCCTCCCTTCCGGAACTGTTGACATTTCCTCTGTGCAATGCTATGCTGTACAAAGATTTTCAATCAAATACGGCCAGGTGCCCGGAGTCTCGTCCGGGATAATAGGGAAACAGGTGAAAATCCTGTACGGTCCCGCCGCTGTAAAGCAGGAATGGCTTTTCATATCCACTGTGCCCGCCGGGCATGGGAAGGGAAAAGCCGTGCTGATGGCTAAGTCAGAAGACCTGCCTGGCTGTAGGGAATCCTCACTGTTACGAGCGATGACAGCAGGAAATGCAGAAAGCCTTCTTTTTGTGCTTTCTTTTTTCTGGTGCCTCTGTTTTGTGACAGAGGTTTTCTTTTTGCACTGCGGGACCCATCGCATCATAAGGAGGGGTTATTTATGACCAGAAACCAGAAACTGTTGACCGGCGCCGCTGCCGTGCTGTGCTTTTCCTTTGCCCCCGCACTGCCAGCCGCCGCCATGCACATTATGGAGGGATATCTGCCCGGAGGGGCCTGCATTGCCTGGGGCGCCCTCTGCGTTCCCTTTGTCCTGGCGGGATTTTTCTCCATAAAAAAAGCCCTGACGGAAAATCCCCAGCTGCTTACCCTGCTGGCCATGTCCGGGGCATTCATTTTTGTAATTTCTTCCCTGAAAATTCCCTCTGTCACGGGAAGCTGTTCCCATATGACGGGGACCGGCCTTGGCGCCATCCTTTTCGGCCCCGCTCCGGTCAGTATCCTGGGAATCATTGTCCTTCTGTTCCAGGCAGTCCTGCTGGCCCACGGCGGGCTGACCACGCTGGGAGCCAACACCTTTTCCATGGCCATTGCCGGTCCCTTCCTGAGCTGGGGCGTCTTTCAGATTTGTAAAAAGCTGAACGTAAACCGGAGAGTCAGCGTCTTTCTGGCAGCCGCCCTGGGGGATCTGTTTACCTACTGTATAACCAGTCTGCAGCTTACCCTGGCCTATCCTTCTGAAAACGGAGGCGTGGCGGCCTCTGCGTTAAAATTCCTGGGCGTGTTCGCACCCACCCAGCTTCCCCTGGCAGTTATCGAGGGAATCCTTACGGTACTGATTGTCATGGCCCTGGAAACCTATGCGAAACCGGAGCTTCGCCTGGCAGGCTACTTCAAAGGAGCAAAGGAGGGAACGAATAATGAGTAAAAATACAAAAACGGCGCTCCTGCTTCTTCTGCTGGCAGTCCTGCTGACGGTCCTTCCTCTGGCCGTCCAAAAAGACGCGGACTTCGGCGGTTCTGACGACGCCGGGAGCGTGATGGTGGAGGAAGTCCGGGGCGAGGCTTATGAGCCCTGGTTCACCCCGGTTCTGGAAAATGCTCTGGGCGGAGAGCTTCCGGGAGAAATAGAAAGTCTTCTGTTCTGCGTGCAGACCGGTATTGGCGTTGGCATTCTCGCTTTCTGTATGGGGCGTTTCGTAGAACGGAAGAAATGGCAGAAGGAGGACGACAGTGCCATCCATTGATTCCATCTGCCATGCCTCCCGGCTTCGGAATGTCAATGCAGCGGTCAAATTCTGGTTTTCCATTCTGACCCTGGCGCTGTGCGTTGCAGGCCGCTCGGTCTGCATCTCCCTGCTGGTCCTGCTGGTGAACAGTCTGCTGATTACCGCCAGAAGCGGCCTGGCCTGGAAGCGGTATGGAAAACTGCTGGCCGCCCCGCTTACGTTTCTCCTGCTGGCCACTGCGGCCATTGTCATCAGCATCTCCAGGCGCCCCCTCTCCGCCTTTGCCATTCCCGCCGGCTCCTGGTATGTGACGGCAGGGTGGGACTCCCTGGCCTATGGGGGCCGGCTGATGCTGACCGCCCTGGCCTGCGTATCCTGCCTTTATTTTCTGTCGGTAACCACGCCGGTAACAGACATTCTGGGCGTGCTGGAGTCCCTCCGCTGTCCCCGGCTTTTCCTGGAACTGATGCTGCTGATTTACCGGTACATTTTCCTGCTGCTGTCCCTGGCCTCTGTCCTTACCGCCGCCCAGCAGTCCAGGCTTGGAAACCGGGACTTCCGGACTTCCCTGCGCTCCTTCGGGGCGCTGGGGCAGGCTCTCTTCGTCCAGTCCATTGTCCGTTCCCGGCTTAGCTGGCAGGCCATGGAATCCCGCTGTTATCAGGGGCAGGTAAACGTCCTTCACCCGAAACAGCCTGTAAAAAAATCCCAGGTCCTTCTGACGGCTCTGTTCGAGCTTCTGCTTCTGGCCCTGGTTATAATAAGGAGATGTCAGCTTTGGATACTATTTTAAATGCAGAAAATCTGGTATACTCATATGAAGACGCACCGGAACCCTCCCTGAACGGACTGACCCTTTCCATCCCGGAGGGAAGCCGGGTGGCGCTGATGGGAGAAAACGGTTCCGGGAAATCCACGTTCTTTCTCTGCTGTAACGGGATTTTCAAACCGCAGAAAGGCCGGCTCGCTTTCCGGGGCGTTCCCTTCTCTTACGACCGGCGTTCGCTTCTGGAACTCAGAAGGCAGGTGGGCATCGTCTTTCAGAATCCGGATGTCCAGCTTTTTTCCGCCAGCGTATATGAGGATATTTCTTTCGGCCTTCTGAACCTGGGACTTTCGGAGACAGAGGCCGCCGAAAGAGTCGGCCGGGTGATGGAAGAGCTGGAAATTACTCCCTTCCGGGACCGTCCGGTCCATGCGTTAAGCGGCGGCCAGAAGAAGCAGGTTTCCCTGGCCGGAATCCTGGTCATGGAACCTGCGCTTCTGATTCTGGATGAGCCCTTTGCCTCCCTGGACGCCCGGCACAAGGAGCGGATGAAGCAGCAGATATACCGGCTCAGCGACAGCGGCCGCACCGTGCTGACCGCCACCCATGACCCGGATTTTGCCCTGGAATGGGCCGACCGGGTGATTCTGTTAAAAAAAGGCCGCACTCTGGCCCAGGGAGAAGCCGCAGCGATTCTCTCCAGCCGAAGGCTTCTGGAGGAAGCAGGGCTTCCTGCCCCTTCCGTTCTCCCGCTTTTTGAGACGCTGAAAAGAAAGGGCATTCTGGCGGAGCACCTGCCTCTGCCCCGCAGCCTGGCTGCCCTGGAGCGTTGCCTGCACTGAAAGGAGACATGCATGAACAAAAAAGGACTTCTGGTTGTCAGCTTTGGCACCAGTCACCACGATACCCGGGAAAAAAACATTGTCCCTCTGGAAACCCTTCTGGCAGAAGCTTTTCCGGACCGGACCTGCTACCGGGCCTATACAAGCAGAATGATTCTGGATATTCTGAAAAAACGGGACGGGCTTACGCTTCCCACTGTGCCCATGGCCATGGAGCAGCTGATTCAGGAAGGAATCACCGATTTGCTGGTCCAGCCCACCCATATCATGAACGGGCTGGAAAACGAGCAGATGAAAGAAGATATTATGCTATGGAAAAATCAGCTGGATTCCCTGGCTTTTGGGGCTCCCCTTCTTACATCCACCAGGGACCAGGAAGACCTTATCCAGGCCGTGATGGAAGAATTTCCCCCTCTGAAAGAGACGGAAGCGCTGATGTTCATGGGGCACGGAAGCTCCCACTACGCCAACACCGTCTATGCGGCGCTGGACTACGCCTTCAAGCACCAGGGCCATCCCCATGTATACGTGGGAACGGTGGAGGCCTATCCGGACCTGGACACCGTAATGGAGGACTTAAAGCGGGAACATATCCGCAGGGTCACCCTGGCCCCTCTGATGCTGGTGGCCGGGGACCATGCCCGCAACGACCTGGCCGGGGACGGGCCGGATTCCTGGAAGTCCATCCTGGAATCCCACGGCTTTGAGACTTCCTGCGTGCTGAAGGGGCTGGGAGAATATCCCGGTATCCGTAAGCTCTATATCCGGCATGCGAAAGAGGCTCTCCCCTTATGACAGGGCGGGCAGGAGAATGTCTGCCCGGAAGCCGCCCAGGGAACTCTTTCCCAGTCTGAGCTCTCCCCCGTGAGCCCGCGCGGTCTGACGGACCGTCAGAAGTCCCAGGCCGTGCCGGAGCGTACCGTCCGCCTCCTCTGCCTGCATATAATGGGGCGTTTTCTCCAGGGCTTCGGTTTCTTCCGGAGACATCCCTTTTCCCCCGTCCTCTACCCGGATAACCAGGGACATGGATTCCCGGAGCAGGGATACCCGGACGGCACATCCCTCTTCATTGTGATTTCTTACGTTCTGAAGCAGATTTCCCACCGCTCTCTGAATCAGGGGGGCGTCGATTTCGGCCCGCCATCCGGAGGCCTCTTCCGGAGCATTCCATTCCAGCGGATAGCGTCCTTCCACATCCAGATTCAGAAAATCCGCCACCGCCTGCCGCACGGCCGGGACCAGATATTCCTCTTTCTTTTTCAGCGGCTGCATCTGGTATTCCAGCCGGGAAACCAGGTTTAAATCGCTGACCAGGTCCCGGATTCTCTGTCCCTGATGCAGAATGGCCCCGGCCTTTTTCCGTTCCTTTTCGGAAAGTGCGGGATTTTCCTGCAACTGGTCCGCATACCCGATAATCATGGTCAGGGGCGTCCGGATATCATGGGACACCCCTGCAATCCACTCTCCCCGGGCTTTTTCTTTTCTCCGAAGCTGCCGTCTCTGGGTTTCCAGGACCTCCGAGGTGGTATTGACCGATTCCGCCAGTTCCCCCAGCAGTCCCCGGGGCTGCACATGAACCGGTTCTCCCCGGGGCAGTCTCTGAATTCCTTCCGCCAGCGGCCCCAGGGAGGCCATCATCTTCCGGTTTGCCGCCAGATAGATGAAAAAAAGCACGGCCACATTCACCGCCAGAACTGCCAGTGCCGTCCGTGGCAGGCTGATAATGCTGTCATAGTCATAGCTGGGATACATGTGTTTCCAGAAGCTGTCCTTCGGATACCCCAGAATCAGCAGGCCGTCCTCCCGCTCCCCGGTGTAAGTGGGGTAATCGTTCAGATACCCCCGGGTAAGCCAGGACACCTCCGACAGGGTATAGGAGTGGGGGATGTCCGCCGGAACATTTTCCGTCTCCCAGACCACCTCCCGGCTCTCTTCTTCCACAAACACGGCCCAGATATCCTGGCTCTCCAGTTCTTTTTCTATTTCTGTATCCATGGCATAACCGTCTGCCTCCCGGCGCAGGGCCCGGGCCGCCTCCCCGGCCATGGTGTAGGGTGCTCCGTTTGTCATGCTTTTTTCCGTAAACTTCCACAGCACCACTACGTTTACCGCCAGAAGCAGGAGGACGCTCAGCATCAGCAGGCCGGCAAATCTTCGAATCAGACGAAGCAGGTTTTTCATTTTGTCCTCCCTTCTGTCAGAAGACGGTACCCCAGTCCCTTTACCGTTATCAGGGATACCGGACGGGACGGGTCTTTCTCTATCTTTTCCCGGATTCGCCGGATGTGCGCCATCAGCGAATTTTCATATCCGTAAGGATTGTCGCCCCAGGCCGCCTGGCAGAGCGCGTCAATGGTCACAATCCTTCCTGCATTTCTGGCCAGCGCCTGCAAAATGGCGTACTCCTTGGCAGTCAGCGGCAGAATCTCTTTCCCCCGGCATACCTCCGCCCGGGAAAAATCCACTTCGCAGTCCGCCAGCCGAAGCTTTGGATTTTCTTCCTTATAGGCCCTCCGTAAAATGGCCTGCACCCGGAAAACCAGTTCCTTCGGAAGAAAGGGTTTCACCATGTAGTCATCCGCTCCCAGTCCAAAGCCGCGGAATTTATCCTCGTCCTCTCCCCGGGCAGTGAGAAACAGCACCGGATACTCTGCTTTTTCCCGCAGCCTTTCCAATAATCCAAAGCCGTCTCCGTCCGGCAGCATCACATCCAGTACGGCAAAATCCGGACGGAATTCTTCCGCAGCCTCCAAAGCTTCTTTCACCGAGGAGGCCCGGCAGATAAAACAAAAACCGGCTTCCTTTAATATCATCTCTACCATGTCCAGAATCTCATTCTCATCATCCACCAGGAGAATCCGTTTTTCCCTGAGATAAGACATATCCACAAAAATCCCTCCTTTCCCTTATCTTACCACAAGTTTTCCCATCCGGAAGGAGTCCCGGCAAAATGTAAGGGAATTGTAAGGCAGGGAAAAGGCCTGTGTAAGGAAGATTTCTTATACTGGAACTGTGACAGAAAGGAGAGACGACTATGAGACCTGTAATTGAAACCCGAAATCTGACAAAAACATACGGCCGTTTTACTGCCGTATCCGGTCTGAATCTGCACGTGCCCAGAAATTCTGTCTACGGTTTTCTGGGGCCCAACGGTGCAGGCAAATCCACGACGATGAAAATGTTCCTGGGACTGACCCGGCCTTCCGGCGGAACTTTTGTGATGGACGGAAAGCAGTATCCCCAGGACCGTGTGGAGATTTTAAAGGAGACCGGCTCTTTCATTGAGGCCCCGTCCTTTTACGGGAACCTGACCGGAGAAGAGAACCTGGACATTCTGCGCCGGATTCTGGGGCTTCCGAAATCCGCCGTGGAGGACGCCCTGGAGCTGACCGGCCTGACCCCTTACCGGAAACGGCTGGCCCGGAAATATTCTCTCGGCATGAAACAGCGCCTGGGACTGGCCGGAGCCCTGCTGGGGCGGCCCCCGCTTCTGATTCTGGATGAGCCCACCAACGGGCTGGACCCGTCCGGCATCCACGAAATCCGCTCTCTCATCCGCTCCCTCCCGGAGCAGTTTGACTGTACCGTTCTGGTATCCTCCCATCTGCTGGCGGAGATTGAACTGATGGCGGACTTTGTGGGAATCTTAAATCACGGTCACCTGCTGTTTGAAGGCACTCTGGAAGAGCTGAGACAGTCCGCCGCCGAACGGGGTCTCCCCGCGGACAATCTGGAAGATACCTTCCTGGCCCTTGTCGACGCAGATAACCAGAACCGGAGGAGGCGGTAAGCGTGTTTTGTGAATTCCGAAAAATAAAAAGGACGGGATTTTTTCCCGTCTGGCTGGCCGGAGCCCTGCTCTCCGGCGGGTTTCCCCTGCTGAACATGGCTTTCCGGGCAGAAAACTATACCGGCCTTCCCGGCTCCGGCATCTCCATTCTTCTGAAAGCAAACTGGCAGACCAGCGCCATGATGAACCTGATGCTGCTCATTCTGGGCGCCTGCATTCTCTATCACATAGAGTTCGCCGATAACGGTCTGCAGAAGATGCTGACGCTTCCCCTGCGGGAGAGCCGCATTTTCCTGGGAAAATTTCTGCTGATGATTCTGGCCTGGCTGACTGCGCTGGCAGAAGAATGTCTTTTTTACGGTTTCTGCTGCGTCCGCTGGTTTCCGGGGGAACCCTTTCTGCCGGAACTGCTTCGAGGCTTTGGCTGGTTTTTTCTCACCGGACTGCCCACTCTCGGCTTTATGCTGCTGATTTCCTCCCTTTGCCGGAACATGTGGGTTTCCCTGGGAGCCGGGGTTGTCCTGGTCTTTGCCGCCACACTGGTCCCGGAGACTTCCTCTGCCCTCTCCCTGCTTCCCTTTGTCCTTCCTTACCGTCTTCCGGAAACGGCAGGGACCGGGGACGTTTGGCTTTCTCTGGCGGCTGTTTTTGCGGAGCTGGTACTGTGTATCCTGCTCCAGCGTATCCTCACTCTGTTCAGGAGGTCTGCACTATGAATATACTGACACTGATTTCTATCGAATTTAAGAAAATACGCCGTTCCCACATTCTGCCGGTGCTGCTGGCAGCGGTCCTCATTCTGTGGGTGTTCTCCGTCGCTCATGCAGATACCCATTTTGACATGGGCGATGTTGGTATCTCCCCGGAAAACAGTTTCCTGGTTCAGGGATTTCTGGGCATGTCCTGGTTCCTGTTCCCGGCCAGCATGGTCGTGGGCACGGTACTTCTCATTCAGAATGAGCGGAGCGGCCGGGGCATGTTAAAAATGCTGTCCCTTCCGGTTTCCACTCCCGCACTCTGTCTGGCCAAATTTACCGTACTGCTGGCCCTGGCCGCCATTCAGATTCTGATGCATGTGGCAGCCTGGTTTCTCAGCGCCCTCGTGGCCGGGCAGATCCAGCACTATTCTTTTCTGGTGGACCCGCTTTTTGCCCTTTCCCGGGCAGGCATCCTCTACCTGAGTGCCATCCCCATGACTGCCTTCTTCTGGATGCTGGCCGTCTGCATCCGGACGCCGGTATTTTCCGTCGGCGCCGGCCTGGCGTCCATTGTGCCCTCGGTTCTGATTATGAATACGAAGGCCTGGTTCCTCTATCCCATGTGCTATCCGTTCTATGTGATGACGGCAGAGTACGGAAAACTGGCCTCCCGGCTGAGCACCTGGGAAGTGGACCTGGTTCCGTGGATTCCTGTCGCCGTCCTGATGACCCTGCTGTTTCTTGCCATTGCCTGCTTCTTTTTCGGGCGGGCAGAAAGGAGATAATGTTATGAAAAAAAAAATACTGACCGGAATCTGCGTCTTTCTGCTGCTGGTACCCTGGACCATCTTCCCTCTCCGCACCTTTCCCTGGGCCCTGGAATCCCCGGCGGCGGAGATTATCATCACCTGCTATGCCCTGGTGATGGCCGCCTCCTGCATAGTTACCCTGGCGGCCTACTGTGCGGGAAACGCAAAAAATCTGCTGATGAAAATCTGCTGCGTAGTCAGTACCCTTTACGGCGTCTTCGGCGTCGTGGTACTGGGCATGATTTATCTCATGTAAAGCAGCGCGTTGCAGATGGCGGCGGCGATACTGCTGCCGCCTTTTCTGCCCCTGGACACGATGTAGGGCACCGGAGCTGTCATAATCCGTTCTTTTGCCACAGCCACGTTGACAAATCCCACTGGAACCCCGATGACAAGGGCCGGGTGCAGTTTTCCTTTCTCGATGAGCCGGTGCAGTTCCACCAGGGCGGTAGGCGCATTCCCCACAGCGATAATCAGGGGTCTGCCTCCGTTTTCCTGTTCCAGCGCCGCCGCCTTTCTCATGCTGGCCACGGCCCGGGTTGTGCCCTCTTCCTTTGCCCGGGCGGCCACATCCTCATCTGCCATAAAGCTGAATATCCGGCATCCGTGGCGTTTTAGGGCCGCTTTATTGACGCCGGCCTTTCCCATGCCGGTATCCATCACAAAATCCGCTCCCTGTTCTATCGCTTCCAGCGCCCGTTCTACCGCCCCTTCGGAAAACACCAGATTATCCGCATAGTCAAAATCCGCGCTGGTGTGAATGCACCGCTTAATAATAGGCTCCTCCAGGGGCGGAAACGTGCGGTCTCCCAGTTCCTCTGTAAGGATTGCAAAACTGCGCTTCTCGATTTCTTCGGGGAGCACCGTTTCCAGCTGTTCCGGAAGGGAAATCCAGTACCGCTCCATGCAGGCGCCCCAGTCTGCCAGGCGGGTATCCTCATACACGCCCCCATTGGCCAGAATGGTTCTCCTGCTGGCCTCGTTTTCCCGAGCGCAGGTCACGAGAATCCGGGGCATGCCCCTTCGCCTGCCAAAATCCAGACAAAGGCCCAGCATTTCCTTTGCGTAGCCTTTCCGCCGCTGGGAGGGACGGATACAGTAGCCGATGTGGCCGCCGAAATTTTCCAGCTCTTCATTCAGATCCAGCCGAAGCTGTATGAGCCCCACCAGGTATCCGTCTTCCTTCCGCACACAGAGAAACATACAGGCAGGCACCAGTCCCTCCGGTACTCCATCCCAGGTTTCCCTCTCCCGGCAAAGCGCAATCCACCGGCGGACATCCCGGATTTCCTCCAGGCCTCCCGCGCCGTGCATCTGTTCTCCCAGACGTTCAAATTCTTCCCGGAACTCCTGAATGGCCTCCACATCTTCTTCCGATGGTTTTTTCAGTTCCAGTATCCCCATTTATCTTTCCCCCTTCTCCAGTATCCGGTACACCGCGTCCATGTCCAGGGCTTCCCGGAGTCCTTTTGCCAGCTTCCGGTACTGCATCTCCTGATAGGTCCGGAAGTCGGACACACCTGTATTTCTTCTCTCCACGCCTTTTCTCTTTGCCAGAAGGGAAAGCAGGGCGTCTGTCAGCTCCCCGCTGTCAAAAAAGCCGTGCAGGTAGGTGCCGAGCACCCCGTCCTTTTCATATCCGAGGGAATGCCGGCCGGCCTGGGCCAGACAGTGCAGACCGTCCCGGCAGGCTCTGGACGGTACGGTTTCTCCCATGTGAATCTCATATCCTTCAAAACGGCAGCCGGAGAGAGGCGCAAACAGGCCGGAAAGGGGTTCCAGCTTTCCTTCTACTCTGGTCCGGGTCTTTTCTCCCCGAAAGATTGTCATCAGGGGAAGGAGCCCCATGCCCCGGATTCTGCCGCCTTCTTCCACGCCTTCCGGATCCCGGATTTCTTCTCCCATCATCTGATAACCGCCGCAGATTCCCAGCAGCGGGGTCCCTTTCTGCTGAAGCTTCAGCACCCGGGCCTCCAGCCCGCTTTCCCGGAACCAGGCAAGGTCCGCCATGGTATTTTTGCTTCCCGGCAGAATTACCAGATCCGGGATACCCAGCTCTTCGGGCCGTTTTACATACCGCACGGACACCCCTTTCTGGTATTCCAGGGGCGCCAGATCTGTATAGTTGGAAATCCGCGGGAACCGGATAACCGCAATGTCCAGGTCCTCCGGACGGGGAGCCTGTTCCAGCCGTTCGGAAAGACTGTCCTCTTCTTCGATATCCACGGAGAGCATGGGCACGGTGCCAAGCACCGGCTTCCCGGTACGTTCCTCCAGCATGGCAATCCCCGGCTCCAGAATCGACACATCTCCCCGGAATTTGTTGATAATCAGACCTTTAATCCGTTCCTGCTCTTTTTCTTCCAGCAGGGCCACCGTTCCGTATAACTGGGCAAACACTCCGCCCCGGTCGATATCCCCGGCCAGCAGCACCGGCGCATCCAGAAGCTCTGCCAGTCCCATATTCACAATGTCATTCTGCTTCAGATTGATTTCCGCCGGGCTTCCGGCTCCTTCCACCACAATGATGTCGCTGTCCGCCGCAAGCTTCCGGTAAGCCTCCAGTATCTGTGGAATCAGACTTTTCTTGTACGCAAAATATTCCCGGGCGCTCATCGTCCCCTGAACTTCCCCGTTTACGATAACCTGGCTTCCCGTATCGCTGGTGGGTTTCAGCAGGATGGGATTCATATGCACCGACGGTTCCCGTCCTGCCGCCATCGCCTGCACGGCCTGGGCTCTTCCCATCTCCAGACCTTCTTTTGTGATAAAGGAATTCAGTGCCATGTTCTGGGATTTAAAGGGCGCCACCCGGTAACCGTCCTCCCGGAAAATCCGGCACAGTCCGGCGGTCAGAAGACTTTTTCCTGCCCCGGACATGGTGCCCTGAATCATAATTACTTTTGCCATAGTCTCACCTCGCTGTTTTCTTTCCGTTTTCCCTGAACCGGATTTCTTTTTTTTCTGCCATTTCCTCCAGAAGCCGCGCCAGCCGTTCGTTGTCCCGGTGCTTTCGCATGCCTGCCCGGAAAAACCCGGGACCAAGGCCCGCGAAATTCCTGCAGTCCCTGAGATAAATTCCCCGCTCCAGACAGCGCCGCTGCAAATCCTCTGGTCCTTCAAAAAGCAGGAAATTTGTCCGGGACTCCCACACCGGATACCCGGCCCGGCCAAGCTTTTCGCTCATCCACTCCCGCTCTTTTATCAGGCGCTCCCGGCTTCCTGCCACATATGCCTGCTCCTTCAGCGCCGCCCTTCCCGCCAGCTGTGCCATCATGGACACATTCCAGGGGGGCAGCATCCGCCGGATACGGGCCGCGTCTTCCCGGCTTCCTGCCAGCAGATATCCCAGCCGCAGTCCCGGCATGGCATACATCTTTGTAAAAGCCTTCAGCACCAGAATTCCTTCCCCGTCAGGAAGTTTGGGAATCAGGGAGTTCTGCTCTTTTTCCGGTACAAATTCCATAAAACATTCATCCGCCGCCAGACGGCAGTGTGTCTTCCGGCAGACTTTCACAAGCTGCTCCAGAAAACCGGTATCCGCAAGCTGGCCGGTGGGATTGTCCGGATTGCACAGAAACACCATCTCATACTGTCCTGTTTCCACTGCCCCAAGCACCTGGTCCCCAGGGCGAAACTGCCGCCCCTCCAGAACGGTTATCTGCTCTGTCTGACAGCCATGGGCCTCCAGGGCCAGCCGGTATTCGGAAAAAGCCGGCTCCACAATCAGCGCCCGGGCGGGCCGGAAGGCCCCGGCCAGGGCATAAATCAGCTCAGAAGCCCCGTTTCCGCAGATTACCTGCTCTGCAGACACGCCGTAAAACCGGGCCAGTTCTTCCCGCAGGCCCTGCATCTTCCGGTCCGGATACTGCCCGGCCAGGGCCAGTCCTTCCTCCGCCGCCAGACGCACCTGCTCCGGCATGCCGAAGGGATTCACACTGACGGAAAAATCCAGTTCTGTCTGTTTATTGTATATGTTTCCTCCGTGCTCTTCCATACCTGCCTCCTCTGTTTTTTTGACCCGAATCCCGCGCCGGAACCCGCAGGCGGCTCCTGGACTCTACCAGGGCCAGAGCCCTGCGGCTGCCAGCCGCAAAACGGCAAACGCCGCAAAGGCGGTCACCGCCGTGGCGTATTCCAGCCGTCCGGCCCGCAGGATATCTTCCCGCTCCACCGGCCGGGAAGCATCGCCAATAAAAGGCTTGGGATACCGTTTCCCGAAATACCAGGCGTCCCCGGCCAGCCGGATGCCCAGAGCCCCCGCCATCACTGCCTCTGTCTGGGCGGCGTTTGGGCTTTTATGGTTCCTTCTGTCCCGCCGGTAAATCCGCCAGGCCTCCCGGACAGAATATCCGCAGGGCAGGGCGGAAACCATCATAAAAAGAGCGCTCAGCCGGGCGGGAATCCAGTTCATCACGTCATCCAGTCTTGCCGCCGCCGTGCCAAAATACTGGTACCGCTCATTTTGGTATCCCACCATGGAATCCATGGTATTTACAGCCTTGTAAAAAAATCCCCCCAGAGGGCCCGCCAGAAAAAGGTAAAAAAGCGGAGCCACCACCCCGTCGGAGGTGTTTTCCGCCACGGTTTCCACCGCCGCCTTTATGACCCCGTCCTCCGTCAGGCGCTCTGTGTCCCTTCCCACAATCCGGGACAC
The DNA here is from genome assembly GCA_019118525.1 of Candidatus Bariatricus faecipullorum. Classification (GTDB taxonomy): domain Bacteria; phylum Bacillota; class Clostridia; order Lachnospirales; family Lachnospiraceae; genus Allocoprococcus; species Allocoprococcus faecipullorum. Next base: position 20,721 of record DWYV01000019.1, read on the forward strand.
GGCCTTCCTTCCTGCGGGAAGGCCCTCCTGCTCCAGGGCGTCGTACACTCTGCAGCTCTCCTTCCGAAGGGATTTTACCGCCAGCATCTGCCAGGTAAACAGCACCTCCGCCAGAAAGAGAAGCACCGGCGAAATCCGTCCGGCCGCCAGCAGAAGGATTCCGGGCACGCTGACCGAGACGGCCAGGGTCAGAACCACCAGCAGGGCGCCTCCGATTCGTTCTCCCGTCCTGGTCTTCGGGAAAACCTTCCGGATACTTTTCTCCAGAAAGGAAATCACGCTCCCGATTCCCTGCACAGGATGCCACAGCCCTTCCGGGTCTCCCAGTATAAAATCAAGTATAAATCCGGCCGTCAGCGCCGTCAGCAAGTGTTCCTGCATACCGTCCCTGCTCCCATTCCTCTTCGTCTATTTCCAGCAGATAGCCTTCCCCGTTTGCCACATTCCAGTGGTAGTATTCCTCCTCCGGAAACAGTGCGGACATCACCGCCATAATGGTGCCGCCGTGTACGGTGCACCCGATGAAGGAGGCTCCTGCTTTCCTGCCTCTTTTTACCGCTTCTTTCAGCGCCTCAAAACTTCTCCGGTTAAAGGCTTCGATTTCTTCTCCGCCAGGGAAGGTTCCCGCGTCCGGCGTCCGGATAAACGCATCGTACCGGGGATTTCCCAGCAGTTCTTCGTGGGTCTTTCCTTCCAGAATCCCGAAATCGCATTCCCGGAACCCTTCCAGAATCTCCGGCTTCCACTGGTCAAAAACCAGGCCGGAGGTCTCCACACACCGCAGCATGGGACTGGAAAACACATGCTCCGGTCTGGGGTACTTCCGTTTCTTCAGTTCTTCTTTTCCACTTTCACTGACCGGTTCGTCCGTCCGGCCGCCGATAAAGCGGTGGACCTTGTTTCCCTCGGTCTGTCCGTGTCTTACCAGTAAAATCCTCATATGCACAGTCCTTTCCCAAGTGCCGCCGTCAACAGAACGGCCAGTTCTCCTGTCTGCAGAAAATACCCGGCCAGATCCCCGGTAATCCCGCCGAACTGTTTCCGGCTCATCCCGTAGTAATAAGCGAAAACCAGAAGCAGAACGGCCAGACAGCAAAGTCCCAGAATCCCCGTCAGGAAAAGAAGGAGACCTCCTGCCCCCACAGCCTGGCATACCAGTGTCGCCCGCACTGTCTTTGTCCGTGCCGCCCGGGAGAACACCGCCACGGTGGAGTCCGCCTGCCCGGCTTTCGGAAAAGTCACCACGGAAAATCCGCTGAGACTTCGGGAAAGCACATATCCCAGGCAGATACAGGAAAGCTGGGGCAGGGTATCCACCTCGCACCAGGCTCCGAAGGAGAGCAGAAGGTATATCCCGCATCCGATGACCCCAAAGGCCCCGGTATGGCTGTCCTTTAAAATGGCCAGCTTCTTCTCCCGGTCTCCCCAGGAGCCCAGGGCGTCCAGGGTATCCAGATACCCGTCCATGTGGATCTTTCCCGTCAGGAAAAGGGGCAGTACCGTCAGCAGGGCCGCCATCAGAAACCGGCCCGCCCCCGCCAGGTTCCCGGCCTGATAAAGGGCGTACTGGCAGACGCCCACAAGCACGCCCACCAGAGGGAAAAAACAGAAGACATAGTCCATGTTTTCCTCCCGCCATTCGGTTCTGGGAACGGGGAACCGGGAGTACATACCGATTGCCAGATAAAGGCTCTCCTTAAGCTTCATAATATTCTGCTCCCTTCCATACCAGGGGAAGACCGTATTTGACCTCAATGACCACGTCCGCCTCCTTTGCCAGAAGCTGACCCGCTTTTCCGGATTCTTTCACGTATCTTCGCATTTCTTTGTCCAGGGGTACCTCGGCAAAGGTGTCTCCCGCCACCACAAGCAGATGGCCCGCCTGGCTGTTCAGGTGCCGGATTCCCTCCAGAATATATTCCGCCGCGCGGTCCGGATGCCGGGCGTTTCTGTCATACATCTCGTTTGCCAGCAGGTTCGTCAGACATTCCAGCAGCACCAGATTTTCCCCGGACACGTCCAGTTCTTCCAGGGACAGTCCCCGCTCCGTGGTCCGGAAATGCTTTCCCTGGCGCATGGCCCGGTGAGCGGCAATCCGCTCTTCCATCTCTTCATCAATGTCCGTCAGCGTGGCAAGATACCGTTTTTCTCCGGGGCAGAGCTTCATGGCCAGGTCCTCCGCAAATTCCGACTTGCCGCTTCCGCTTCCTCCAAAAATCATGTACAGCATGGTCTTCTCCTTCTTTAATCCGTAAATGCTTCGTAAGGGGTAATCTGAATCCCGTCAAAGGTGGGCATCTCCCGGTACACTTTCAGCGCCATCTCCAGAAGAGGCATCAGGGCCACCGCTCCGGTTCCCTCCCCCAGTTTCATGCCGGCGAACAGCACCGGTTCCTTCCCCAGTTCCCGAAGCACCCGTTTCATGCCCGGTTCCCGGGAGCAGTGGGAGGCCAGGATGTACTCTCCGGCCAGCGGAGCCAGACGGCAGGCGGTCAGCGCCGCCACGGCAGAGATAAATCCGTCCATCACCACCGGCAGACGGCAGGCCGCTCCGCCCAGGAAAATACCCGTCAGGGCCGCAAGATCCAGACCGCCCACCTTTTCCAGGATTTCCAGGGGGCCCGCCTCTTCCAGACCGTGGAAGGCCAGGGCCTTCCGGATGACTTCCTGCTTGTGCTTTAGGCCCTCTCCGGAAAGTCCGGCTCCCCTTCCTGTCATCTCCTCCACCGGCGCCTTCAGAAGGGCGCAGGCCATGGCACTGCTGGTGGTAGTGTTGCCGATACCCATCTCCCCGGTCAGCAGAATCTGAAATCCCTGTTCTTTGCATTCCCGGGCCAGCCGGATACCGGTCTCCACGGTCCGGAGCATCACTTCCCGGCTCATGGCCGGTTCCTTTGCCAGATTCCCGGTTCCCCGGGCCGCCTTTTCCATGAATACCCGGGTATCCTCTTTCACCCCCACGTCCACGGCGCAGACCTCCACCTGGGCCACCTGGGACATCAGGCAGGCGGAGGTCCGGCCGGAGGCAAAATTATTGGTCACCACCGCAGTGACACTGCTGTCTGTCTGGGAAATTCCCTCCTGGACAACGCCGTTATCCGCACACATGACAAGCAGGATTTTTCTGTCTAAAGAAAAGAGTTCCTTTCCTTTTATCCCACAGATGCGGGTAATGGTATTCTCCAGAACGCCCAGCCCTTCCAGCGGTTTTGCCAGGGAAGACCAGCGTCTCGCTCCTGCCGCCATGGCCTCCTTATCCAGCGGTTTTACCGCCGCAAGGGTTTCCGAAAGAAGTGCCCCCGGTGTTCTCTGATTCGCCGTTTTTTGCTCCCGTATGTTTTCCAGTTCCATACTCCGCCGCCTTTCTTACAAATTGTTCTGCCACTTCCGGGCAGGAGTAAAAATACAGATGCGGAAATCCTGCATAAAATCCTGCGCCGTGATGCCCGCAGACCCATTTCCGGTTTCCTGCCGGCTTTTCTGCAAGAAATCCTTCACCATTGTTATCCGTATCCATATAGTGAAATTCATGTCCCCGGATTTTCCCGCCTGTTTCCCCACAGAGTCCGCCCTTTTTTACATGCAGTTCCACATAGCCGAACCGGCCCGTCTTCCCGGCAAAAAAGCTCCGTCCTGGCAGGAATCCTGCCATGTCCCAGTTTTTTCCTTCTTTGTCTTCCAGTTTTTCCAGAAGATAGAGAAATCCGCCGCACTCGGCTATGCAGGGCATGCCGTCCTCCAGCGCCGCCCGGACAGCGTATCGCATTTCCCGGTTTGCTTCCAGCTTCTGGCCGTAAAGTTCCGGATACCCGCCGCCCAGGTACAGCCCTTTCGCGTCCGCGGGCAGTGTCTTGTCAGAGAGAAGGGAAATGTACCGGATCCGGGCGCCCAGCTTTTCCAGCAGGCGCAGGTTGTCCTTATAATAAAAGGAAAAGGCCGCGTCCTTTGCCACGCAGATACAAGGCCTCTCTTTCTCCGGTCTCCAGGTCTCTCCTTCCAGCGTATCCGCGCCCTCCGGAGCCGTCCGGGTCTCTTCCGCCAGCTTCCAGAGTCCTTCCATGTCCAGGGTTTCCAGGCACTGCCGGCCCAGTTCTTCCAGGGTCTTTCGGATTCCGGGAATCTCGTCCGGCAGCACCAGCCCCAGATGACGGCTGGAAAAAGGCGTCCGTTCCAGCCGGGGAAGGTATCCGTACACCGGCACCTTTGTCTCCTCCTCCAGAAAGGCTTTTATCCGGGGGTAAAACCCGGGAGATACCTGATTCAGGATAATGCCCCGGATTCCGGAAGGATTCCGGTATTCCAGAAATCCTTTTACCAGGGCGCCCAGAGAGACACTGGCCCCCGCCCCGCCGACTACCAGCAGGGCGGGAACGCCAAGCGCCTGCCCCACTTCCCAGGTGCTGGCCCCGGTGGTGGTCCCACCCAGTCCGTCATAGTATCCCATGACCCCTTCTATAATGGAAATGTCTGCCTGGTGCGCGTCCTCCAGGAAAAGCCGGCGGAGCAGGGATTCTTCCGCGAACCAGGAATCCAGATTTTTGGAGGGCACCCCCAGCACCTGCCGGTGAAACTGGGGGTCGATGTAGTCCGGCCCGCATTTGAAGGCCGCCGCCTGCTTTTCCAGGAGACGGAAGGCTTCCAGCAGTCCGCAGGAAACCAGGGTCTTTCCGCTCCCGCTTCCCGTGGCGCCGATGAGAAGCCCCCGTACTTTTTTTTCTCCCATATTCGCCCTCCTGTTCTTTCTTTTTTTCCGGCTTTTTACTCCTGTTTCCGCTTTTTACTCCTGTTCCGGCTCCAGGGTCACTATCCACACCGGGTTCATGCCCTGCATCAGCTGGCAGGCTCCCGCCTTCCTGCTCCGGGCCGTCTGTATCTGCACCGTTTCCAGTTTCAGTTCCGGGTGCGCCTCCCCGTACCGGAGGCAGGCAGAAAGGGTATTCAGCGTAATAGCGGACAAGACCACCCGCACTTTGGGATTCTTCCGGCGCACCGTCTCCAGAATCTCTTCCAGACGGCCGCCGCTTCCGCCGATAAACACGGCGTCCGGTTCAGGAAGCTCTTCCAGCGCCTCCGGCGCCCTCCCTTCCACAACAGTCAGGTTCTCCACGCCCAGCCGGTTCTGGTTCTCCCGGATAAGCGCCGTCCCTTCCGGGTTTTCTTCCACCGCCCATACATGGCCCCCGCTGCCAAGCAGGGCCGCCTCCAGGGCCACGGAGCCGGTTCCCGCCCCGATATCCCAGAGCCGGGTATGCCTGCGCAGAGCCAGCCGGGAAAGAATCACACTGCGCACCTCGCTTTTTGTCATGGGCACTTTCCCCCTGACAAACCGGTCGTCGGGAAGCCCCGGCGTCACCCGGGGGGATTCCCACTCCTGCCAGTGCAAAAAGAGAACGGCAAGCCCATCCGGCATCTCCCGGCAGTACTGTTCACAGAAGGTCTCCGCCCTTCCTTCCAGAATCCGTTCTTCCGGTTCCGTAAGATGGCACCCTGCAGTTACCCGGGTATGCCCCAGTCCTCCTTCGGTCAGCCGTCGGCACACCTCCGGAATATCCGCAGCCGCCCCGGCCAGAAGAAACACCCGGCCATATTCCCGGACCAGCGCCGTCACATTCTCCTGTTTCCCGTGAAGGCTTCCCAGTCCTGCTCCTTCCAGAGGTTCTCCCAGCTTCGCCGCCAGGCAGGATACAGAAGAGATGCCGGGCAGAATCCGTACCCGCTCTTTCCCCAGCACCCGTGCCAGGTTCCGGGCGCCGCTGTAAAATCCGGTATCCCCGGACAGCAGGACGGTAATCCTGCGAAACTCTGGATGGTCTTCGATATACTTTCTGATTTCTTCCGCCCGGTACTCTGCAAAGCAGGGCTTCGCCCCCGGCCCGGCAGAATTCCCGGACGCGCCGGCCTGTTCCAGCATCCGCCGCGCACCGATAAGGACGTCCGCCCCTTCCACGGCCTCCCGGACTTCCCGGGTCCAGAGCCGGTGAGAACCGGGACCGGTTCCGGCCAGCACAATTTCCCGCGGGATAATGAAACCATACCGTTTCTGAAGCCGTCTCAGCGTTTCTTCCATTTCCAGTCCGCTCTCCTTCGGCCTTCCAATCACCACGGTCCTGACGCCCGCTTTCCGGGCCGCCTCCAGCTTCTCCTCCAGTCCCCCCGGGGAACCGGAATCCTTGGTCACCATCCAGGCCGCCCGGACCTGTCCCAGCAGCGCCCGGTTCAGTTCCTCCGTAAAGGGTCCCTGCAAGGCCAGCAGGTGGGCGCCCTGAAATCCCAGGGCCGCCGCTCCTTCTACTGCCTCCGGCGTGGAAAGCACCCGCGCGTAACAGCGGTTCTTCCAGTCCGGAAGCTCCTGGTAAGTCTTCAGTTCCTTTCCGCCGGTGGTTATCAGGATATTCCCTTCGGTATGTTTCAGATACGCGACGGCTTCCTTTACCGATTCCACCCGGACTTCCTCTCCGGGAGCTTCCTCCGGTTTTGCCGTCCGCCCTCCCCGCAGCACCCGCCAGTACTCCAGGCCGCAGGCTTCTGCCATCTGCCGGATCTGGCCGGTGGCCTCCCGGGCAAAAGGATGGGTGGCGTCCAGTACCAGGGAGATTTCTTTCTCTCTGGCAAACCGGGCCATCTCTTCTGCGTCCATCCTGCCTGCCCGGACATGGATATTCTCTCCTTCCGGTTCCAGCTCCCTGCCATAGTCCGTGGCCACGCAGACCCAGACCAGAAGCGGCGTCTGCCGCAGCGCCTCCGCCAGATTCCGTCCTTCGGTTGTCCCTGCAAACAGCAGGATGCTATCTTTCCTTTCTTTCATTGCGGTATCCTCTCGGTGTTATCATTCTTCCGTTCTTTTCCCGGGTACGGGAATTCCCGATAAACACGGTGGTAAACATGTCCGCTTCTGTATCCCGAAGTTCTTTCAGCGTACAGATATGAACCGCCTCTCCCTCCCGCCCGATGTTCCTCACCAGACCGCAGACCGTATCCTCCGGCTGGTATCCCAGCACCAGGTCGCAGGCCTTTTTCAGATAGTCCTTCCGTTTCCTGCTGGAGGGATTGTAAAGACAGATGCCAAAATCCGCCTCCGCCGCGTTTTCCAGCCGCCTGGCAATGTCCTCCCAGGGGGTCAGCAGGTCGCTTAAACTGATGACGGCAAAATCGTGAATCAGGGGGGCGCCGAGAAGGGCGGCTCCCGAAAGCGCCGCAGTCACCCCGGGGATGATTTCCACCTCCACATGGGGATACGCCTCCTGCATCTTAAGAATCAGTCCGGCCATGCCGTAAACGCCGGCGTCCCCGCTGCATACCAGGGCCACGGAAGCGCCGTTTTCCGCTTCCAGAAAGGCCATCCGGCACCGCTCCTCCTCCTGCCGCATGGGCGTGGTCAGAAAGGTCTTTCCCGGGAAAAAGGGACGCACCAGCTCCACATAAACCGTGTAGCCTGCAATGATGTCGCAGGCTTCCAGGGTACGGACCGCCCGTACCGTCATATCCTCATATCCCCCCGGCCCGATGCCGGTCACACTCAGTTTACCCAAAGCGCACGCTCCTTTCTGTCACGGCCAGAGCCGCCGTCATTCCTTCTTTTTTCTTCCTGGGGACCAGCAGCATTCCTGGTCCGGTTTCTGCCTCCGGCTGCCCGCATCCGGAGGTCCGGCCGGTTTCGTCATACCGGCATCCCAGCAGGGCCGCCCGTTCGCAGACATTACCCACGCCGACAGTCTGCCGTACAAAGTCCGATTCCTCACTGACTGCCTCTATCCGGGAGAGCTCCTTTGCCGGAAACGTCTGGTAAGGAATCCCTTCCTCCCTGGCCAGCCCGCACAAGGCCGGTTCCTCTTTTTTTAAATCAATGCTGAAAAGTCCCGTAACCTGCCGGGCGTCCACCCCGGCCTGTTCCAGCACTTCCCGGTAAAATGCCCGGACCTGTTCCAGGGGCACGCCTTTTTTACAGCCCATGCCCACCGCCACATTCCGGGGTGAAAGCACCAGAATCCGGCCCGGCTTCTGAGGCAGGGCCTCCTGTCTTCCCTTCTGACTCACCAGAATTCCCAGGGAACAGGCCTCCAGTTCTGCCCGGCTCCGGCACCGGATGAGTTCCTCCGGCACCTTCCCTTCCACGGGGAGTTCGCTGAAAAATCCCACTTTTTCCCCTTTCAGAAGGGTGGCCGAGATGTGCTTTACCAGTTCCCGCTCTCCCGTCACCAGCGCATTTTCCCGGGCAAACACATCCACCGCAAAGAGGCCTTCTGTATCCGTGGCTGTGGTAAGCACCGGGCAGGCCCCCAGCTTCTCCCCCAGAAACAAAGCCAGCTTTCCGCCTCCGCCGGCATGACTGGAAACCAGGGGAATGACAAACCGTCCCCTTTCGTCCATCACCAGCAGAGCCGGGTCTTCCAGTTTATCCTTTATATACGGCGCCGCCATCCGCACGGCGATTCCCGCCGCACAGACAAAGAGAAGCGTTCCGGCCTGCTCCCAGGCCTCCTTCATCCAGGCGTTTCCCCGGGGACGGTTCAGGTACCGGCAGGAATATCCCGCCTCTTCCAGAACCGTTCCTGCCTTCCGGCACAGAATCCCGCCCTGGTCCGTATAGGAAATCAGCCATACCGTATTCCGTCTCATACCTCTGTTCCTTTCCGGAACCCGGTGGTAAAACCGGGGTCATAAAGCCTGGAACGCTCATAGCCCTCCGGAGCCAGTACCCGGCCTATGAGAATCAGGGCCGTGTTTTTTACCCCCATCTCTTCTGCTGTCCCGGCCAGCGTGTCCACGGTACAGAGCACCTTTTTTTCCTCTTTCCAGGTGGCCTTGTATACAATAGCCGCCGGCGTATCGCCGGGATATCCGCCTTCCTGCAGCTCTCTCTCCACGTCCCTTAGAAGGCCGGTGCTTAAAAACAGCACCATACTCGTCTGGTGGGACGCCAGGGAAGACAGCTTTTCCCGCTCCGGCACCGGCGTCCGGCCTGCCATCCGGGTGATAATCACACTCTGGGAAATCCCCGGCAGGGTATATTCCAGATTCAAAGCGGCTGCCGCGCCGCCAAAGGCGCTAACTCCCGGACACATGTCAAAGTCGATTCCTTCCCGCTCCAGGGCATCCATCTGTTCCCGGATGGCCCCGTAAAGGCAGGGGTCGCCCGTATGAAGCCGGACCGTCTGTCCGCCCTCTTCTTCCGCCTTCCGGATAACCTCCAGCACCTCTTCCAGCGTCATGCGGGCGGTGTCGTAAATCCGGCAGGAAGGCTTACGCCCTTCCAGAACCTCCGGATTCACCAGAGAGCCTGCGTAGAGAATCACATCCGCCGCTTCCAGAAGCCGCTGTCCGCGAACCGTTATCAGATCCGGCGCTCCCGGACCTGCTCCTACAAAGTGTACCATCTATTTTTCCTCCCTGTCCTTCACAATCACAAGGGAATAGTAACTTAATTCCGCGGGCATCTCTTTGGCGGAACGCCAGACACGCTCGCCTTCCATGCCGCAGCGCTCCACCACCCGGGCAGAGACGTCTGCCTCTTCCAGCAGCTTTTTCAGCTTTCCGGTCTGTTTCCCGGCCTTCATAAACACCCGGGTTCCCGGAAGTTCCAGCGCTTCCCGGTCCGGGGCAGGAATCACATGGAGCTGCCCTGTGTTTTCCACCAGGCCTTCGTTCAGCCGGGCTGCCGCCGCCAGAAAAGAGGGAATGCCGTTTACAATCTGCGTCTCATATCCGGCCTCCTGCACCTGCCGGTGTACATAAAGATACGTGGAATATACCGTGGGGTCCCCAAGGGTAAGGAAGGCCGCCCGCTTTCCCTCATCCAGAATCCCGCAGATTCTCTCCCGGGCTTTCCGGTGGGCCTCCTGGAGCCGCTCCTTCTCCCGGGTCATGGGCATTTCCACTCCCACGGTCTCCTTCTCTTCCAGTTCCGGAATCCCGGCCCTGGCTATCTGCCAGGCCACGCTCTCCCTCGGCACTTTTCCCGGTACCAGGATGACGTCGCTCTCCCGGATAATCCGCACCGCCTGCAGGGTGAGAAGTTCCGGGTCCCCCGGTCCCACTCCTACTCCATAGAGCTTTCCTTTCATTCCCCGCTCCTTTCCAGACGCCGGTTTTCTTCGGCAAACTGCCTCAGCAGGGTATCTGCTCCTTTCGTCTGCCCCAGAATGCCCCGGGTGCCGGAAAAGACCATGGCTTCTGCGGCCAGGTCTTCTCCCGCCCTTCTTCTTAGCGTCTCTTCGATTTTTTTCATAATTTCTCTCATCGTTTTCTGCCGTTCTGCCCCGCTCAGCACATCCAGGGCCGCCTCCGTGGTGGCCGCCTCCAGAATCGCCAGGGCCTTTTTCTCCCCGGCGCCGGCGCGCAGGGCCGCCGCCGCGAGCAGTTCCATCCGGCAGTCTCCGCAGCGGGAATGGGTATTCATCATGCCTCCCGCCAGTTTGACAAATTTTCCGATATGGGCCACAAACAGAATCCCCCGGGCGCCGTTTTCTGCCGCCATGTCCACGGTCTCCCCGATGAAATTGCTGCATTTCACCACGGCCTCTTCCGGAATTTTCCAGGATTCCCACAGAAAATCCAGCCCGTAGTTTCCGGGGGCCGCCACCAGATACTGCCGGCCCTCCGCCAGCTTTACCCGGATTTCCGCCCGGATGGTGTCCACCAGGGCCTGACTGCTCATGGGCTCCACAATCCCCGTGGTTCCCAGCACGGAAAGGCCGCCTTCAATGCCAAGCCGGGGGTTGAAGGTTTTTTCCGCCAGTTCCCTGCCCCCCGGAATTTCCAGGGTCAGGACCAGCCCGCCCGGATAGTGGTAACGCTCTGCCGCTTCCCGTGCCTCTTTTTCCAGCATCTGCCTGGGTACCCGGTTGATGGCGGCACTGCCTACGGGCTGTTCCAGCCCCGGCTTTGTCACCCGGCCGATTCCCGTTCCCCCTTCCAGGACGGTTCCCGGCTCCTCTTTTTTCTTCACCCTGCAGTACACCAGAATACCGTCGGTAATATCCGGGTCGTCCCCGCTTCGCTTCCGTACGCCGCAGCAGACTTCCCGGAAGGTTCCGTCACAGTCCTGCTCCGCCTGCAGTTCTTCTACCGGGAACACCGCCGTCTCCCCGTTTGCCAGGGTCACCGTCACGGTCCTGCTTTCTTCTCCCGAAAGCAGGAGTTTCAGGGCCGCCTTTGCCGCCGCCTGGGCACAGCTTCCCGTGGTGTATCCCCGTTCCAGTTTCCGTCTCATTTCAAAGCTCCCGTCTCTTCTGCCGCTGTTTCCTCTGCCAGTTCCACCAGGGCCCGGGGCGTTGCCTCCCGGGCGGTCCGCACCTGCATTCTGTATCCGGCGGCCGCTTCTGCCGTCTGCTTCCCAATGCAGAGCGCCGTTACCAGGGAGAAATCCATGCCTTCTGCAGTCTTAACAAATCCACGGACCGTGGAAGCGCTGGTAAACAGCACATAATCCGTAATCTTTTCTTCTATCTCTTTCCGGATATCCAGAAACGGGCAGGTCTCATATACGATATCATACACCGGGATCTCCCGGATTTCCACCCCCGGAATTTTAAGCAGCGGGGCGGTCACCTCCGGACTGCCCTTCCGGGCTCTCGGAAGCAGCACCCGCTCCCCGGTCTTTACCGCCTCTTTCAGCGCCATTCCCAGATGTCCGCCATCGTAAATCTCCGGCATCAGATCCGGCCAGATGCCCACCTCTTCCAGGGCGCTTCCGGTTCCCGGCCCGATGGCCGCCACTTTCACCCCGGCCAGGGTACGGATATCCACCCGGGCCTGCCGGAGGCTGTCCCGGAATATCCGGACTCCGTTCCTGCTGGTAAACACCAGCCAGTCATACCCCGGCTTTTCCGCCAGAGCCCCGGCCAGCTCCCCGGCCTCCCGGGAAGGAACAATCCGTATGGAAGGCGCCTCCAGCACCTCGGCTCCCTTTTCCCGGAGCATGGCCGCCAGTTCCCCACTCACCTCCCGGGGCCTGGTAAGCAGAATCTTCTTTCCTGCCAGAGGCCGTCTGTCGTACCATTCCAGCTCCCGCATACCGGCCGTCTCTCCCACCAGTATCAGGGCCGGAGACTGCACCTTCGCCTCTTTCGCCTTTTCTGCGATGTCCTTCAGGGTCCCCAGTATCTTTCTCTGTCCGGCTGTGGTTCCCCGCTCCAGCACAGCCGCCGGTGTCTCTTCCTTCATTCCGGCTTTTCGCATTCCTTCCTGTATCCGGGGAAGAGTGTGCACGCCCATGAAAAACACCAGCGTGCCGCCGGATTCTGCCAGGGCCCCATAGGGAATATCCGGAAAACTGCCGTCCTTTTTGTGGGCAGTTACCAGATGGAGGGAAGACGCCTTATTCCGGCAGGTCACCGGAATCCCCTGGTAGGCCGGTACCGCCGTGGCGGCCGTAATACCGGGGACAATCTCAAAAGGAATCCCTGCTTTTTCCAGCTCCAGGGCCTCTTCGGCTCCCCTTCCGAACACAAAAGGGTCGCCTCCTTTCAGCCGGACTACCCGGTTCCCTTTCCTGGCCTCCTCCACCAGAATCCGGTGAATCTCCTGCTGGGGCACCGGATGACGTCCGGCCGTTTTCCCCACATCAATGTAGCGGGCGCCGGGATTTCCCAGAGTCAGGGCGCCCTGCCCGGCCAGCCGGTCATAGACGATAACGTCTGCCCGTTCCAGCAGGTACTTCCCCTTCACCGTCATCAGTCCGATGTCTGAAGGGCCGGCTCCCACCAGCCAGACTTTTCCTTTCTTTCTATCTGCTTCCTGCCGCGCTTCGCATCTCATCGGCCAGACTCCTTCCTGCTTCTTCTGCCTCTTCTTTTCCCCAGGAGCGGATGGAAAGCTCCCTGCCTCCGGTCTGATAACGGCCCGTCTCTTCTTCGTAGTAAAGGCCCCGAAGATTCAGCCGTTCTCCCCGGACAATTCTGCCGTGGGCCGCCACCGGGGAACTGCATCCGCCGTTCAGTTCCCGGACGAAAGCCCGCTCGCAGCCTGCCAGGAACCGTTCCTTTTTATGGTCCAGACACCGGCAGAGACTGGCCAGCTCCGGTCTTCCCTGCACGGCCAGAATTCCCTGGCCTGCCGCCGGAAGGATTTCCTCCGGTTCAAAATACCGGAAAATCCGTTCTTCCAGGTTCAGCCGCTTCAGTCCCGCGGCTGCCAGTACCAGGGCGCCGTACTGTCCCGCATCCAGCTTTTCCAGCCTGGTCAGTACATTCCCCCGGATACTCACCACCCGGATTCCGGTCTCCAGGGCCTCCAGCTGGATTCGCCTCCGGAAGCTGGAACAGCCCACCGGAAGGGTCCGGTCCCAGTGCCCTGCTCCTTTCGGAAGCACCAGCACATCCCGCACATCCTCCCTGGCGGAATAGGCCAGAACCGGAATCTCCGGGTTCTCTTCCATGGGCATATCCTTCAGGCTGTGAACGGCCAAATCAATCCGTCCTTCCAGAAGGGCCATATCCAGTTCCTTCACAAACAGCCCTTTTCCGCCAATCTTATCCAGCGTTTTATGCAAAATCCGGTCGCCCGTCGTTTTCATGGGTACGATTTCCAGCTCCAGCTCCGGATAAACCTGCCTTAGTCTCTCTGCGGCAAGCTCTGTCTGAACAACGGCCAGCCGGCTCTCTCTCGTTCCGATTCTAATCTTCATCCTCTGTCCCTTCATCTCTCATCTGACTTGTCCATTCCCGTATCCGGGCTGCCATGCGGGCCACCGCCCGGTGGTTTTTCCCATTCCCGCTGATGCCGATGACCGTCCCGCCTCCACGGGCAATGGCCGGAAAATAAAAATCACATTCCCGGTGGTCGGAAGCGCTGTTTACCGGAACGCCCTTCTCCCGGCAGATTCTGCAGATGTCCCGGTTCACCCTGTCGTCTCCGGTGGCCGCCAGCACGAAGGCCTCCGACCCTTCCACATCTTCTCTGCGGAAAGGCCGCCGGACCAGCGCCAGCTTCCCTTCCCGGCCGGACTCTTCCAGCTCCGGGCAGACCCGGTCTGCCACCACGGTAATCCGGGGGCCAAAGTCCAGAAGCGTATTCACTCTCCGCAGGGCCACCCGACCGCCCCCGGCAACCAGTATTTTTTTCCCCCGCAAATCCACAAACAGTGGAAACCGTTCCGCCATGCTGCTTTCCTCCCTTAAGGCCCAAAAGGGGCGGTTCGCCGGAACCGTCCCTTTTGCCTTATTCCTTATTTCGTTCTACTCTGCCGTATCTCCGGAAGTATCGCTCTCTCCGGATGCGTCCGTACCCTCTCCGGATGTATCCGTGCTGGAATCCTTAATGGTGACGCCGGTTTTTACAAAATCAATTTTGTCCCATACATTATCGTGAACCGTTACCTCGTCTTCCTGAAGCCATAAGGAAGTCTGGTCCGCCAGGGCCTGGGTTCTTCTCTCTTCCACGATAGTCGTTTTTTCTGCATCGGTGGCCTCTCTGTCCAGAAGGCTGGTCAGCTTTACGACATAATATCCGGTAGAACCTTCCAGTACGTCAGAGACCTCTCCTTCTCCCAGTTCGTCCGCCGCCGCAATAATATTACTGTCCAGGTCTACGGATTCGCTGTCAAAGGTCAGAGTGGAAGCCGTGTAGCCCTGCTCCTCCGCATAGGCGGCAAAATCCGCCGCGTCCACGGCGCCGTCCCGGAATGCCTGCACCTGCTCCTGCAGGGCGGTCTTTTCTTCATCCGTCATCTGAGAGCTGTTGCCCTCATCATCTGTTGTAGTAGTGGAAAAATATACATACTGCATACTCTTCTGGGCTGCTTCTTCATCCGACACCTCGGTATCCACCGTGGCGCCGATAGCCTCCGCCATCTTTTCCCGGATGGTAAGAAGCTCCAGGAATCTCTTCACCGTGTCCTCATCCCCGGAAACCAGATTCTTGTCGTCCAGGGTATTGTTTTCGATGAACTGGGAAGCCGCCTGCTCAATGGCCGCCTCATCCTCCTCGGTCAGGGACACATCAAACTCATCCTTATGCATATCCAGGACATACATCTGCTGCAGATTGCTCATAATGCTGTCCTTTACGCTTTCCTCATAAGTCGAGCCTTCCGTGGCCTCGCTCTCCCACATATCCTCTCCCAGATAACTGGTGTAATACGTCTCATACTGTGCCTGCTGGTACCGGGCATAGAAATTCGCCACATCTGCCGTGATTTTGGTATCTCCAATCTCCGCCACTACTTCGCTGCCGTCTAATTCACTGCTGCAGCCCGTCATGGCTGTTACCGCCAGTGCGGCCGCCAGTACAGCCACTGCCAATCTTCTCTTCATAACTGGTCCGTTCCTCCTTGTTCCTGCCCTCTCCAGGCAGTCATACACTTTTATAGTATAGCCTTTTTTTGTCCGCCTGACAAGCCCTTATTCCGTTTCCATCCCGGGGTTATTCTGTTTCCGTTTCAGGGTCCTCCCGCAGTCCGCGGATATCCTCCACAATGGCCCTTACCTGTTCCAGAATCTGTTCGTCCCGCTCCTTTTTATTCGTCTGCCGTTTCCGGTAGACAAAGCAGGGCACGGGCTCCGCCTTAAACGTCAGCGCCCCCTGAAACCGCGCCAGAAGTTCCGGAATCCGGGCTGCCTTTACCCGGGCCTTCTCATACATGGTAAACCAGTATTCGTTCCCTTTCTGCTCCACGGACACCAGCCAGGCGCTGTGGGCAAAGGCCTTCAGCTCTGCGATGGTCAGAAGCTGCTGGACTCTCCGCGGTGGTTCTCCGAACCGGTCCAGCAGTTCCTCCAGCATATCGTCCCGCTCTTCTTCGGTCTCGATAGCGGCAATCCGTTTGTACACATCCAGCTTCTGGTATTCATTGGGAATGTAGGACGAGGGAATGAAGGCATTGATATTCAGGTCCACGGTGGTGGTGTAAAGTTCCTCCGGAGTCTCTCCCTTCAGATGTTTTACTGCCTCGTTGAGCATCTTGCAGTAAAGGTCGTATCCCACGGCTTCCATATGGCCGTGCTGCTCTTCTCCCAGCAGATTCCCGGCGCCCCGGATTTCCAGGTCCCGCATGGCAATCCGCACACCGCTTCCCAGATCCGTAAACTCCCGGATGGCCGCCAGCCGTTTTTCCGCCACTTCTTTTAACAGCTTATCCCGCCGGTAGAGCAGAAATGCATAGGCCATCCGGCCGGAACGGCCTACCCGCCCCCGGAGCTGGTAAAGCTGGGAAAGCCCCATTTTGTCCGCGTCGTGGATAATCATGGTATTTACATTGGAAATGTCCAGACCGGTCTCGATAATGGTCGTGGATACCAGCACGTCAATATCCCCGTTGATAAAATCATACATAATTCTCTCCAGCCGGTGCTCCCGCATCTGGCCATGGGCATAGGCCACCGTGGCCTCCGGCACCAGCTTCTGAATCCGGGCCGCCATCTCCTGAATATCCCGCACCCGGTTGTACACATAGTACACCTGTCCCTGCCGGGACAGTTCCCGGGCGATGGCCTCCCGGACCATCTCGTCCTGATATTCCATCACATACGTCTGGATGGGCAGCCGGTCCCCCGGCGCCTCCTCCAGAACACTCATGTCCCGAATGCCGATAAGGCTCATATGAAGGGTACGGGGAATGGGAGTGGCCGTCAACGTCATCACATCCACATTGTCCCGGAGTTTTTTTATCTTTTCCTTGTGCTGCACCCCGAAGCGCTGCTCCTCGTCGATAATCAGCAGTCCCAGGTCCTTAAATCCCACATCCTGACTCAGTACCCGGTGGGTACCGATGACAATGTCCACCTGCCCTTTTTTCAGGTCCTCGATTGTTTTTTTCTGCTGGGCAGGCGTCCGGAACCGGCAGAGCAGGTCCACCCGGACCGGAAACTCCTTCATCCGCTGGACAAAGGTATTGTAGTGCTGCTGGGCCAGAATGGTGGTGGGGACCAGGTATACCACCTGCCTGTTCTCCTGGACTGCCTTAAAGGCGGCCCGTATGGCAATCTCTGTCTTTCCGAATCCCACGTCCCCGCAGATAAGCCGGTCCATAATCTTTGGGCTCTCCATGTCCTTTTTCACTTCTTCTATGGCCCGAAGCTGGTCCTCCGTCTCCTCGAAGGGAAACATTTCTTCAAATTCTTTCTGCCAGACTGTGTCCGGGCCGTAGATAAACCCTTCCTTCTGCTGCCGGATGGCATAGAGTTCCACCAGGTCCTTTGCGATTTCCTGCACCGCGCCCCGGACCCGGCTTCTGGTCCGTTTCCACTCCTGTCCTCCCAGTTTATTCAGTTTCGGCTTCTTTGCGTCCGAGCTGGCATACTTCTGAATCAGGTCCATCTGGGTGGCGGGAATGTAGAGGTTCCCCCCGTCCGCATAGGATATCTTCATGTAGTCCTTGGTGACTTTGTCCACCTCAATCTTCTCAATACCCCGGTAGATACCGATACCGTGGTTCTCATGGACCACGTAGTCCCCCGGTTTCAGGTCGGAAAAGCTCTGGATTTTCTGCCCCTCATAGTTTTTCCTTTTCCGCTTTTTCCGGGTTCTGCCGAAAATATCCGTCTCGGAAATCACCACAAATTTAATCAGCGGATACTCATAGCCGGCCTCCACATGGCCGTAGGCCACCAGAATCTCTCCCGGCCGGACCTCCCGCTCCATGTCGTCGCTGTAAAAGCTGCTCAGATTATAATCCCGCAAATCCTCCGCCAGCCGCTTCGCCCTTGTCCGGGAACCGGACAGCAGAACGACCCTGCTTCCGCCGCGCTTCAGCCGCTTCAAATCCTGAGTCAGAAGTTCGAAACTGCCGTTGTATGGATTTACGCTTCTGGCCTGGACTGAATACAGCCCGCGTATCAGAAACGGTCGGCACCGGGTTTCCAGGGCACAAAGCCCAACCAGGGAAAACCGGTTCAGCTTTTTTACCATTTCTTCTGTGGTATAAAATACCGGCTCAGGAAACTCCCTGGTCCGGCTTTCCTCCTCATTTTCCCGGTTTTCTCTGGCTTTCAGCACTTCCGCTTCCACTTCCGCCCCCCGCTCCAGAAGCCGGGCCGGCTCATCCAGGTAGATAACCGTCTCCTCCGGGGAAAAATAATCCAGAAAAGACACCCGGTTCTTTTCCTCCGGGAATTCATCTGCCGGATAAACCGTGATTTCTTTCAGATTCTCTATGGAGCGCTGACTCTCCGCGTCAAAGGTACGGATGGAATCCACCTCGTCTCCCCAGAACTCAATCCGCACCGGAGTCTCCTCTGTCAGGGCCCAGATATCCAGGATACCGCCCCGGATGGCAAACTGTCCCGGCGCCTCCACCTGAACTTCCCGCTCATACCCGAGGGCCGACACGTCCGCTTTCAGCTTCTCAAAATCCAGCGTCTCTCCGTATCCGATATGAAGGAGGCGGCTCTCTATTTCTTTCAGGGGAAGAAGGGAATCCATAAAGGCGTCCACGGTTGTAATCAGGGTTCCTCCCTCTCCTGCCAGCAGCATCTGAAGCGCTTCCATCCGCTGCGCCACCAGTTCTTTTCCCCGGATATCCGCCTGATAGAAGAGCATGTCTTTGGCCGGATAGTACCGGACA
Source organism: Candidatus Bariatricus faecipullorum (assembly GCA_019118525.1). Classification (GTDB taxonomy): domain Bacteria; phylum Bacillota; class Clostridia; order Lachnospirales; family Lachnospiraceae; genus Allocoprococcus; species Allocoprococcus faecipullorum. Next base: position 39,220 of record DWYV01000019.1, read on the forward strand.
TTCTCGTCCAGGAAACGGTACTCCTCCAGAACCTTCCGGGCTTTTTCCCCGCTGGAAAGCACATAAAGCCGGTAGCGGACGTCCCTTCCCAGTCCGTATACCAGATGGGTTTTCTGGGACGTGACACAACCGGAAATCTGCAGCATCCCTTTCTCTTTTTTCTGTTCTCTGACAATCTCTTCAAACTCGGCAATCTCTGCCAGCGGCGCTGTCACTGCTCTCATCTGCTGATGCACTCCTTCAGTTCCCTGTTTTTATTCCTGTTCCTTTTCCCTCTTCTTCCGGTTAAACCGGTTCATGGCCTCCCCGGTTTCTCCCGCCACAATCAGTTCCGCCGCTTCCACGGCCTCCCGGACGGCGAGGTCCATCTGCTCCTGCTCCGTTTTTCCAAAATGACCCAGCACATAATCGGCCAGGTCGTAGCCGGCAGGCTTCTCTCCCACGCCCACCTTTATCCGGGGAAACACCTCTGTCCCCAGATGGGCGATAATATTTTTCATGCCATTGTGTCCTCCGGCGCTCCCTTTCCGGCGCACCCGAATCTGTCCCACATCCAGGCTGATGTCGTCATAGATGACCAGCAGTTCCGTCTCCGGGTCTGCCTTATAGAAATTCACAAGCGCTCCCACGCTCTCTCCGCTTAAGTTCATGTACGTCTGGGGTTTGGCCAGAAGCACTTTCTGTCCACTGATAATTCCGCTTCCGGTGAAGGCTCTCGCTTTCCTCCCCGTAACCGGTATATTATATTTTTCCGAGATGGCGTCTATTACTTCAAATCCGATGTTATGCCGGGTTCCCTCATACTTTCTGTCCGGATTTCCCAGTCCCGCAATGATGACCATATCTGTTCCCCTTTCCTTTCGCTCCTACCATTCTAGTATATCCCGGGCGGTTTGTCCAATAAAAAAATACGGCATATTTTCTTTCGCCGGCTCATATATTATGATAAACAAGCGTTTCGGCGTCCCCCGGATTCCGGAACCGATTTTGGGAGGGGTTTTATGAGTTCGAAAACCAGAATTGTCGTCCTGCATATGAAGGAAATTATATATACGGCGGTCTTTGCCATCCTGGGAATCCTGATTCTCGTCCTGCTGTTTTTCATGTTTTCGCCGGACCGGGAGACCAGCGGGCAGGCCGGCAGCGGAACTTACGAGCCGGGTATCTACACCTCCGGTGTGACACTGAACAGTACAGAACTGGAAGTGGAGGTGGCCGTGGATGAAAATTCCCGTATCAGTTCCATCCGTCTGGTAAACCTGGACGATTCTGTCTCCGCCATGTATCCCCTGGTACAGCCTGCCGTGGAGGACCTTGCGGAACAGATTTACGAGACCCAGTCCCTGGAAAACATCCAGCTCTCGGAAGACAGTCCCTATACGTCCCAGCTTCTCCTTAACGCCATCGGGGAAGCGCTGGCGGCCGGGCCGCAGTAAAACGCCGTGCAAAAGGGAGACGCCCCTTACGGAGTGTCTCCCTTTCCCTCATTCTTTCTCTATTCTGTTTTATCCTTCTACTACCAGGTACTGTCCGCTGGGAAGCGGGAATACTTCAGAAGCCTCTTCCAGCTCCTCATCGCTCATGCCGTCCACATCGGCCCCACTCTCTTCAAAATATGTCCGGACCTCACTGATGGAGTCCAGCACCACTGCCATACAGTCCTCCAGAAAAGCCTCCGCTTCTTCCGGTGACTCCGCAACCGGTTCGTCAAACAACTGAGACTGCAGATTCAAAAAAGTCTGTAGACATTCTTCATCGTATTCATACATACCGGTCAACCTCCCTTGTCTCTTCTCTCTTTTTATACTCCGGTGTTCTCTGTACCGTCAAGGAGTGTAAGCAGTTCCTCTGCATGTTCTATCGTACAGTCCGCCCCGGTCTCTTCCAGGAGCGCCCTGGTACGAAATCCCCAGCAGACTCCGACGGTGTACATGCCCGCCGCTTTTCCCGTTTTCATATCCACATCGGAATCCCCGATGTAGATTCCATCCTCCGGACGAATTCCGAATTCTTTCAGAATTCCAAGCACTGCTGCCGGATCCGGCTTTTTCGGCACACCTTCTTTCTGGCCCTGAACATGGTCAAAAAGCTCCTTTCCGAAAAAGGTCTGCACCACGTCTACCGACTGTGCATGGGGCTTATTGGAAATAACGGCGGTCTTTATGCCTCTTCTCTTCAGCTCCTTCAGCATCTTTACAATACCGGGATAAGGCTTTACATGCCAGGTACAGTTCCTGGCAAAAACCCGACCGTACACCTCCATCCCCTGTTCCAGTTTCTGAAGCTTCTCATCTCCCGTGGCTTTGAGGGCTCTCTCCATAAGGCATCTGGCCCCGTCTCCCACAAAGCTTCTGCACTGCTCGGCAGTAATCGTATCCTGCCCCAGTTCCCGCAAAGTCTCATTCACGGAGATGGTCAGGGATTCCAGTGTGTCTGTCAGTGTTCCGTCCAAATCAAATATACATGCCTGATACATTGCTGCTCTCCTTTTCTATGACTATCATAGTATGAACACCGTTAAATTTCAACTACAAATTTTTTTCTTTGTCAAGGCGTAAAACTTTTTATATTTTTCCTGCCTTCGTATAAACCTTCCGGAAGTGGAGAAAATTTCTACCAGACACCAGGAAGAGGAGGAATCCAGGATATGACAGCAAACAAAGTGGAAATCTGCGGGGTAAACACATCAAAGCTCCCGCTTCTGAGCGAGCAGGAAAAAGAACAGCTTTTCGCCCGCATTAAAAAAGGGGATAAAGAGGCAAAAGAAGAATACATCCGGGGAAACTTAAGGCTTGTCCTGAGTGTCATACGAAGATTTTCCTCAAGCGGGGAGAATCCGGACGACCTGTTTCAGATTGGATGCATCGGTCTGATTAAAGCCATCAATAACTTCAACCCGGAGCTGGAAGTCAAATTCTCTACTTATGCAGTTCCCATGATTATCGGGGAAATCCGCCGCTATATGCGGGACAACAATTCCATACGGGTCAGCCGTTCCCTCCGGGATACCGCCTACAAAGCGATTTACGCCAGGGAAAACTATGTAAAGCAGCACTTAAAAGAACCGGGAATTCAGGAGATTGCCGAAGAAATCGGCATCGCCCGGGAGGACATCGTCTATGCCCTGGACGCCATCCAGGTCCCCATGAGCCTGAACGAACCGGTATACAACGACAACGGGGACGCGCTCTATGTGATGGACCAGATTAGCGACAAGAAGAACCGGGAAGAAAAGTGGGTGGAAGACCTGTCGCTCCAGGCGGCCATGGACCGGCTGGGGGAGCGGGAGCGCTACATTATCCGCCTCCGCTTTTTCGAAGGGAAAACGCAGATGGAAGTGGCGCGGGAAATCGGGATTTCCCAGGCCCAGGTCAGCCGGCTGGAGAAAAACGCCCTGCGCCTGATGCGGCTGTATCTGCGGGAGGAATAATCCCCTCCCCGGGCGGAGAAAGAATCCACCCGAAAATCTGGAAAACAGACTGTACCCCGGCATGGAATGTAGTATAATACAGGTATAAGATACTGGGGCAGACGCTGTCCTGCCCTGAGATTTCATGCAAAGGGGTTGAATTTTATGAAGCTGACTTTTATCGGCGCCGCCCATGAAGTAACCGGAAGCTGCCACTTTCTGGAGGCCTGCGGCAAACGGATACTGATAGACTGCGGCATGGAACAGGGGCCTGACCTCTACGAAAATCAGGAGCTCCCCGTTACCGCCGGGGAAATCGATTATGTTCTTCTGACACACGCCCATATCGACCACTCCGGAAAACTGCCTCTCCTGGCGAAGGAGGGCTTTGCAGGAGACATTGTCTGCACCTTCGGCACTTCCGACCTGTGCAGTATCATGCTCCGTGACAGTGCCCACATCCAGGTGTCCGAGGCAGAATGGCGCAACCGGAAAGCCCGGCGTTCCGGCGCTCCGCTTTACGAGCCCATTTACGACATGGAAGACGCCCTGAAGGCCATCTCCCTTCTGGCTCCCGTGGATTACGGCCAGAAGATTGACCTCTGCGAGGGAATTCAGGTCCGCTTCACGGACGTGGGACACCTCCTGGGCTCCGCCTGCATTGAGGTGTGGATTCAGGAGAACGGAACCAGCAGAAAAATCGTGTTTTCCGGAGATGTGGGAAATACGCACCAGCCGATTCTGCGGGACCCCCAGACTGTGGACGAAGCGGATTATGTGGTTATCGAATCCACCTATGGAAACCGGATTCACTCTTCAAAACGGCCGGATTACATCGCGGAACTAAGCCGCATCCTCCGGGAGACCTTCTCCCGGGGCGGAAACGTGGTGATTCCTTCCTTCGCCGTGGGACGCACCCAGGAACTTCTGTACTTCTTCCGGGAAATCAAGGAAAAGAACCTGCTTCCGGAGTTTCCGGATTTTCCCGTGTATGTGGACAGCCCCCTGGCCATTGAGGCCACCAGCGTCTTTCAGAAAAATGTGTCCTCCTGCTTTGACGAGGAGGCCATGGCGCTGGTAGAAAAGGGCATCAATCCTCTGGTATTTCCGGGTCTGAAAACCACCATTACCACCGAGGAATCCAGACTCATCAACTTCGAGGAAAAGCCGAAGGTTATCATTTCCGCCTCCGGCATGTGTGAAGCCGGACGAATCCGCCATCATCTGAAACACAATCTGTGGCGGCCGGAATGTACGGTTCTCTTCGTAGGCTATCAGGCCGTGGGAACCCTGGGCCGGAAGCTTCTGGAAGGCGCCCAGTGTGTAAAACTCTTCGGAGAATCCATCGAAGTGCACGCCTCGATTCAGTCTCTGGAAGGAATCAGCGGACATGCGGACATGAACGGTCTTCTGAACTGGCTTTCCGGTTTTCAGCGGAAGCCTTCCCAGGTTTTCGTGGTGCACGGTGAGGATACGGTCACGGATTCTTTTGCCGGCACCGTAACAGAGAAGCTTGGCATTCCCGCTTTTGCTCCTTTTACCGGAGGGTGTGTGGACCTGGCTTCCGGAACGGTGTTAAATCCCGGATACCGGATTCCCAAAAAGTCTTCCCAGAAGCCTGCGCGCCAGCGGGCCGCAGCAGCCTTCGACCGGACAGTCGCGGCTGCCCGCCGTCTCCTGGATGTGGTGATGAAAAACGAAGGTCTGGCAAACAAGGACCTGGCAAAACTGGAAAGCCAGATTCTGAACCTGGCAGAGAAATGGGACCGGGACGAATAACCGTCCCCGGCCCGGACAGAACAAAGGGGCTGTCGGTTAATACCGGATTTTAACCCCTGACATGCAAGGAAGAGACAATCCCAGAGAATTCGGACTTTTTAAGAACTGAATTCTCTGCTGGACTGTCTCTTCATTTTTATCCCTCTTATTTTA
>DWYV01000020.1 GCA_019118525.1 Candidatus Bariatricus faecipullorum
CGTCGGCAGCGTCAGATGTGTATAAGAGACAGGGTACGGGCCAGCCCGTACCCGTCCCCGACTACAACTCCGATACAATTCTGATAATTTAAAATAGGCAGGAACTTCCTTTCGGAAGCTCGGCCTCTTTGCGGTATTACCGGGGGTATACCAGACGGTCTTCTGTGATGTTTTCCAGAACTTCATGCAGGTACCGTCCTGCCAGGTATTTTGCCATGGGAAGGTTCATATCCAGATAGTTGCCGCAGTCCTTTGCGCAGGCGCCGGGAACTTCTCCTTCAAATTCTTCCATAAAGGCATACATCTCTTTCATCAGCGGAAGGATGTCGCGGGACGTATAATCTCCGGAAAGGAGAAGATAAAAACCGGTCCGGCATCCCATGGGGCCGAAATAAAGCACCTTATCCTGCCACTGGGGATGGTTGCGCAGAAAAGTGGCCCCCAGATGTTCTATCGTGTGCACCTCCGCTGTATTCATGACAGGTTCCTGATTTGGCCTGGTCATCCGGATATCAAAGGTGGTCACAGTCTGGTCTCCGACCTTGTCCTTCCGGGATACGTAGAGTCCCGGCAGAAGGCGGAGATGGTCTATGGTAAAGCTGGTTATTTTTTCCATGTTCCGATTGCTCCTTTCTGTCACAGCTTTTCGGGCAAAAGCCCTGCATTTATTATAGTATTCGCCGCATAAAAACACAACCTTTACTTTCCGGGGAATCTGGTATAGTATGGGAGAGGAAGTCTGAATACAAAAGATTTGGAGGAATCTGCATGAAAATCTATCTGATACGTCACGGGGAAACCGACTGGAATAAACTGCGCCGCCTTCAGGGGCAGGCAGACATCCCCTTAAATGAATTCGGAAGACAGCTTGCCCGGGAAACCGAACCGGCCCTTCGGAACGTGCCGTTTGACCGGATTTACACCAGCCCTCTGAAGCGGGCGAGGGAAACGGCGGAACTGGTTACAGCGGGAAGAAATCTTCCGATTATCGAGGAACCCCGTCTGAAAGAGATGGGATTTGGGGAATTTGAAGGACTCTGTTGCCGGGAAGAAGGATGGAATATACCGGATCCGGGATTCCGGGACTTTTTCAATGCCCCGGAAAAATACCGGCCGCCAAAAGGCGGAGAATCGTTCCAGCAGGTATCTGACCGGCTGGAATCGTTTCTGAAAGAGCTTTACGCTACAGAAGAGCTGCAGGATAAAACGGTGCTGCTTTCCACCCATGGCGCCGCTCTGTGCGGGATTCTCCGTCTGATAAAGAAGAATCCCATGGAGCGCTACTGGGACGGCGGCGTACATAAAAACTGCGCAGTAACGATTGTGGAAGTAAAAGACGGAAAGGCCACCATTCTCCAGGAAGCCGTTACCTATTATAATGAGGCAGTGGAGGACTGGTAGACTTTCCTTCGTCTGTCTGTTTTATCTGCAGGATTCCCGCAGGGTCAGACTGCAGGGAAGCAGTATTTTCATGGCGGGGCCTGTCTGATTCCGGATAATATGGTGAATCAGGGAGGCCCCATATTTTCCCATATGATAAGCCGGCGCATGGACCGTGGTCAGGGGCGGCGAAGTAAATCCGGAAATGGAAATATCGTCAAACCCGATAATGGAAATCTCTTTCGGTACGGAAAACCCGTGTTCCTGCAGCGCCTTCAGGGCGCCCATGGCAATCGGGTCGCTGGCGGCAAAAACGGCAGAGGGCAGTTTTTCCGCTTCAATCAGACTGCACATCATCTCATAGCCGGATTCCATGCGGAACCTGCCTTCCCGAAGGTAGGGTTTCCAGGTGATTCCATGCTCTTCACAGTAATGAATAAACGCTTTTTTCCGGTAATCCGGGAAAGGAGTGCCTTCGTCAGAATATTCTGTTCCCGTAAGAAAACCGATTTCCCTATGCCCCAGGGAGGTCAGATAATCCATGGCCAGCGTAACTGCCTGGGGAAAGTCCAGGTTTACGGTGGAAACCTGGCTGTCTGCTACCGGCATGTCCAGAAACAGAACGCAGGAGTTCAGCTTCTGGAAAAAGCGCACTTCTTTTTCACTGAATTTTCCAATACAAATCAGGCAGTCCACCTCTTTCAGGGATTCTGCATAGTTCAAATCACTTTTATAGGCCCGGACAATCTGAATATGGTGAGAGGCGCAGTAATCCTCGATGCCCTGGCGAATCAGCAGGTAGTAATTATCCGCCTGCTCGTCCTGGGAAGAGAACCACTGCACAATGCCCAGGGTAAACAGAGTTTTTCTGATTCCCCGGGTACGTTTTACATAATTCAGCTTTTTCGCTGCGTCCAGTACTTTCTGCCGTGTCTCGGGGGCTACGTTCAGTGTCTCGTCGTGATTCAGAATCCGGGATACTGCCGCAGCCGACACGTTTGCAGCTTTTGCAATATCTTTAATGGTAGCCATAGCGTCCCCCTTTTTTCCAGTTATCTTCTCCCATTATAGCAGAGAAAAAACAGAAAGGAAACCGGTACCCTGTCAAAAGTCCACAAATTTCTCATAGTAAATTTAGCGTATATATTTAGTAAATAATACTTGCAAATTTAGTAAATCAATAGTATGATGAAAACAGAAGAACCGGATGTCCGGTTAAAATGTGATTTTAACGGAGGGAAAGGAAATGAAGCAGGTAACAGAACTGATGCAGGAGATAAAAGCGGGAGCCTGGAGGGAACAGCTCGCGGACATTTATGTGGATGAAAAGGCAGTTCCGTATCAGGAAGCAAGATACATAAAAGCGATGGAAGAGTATATCCGTCTTTACGGAGAGCAGGAGACAGAGATTTACAGCGCGCCCGGACGCAGTGAAGTGGGCGGAAACCACACAGACCACCAGCACGGGATGGTGCTGGCCACGTCCATTAACCTGGACGCCATCGCCGTGGTGCATCCGAACAGCGATGGAACAGTGCGGGTCGTTTCCGAGGGATACGATATGATAGAACTTCAGGCGGACGACCTGGCGCTTCGGGAAGAGGAAAAGGAAACTTCCACAGGCCTTATCCGGGGCGTGTTTTCCGGCCTGAAAGACCGGGGATACAAGGTGGGCGGTTTTAACGCCTATGTGACAAGCGATGTGCTGATTGGGGCAGGGCTTTCCTCCTCCGCGGCCTTCGAAACCATTATCGGAACCATTCTTTCCGGTCTGTATAATCAGATGTCCATTCCCATGGTAGAGATTGCCCAGGTAGGCCAGTATGCAGAGAATGTCTTTTTCGGAAAGCCCAGCGGCCTGATGGACCAGACAGCCTGCGCGGTCGGCGGACTGATACATATTGATTTCCAGAATCCGGAAAAGCCTGTGGTAGAGAAAGTCGATGTGGATTTTGAAGAGTATCATTACAGCCTCTGCATTGTGGATACCAAGGGCTCCCACCAGGATTTGACGCAGGATTATGCGGAAATTCCTCAGGAAATGAAAAAAATCTGTGCTTATTTTGGAAAAGAGTATTTACGGGATATCCCGGAGGACGAGTTTTACGGTCAGATAGCCGCTCTCCGGAAAGAGGCAGGAGACCGGGCAGTGCTGCGGGCCATCCATTTTTACGGGGACAATGCCCGGGTGGCCGCTCAGGTGCAGGCTCTTCAGGAGGGAAGGATTGACGATTTCCTTTCCATGGTGCAGGATTCCGGCAATTCCTCTTTCAAATATCTGCAGAACATTTACACAAACAGGGACGTGCAGAACCAGCCCATGTCCATGGCCCTGGCGGTCAGCGAACATGTTCTGAAAAGCCACGGCGTCTGCCGGGTACACGGGGGCGGTTTTGCAGGTACCATTCAGGCCTTTGTAAAAAATGACTTTGTGGAGGAGTACCGGAAGGCGCTGGACGAGGTCTTTGGAGAGGGCTCCTGCCATGTGCTGAAGATTCGGAAATACGGCGGTATGAAGGTAATGTAGGAAGCGAAGAAAGCGAAGAAAGGATAGTGTGTCATGGAAATTTATGAGGCAGTCACCAGCCTGGTCCGGTACGGACGGGAAACAGGTCTGGTGAAAGAAGAGGATGAAATCTATGTAACAAACCGGATTCTGGAAGTTCTGGGACTGGAAGACTATGAACCGGCCGTGATAACGGAACAGCCGGAACTGGAGAAAATTCTGAAGTGCATGACCGATTATGCAGTGGAGCGGAAACTGGTGAAAGAAGATTCCGTCGTATACCGGGATTTGTTTGACACAAAAGTGATGGGCGCACTGGTTCCTTTTCCCAGCACTGTGACAGAGGAATTCCGCAGGCAGTACGCCATGGGGCCCCGGTTTGCAACGGATTATTTTTACAAACTCTCCCAGGACAGCGACTATATCCGCCGTTACCGGATTAAGAAGGACCAGAAATGGCTGACAAAGACGGAATACGGGGAGCTGGAAATCACCATCAATCTTTCCAAGCCGGAGAAGGATCCAAAGGCCATCGCGGCAGCCAGAAACGCGGCTTCCGCCAGCTATCCGAAGTGCCAGCTCTGCCGGGAAAACGAAGGATATGCCGGCCGGGTCAATCATCCCGCCAGGCAGAACCACCGGATTATTCCTCTAACCATAGGAGGGAAAAACTGGGGATTCCAGTACTCTCCCTACGTGTACTACAATGAGCACTGCATCGTTTTCAACGGAGAGCATGTACCGATGAAAATCGAGCGGGAGACCTTTGTAAAACTGCTGGACTTTGTCAGCCAGTTTCCCCATTATTTTGTCGGGTCCAATGCGGATCTTCCGATTGTAGGCGGTTCTATTTTAAGCCATGACCATTTCCAGGGAGGAAATCATGAATTTGCCATGGCAAAGGCCCCGGTAGTCAGAACCTTTACCATTCCCGGTCACGAAAGCGTAGAGGCCGGAATTGTGAAATGGCCCATGTCCGTCATCCGGCTGCGCTGTCACGATACCGGGGCCCTGGTGGATGCGGCTTCTCACGTTCTGGATGTATGGAAAACCTATACCGACGAAACGGCATTTATTTTCGCAGAGACAGACGGAGAGCGGCACAACACCATCACGCCGATTGCGCGGATGAAAAACGGCATGTACGAACTGGACCTTGTACTGCGCAATAATATGACCACGGAAGAACATCCCCTTGGCGTCTTCCATCCGCATGCCAGACTGCATCATATAAAGAAAGAAAACATCGGACTTATCGAGGTAATGGGACTGGCCGTACTGCCGGCCCGCCTGAAATCCGAGATGAAACATCTGGCAGAGGCTATTCTGGAAAAGAAAGACCTGCGCGCAGAAGCTGATTTAGAGAAACATGCCGACTGGGCAGAAGAATTCCTGCCCAAATATCCCGAAATCTCACCGGATAACATCATGGATATCCTCCACGAAGAAATCGGACAGGTATTCAGACAGGTTCTGGAAGATGCAGGAGTCTATAAACAGACCGAAGAAGGGCAGAAAGCATTTGTCAGATTTGTGTCTGAATTGTAGTCGGGGACGGGTACCGGCCAGCCGGTACCCGTCCCCGATTAGTTGTCTTCCTCCTGCATGATGTAGGTCTGACGTTTTCTCGCCATTTCATCGCTGGCGAGATATTCGTCATAAGTGGTAATTTTGTCAATCAGATGTCCGCCGGGCATGATTTCCATGATACGGTTGGCGGTGGTCTCTACGACCTGGTGGTCACGGGAGGCGAAAAGGAGGACTCCCGGGAATTTTTTCAGGCCGTTGTTGAGTGCGGTAATGGCCTCCATGTCCAGATGGTCGGTGGGCTCGTCCAGAATGAGGACGTTTGCACCGGAAATCATCATCTTGGAGAGGAGACAGCGGACTTTTTCGCCTCCGGATAATACCCGGACTTTTTTCAGGCCGTCCTCGCCGGAAAAGAGCATCCGTCCCAGGAAGCCCCGGACATAGGTGACATCCTTTTCTTCGGAATACTGAGTCAGCCATTCCACGATGGTATCGTCGTTATCAAATTCCTTTCCGCTGTCCTTTGGGAAATAGGCCTGGGAAGTCGTAACTCCCCATTTATAGGTTCCTTCATCCGGCTCCAGTTCTCCGGTAAGAATCTGGAACAGCGTGGTCTTTGCCAGCTCATTTCCGCCGACAAAGGCAACTTTGTCATCCCGGTTCAGAGTAAAGGAAATATTATCCAGCACCTTTTCTCCGTTTACTGTCTTGGAAAGATTCTCCACAGTCAGCACTTCGTTTCCGATTTCCCGGTTCGGTTTGAAATCAATATACGGATATTTCCGGCTGGAAGGACGGATTTCCTCCAGCTGAATTTTTTCCAGGGCCCGCTTTCTGGAAGTGGCCTGACGGGACTTGGAAGCGTTTGCACTGAAACGGGAGATAAACTCCTGCAGTTCCTTAATCTTTTCTTCCTTCTTCTTGTTGGCCTCTTTCATCTGGCGAATCAGAAGCTGGCTGGATTCATACCAGAAATCATAGTTTCCGGCATAGAGCTGAATCTTGCCGTAATCAATATCCGCAATCTGCGTGCAGACTTTGTTCAGGAAATACCGGTCGTGGGATACGACAATAACGGTATTGTCAAAATTTATCAGAAATTCTTCCAGCCAGGCAATGGCGTCCAGATTCAGATGGTTGGTAGGCTCGTCCAGCAGAAGAATATCCGGATTTCCAAAAAGAGCCTGAGCCAGAAGAACCTTTACCTTCTGGGCACCGGTCAGTTCGTTCATCATCTTTCCATGCAGTTCCGTCTCAATTCCAAGACCGTTCAGAAGCGTTTCTGCATCCGCCTCCGCATTCCAGCCGTCCATGGAAGCGAAATCCGCTTCCAGCTCGCTGGCACGGATGCCGTCCTCATCACTGAAATCTTCTTTGGCGTAAAGCGCCTCTTTTTCCTTCATAATTTCATACAGTCTGGCGTTTCCCATAATTACCGTATCCAGAACCGGATAAGCATCGTATTTAAAATGGTCCTGCTGTAAAAAAGAAAGACGTTCGCCGGGAGTGATAACAACTTCTCCCTGGGTCGGCTCCAGCTGTCCGGAGAGGATTTTCAGAAAGGTGGATTTCCCGGCGCCGTTGGCGCCAATCAGTCCATAACAGTTTCCCTCCGTAAACTTAATACTTACATCTTCAAACAACGCCTTTTTTCCCACTCGCAGAGTTACATTACTTGTACTAATCATAATTTTATCTCCTTACTTAGAAAAAAATGGTGTGTACCAACGCATATAGTAACATGGAGAAACGAATTTCGCAAGACAAGAAAACAGAACTGTGGTATACTGATACTACAGTTCAGCCATCTGGACTGGACCAGGATGATTTATGCTTGCATAAGAATCAGACTGGGCCTGGACGGATGAGAAGAGCGCCTTCTCATGAGCAAAGAAGCGGCTGAAAGCCGCAGTAAGCACGTCAGTGCGACTTTGCGAATGGCGCGTGCTGAACGGAAGGAACCGGCAGCTGCGCGCGAATGGCGCGTGCTGAACGGAAAGTTAGTTATGACAGAAAGGAGAGACAGCAGATGATACAGGCAGGCCTTGTACTGGAAGGCGGCGCCACAAGAGGCGTGTTTACTTCCGGCATGCTGGACTATTTAATGGAAAAAGACCTTTACTTTTCCTACGTGGCCGGTGTCTCCGCAGGCTCCTGCAATGCCGTGGATTATGTGTCCCGGCAGCCCGGGCGCACGAGAGACTGTATGATTCACAGGGGAAAAGAGTACAGTTATTATTACGGACTGAAAGATTTTGTCAAAGAGCGCAGTCTTCTGGACATGGACATGATTTTTGACAAATATCCTCATGAAATATTTCCTTTTGACTTTGACACCTATTTTTCCTCAGACATGAAATGTGAAATTGTGGTAACCAACTGTCTGACCGGAAAAGCAGAATATTTATCGGAGGACAGCGACGGGGAGCGGCTTCTCATGCTCTGTCGGGCATCCAGCAGTATGCCCCTGGTAAGCCCGGTGGTAAATGTGGACGGTACTCCTTATATGGACGGCGGTCTTGCAGATTCTGTCCCGGTAAGACATGCCCGGAATCTGGGATACGAAAAAACCGTGGTCATGCTGACCAGACCGGCCGGATACCGAAAAAAACCAACCGGCAGGGCGCTGGCAAATCTGTACCGCAGACTTTACCGGAAATATCCGGAATTTGTAAAAACCTGCATTTTGCGGAGCCGCCACTACAACGCCCAGATGGAAGAAATCGAAAAGCTGGAACGAGAGGGAAAAATCTTTGTAATCCGGCCCCGCATGAAACCGGTGTCCCGTCTGGAAAAGGACTACGACAAACTGATGGCATTTTATCATCACGGATATCATGTGATGGAAAAAGAACTGGACGCCATGATGACGTACCTGGAAAAATAAGGAGGACGCAGATGTATTTTTATGAGCACACCATCGCCACGGACCGGAACCAGCAGATGATAAAAGTGACCGGAACCATCCGTGAGGACCTGAAAAAAAGCGGAGTAACCGAGGGGATTATTGTAGTGTATTCCCCTCATACCACAGCCGGATTTACCATCAATGAAAATGCGGACCCGGATGTGGTGCATGACATACTTCACGGATTTGAGCGGGTTTTCCCCACCAGCCAGCCCTTTTACCGCCATGCGGAAGGAAACTCCCATGCGCATATGAAAACAAGCCTGGTGGGGGCTTCCCAGACGCTGATTGTTCATGAAGGGAAGATTGTTACCGGAATCTGGCAGGACTTATACTTCTGCGACTTTGACGGTCCCCGGAACCGGCATTTCTATGTAAAAATACTGGAGGGTTAAAGCAATGGATACCCGGACACTGCTGGATTTTATGAACCTGGCCGAAAAACTGAAATGCAGGCTCCGTCATTCCTGGACCTCGGACGGAAGGCAGGAAAGCGTGGCGGAGCATACCTTCCGCCTCTGTATGTTTGCCTGGCTTGTCCGGGACGAAATCGAAGGAGTGGACATGGACCGGGTGATGCAGCTGTGCCTTTTCCACGACATCGGGGAAGCAGTCACAGGGGACATACCGGCCTTTGAAAAAACAGAAGAGGACCGCCGGCGGGAGAGGGACGTTCTGCAGGAAATCCCGTCCCGGCTTCCCAAAAAACAGAAAAGCGAACTGGAAAGTATTCTGAATGAACTCGAAGAAAACAAGACGCCGGAGGCGAAGCTTCTGCACGCACTGGACAAAATGGAGGCACTGATTCAGCATAATGAAGCCTCCACCGACACCTGGCTTCCTCTGGAATATGACCTGCAGATGACTTATGGGGAAACAGAATCTCAGGCTTTTCCTTACACAGCACTGCTCCGGGAAAAAATACGGGAAGATTCCCGGGAAAAAATTCGCCGGGAACACAGCCGGAGGAAGGGGGAAATCCGTCAGCATGAATGATGCAAAAAAAGTAGAAGATTCCAGGGTAGAAACATTTCATATTGTAAAACCCAATGATTTAAATCCTGCCGGGCGCCTCTTTGGAGGAGCGTTAATGCAGTGGATAGACGAAGTGGCCGGACTGGTGGCACTGCGGCACACGGGCATGAATGTGACGACGGCCTCCGTGGACGATTTGCATTTTCTCCAGAGCGCCTATCTGAGCGATATTGTCGTGCTGGTGGGAAGGGCAACCTATGTGGGAAACACTTCCATGGAAATCCGGGTGGACACCTATGTAGAGACAAAAGACGGCATGCGGAAGCCGATAAACCGCGCCTATGCGACCGTGGTGGCCCTGGATGAAAATGATAAGCCCACGCCCGTGCCCCGGCTCATCATCGAAGGACCGTCCCAGCAGATGGAATGGGAGGGTGCGAAAAAAAGAAGGGAAATGCGGGCCATGCGCCGAAAGGAAGGATTTTAGGTCCTTCCTTTTTTCGGCCCGTTTTTCTGCATGGTCTCCACCATCTGTACCATGCGGTCAATCTGCTGCTGTTCCTCACTGGATTTTCCTTCCTTTAGAATATCCAGAATCAGGGACATTTCCTCCGGCGTAAAACGGATTCCCTGGCGGTTCGCCCCGGTTATCAGGGACATCATGACCGGCGCCAGATTCCTGCCGGTCTTCCCTTTTGTCTGGCTGGCCGCCATACGAATCAGCTCCTGCTTCACCGGATCCAGATTCTTCAGGGACGGGTTCTCCATCCATTCGTTCATGCATATCCATCCTTTCCTGAGACATCAGCATCTGCTTCACCATTTCCTCCATATCCATGCCTTCTCCTTCCGGCATGGACTGCATGGACTCCATCATCTCCATGGCTCCGAAAACCATCTCCATATTTTCACTGACCTCTGCCGGAAGCCATGGCCTTAAGTCTTCCATAACCGAAGCGGCCGTGAATTCTTTCTGCCGCAGCCGCCCTGTGCGGCAGACTGAATCAAAAGGAGGTTGGAAATAGTAAATGGCATTCTGAAGTTCCGAAAATTTGGCACAGGTTCCTGCCACACGCTGAAGCCGGAGCGGCATATAGGGAAGCATTAGTTTCAGTATCTGAATCACGTCCGGCGTGACCAGAATGTCGAAAGGTGTCTGATAGAAAGGCGGCCTGGGTTCCATATATACTCCCGGAATCAGCGTTATCAATATATATGATGACGCCAGGAGGATTATGACAGAGCGGACCGGGCCGCGCGGGACCGTTCCGGTTCCGGTATCATATAGTAAAAGAAAAAGGAGGCTGGTTTTACGATGAGAAAACGGGTAGTCATAGAAAGGGACGCCGTGTACGAGCTGGATGAAGAATGTCTTGCCCGGAAAGGGCAGAGAAACTTCTCTGTGCAGCAACCTTCCCGGATTCAGACGGGTACAGAAAAGAAGAAGCGGTACGGGTCAGATACAGAGGAGCCGAACGCGTAAAAGAGGGCGCCGTTTCCAGGCGCCCTCTCTTTCCGGTGCTGATTAGCATCCAAAGCCGTTTCCGCATCCGCCGCAGCAGCAGAGCAGAAGGATAATCCACAGACAGCTGTCATTTCCACAGCCGCCCTCGCGTCCGCTTCCGAAGCCGCCGCAGCAGCAGAGCAGGAGGATAATCCACAGACAGGAATTCATTCCGCTGAAGCCTACTCCGTTTTCACAGCCACATCCGCAGTTTGTTGCACTTAAATCACTCATTGTCAATGCCTCCATATTAGGTTTCTTTACACTTCATCATATGACCAGGGCTTGACAGGGTTTCGGGTTTTTCAAACATTTTTTGGAAAACCGGAATATGGTAAAGAAAAAAGGAATTTTTCCATGAAACTGGTCAAACAGAAGATTCATTACTGGTGTCCGGATACCTGGCAGGGCCGGATTACCGGAAAAGGCTGCGGCATTGCGGTGCTCGATACGGGTATCGTGCCCCATCCGGACTTTGAGGGCCGGATTGCAGCCTGGCTGGACTGTGTCCATCATCGCACCAGTCTCTATGACGATAACGGCCACGGAACACACGTGGCCGGCATTCTGGCTTCGGACGGCAGAACAACCGGAGGACTTTATGCGGGCATGGCGCCCGGGGCAAAACTTACGGTAATCAAAGTACTGGATGAAAAAGGAAACGGGAAAATCGGTCATGTCATGGAAGGGCTCCGCTGTGTACAGCGTATCTGGAGACATTTCAACATACGAATCGTCAACATTTCTCTCGGCGCCCTTCCCCATCCGGGTGACCGGCAGGAGGAAGAACTGCTGCGGCTTGTGGAGGCGCTCTGGGAAGCCGGACTTGTCGTAGTAACTGCCGCGGGAAATCTGGGACCGGGAGAAGGAAGTATCACGATTCCGGGGTGCAGCCGGAAAGTCATTACTGCCGGCGCCTCCGATTTGCAGAGCCCCGGAAAGGAAAAGCGGGCTTCCTGTTCCGGGTGCGGCCCCACCGACGGCTGTGTGGTAAAACCGGATATTGTGGCCCCGGGCAGGCGGATTGCCTCCTGCAATTCCCAGTACCGGAAAGGAGGGCAGCCCTGTGTGGAAAAAAGCGGCACCTCCATGGCCACGCCCATTGTGGCCGGCGCGGCGGCACTTCTGCTGGAGAAACATCCGGGCATGACAAATAATGAAGTAAAACTGCGTATCTGGAACTGCGGGCAGGATTTGGGTGAGCCTGCAAACCGGCAGGGGCACGGGCTTTTGCATGTGGCGAAACTCCTGGCCTGAAAAATGTCAAGAAAAAATACTTGACATCCCATAGAAAGTAAGATATGATATCTCAGGTGAGTGAACATGGATGAAATTCTGAAACAGACACTGCTGTATGATTTTTATGGAGAGCTTCTGACCGCCCACCAGAAAGAAATCTATGAACAGGTTGTTCTGGAGGACTATTCGCTGAGTGAAGTGGCGGAAGCGGCGGGAATCAGCCGCCAGGGCGTGCATGACCTGGTCAAACGCTGTTCGAAGACCCTGGAGGGTTATGAGAGCAGGCTCCATCTGGTAGAGCGGTTTATGTCTGTAAAGCAGAAAGTACACGAAATCAACACACTGCTGGAGGACTACGGAAACCAGGATACGGAAGAACTGATGGCCAGAATCCGGCAGTTATCCAGTGAGATTATAGAGGAGTTATAGCATGGCATTTGACAGTCTGACAGAAAAACTTCAAACCGTGTTTAAAAACCTGCGCAGCAAAGGACGGCTGACAGAGGACGACGTAAAAACAGCCCTGCGGGAAGTCAAGATGGCCCTGCTGGAAGCGGACGTCAACTTCAAGGTTGTAAAAAAGTTTATCCGGGACGTGCAGGAACGGGCTGTGGGTCAGGACGTTATGAACGGACTGAATCCGGGGCAGATGGTCATCAAAATTGTAAATGAAGAGATGACTGCCCTGATGGGGTCTGAGACCACGGAGATTCAGTTTCAGCCGGGAAGCGCAAAGACGGTAATCATGATGGCCGGTCTTCAGGGCGCCGGTAAGACGACCACGGCGGCAAAACTGGCAGGAAAGTTTAAGCTGAAAGGGAAGAAGCCTCTGCTGGTAGCCTGCGATGTGTACCGGCCGGCTGCTATCCGTCAGCTCCAGATTAACGGAGAAAAGCAGGGCGTGGAAGTCTTTTCCATGGGTGACAGCCAGAAACCGGCTGATATCGCAAAGGCAGCCCTGGCGCACGCGGAGAAAAGCGGAAACAGTCTGATTATCCTGGATACGGCGGGACGTCTTCATGTCGATGAAGAGATGATGGCGGAGCTGCAGGAGATAAAGCAGGCAGTAACTGTTCACCAGACCATCCTGGTAGTGGACGCCATGACCGGACAGGATGCAGTGAATGTAGCAGACACATTTAATCAGAAAATTGGAATAGACGGGGTTATCGTAACCAAGCTGGATGGCGATACCCGGGGCGGTGCCGCGCTTTCTATCCGGGCGGTAACCGGCTGTCCCATTCTCTATGTGGGTATGGGCGAAAAACTCTCTGACCTGGAACAGTTTTATCCGGACCGTATGGCATCCCGGATTCTGGGCATGGGAGACGTGCTGACCCTGATTGAAAAAGCAGGGGCGGAACTGGATGAAACCGAGGCCAGAAAGATGGCCGACAAGATGAAGAAGAACCAGTTCGACTTCGAGGACTATCTGTCCAGTATGCAGCAGATGCGGAAAATGGGCGGTCTGGGAAGTATCCTGGGCATGATGCCGGGACTTGGCGCCATGGGCGGCCGGGGAAAGATGCCGGACATTGACTCCGACGAGGCGCAGAAGAAGCTGGAAAAAGTCGAGGCAATCATCTACTCCATGACTCCGGCGGAGCGCCGGAATCCGGACCTGCTGAATCCGTCCAGAAAACACCGGATTGCAAAAGGCGCCGGAGTGGATATCTCAGAAGTAAACCGGACCGTAAAGCAGTTTGAGCAGATGCGGAAAATGATGAAGCAGTTCTCCGGAATGGGAGGCAAAGGTGGTAAAAAGGGAAAATTCAAACTTCCTTTTTAACATATACCGGTCCCGAACGGGACACAAAGAGAGACAAATCAGGAGGTGAATACACATGGCAGTAAAAATCAGATTAAGAAGAATGGGACAGAAGAAATCTCCGTTCTACCGTATTGTTGTTGCAGACGGCCGTTCTCCGAGAGACGGTAAATTCATCGAAGAAATCGGTACCTACGACCCGAATCAGGACCCGAGCGTATTCAAAGTAGATGAAGAAGCAGCAAAAAGATGGCTGAACAACGGCGCACAGCCCACTGAAGTAGTCGGCAAGATTTTTAAAGCAGCAGGCATTGAGAAATAGGCAGCTTTAGGAGGTGCTGGTGATGAAGAATTTAGTTGAAGTCATTACGAAAGCACTTGTTGATGACCCTTCAAGTGTGGTAGTGGAGGAAAAGCAGGAAGGACGGACTACGGTTATTGAAGTGCGTGTTGCGGAAGGCGACATGGGCAAAGTAATCGGAAAGCAGGGAAGAATTGCGAAGGCAATCCGTTCTGTTGTCAAGGCTGCCGCTGCAAAGGAAGATAAAAAAGTTGCAGTGGAAATCCTGCAGTAGTGTATGTGTATGGCGGGTCCCGGTAATCCGGGGCCCGTTTTTTGAGAAAGAGACAGTTTCGGAGGAGCTATGGAAAAAGAGCAGTATTTACAGGTAGGGGTGATTACATCCACACACGGTGTTCGCGGCGAGGTAAAGGTGTTCCCTACAACGGATGATGTTTCCCGGTTCCAGGACCTGGAAGAAGTGCTGCTGGATACGGGAAAACGTCTGATTCCCCTGGAAATCGCAGGCGTGAAGTATTTTAAACAGTACGTCATCCTGAAATTTAAAGGAATCGACAGTATAAATGATGTAGAACAGTACCGGCGCATGCCCCTTCTCGTCACCCGGGAACAGGCGGTTCCCCTGGAAGAAAACGAGTACTTTATCGCCGACATGCTGGGCATGGAGGTGTACACGGAAGACGGTACCCTTTTCGGCGTTCTGAAAGACGTAATGGAAACCGGTGCAAATGATGTGTATGTGGTGGAAAGCAGGGCGCACGGCGAAGTTCTCATTCCCGCCATTCAGGACTGTATTCTCAGTGTGGACATTCCGGAAAACCGGATGACGGTCCGTCTCCTGAAGGGCCTGATACAGTAGAAGGAGGAAGCGATGCGTTTTCATATTATGACACTTTTTCCGGAAATGATAGAAGCGGGCCTGAATGTCAGCATTACAGGACGGGCAGTAAAGAACGGCCTCCTGGAGATTCACGCCGTGAACATCCGGGATTATGCCTTTAACAAACACCAGAGTGTGGACGATTATCCGTACGGCGGAGGGGCCGGTATGCTGATGCAGGCAGAACCGGTGTACCAGACCTGGCTGGCCATCTGTGATGCCATCCGCACCGCAAAAAAAGAAGAGGGCGCGGCCACGCCGGAAGAAATCCGTCCCAGAGTCGTCTACCTTTCCCCACAGGGAAAGCCGTTCACCCAGAAAATGGCGGAAGATTTAGCAAAAGAAGAGGACCTGGTGCTTCTGTGCGGGCATTACGAAGGTATCGATGAGCGGGTCCTGGAAGAGATTGTGACGGACTATGTTTCCGCAGGGGATTATGTGCTGACAGGAGGCGAGCTTCCTGCCATGATGATTGTAGATGCGGTGTCCAGGCTGATTCCTGGCGTGCTGCACAACGATGTATCGGCGGAATTCGAAAGCTTTCAGGACAGCCTTCTGGAATATCCCCAGTACTCCAGGCCGGAAGTATGGCATGGCCGGCAGGTGCCCCCCATTCTTCTGTCCGGACATCACGCCAATGTGGAAAAGTGGAGAAGAGAGCAGTCTGTCATCCGCACGGCAAAATGGAGGCCGGACCTGCTGGAACAGGCAGACCTGACAGAGGAAGAAAAGGAACTGGCCCGAAAAATACAGGAAACCCTTGCAATGGATGGAAAACTGTGATAGAATATGGTACGTTGTGAGAAGAAAGAGATGGTCCTCTGATACGAACAGGTATTAAGAACGTCAAAATATGAAGGAGGTTCACACAGATGAACGACATTATTAAAAACATTGAGGCTGAGCAGCTGAAGGAAAACGCTCCCCAGTTCCGTGTCGGAGACACCGTAAAAGTTTACGGAAAAATCAAAGAAGGAAACCGGGAAAGAATCCAGGTTTTTGAAGGAACTGTTCTGAAAAGACAGGGCGGCGGAGCAAGAGAGACATTTACAGTAAGAAAGACATCCAACGGAATCGGCGTAGAAAAGACATGGCCGCTTCACTCTCCGAACGTAGAGAAGGTAGAGGTTGTCCGCAGAGGTAAAGTAAGACGTGCAAAACTGAACTACCTGAGAGGACGCGTAGGAAAGAGAGCAAAGGTAAAAGAATTAGTAAAATAGTAAATGTGGCGAGGGACAAATACGGTTACGTTTTGTCCCTCTTGTTC
Organism: Candidatus Bariatricus faecipullorum; assembly: GCA_019118525.1. Lineage (GTDB taxonomy): Bacteria > Bacillota > Clostridia > Lachnospirales > Lachnospiraceae > Allocoprococcus > Allocoprococcus faecipullorum. The sequence continues at coordinate 16,259 of DWYV01000020.1, forward strand.
TAACCTGGGAAAAAGAAAATCGGAATACACCGGAAGAGAGAATGAAGATATGCGCTGGAAAACAAGAAAAGTACGCGGGAATTTGAGATTTGGCGAGGCGCCCCGGAAGCGTCTGAATCTGGACTGGGTGCCGGGTGCCCTGAAATGGCTTTTTCAGATTGCCATTGTCTGCTTTATCGCCTTTGTGGCCGTCTGGTATTTCGGGCAGCGTATCAGTGCGGTGGGAGATTCCATGAACCCGGTGCTGGAAAACGGGGACGTGGTGCTTGTAAACCGGATAGTATACGACGCCACTTCGCCCAAACGGGGAGACATTGTTGTATTCCGGCCAAACGGCAATGAGAATCTGCACGCCTACATCAAGCGGATTATCGGCCTGCCGGGAGAGACGGTGCGAATCGAAGACGATGTGATATATATAGACGGAGAACCGCTGGACGAAAGCGAATATGAGGTAACCGGTCATACGGACGCGGGGCTTGCCTCGGAAGAAATCACCCTGGCAGGGGATGAGTTTTTCGTGCTGGGGGACAACCGGGAAAACAGCGATGACAGCCGGATAGCGGATATTGGAAATGTAAAGCGTTCGGACATCGAAGGGAAGGCATGGTTTGTCGTGTCGCCCTGGGAGCGGTTCGGATTTTTATCCTGAGGAGGGGAAAATGAGTAGAAAAATCATGGCCATCGGCGGCGGGGAAAACGGCGGCCTGCGCGGGGACGGAACCAGAAAGCCCTATGAAACCGGACCCATGGACAGGGAAATCGTGAGGCTTGCCGAAAAGGAGCATCCGCATTTTCTGTTTCTGGGCCATGCGGTGCCCCCGGAAGTGCAGGAAGGCTATTTTCAGACAATGAAATCTGTTTATGAAAAACTGGGCTGTTCCTGCCGGGACTTAAAAAGCAGGGACCTTTTCGAGAAAGACAGGGTCCGGTCGCTTGTGGAGTGGGCGGACATTATCTACGAAGGCGGCGGAAACACGCTGGACATGATAGCCCTCTGGAAAGACAGCGGTCTGGAAGTTCTTCTGCGCGACGCCTGGGACAGGGGAACGGTTCTGTGCGGGGTGTCCGCCGGGGCCAACTGCTGGTTTCGGAAATGTTCCAGCGATTCGCTTCAGATAAAATACGGAGAGGACCAGCCGCTTATCGGGATGGACTGTCTCGGGTTCGCAGAGGGATTCTTTGTTCCCCACTGTGATGAACCGGGCCGGAAGGAAAGCGTGAAAGAACTGCTGAAAGAAGACGGCGGAACCGGAATTCTGGTGTCCAACTGCTGTGCCCTGGAAATCGTAGACGACAGGTACCGTCTGCTGGTAAGCGACGGCTCCCGTTACCAGATACGTCCTTATGCACAGAAAGCATTCTGGCAGGGAAATCAGTATCTGGAATCTCCGCTGGATGACACGCCGGAATGGAAACCGCTGGAAGACCTGCAAAGCAGGGAGAACCGGCATTTTTAAAAACAAAAAGGAAGTAACCATTATGGAACAGAATACAACAAAAAGCAGCATTAACTGGTATCCCGGCCATATGACAAAGGCCCGGCGCATGATGCAGGAAAACATGAAGCTGATTGATTTAATGGTAGAGCTGGTGGACGCCCGGATTCCCATGAGCAGCCGAAATCCGGATATTGACTCCATGGCGCGCCAGAAGGCCCGGATGATTGTCCTGAACAAGGCGGATCTGGCCGATGAAAGGCAGAACGACGCCTGGGTTGCGTATTTCCGGAATCAGGGATTTTCTGTCGTGAAAGTGAATTCCAGAAAAGGCGGCGGACTGAAGACCGTACAGAGCGTCATTCAGGAGGCCTGCCGGGAAAAGACAGAACGGGACAGAAGACGGGGAATCCTGAACCGTCCCGTGCGGGCCATGGTGGCCGGAATTCCCAATGTGGGGAAATCCACGTTTATCAACAGCCTGGCTGGAAAGGCCTGTACGAAGACAGGAAATAAGCCCGGGGTTACCAGGGGCAAACAGTGGATCCGGCTGAATAAAAATGTAGAACTTCTGGATACGCCGGGAATTCTCTGGCCGAAGTTTGAAGACCGGCAAGTGGGCGAACATCTGGCCATGACCGGTTCCATCCGGGACGAGATTCTGAATCAGGAGGAACTTGCCACCGGGCTTATCCGTTTTCTGACGGACCGCTATCCGGGAATTCTGCAGGAGAAGTATTCCGTTACAGAGACGGAAGACGTGTATGCCTGCCTGAAAGAAATCGCCAGGAACCGGAACTGTCTGCTGAAAGCAGGCGAACTGGATTATGACAAAGCGGCCTCCATCCTGCTGGACGACTTCCGGAACGGACGGCTTGGCCGGATTACCATAGAAACGGTGGAGGATTATCAGAATGAGTGAGGACAGAAAAGAAACGGAAACGGAGAACGAAGGAAAAAAACGGAGTGCGGGAAGAGAGCTTCTGAGCTGGATTCTGTATATCCTTCTGGTGATTGCCCTGACCTGGTTTGTCATTACTTTTATCGGACAGCGCACCAGAGTGGAAGGGCATTCCATGGAAACTACCTTAAGTGACGGGGACAATCTGATTGTGGATAAACTGACCTATCATTTTACGGACCCAAAACGGTATGACGTGATTGTTTTCCCCTATCAGCATGCCGAAAATACCTATTATATCAAACGGATTATCGGCCTTCCTGGAGAAACGGTGCAGGTAAAGACCGACGGTTATGTCTATATTAACGGGGAACGGCTGGACGAACATTTCGGGGCAGAGCTGATGGAAGACCCGGGGATAGCAGCGGAGGAAATCCAGCTCGGGGAAAATGAATACTTTGTGCTGGGAGATAACCGTAACCACAGTTCGGACAGCAGAGACCCGAGCGTGGGCATCCTGACCCGGGACCAGATTATTGGCCGGGCATGGCTGCGTATCTATCCCTTTAACAAAATCGGCTTTGTGCCTCACGAATAGCAGGGAAGAGTAAACAATGGAGAAACAGAAAACCATACGGGAAATCGAACAGGAATTTTCAGAAGGCCGGGAAGACCGGAATCTTCTTTATGAGCGGTACTCCGGGGATACCCGAAGCGGTGTGCAGAAACTGCTGGCAAAGTACCATCGCCAGGATGCGGCGGAGGAAAAGGAAACCAGAAGACTGGAGCAGATGTGTATTTATGAAAAAAAATATGCCAGCCGGGGCGTTATCTGCGGAATTGACGAGGCCGGAAGAGGGCCGCTTGCAGGTCCCGTGGTGGCCGCGGCCGTCATTCTCCCGGCGGGATGTGTCATCCGGGGCGTCAACGATTCCAAAAAGCTGTCCCCCGCGAAGCGGGAGGCCCTTTACGGGGAAATCATGGACACCGCTCTTTCCGTGGGCGTAGGCATGGCAGGCCCTGCGGTGATTGACGAGATAAATATTCTTCAGGCCACATACCAGGCCATGCGGCAGGCGGTATCCGCCCTTTCCCTGAGACCGGATGTTCTCCTGAACGATGCCGTGCGGATTCCGGAACTGGATATTTACCAGGTTCCCATTATCAAAGGCGACGCAAAAAGCATTTCCATCGCGGCAGCCAGCATTATCGCCAAGGTAACCAGGGACCGCCTGATGGTGGAATATGACCGGATTATGCCGGAGTACGGATTCGCCTCCCATAAAGGATACGGTTCGGCAGAACACATCCAGGCGTTGAAACGGCTGGGCCCTTCGCCCATTCACCGAAAAAGTTTTATTTCACACTTCCTGTCGTGAAACCTCTCCTTTACATTTCCGGAAGCACTTATTATAATAAAGAAATAAGAAAGAGAGCTGTGTGTGAGACGCCAGGCGGCGGAACACGAAACTTGAAGAAACAGAGAAAAAATCAGAGGGAGACCGGCGCTTTTTATGAAAGAATGGCCGGATGCTTCCTGGAACAGCGCGGATACCGGATTCTGGAATACAATTACCGGTGTCCTTTTTCAGAAATTGATATTGTTGCACAGCAGAACGGGGTGCTGGTTTTCTGCGAAGTAAAATACAGAGCCGGAAAAGGCGCGGGTTCTGCCCTGGAAGCGGTAAATCCTAAAAAACAGCGGCGTATTTCAAAAGCGGCCCTGTTTTACATCAGTCAGCGGAGGCCTTCCCTGACAGAATACCGTTTTGATGTGATTGGAATTGAGGATGGAAAAGTACGGGTCATCCCGGATGCTTTTCCTTTTTGTGGATAAAAGGAGCAGTTATGAATCAGATACTGAAATACCGGATGGGAACAAAAGTCCCCGTCTCCAGAATGTCCGGCAGCGTCCGTTACCTGACTTTCCCGCTTCTGGAAAAAAACGGTCTGGTAAAGCACGGGATTTCCACCCGGGAAGGCGGAGTCAGCCAGGGCATTTATGCTACCATGAATCTGAGTTTTACCAGCGGTGACAGCCCGGACTGTGTAAGGGAAAATTATAACAGAATCGGAGCTGCGCTCGGCATTCCCGTGGAACGGATGGTCTGCACGCAGCAGACCCACACGGTAAATGTCCGGAAGGTGACAGAAGAAGACTGCGGGAAAGGCGTCGTGAAAGAGAGGGATTATACCGGTGTGGACGGACTTGTGACCAATATTCCGGGAATCTGCCTGGTCACCTTTTATGCGGACTGTGTTCCCCTTCTGTTCGTAGATCCGGTTCACAGAGCCATTGGCGCCTGTCATTCCGGCTGGAGGGGAACGGTCCGGAAGATGGGAGAAGTGACTTTGAAAAAGATGTCGGAATATTACGGAACCAGACCGGAAGATGTGGTGGCTGCCATCGGCCCTTCCATCTGCCAGGACTGTTATGAAGTCAGTCAGGATGTGGCGGAGGAGTTTGCCCTTGCATTCCCGGCGCACAGCGGGGAGGAGACCCTGATGTACCGGAAACCGGACGGCAAATACCAGCTGAATCTCTGGCGGGCCAATGAACTGGTGCTGCTGGAAGCCGGTGTACGCCCGGAACATCTGGAAATCACGGATCTTTGTACCTGCTGCAACCCGGAACTTCTGTTCTCGCACCGGGCCTCGGCAGGAAAAAGGGGAAATCTGGGCGCATTTCTCGCCCTGAAAGAAGCATAGAAAAGACAGTGGAAAGGGAGGACATAACATGGAGGAAAACAGTGCCGCACAGGCAGTAGAATCTACAGTGGAAGAAACGGTACAGTCTGTGGGACAGCTGCAACAGTTCCTTCAGGACCGCATGCCGGATATGATTGCTTTCGGTATCCGGGTTCTGCTGGCGCTGCTCGTGTTTTTTGCCGGCCATCAGCTGATTAAATGGGTCCGGAAACTGGTACGCAGGTCCATGGAACGGGCCGGCTCGGATACAGGAATCCGGCAGTTTGTGGATTCCCTGATGAAGTACGGACTTCACATTCTTCTGGTGATTCTGATAGCTAACAGTCTGGGTGTGGAATCGGCCTCGGTTGCCGCTCTGCTGGCGTCTGGAGGCGTCGGCATCAGCCTTGCGCTCCAGGGGAGCCTTTCCAATCTGGCCGGAGGATTTCTGATACTGATTCTGAAGCCCTTTGTGGTAGGGGATTACATTATAGAAGACACGTATAAAAATGAGGGAACCGTGACGGAGATTCAGATTTTTTACACACGGCTTGCCACGGTGGATAACCAGACCATCGTGATTCCCAACGGAACCCTCGCCAACGCCAGCCTCACCAACATGACGAATATGGATTACCGCCAGCTGAATCTGCGGGTAAGTATTTCCTATGAGGCGGATTTGAGGACGGCGAAAAAGCTCCTGGAGGAACTGCTGCTGGAAGACGACTGCGTGATGAAGGAAAGGGAGCATAATGTATTTGTGGACAGTCTGGGAGAGAGCGCGGTCGTGCTGGGATGCCGCGGCTGGGTCCGCACGGAGGATTACTGGCCTACCCGTTGGAGACTCCTGGAAGCGATTAAGCTCACCCTGGATGATAATGGTATTGAAATTCCATACCAGCAGATGAACATTCATATTAAAGGAGGAGAAAAGGTATGAATATCTGGCACGACATCAATCCGGACCGAATTTATCCCACTGATTTTATCGCAGTCGTAGAGATTCCAAAGGGGAGCAAGAAAAAATACGAACTGGACAAGGAGACCGGTCTGATTATCCTGGACCGGATTCTCTACACATCCACACACTATCCGATGAACTACGGGTTTATTCCCCGTACATACGGAGACGACAAAGATCCGCTGGACGTTCTTGTGCTCTGTTCAGAGCCTCTGGAACCGCTGACTCTGGTACGCTGCTATCCGATAGGGGTTATGAAAATGCATGACAACGGAATGGGAGATGAAAAGATTATCGCCATTCCCTACAGCGACCCGACCTATATGGGCTACACGGATATTTCCGAGCTGCCCAAGCATATTTTCCAGGAGCTGAAGCATTTCTTCAGTATTTACAAAGAACTGGAAGAAAAAGACACGGTAGTAGAGCAGTTCGGCGGCGCCATCGACGCAGTCAGTGTCATCGAGAAAGCTATTACAAGTTACAACGAAAAGTTTGTAAAAGAGTAAGCGGCTGAAAAATAATCAGGGAAGGCAGGAACCCGGATATGAGGGTAATAGCGGGAAAGGCAAGAAGAATACAGTTAAAGACCGTACCCGGCATGGCCACCAGGCCCACGACGGACCGGATTAAGGAGACCCTTTTTAACATGCTGGCTCCGGGGCTTTATGACTGCCGGTTTCTGGACCTGTTTGCCGGAAGCGGGGCCATTGGAATTGAGGCGCTGAGCAGAGGAGCCAGAGAGGCCGTCTTTGTAGAGAAAAGCCCCCAGGCCGCCGCATGTATCCGGGATAATCTGAAAGCCACCCGGCTGGAAGGACAGGCCCGGATTATCCGGGAAGACGTTTTCCAGGCACTGGAACGGCTGAAGGGCGGAGAGCCTTTTGACTATATCTTCCTGGATCCGCCTTACCGGAACATGCTGGAAGAGGAAGTGCTGGGAGCACTGAAAGGCGCCTCCCTTCTGGCGGAAGACGGAGTGATTATTATAGAGGCCTCCAAGGATACCGGCTTTTCCTGGCTGGAAGAACTGGGATACACGCTGGTCAAAAGAAAAGAATATAAAACCAATGTACATGTATTTGTAAAACAGGAGGAAACCAGCCATGGTTAAGGCAGTATATCCGGGAAGTTTTGACCCGGTTACTTTCGGACATCTGGACATCATCAGGCGGAGCTGTGCATTTGCCGACGAAGTGATTGTCGGAGTTCTGAATAATAAGGCAAAAAGCCCGTTGTTTTCTGTAGAAGAACGTGTTAAAATGTTAAGGGAAGTGACAAAAGAACTTACAAAAGTAAAAGTGATTCCTTTTGAAGGACTTCTTGTCGAATTTGCGAAACAGAACCAGGCAAATATTGTCGTTCGCGGACTTCGGGCGATTACGGATTTTGAATACGAATTGCAGATGGCGCAGACGAACCATAAACTGGAACCGCAGATTGAGACGATGTTCCTCACCACACGACTGGAATACTCTTACTTAAGTTCCACCATCGTGAAAGAAGTCGCCGCTTTCGGAGGGGATATATCACAGTTTGTGCCGGAGGCCGTGATTGAGATGATGAAAGAAAAAATGCCGCAGTAGTTTCCGCGGCAGAAGGAGAGTGTAAATTATGAGCAGCCGTATCGAGCAGATTATCGAAGAAATCGAAGAGTACATTGACAGCTGTAAATTTCAGCCGCTGTCAACCACGAAGATTATCGTTAATAAAGACCAGATGGACGAACTGCTGAGGGAACTCCGGATGAAGACTCCGGATGAAATCAAACGTTACCAGAAAATCATCGCCAATAAAGACGCCATCATTGCAGATGCCCAGGCAAAAGCGGAAAGCATGATTGAAGAGGCTCAGGTACAGACAAACGAGCTGGTCAGCGAGCATGAGATTATGCAGCAGGCCTACGCCCAGGCAAATGAAATCGTGATGGCTGCCACGGAACAGGCACAGCAGATCCTGGACAATGCCACCAGCGACGCAAATGACATCCGCATCGGCGCCATGCAGTATACGGACGACCTGCTGGCAAATGCCGAGAATATCATTGGCGAGACACTGGATACCTATACGACCCGGTTTGACAGCCTGGTTAATTCCCTGAAGGACAGCTACGACGTGGTGCGCAGCAACCGGGCGGAACTGGAGATACCGGAGAAGTCTTCCCGGGGACTGGAAGCGGAGTTCGGAAGCGGGGAGATTCCGGCACAGCCTGAAGAATAACAGAAATCAGAATTTTAACATGCATAGAATAAGGAAGCTGGTTACGGACGCCGTAATCAGCTTTTTTACGAGATAAGAGGACAGGGAGAAGGTCTGCCCTTTCATCATGTACATCGTCTGAAAAGCCGCGCAGAGTCCCCCGAAGGAGGTCAGGGCAAACACCAGGAGGATACGGACAGGTTCTGTCAGGGAAGCGCTGGAACAAAGGAGATGGATTCCGCCGGAAATTTCCAGGGAAGGCAGAAAAATCCAGTTCCAGAAAAAGCCGTCCAGAGGTACCAGTCCGAGAAGCCCGGAGGCCACGGAAAAGAGGATAATATAACCGCCTACCCTGGCCACTGCTTCCAGGGCGGAAAAAATGCTTTTGTCCAGTGCCGTGGTCAGAGGCTCCCCGGGACTTCCGGCAGGTTTTGCAGCATGAAACCTTTCTCTTCCCGGTCCGCAAAGCCGGCGGAAGACGAAGCTTAAAAGTACCGGTGCGCCAAACACTGCGGCCAGACCGGGCAGAAGAAGGCGGCTGTCCCGCAAATGCTCCCGGATGACAAACGTCATCACAAAGGCGGGGCTTACATTATTGACAAAAGAGAGAAGATACCGGCTTTCTTCACTGGTAATCTCGCCCTTTTCCTCCAGCAGAGCGGTGATTCTGGCGCCCATGGGATACCCGCAGAGGAACCCTCCCAGGACGGCAAAGCAGGCCGGGCGGCTGACTCCGAAAAGCGGGGACAGCACCGGAGAGAGAATCCCGGTGAGGAACTGAATGCTGTTTGTCCGCAGCAGGAGTTCGCACAGTACCATAAACGGAAAAAGGGAAGGGAAGACCTGGTTAAACCAGAGCAGCAGCCCGTCCCGGGCCCCGTCCAGGACCGTTCCCGGAAAACGCAGCATAAAAAGGAAGAGAATCAGCGGAATACAAAGGGAAAAGAGTCGTTTCACAGAGCCTCCAGGAAGCAGATTTTCTTATCAGAATCTATATGGAAACAGTTGACTTTTTATGCATATTGTGCCACTATGAATTTGAGAATATTGCCGGGTTCCCGGCAGGGAACCGGAGAAAAGGGGAATGAAAAATGGCAGTTTTAGACGAACTCAGACCACGGGAGGTTTTTCACTTTTTTGAAGAAATCAGTGCAATCCCCCGTGGAACTTTCGACACAAAACGCATCAGTGACTACTGTGTCGAATTTGCAAAGGAAAGGGGACTGAAATATGTCCAGGATGAAGTGAACAACGTGATTATCTGGAAACCGGGCACCCCCGGCTACGAGAACAGTGAACCGGTCATCCTCCAGGGACATATGGACATGGTCTGCGAAAAGACCGAAGATTCCACCCATGATTTTAAGACCGACGGTCTGACGCTTCTGATTGAAGACGGATTCGTGACGGCAGACAGAACCACGCTTGGAGCGGACGACGGCATCGCCATTGCCTATGCGCTTGCCGTTCTGGACAGCAAAGACATCCCGCATCCGCCCATTGAAGCCGTGTTTACCGTGGATGAAGAGGTCGGAATGGGCGGTGCGGCTGCTATCTGCCTGGATGACTTAAAAGGGAAGATGCTTCTGAACCTGGATACGGAAAACGAGGGTGTTATTATCGCCGGGTGCTCCGGTGGTTTTGTGGACAACGTGACTATTCCGGTTTCCCGTACAGAAGGAAAGGGAAGCATTGTAACCATACAGGTGAAGGGGCTGCGGGGCGGCCATTCCGGACTGGAGATTGGCGAGCAGAGAGGAAATGCCAACAAAATGGCAGGCCGTCTTCTGAATCATCTGAACCAGACGGCGGATATCAGCCTGATTTCCATAGACGGGGGAAGCGCAGATAATGTTATCACACCTGCCTGCACCGTCAAAGTGCTGACTCCCGATGCAGACGCCGTGATTGCAGGGACAAAAGAACTGGAAGAAAACTGGATTTCCGAGTTTGCCGGCGAGGAACCGGGCCTGCAGGTACTGGTAGAAGCCGAAGAGGGAACGGCTCAGGTGATGGATAAGGCTTCCACTCTGAAGGTGATTCATTTTGTATGCAATTCTCCTTATGGCGTGCAGGGACTGAGCCGGGCGCTGAAAGGCCAGGTGGAAAGCTCCTTAAACTGCGGCATTGTGAAAACCGAAGACGACTGCATCAGGGCCATGCTCTACGTAAGAAGCTCTGTGAACAGTAAAATGGACGAGCTTCACGAAGCTTTATGCTGTTTTTCCGCCGTACTTGGAGGAACCTGCGAAAAGACCAATGAATATCCGGCATGGATGTACAAGGAAGATTCCCGGATTCGCCCGATTCTTCTGGATACATACAAACAGCTCTTTGGCGAAGAGCCGGAGGTAACGACCGTGCATGCCGGACTGGAATGCGGGCTGCTTTCCGGTCACAAGCCGGATCTGGACTGCGTGGCTTTCGGCCCCCAGATGTACGACATTCATTCCGTGGCCGAACGGATGGATATCGCATCCACCGAGCGGACATGGGAATTTTTGAAAGCGATTCTGAAAAACTGCAAATAATCCTGCGCAGATGCGCCGGGACTGTCGGACTGGACAGTCCCGGCTTCTGTTTTTCGGGAATTCTTCATAAACTGGGAGAAAAAGGATTTTTTATGAAACGGCATTCTTTTTTTCCTCTTTTTCTCCTGCTGTGCGCGGTCATGCTTCTGGAGATACACCTCTACAGCCGCGCCGGCCTGCAGAAGCTGAACAGGGAGAGCATTCGTTCCGACTGGTTCCGTGCCCTGGAAACAGGAGAGGAGATGACAGCGTACCTGAAAGAACTGAAACCGGAAGAGAGGGGAGAGGCGGCAGGCCTTTTCCTTCTGAATCAGGGAAGCGGCAGGGACTGGGACAGCCGGGCTTCAGCCTGGAAATCCCGGCCGTCCTGGAGCGCCTTTGAAAAAGCAAGCAGCGCCGTCTGGCAGGATGTTCAGTACTTCCCGGTTCCCCGCTCTTCCAGCAAGGAGAGCCGTACCGTATCCTTTCAGGACACCTGGATGGCAGAACGTACTTACGGCGGGAATCGGGGACACGAAGGAACAGACCTGATAGCCTCCGAGGATACCCCGGGACTTTACCCGGTGGTCAGTATGACGGACGGTACGGTAGTAAGCAAAGGGTGGCTGGAAAAAGGCGGCTGGCGGCTGGGAATTCTTGCGCCCTCCGGCGGATATTTTTATTATGCCCATCTGGATTCCTACGGAGATGTGGAAGAAGGAGACCAGGTCAGGGCAGGAGAAATTCTGGGATTTATGGGGAACAGCGGATACGGCCCGGAGGGAACCACGGGCATGTTTGTTACACACCTTCACCTGGGTATCTATCTTTACCCCGACGGGGTGGAAACCAGCGTGAATCCTTACTGGATTTTGCGGATGGTGGAAGAGAAAAAACTTTCCTGTTCCTTTTAACTATGGTATACTAAAGGATAGTGCAGGCAGGACCTGCAGTACAGGAGGAAGAAACATGAATCTGCCTGCGGCATTTGAGATAAAAATGAAATCCCTTCTGGGGGAGGAAGAGTACGAAGAATATCTGGCCTGTTTTGAAGAATCCCGGCATTACGGCCTCCGGGTGAACAACGGGAAAATCAGCACTTCTGATTTCCGGGACATCAGTCCCTTTTCCCTCACTCCGGTGCCCTGGGTTCCAAATGGCTTTTACTACGACGGAGAACATCTTTCCCCTGCAAAGCATCCTTACTATGCGGCTGGCCTTTACTATCTCCAGGAGCCCAGTGCCATGACTCCTGCCAGCCGGCTTCCGGTATTCCCGGGAGAACGGATACTGGACGTCTGTGCGGCACCGGGAGGAAAGGCCACGGAACTGGCCGCCCGCCTGGGAAGAGAAGGTCTTCTGGTGGCAAATGACATCAGCAGCTCCCGGGCGAAGGGCCTGCTGAAAAATCTGGAACTGGCCGGGGCCGGAAACATTCTGGTGACCAGCGAGGAACCGGGCAGGCTTTCCGGATATTTTCCGGAGTATTTTGATAAAATTCTGATTGACGCCCCTTGTTCCGGGGAAGGAATGTTCCGGAAGGAACCGCGTATGGCACGGGCCTGGGAAGAACACGGACCGGAGTATTTTTCCAGACTGCAGAGAAGCATTGTGCTGCAGGCCGCTTCCATGCTCCGGCCGGGCGGGATGATGCTGTATTCCACCTGTACCTTTTCACCGGAGGAAAATGAGCAGATTATTGCGTATCTGCTGAAAGAACGGCCGGATTTTACCGTGGAGGAAATCACCCCTTACGGGGGATTTCGGCCCGGCCGGCCGGAATGGGCCCAGCCGGCCCTGCCGGAGCTTGCGCGCACCGTCCGTATTTTCCCTCACTGCATGAAAGGAGAAGGCCATTTTCTGGCCCTTCTTTCCCGGAAAGGGGAGAAGCCGGAAGAAAAACATTTCCTGTCCGGACAGAAAAAGAACCCGGTTCCGGAAGAGCTGGCCCTCTTTCTGAAAGACGTGTCCTGGAAACCGGACAGCAGCCGCCTCAGAATCTACGGGGAACGGGTTTACTATATGCCGGAAGGACTTCCGGATTTAAGAGGAGTACGGTTCCTGCGAAGCGGACTGCTCCTTGGAGAACTGAAAAAGAAACGGTTTGAGCCTTCCCAGGCTTTTGCCATGTTTCTTCGGAAGGAGGAATACGCCCGTATTCTGGATTTTTCCGCGGGAGACGCCCGCGTCGGGCGTTACCTGAAGGGGGAGACGCTGGAAGTGGACGACATGGTGTCCGGGGAGAAAAAAGGCTGGCAGCTTGTCTGTGTGGACGGATATCCTCTCGGATGGGGGAAACTGTCCGGCGGCACCTTAAAGAACAAGTATCTGCCAGGATGGAGGAATCAGCCGGCATGATGCGACTGGACAAATTTCTGGCCGACATGGGCCAGGGAACCCGAAGCGAACTGAAAAAGAAGATACGGTCCGGTCTGGTAACGGTGAACGGCGTCCCAGTCTGCCGGCCGGAGCAGAAAATAGAGGAAACGGTACAGAAGGTCTGCATCGACGGCCGGGCGGTTTCCTATGAGCTTCACGTGTACTATATGATGAACAAACCGGCAGGTGTGATTACTGCCACAAAAGACGGAAGAGAGCAGACTGTCCTGCAGCTCCTTTCTCCGGAAGACCGGCGAAAGGGCCTGTTTCCGGTGGGAAGACTGGACAGGGATACTACCGGCCTTCTGCTTTTGACAGACGACGGCCCGCTGGGGCACCGTCTGCTTTCCCCTTCCCGCCATGTGGACAAGACGTATGAGGCTGTTGTGGAAGGAAGAGCGACAGAAGAGTGGAGACACGCCTTTGCCGAAGGAATGGATATTGGCGATGAGAAGCCGACGCTCCCTGCGCAGCTGGAAATTCTGGAAGCCGGGGAACTCTCCCGGATCCGTATTACCCTGCGGGAAGGACGGTTTCATCAGATAAAACGGATGTGCCAGGCCATGGGAGCGCCGGTGCGCAGCCTGAAGCGGCTGTCCATGGGCGGACTGCGGCTGGATGAAAGCCTGGCCCCCGGAGAATACCGGAGACTGACAGAGGAGGAGAAAGCACAGTTATGCTTGAAAAAACCGATGCCTTAATTTTTGACCTGGACGGAACACTGGTAGATTCCATGTGGGTATGGACTGCCATTGACCAGGAATACATTGACAAATATCATCTGCATGTGCCGGAAGATTTCCACGAGGCCATGGAGGGAATGAGTTATACAGAGACGGCGGAATATTTTCTCCGGATTTTTCCGAAGCTTCCACATACGCTGGACGAGATAAAGGAAGAATGGTATCAGATGGCCGTTTCCAAATACACAACTGAAGTAAAACTGAAAGACGGGGCGGAGGACTTTATCCGCCTGGCCAGGAAGCAGGGGCTGAAAACCGGAATTGCCACCAGCAATGACCGTCAGCTTGTGCAGAAAACCCTGGATGCCATGGGCGTTTCCGGACTTTTTGACACAATTACGACCAGCTGTGAGGTGCATATCGGGAAGCCTGCGCCGGACGTCTATCTGGACGTGGCGCGGAAACTGGAGGTGTCTCCCGACCGGTGTCTGGTATTCGAGGATGTCCCCAAGGGCATACTGGCCGGAAAAAATGCCGGTATGCGTGTCTGTGCCGTGGACGACTGGTTTTCCAGACCCCAGGAGTCCAGGAAACGGGAACTGGCTGATTTTTACATTCATACGTACCAGGATATTCTGGAACAGGATTATGAGGTGCTTTCGTGAGACAGGGATTTTTGCCGGTTACAAGAGAAGAAATGAAAGAACGGGGCTGGGAACGGCCGGATTTTGTCTATATTACCGGTGACGCCTATGTGGACCACCCCTCCTTCGGCGCGGCCATCATAACAAGGCTTCTGGAGTCCCGGGGCTACCGGGTCTGCATCATTTCCCAGCCGGACTGGAGAGACCCGAAAAGCATTGCCGTGTTCGGAGAACCCCGGCTGGCTTTTCTCGTTTCCGCCGGAAACATGGACTCCATGGTGAACCATTACACGGTGGCCAGAAAGCGGCGCCGTCAGGACGCCTACACGCCCGGAGGGAAAGCAGGCATGCGCCCGGATTATGCTGTGACGGTTTACGGAAACCTGATTCGGCAGACCTATAAGCACACGCCGGTCATTCTGGGTGGCATCGAAGCCAGCCTGCGCCGGCTTGCCCATTACGACTACTGGTCCGATAAGCTGAAACGCTCCGTGCTTCTGGATTCCGGGGCAGATCTGATTTCCTACGGGATGGGAGAGCACTCCATTCTGGAGATTGCCGAGGCGCTGGACGCCGGTCTGGATATCCGGGACATCACGTATATCCCCGGAACGGTCTGTAAAGTCCGGGATTTATCCGGCGTCTATGACACCGTCATGCTGGAACACTATGAGGATATGAAAAAGGACAGGCTTCTCTATGCCAGAAGCTTTTATACGCAGTACAAAAACACAGACCCTTACAGCGGGAAGCGCCTGGTGGAGCCCTACTCCGACCACTTGTACGTGGTTCAGAATCCACCGGCAGCACCCCTTACCCGGACGGAGATGGATGATGTTTACAGCCTGCCTTATATGCGGACGTACCATCCCTCTTATGAGAAAGACGGGGGCGTGCCGGCCATCTCGGAGGTGAAATTCAGTCTCATCAGCAACCGGGGCTGCTTTGGTGGATGCAGCTTCTGTGCCCTGACCTTTCATCAGGGCCGGATTATTCAGACCAGAAGCCATGCGTCCCTGGTAAAAGAGGCGGAAGATTTCCGGAAGGAACCTGATTTTAAGGGATATATTCACGATGTGGGCGGCCCCACGGCAGATTTCCGGGCTCCGGCCTGCAAAAAGCAGCTGACCCGGGGCGCCTGCCCGGACCGCCAGTGCCTGTTTCCGAAGCCCTGCCCGAATCTGGAAGCCAGCCATAAGGACTATCTGGAACTGCTGAGAAAGCTGCGGGCCATTCCCGGGGTAAAGAAAGTATTTATCCGCTCCGGGCTCCGGTTTGACTACATTCTGGCAGACCGGCAGGGAGAGGACTTTCTGCGGGAACTGTGCCAGTATCACGTCAGCGGGCAGCTGAAGGTGGCGCCTGAACACGTGGCCGACCCGGTGCTTTCCATGATGGGAAAGCCTCCCCATTCGGTATATGAGACGTTTGCGGAAAAATACCGGCAGATGAACCTGAAGCTTGGGAAAAAACAGTATCTGGTTCCTTACCTGATGTCCTCCCATCCGGGGTGCGGCCTGAAGGAGGCGGTCCGTCTGGCCGAATATCTGAGGGACCTGGGGTATATGCCGGAACAGGTGCAGGATTTTTATCCAACGCCATCCACAATTTCCACCTGTATGTATTATACCGGGGCAGACCCCCGCACCATGCAGCCGGTATATGTTCCAAAAAATCCCCATGAGAAGGCCATGCAGAGGGCTCTGATGCAGTACCGGCGGCCGGAAAACCGGGCCCTGGTGGAAGAAGCCCTGAAAAAGGTGGGAAGGACCGACCTGATTGGGTACGGGGACAAATGTCTCATCCGTCCGGATAAAAAGGAACAGAAGAAAGAGCAGGAACGGCCGAAGACGAGAAAGAAAACGAAAACAATACGACATATTCATAAAAAGAAGAAATGAGGTGACAGACTGTGAGAATTGCTGTAATTACCGGCGCCTCTTCCGGACTGGGAAGAGAATTTGCCATACAGGCGGAACGTTTTTACAAGAGTCTGGACGAAATCTGGGTTGTTGCCAGAAGAGCCGAAAGGCTGGAGGAACTGAAAAAAATTCTGAAAACCCCGGTTCGTGTTTTCGCCGGAGACATGGAAGACTATCTGGTTTACCGCCAGGTACAGAACCGGCTGGAAAACCAGCGCCCGGATATCCGTATGCTGGTAAACGCAGCCGGTTTTGGAAAAATCGGTACCGTAGAGGAAATCGCCAGAGAGGATGCAAAGCTCCAGCTCCGAATGATTGACTTAAACTGCCGGGGACTTACGGAGATGACCTGTGTATGCCTTCCCTACCTGTCAAAGGGCAGCCGCATTCTGAACATTGCCAGCGGAGCAGCCTTCTGTCCCCAGAGCGGATTCGCAGTTTACGCGGCCACCAAGGCCTATGTACTGAGCTTTTCCCGGGGACTGCAGGGAGAGGTGGCGAAACGGGGCATTACCGTTACCGCAGTCTGCCCGGGCCCGGTAAATACAGAGTTTTTCCAGGTTTCCGGAACATCCGGAAGCCGGATGAAAGAAGCGGTGCTCTGCGAGGCGGCTCCGGTCGTCCGCCAGGCGCTTCTGGACGCCCGAAACAAAAAAGAAGTGTCCGTTTACGGTCTGCCCATGAAGGGAGCCCAGGCGGCCGCAAAACTCCTTCCGTATACGGTTGTGCGGAAAGCAATGGAAATCATGGGAAAAAAGTAAGGGGATATACAGAAGATGAAAATACAAAAAGGCGAAGCGGGATATCTCCGCGCGAAGAAGAAAAAAACGGCTGTACTGACGGCTCTGGCTTTTCTGGTGGTGGCTGCCATTGTGGCCGCCGGCTGGATGATGTATCACACCAGACTGAACGTATTCACCGTAGTGGCGGTACTGATTTGTCTGCCGGCCTGCCGGCTTTTAGTAGCACTGATTATGCTTCTGCCCCATCAGTCGATTGATGAGGCCACAGAACTGGAAATCAGCGGACACACCGAAGACCTGACCATGCTTTACGACCTGGTGGTTACCAGTGAACGGCGCGCCATGCCCATTGAGGCACTGGCTATCTCCGGCAATACGGTCTGTGGCTATGTGCGCAGCAAAAAGGTGGATACGGCCTATGCGGCCCGGCATATCAAATCGATTCTGAAGCAGAACAAACTGGAGAAAATCACAGTAAAGCTGTTTCATGATTACGTGGCTTTTCTGAGCCGTGCGGAAGGCATGAACAGCATTGCCGCGGTAGAACAGCGCCCGGCAAAAAAGCAGGAAGAGAAGATTAAGGAGATTATCCTGAACATCTCCCTGTAAGGCAGGAGGATAACATACGGTATGGAAACTATCACGGTTCAGAAGAATCAGGAGGGACAGCGTCTGGACCGGATTCTGGCCAGATATCTGGAACAGGCGCCAAAGAGCTTTTTTTACCGCATGCTGCGGAAAAAGAATATCACGCTCAACGGGAAAAAGGCAGCGGGAAATGAGAGGCTGAAAGAGGGGGATACCATCACCCTTTTTCTCTCCCCGGAGACCATCGCCCGGTTCCAGGGCGACAAAAGGCCGGCAGAAGAGGCACTCCGAAAGCCTGCCGGAGCGATGCCGGAAATTGTCTACGAAGACAGGGAGGTTCTTCTCTTTAACAAGCCGGCGGGTATGCTTACCCAGAAGGCCCGGAAAGAAGACACCTCTTTAAATGACTGGCTTCTTTATCACGCGCTGGATAAGAGAGAACTGACCGGAGAGGAGCTGAATCTGTTCCGTCCCTCCGTGTGCAACCGGCTGGACCGGAACACAAGCGGACTGGTCACTGCCGGGAAAACCCTGGCAGGCCTGCGGGAAATGAACAGCCTCCTGCGGGAGAGGACCATGAAAAAATACTATCTGACCCTGGCCGCGGGGCAGGTGAAGGCGGACCATGTCCACGGATACCTGGCAAAGGACAGCGGAAACAACCAGGTAAAGATTTATGACAGCCGGGACGTACGGTGTCCTTCGGACGCGGTGGAGACAGAAACCGCATGGACCCCGCTGGAATACCGGAACGGCCTGACGCTTTTAAAGGTCCATCTGATAACCGGACGCTCCCATCAGATTCGGGCCCAGCTTGCCTGGGCCGGACATCCCGTGGCGGGAGACGGAAAATACGGCAGCCCGCGTCTGAACCGGCGCCTGCGGGAGGATTACGGGCTGAAGCATCAGCTTCTTCACGCCTGGCAGATGGAATTCCCGCTGTGTGCCGGAGTCCTTTCCGGTCTATCCGGAAGCTGTCAGATAGCGGACCCGCCGGCGCTCTTCCGACGGATACTCAGGGAGGAGGGATTCTTGTGGCAACCTGGAATTCCAGAGGCCTGAGAGGCTCCACGCTGGAGGAATATGTGAACCGGACAAATGAGCGCTATCAGGCGCAGGGGCTGGCTCTGATACAGAAGATTCCCACCCCCATCACTCCGGTAAAAATGGACAAGGAGCACCGGCAGATTACACTGGCTTATTTTGAACAGCGAAGCACCGTGGATTATATCGGAGCCGTGCAGGGGATTCCCGTCTGCTTCGACGCAAAAGAATGCAGAACAGATACCTTTCCCCTTCACAACATTCATGAGCACCAGATGAATTTTATGGGACAGTTTGAAAAACAGGGAGGCGTGTCCTTTCTGCTGATTTACTATACCGTCCGGAACTGTCTCTACTATATGCGGTTTTCCGAGCTTTGGAAATTCTGGGAAAGAAGAGCGTCCGGCGGGCGGAAAAGCGTCCGCTTTGAGGAACTTACGCCCGGATTTTTCATGGAGCTGAAAAACGGAGTCTTTGTTCCGTATCTGGAAATGCTGCAGAAGGATCTGGAACTCCGGCCGGAGGAGAACCGGGATGAAGGAGATGTATCTTGACTTTTCACGGGAGAGTGCTTATAATATACGAGATTGCTTTTAGCATGGCAGCGTACTAAAGCGAAGAAAACAAGCAGCGAAAAAGGGGTTATATTTATGAAACATCTGTTACATACACCGGAAGGAGTCCGGGACATTTATAATGAGGAATGCGCCGTAAAGCTGGCTCTTCAAAACCGGCTTCACCGGGTGCTTCACCTATATGGATACCACGATATCCAGACGCCGACGTTTGAATTTTTTGACGTGTTCCGGAAGGAAATCGGAACGATTCCCTCCAGGGAACTCTACAAATTCTTTGACCGGGAAGGCAATACCCTGGTGCTGAGACCCGATATTACGCCGCAGATTGCAAGAGTGGCTGCCACCCTGCTGGGGGACGAAGGGATTCCCTCCCGGCTGTGCTATGTGGGAAATACCTTTGTCAATTTTTCCAGCTACCAGGGAAGGCTGCGGGAGCACACACAGCTCGGAGCAGAACTTCTGGGCATTGATTCCCCGGAAGCAGACGCGGAGATGCTGGCCCTGGTAGTGGAATGTCTGCTGGAGAGCGGACTGAAGGAATTCCAGATAAACGTGGGAAATGTGGACTTTTTCCAGAGTATGATAGAAGACGCCCAGGTGGATGAAGACACCGAGGAGCGCCTTCGGGAACTTCTGAACAACCGGAACTATTTCGGCGTGGATGAGCTCCTGGAAGAGGCCGAGGTAAAACGCAGCGCCCGGGAGGGATTTGCCGCGCTGTCCGGATTTGTGGGCGGAGTGGAAATCCTGGATGAGGCCAAGCGGGTGGCGCCCAACTCCAAGGCGCTGAAAGCGCTGAAGCGTCTGGAACGCATTTACCAGATTCTCTGCGCCTACCATGTGGAGGAGTATATCTCCTTCGACTTAAGCATGAGCGGCCTTTACGGCTACTATACCGGCATTATTTTCCGGGCCTATACATTCGGTACCGGGGACGCAATCGTGAAGGGCGGCCGGTACGACCATCTGATTGAAAAATTCGGGAAAGAAGCGGCTTCCATCGGATTCGCCATCGTGCTGGACGAGCTGATGAGCGCGCTGGGGAGGCAGCATATTGAGGTTTCCCGCCCGCGTACCGGAACCCTTCTTCTCTACGATGAGGAACGGGAACGGGACGCCATTCTTCTTGCCGCGGAATTCCGCAGCAAAAACAAGAATACGGAAATGATGAAAAAAGAGGATTCCCATTCCCTGGAATATTACGCGTCCTACGGGAAACGGAATCAGGCCGGAAGCCTTCTGTATCTGCAGAATACCAGTCAGATACGGATGATGAACCTGGTAACCGGAGAACAGAAAATAGTAAAGAGCAGGGATTAGACATGAGTGATGACAGATACTTGACTTTCGCACTGTGCAAAGGCCGCCTGGCAAAGCAGACACTGGAGCTTCTGGAGCGCCTTGGCATTACCTGCGAAGAGATGAAAGATAAAGATTCCAGAAAACTGATTTTTGTCAATGAGGAGCACCGGCTGAAATTTTTCCTGGCCAAAGGTCCTGACGTGCCTACCTACGTGGAGTACGGCGCGGCCGACATCGGCGTGGCAGGAAAGGACGTTATTCTGGAAGAAGGACGAAAGGTGCACGAAGTGCTGGATCTGGGATTCGGCAGATGCCGGATGTGCGTGTGCGGTCCCCGAGAGGCAGCCCGTCATCTGGAGCACCGGGAGCGGATACGGGTGGCCACCAAGTATCCCCGCATTGCCAAGGACTATTTTTATAATTCCCGGCATCAGACGGTGGAGATTATTAAGCTCAACGGCTCTATCGAGCTTGCCCCCATTGTCGGGCTGTCCGAAGTCATTGTGGACATTGTGGAGACCGGCTCCACTCTGCGGGAAAACGGACTTCAGGTACTGGAAGAAGTCTGCCCCCTTTCTGCAAGAGTGATTGTAAACCCGGTCAGCATGCGGCTGGAAAGCCGCCGCATTAAAGAACTGCTGGTAAATCTGCGCAGCATACTGAAAAAGGAGGACTGACGCCATGATGAAGATACAGAAGCTGACACCGGAGACAAAGCAGGACCTGCTTGGAAACCTGCTGAAACGCAATCCGGGAAATTACGGAGCCTATGAAGCCGGCGTCCGGGAAATTCTGGATAAAATCCAGACGGAAGGAGACCGTGCTCTCTTTGATTATACCGAAAAATTTGACGGCGTCAGGCTGGACGGCGCCACCATCCAGGTGACGGAAGAAGAGATTCAGGAAGCCTATAAAAGTATGGACCCTTCGCTTCTGGACGTGATGAGAAAATCCATGGAAAATATCCGGGTTTATCACGAAAAGCAGAAGCGGAACAGCTGGTTTGACAGCAGCCCGGAAGGAATCATTCTGGGCCAGAAAGTAACTCCCTTAAAGAGAGTCGGCGTCTACGTGCCCGGCGGGAAGGCCGCCTATCCTTCCTCGGTACTGATGAATGTCATTCCGGCCAGAGTGGCGGGCGTGGATGAAATCATTATGGTAACCCCGCCCGGAAAAGACGGACGTGTCAGCCCGGTTACGCTGGCTGCCGCAAAAGTAGCTGGCGTGGACCGGATTTATAAAGTGGGAGGTGCCCAGGCCGTGGGAGCGCTTGCCTTTGGAACCGAATCCGTTCCCAGGGTAGATAAAATCGTGGGCCCCGGAAACATTTATGTGGCCCTGGCCAAAAAGGCGGTATACGGCTATGTGAGTATCGATTCCATTGCCGGTCCCAGCGAAATCCTGGTGCTGGCAGACGAAACGGCCAGTCCCCGCTACGTGGCCGCAGACCTTTTATCCCAGGCCGAACATGACGAACTGGCCTCCGCCATTCTGGTTACCACCAGCCCGGCCCTGGCGGAAGAAGTATCCCGTCAGACAGATGAATTCCTGAAAACCCTTTCCAGGGCGGACATTATCCGGAAATCCCTGGAAAATTACGGATATATTCTGCTGGCAGACTCCATGGAGGAAGCCATTGAAGCAGCAAACGAGATAGCGTCCGAGCATCTGGAAATCCAGACTGCCCAGCCCTTTGAAGTGATGACCAAAATCCGCAATGCCGGGGCCATCTTTGTGGGCCCCTACGCCGGAGAACCGCTGGGCGACTATTTTGCCGGACCCAATCACATTCTTCCTACCAACGGAACGGCACGGTTTTTCTCCCCCCTTTCCGTGGATGATTTTATCAAAAAATCCAGTGTGATATCGTATTCAAGAGAAGCACTGCAGAAGGTACATCAGGACGTGGAGACCTTTGCAAAGGCGGAACAGCTTACCGCTCACGCCAATTCCATCCATGTCCGCTTTGAAGAAGAGGAGGCGCAGTAATCCTATGGAAGCAAGAACAGCATCCATTCAGCGAAACACCAGTGAAACACGGATTTCCGTCATGCTGAATCTGGACGGTTCAGGTAAGACGGATATTTCTACCGGAATTGCCTTTTTTGACCATATGCTTTCCGGCTTTGCCAGACACGGCCTGTTTGACCTGACGGTACGTGCCGAAGGAGACCTGGAAGTGGACTGCCATCACACGGTGGAGGATACCGGAATCGTACTGGGGCAGGCCATCCGGGAAGCCCTGGGCGAGAAGAAGGGAATCTGCCGTTTCGGACATTTCCTCCTCCCCATGGATGAGGCGCTGGTACTTTGTGCCATTGATTTATCCGGGAGACCCTACCTGAATTTTCAGGGTGACTTTCCGACAGAGCGCACAGGGCAGATGGACACGGAAATGATACGGGAGTTTTTCTACGCCGTATCCTACAGCTCCATGATGAACCTGCATCTGAAGGTTCTGGACGGCGGCAACAGCCACCATATGACCGAAGCAATGTTTAAAGGCTTTGGAAGAGCCCTGCGGATGGCAGTGTCCAGGGAGCCGGGGCTTTCCGAAGTCTGGTCTACAAAAGGAAGTCTGTAAAGGAGAAGGTACGACATGAGTTATAAAAGATTGATTCCCTGTATTTTTATCCATAAGGGAAAAGCAGTAAAATGGTTTGATAATGATGAAATCCTTTCCGAAGATGTGGTGGCGCTGGCAAAAGAATACAGCGATAACGGGGCAGACGAACTTCTTGTATTTGACCTTTCCAGCTCCGACGAAGAACACGAAGAGTCCATCGGCCTTCTTCGGAAAATCAACCGGGTCATCCGGATACCCATGGTTGCCGGCGGAAATATCCGCAGGCAGGAAGATGTGAAAAAAATACTGTACGCAGGGGCCAAACGGGCCATGCTGAATTTTTCCAAACCGGACTCTTATCAGATGATAGAAGAGGCCGCGAAGCGGTTCGGGCAGGAAAAAATCGCTGTGTCCCTGAATGACTTCGACGCGCTTTTCAAGCACCAGCACCTGATTCAGAACTACAGCAGTGAGATTATCTTCATGCACCGGCTGGATCTGAACTCCGTTATGAATGTCACGGATATCCCCTGCGTGGTAGTGACCGATACGCTGGAGGAACCGGAACTTTTTAAGATTCTGAAATGCCCCGGCGTAAAAGGGCTTTCCGGCCGCTATATCAGCCAGAGAGGCATGGATTTTGCTGCGTACAAGGAGGACTGCGCAAAAGAAGGTATCCGTATGACTTCTTTTGAGAGCATTATGGAGTTCTCCGAATTCAAAACGAACCGGGACGGGCTGATTCCCGTGGTGGTTCAGAACTACAAAACGGCTGAGGTCCTGATGCTGGCCTATATGAACAAGGAAGCATTTGACAAGACCATTAAGACAGGCCGGATGACTTATTACAGCAGAAGCAGAGAGTGTCTCTGGACAAAGGGAGAGACGTCCGGACATTTCCAGTATGTCAAATCCCTGACCATCGACTGCGACAAGGATACCCTTCTGGCAAAGGTGGAGCAGATAGGACCGGCATGCCATACCGGACACCCCACCTGCTTTTTCCAGCCCATTGCCGGAAAAGATTACGACGAAACCAATCCCCTTCAGGTGTTCCAGTCCGTGTACCGCACGATTGTGGACAGGCGGGAGCATCCAAAGGAAGGTTCCTATACCAATTACCTCTTTGACAAGGGCATTGACAAGATTCTGAAAAAAATCGGAGAAGAGGCCACGGAAGTGGTTATCGCCGCAAAGAACCCCAATCCCGAAGAGGTAAAATACGAGCTGTCGGATTTCCTCTATCACGCCATGGTGCTGATGGTGGAGAAGGGACTGTCCTGGGAAGACATTATCCGGGAGCTTGCCAGCAGATAACCCCAAAACGGGACGTAAGGAAAACAGAACAGACATAAAACGGGATGCCCCGGCATATATCTGATAACAGGATATGCCGGGGCTTTTGCGCGATACGCCCGGAGGGCGACCGCCGTGCTTGTACGAGCGGGCATCCGACGGGCAACGGTCATCGAGTGGCAATGCCACGAGATGAGCGAGGTATCGCGGTAATCGGATAGGGGAAGGAATCTTCCCCTATCCGATTGATACGCAAAGTATCACAGAAGATACTGGAAAGGGGAATCATCGCATGAATGAATCAGAAAAACGACGGGAACAGCTTTTACGGGAAACAAGAAAGCGGTACAGCGACAGCCAGACTCCGCCGGCCATCCACCCGAGATACCGGTCTGCCTGGAAAAGTATCCAGCCCGAAGCCGGGGAGGAAGCGCATGGCACCTTTGGAATCCGTCTTTTTGCCGCCCTACTTCTGTTCGTCCTGTTTGTTTCGGCCAGCAGCCAGGAAATCCGGATATGGAACATACCGGCCAGCGAAATCACGGACAGCATTGAAGCAGGCATAGATTTTTCACAGTTTCCGGACTTGTTTTAGAGGGGAAATAATGGTATGATTGTGAGAAGAAATGCGTGGAATTCCACAGGAAAGCAGGTTAAAACATGAAACAGAATATGGGTCGCGGACTTGTCGCTTTTATCTGCATGATTCTTTGCAGCATCAGCCTTTTCGGCTGTCAGAGAAGAGAGAGTCCGGAAGATTTTCTGAAAAGCCAGCTGGACCTGGTAACCTCATCCCAGTCTGATTACTGTTCCCGCCTTCTGGAAGAACAGCTGGAGACAGACGGGATTGATGATTTTCCGGACGAGCTGGTAGACGCCTATACTTCTTTTCTCCGGGAAGCCTACGGACAGATAAAATATGAGATTACCGGTACCCGGGAAGACTCCGGTACCTGGGAGATTACACTGGACGTCAGTGTGCTGGATATGGGCGCCACAGTGGAGACTATCAATTCCGAATATGTAAAAAACATGCAGTCGGACAACCTGGCGACAGAGGTAAAGGAACTTCTTGTCCTGGACCAGGACCAGCTCGCACAGCCCGTCTATGCCTCCGACGTAACCCTCCGGGTAAATGTCACCTGGGATGAGGAGGCTGACAGCTACACGGTGGATGACAGCGGGTTTATGAACCTTCTGGAGACCGCTGTAACGGACAGGCTTGCCACTTACAATTCCGTGGCGGAGCTCTTTGATATCCGGGACTATGTCGTGTCCTGCCTGGACGCCGCATACAAGGGCGAATTTGACGAATATACGAAGCAGACCGGCATGACGGAAGAGCAGGCCAGTCAGGATTATGAAAATTCTTTCTGGGACAGTGAGATGGACAGCGCCGGCTTCAGCGATGCAGAAAAAGAGCAGCTTATCACTGCCATGAAGGAAATCGCAAAATCAGCGGATTATACGGTGGGTCTTCCGGTAAAGGATGACGACGGAAACTACAGTCTTCAGGTAACGGGAACCGCCTGCCTTTCTTTCCGGCAGGCGCTGGAAGATGTGAATACCGCCATTGAGAACGGCTCTGTTCAGGATGAGGCGGCTCTCCGCGCCCTGTTTGTGGAAACCTTTCAGAATTATGCGAAGAATCCGGTCTGGGGCGACGCTTACACGGCTACCGTCCATGTCGTCAGCTCTGATGGATTTTCCCTTTCTCTTTCCGAGGAGGACTCCCAGAGCCTCATGGACCAGATAATGCCGCAGTAGAAAAGGAGACAAAGGAAGTGTATTCTTCTCAACGTACATTTTCATCGGAAGACTTAAAAAGAATCGCCATGCTGGCCATGGTGACGGACCATATCGGGGCGGTGTGCATTGAGCGCACGCCCCTTATTTCCGTGGAGAGCTGGGAAATCGCTGATACGGTATGCCGCCTTATCGGGCGCCTGGCCTTTCCCCTGTTTGCCTTTCTTCTGCTGCAGGGATTTATCTATACCAGAAGCCGCACCCGCTATCTGACGCGGCTGTTTCTGCTGGGCCTCGTTTCCGAGATTCCTTTTGACCTGGCAGTATCCGGCGGACTGGACTTTTCCCGGCAGAATACCTGCCTGCTTCTGGCGTTCGGCCTGGGCCTTCTGATACTGATGGAAAAGGTTCCGCGGTGGGGACAGGTTCTCCTTGCCCTGGCAGCCATGGCAGTATCCTGGGTTCTCCGTCTGGATTACAGTTTTATGGGAATTCTGCTTATCTGCCTTCTTTACTGGTTCCAGGGAGACCGCAGAAAACAGTGTACCGCCGGAGTTCTGGCCACGATTTACGAACTGACGGCGGCCCTGGCCTTTTTCTTTGTGGCAAGGTATAACGGAAGGGCCGGAGAGAAGCGTATCCCCCGGCCTGTCTGGTATCTCTTTTATCCGGTGCACCTGCTGGTTCTTTACGGGGTCAGTCTGCTGATAATAAAGGCATGATGTTACTGTATTTTTCCTGCAGTTTTTCCAGAAACAGTTCCGCGGCAGGAGAGAAGACCTGGTATTTTTTCCAGATGACACTCAGACCGGATTCCAGCCTGGGCCGCAGAGGGCGGAAGGTAAGGCTGCTGTGCTCCGAAACATTCAGAAGCCCGTCCAGCGTCAGAGCATACCCGGCCCCCGCCTCTACCAGAATCGCCGCGTTAAAAAGCAGGTTATAGGTAGCCACAATATTCAGCCGGTGAAATTCCTCTCCAAACCAGTCTGCAAATTCATTTCCCCGTGCCCCCGGAGATACCACCTGCCTGGAACAGATAAGAGGGACATCCCGGAGCTGTTCTTTCCGGATTTCCTTCTCCACGGCCAGAGGGCTGTCCTTTCTCATAACCACACCCCAGACATCCTTTGCCGTAAGATTCAGATAATCGTATTTTGTAATGTCCGCCGGCTGGATAATGATTCCAAAATCCAGAAGTCCCTTGTCCAGCCGTTCTGTCACATCCTCTGCATTTCCGCTGTGAAGCTGAAAATGAATCCCCGGATAAGTTTCCCTTATCTCTTTTATGATTTCCGCAATCTGACGGATGGCCCGCGTCTCTCCGCCTCCGATATAGACGTCGCCGCTGACCGTGCTTTCCATGGAAGCAAATTCGGCCTCCGTCCGGTCTACCATCGCAAGAATCTCTTCCGCCCGTTTTCTGAGCAGCATTCCCTCCGGCGTCAGCATAACCTTATGGCTTTTCCGAATCAGCAGTTTCTGTCCCAGTTCCTCTTCGAGATCCCGAATCTGCCGGGAAAGGGTCGGCTGTGTCAGATGCAGGCTGGCGGCGGCGCCGGTAATATTTCCCTCTCTGGCCACGACCAGAAAATAGCGAAGTACACGAATCTCCATTCTGTAATTCCTCCCGATTTTTCTGCTTTTTTATTTATTATAACAAATCGTCAGCAGAAAACTATCGCACATTTCCACTGCTTATTCCGGCAATATTTTCATCCAGAGGAAGCCAGTTGAGAACTTTTACAATCTGAGACCGCCAGAACGTCCAGTTATGGCCCCCCGGAGCTTCTTCATAGGTTACATGCGCGCCTCCTTTTTTAAGGAAATCGGAAAGACTGCGATTGACAAGACACAGTTCATCTTCGGAGCCGCATGCCATATAAATTTCCGGAAAACTTAACGAAGGACTGGATTCCCTTTTCAGCGCCAGATTTTGAAACGCAACCCGGGGATTTTTGTCAGACAGAGACGCATCCACAAGATTTCCAAAGCATGTATCTTCCTGAAAGAGAGACCGTCCCGGAGAATCCAGTGGCAGTTCAAATATCTGTACTGCACCAGACAGCACGGCAATATATCCAAATGTATCATAGTATTTCAGTCCATTGCGGATTGCACCGAATCCGCCCATTGACAGGCCGGCGATAAAAGTGTCCTCCCGCCTGTGTGAGAGCGGGAACATTCGTCTTGTAAGTTCCACAAGTTCTCTGCCAGTGTACTCGCCAAAATCATTGTTTGGTATCGGCTGGTCGATATAGAAGCTGTTCTCTCCGGCAGGCATAACCACTGCAAGATTTCTATCCTCAGCAAGGCGCTGGATATTTGTATTTGACACCCAGTCCGAAGGAAGAACCACCTGCAGCGGAACCGTACGTTTTAATGTCTGTGAAAACATATTTACTTGTAAAAGAGCCATAATTCTCATCCTCCCTGAACCGAAATATTCAAAGCGTTCTGTACATGTTACATGGTAATTATAATCCCGAAATAAAAATGTGTCTAATACTTAAGCCGGATTTTGGGAAATGCCTGTAAAGCATTTCATGAAATAAAAACAAGGTATTTGCATTCCCGCAGGCATGACATTAGAATAAGATTAACAGGAGGGATGCCGGATGAATACCGAAAATGAACGCCGGGTTTTCCGAATAGAACAGAATCTGTCCGATGCCGGCTGCTGCCAGGCCCAGATTGTCCGGTTCCTGGAACTGGAAGAACAGCAGAAGCGCCGGGAGCAGTACCGGCTCCTGGAACAGCACAGGGCCGTTCTTCTGGATGCCCTGCACAGGGACCAGTATAAGATAGACTGTCTGGACTACATGGTATTTACCATGCAGAAGGAAGACAGCGAATAAAACCGGAATTTTGAAAAGGAAAGGAAGGATGATATCATGAAGGAAACCTTAACATTAACCAGTACATGGGACAAAACATTTCCCAGAAGTGAAAAAGTAAACCACCGGAAAGTTACCTTTCATAACCGCTACGGCATTGAACTGGCCGCCGATTTGTATGAGCCGAAAAACCAGGAAGGAAAACTGGCGGCGCTTGCTGTCTGCGGACCTTTTGGAGCCGTAAAAGAGCAGGCGGCAGGGCTTTATGCGCAGACCATGGCGGAGCGGGGCTTTCTGACCATTGCCTTCGACCCCTCTTTTACCGGAGAAAGCGGCGGAACGCCCCGGTACATGGCATCTCCGGACATCAATACAGAAGATTTTCAGGCCGCGGTAGATTTTCTGTCAGTGCAGGAAAATGCAGACCCGGACAGAATCGGAATTATCGGTATCTGCGGCTGGGGCGGCATGGCGCTGAATGCGGCCGCGCTGGACACCCGAATCCGGGCAACCGTGACCTCTACCATGTATGACATGGCCCGGGTCAACGCCAGAGGATATTTCGATTCCGAAGACTCCGAGGAAGCAAGATATCAGAAAAAGCAGGCGCTAAACAGCCAGAGAACCGAAGACTATAAAAACGGTACTTATGCCCTGGGCGGCGGCGTCGTGGACCCGCTTCCGGAGGACGCGCCCTTTTTCGTAAAAGATTATCACGACTATTATAAGACCGTACGGGGCTACCATTCCCGCTCCCTGAATTCCAACGGAGGCTGGAATGTCACCGGATGTATGTCCTTCCTGAACCAGCCCATTCTGCAGTACAGCCGGGAAATCCGGAGTGCAGTGCTTCTCATTCATGGAGAAAAAGCCCATTCCTGTTATTTCAGCAGGGACTCCTATGCAGATATGGTAAAGGACAGTCCCTACGCGGACAATAAAGAACTGATGATTATCCCGGACGCCGTACACACAGATTTGTATGACCGGACAGATATCATACCTTTTGACAAAATTACAGAATTTTTTCAGAAAGCAATGCAGTAGAAGAGGTGGAGAACATGAAAAAGATTGAACATCAGACTTTTGACGAAGAGCGGACTCTGTACGGAAGCAGGGATGTTACCGTAACAGACTGCCGTTTTGATGGCCCCGCGGACGGAGAGAGCGCATTTAAGGAAAGCAGAAACATTGTGGCGGACCGTTGCTTTTTCAATCTGCGCTATCCCTTCTGGCATGACCAGAACCTGACCATCAAAGACAGCGAAATGACAGAACTTTGCAGGGCGGCGCTCTGGTATTCCAGCCACATTCAGATAGAAGATACGAAAATGCACGGCATCAAGGCCCTTCGGGAATGCCAGGATGTAGATATCCGGCGCTGTGACATTCTCTCCCCGGAGTTTGGCTGGTCCGTCTCCGGCATCCGGATGGAGGACAGCACGGCAGAGAGCGAGTATTTCTTTATGCGGTCCCGGGATATCGCGTTTTCCAATGTGACCTTTAAGGGGAAATATTCCTTCCAGTACATTGAGAACGCCACGTTTGAAGACTGCCGGTTTGATACCAAGGACGCCTTCTGGCATTCCAGAAACGTCACGGTCAGAAACAGTGTGATAAAGGGAGAATATCTGGCCTGGTATTCTGAAAATCTGACGCTTGTCAGCTGTAAGATTATTGGAACCCAGCCCTTCTGTTACTGCAAGGGACTGAAACTTATCGACTGTGAAATGGAGAATACGGACCTCTGCTTTGAGAAATCCGAAGTAGAAGCCTCTGTCACTACACCGGTACTCAGTATTAAAAATCCCCGTTCCGGAGTTATCACGGTACCTTCCGTGGGTGAGATTATCATGGATGACCCGGAGGCAGAAGGAAAAATCATTACGAAGCAGTGCTCGGAAAGCTGCGCATAAACAGCATCCTGTATTTGAAAAGCTGGGGAATTCCTCAGCTTTTTCTTTTTATGCCTTCAGTATGCTTTCAGGTTATACTCATATGTTACTTTCGCATTGTACTTTTGCGAAAAAGTGATTTATGCTATATGCAGAAAGTGAAAAACAAAGTCATAATTTCTATTTACAAGGAGGCAGATATTATGTTTACTTTCGCAATTCCGACAACCGCTATGTTCGGAGCAGGGAAACTGAACGAACTGCACAGTCAGATAAATACCCCGGCAGGGGCAGTACAGGGGAAAAAGGCCCTGATAGTAATATCAAACGGGAAATCCACCCGTGCCAACGGGTATCTGGACAGACTGGAAGAGGAGCTGAAACAAGCCCGGACAGAATATGTCATTTACGATAAGGTAGCGTCCAATCCCACAAAACCCGTGGTGGAAGAAGGCGGACGCTTTGCCCGGGAAAACGGCTGTGACTTTATCGTGGCCCTGGGCGGCGGCAGCGTAATTGACGCAGCCAAGGCCATTGGTCTTATGGCGACAAACGAAGGAGATTTATGGGACTATGTCATGTTTGGCTCCGGAAAGAAACAGTGGCCCCTTCATCCGGGTCTTCCGATTGTAGCCATCCCCACCACTGCCGGCACCGGCTCTGAAACGGATGGCGGCGCGGTCATCACGAACCCGGATACACACGAAAAGACCGGTGTGTTTGGCCCCGGCACCATGCCTGTTTTAGCCATTATCGACCCGGAACTGATGGTAAGCGTTCCTTCTCAGTTCAAGGCATATCAGGGATTTGACGCATTATTCCACTCTACGGAGGGGTATATCTCTGCCAGCCGCAATGAATTCAGCAAAATGGTGGCCGCAGAGGCCATTCGGAACGTAAGCCGCAATCTGGCAGAAACCATCCGGAATCCGGAAAACATAGACGCCATGAGCAGTGTGGCCCTGGGCAGCTACCTTTCCGGTATCCAGATGGCGGTCGGCTCCTGTACCAGTGCGCATCCCCTGGAACATGCGCTGTCAGCTTACCATGAGAAACTGCCACACGGCGCCGGTCTGATTATGATTTCCAAAGCTTATTATTCTCATTTTGTGAAACAGCATGTCTGCGATGACCGGTTCATCGAAATGGCGAAGCTGATGGGAATAGAAGACGCGGATAAACCGGAAGATTTTATCCGGGCTCTGGTAAAACTGCAGGAGGACTGCTGGGGATCTGAACTGAAAATGTCCGATTACGGCATTGAACCTTCGGAATTTCCGGAGATGATACAGAATGCCCGCAATACCCTGGGCGTCAATTTCTCAAACGACCCCTGCCAGCTGTCCGACGAAGACTGCGTGGCAATTTATCAGAACTCTTACCGTTAGAGGAAAAGGACGATGTGAAGATTGAGGCGTACCAGCCACTGGGACATGGCGACAGGGAGCTTCTCACTCATCCTGCCATTACCCGGCTGGCGGAAAAGTACGGCAAAAACGCCGGACAGATTATTCTCCGTTTCGAGGTGCAGGACGGACTGATTGTCCTTCCCAAGTCCACAAATCCAGAGAGGATTGCCGGAAATCTGGAAATCTTTGATTTTGAGCTGACCGAAGAAGAAATGGAAGCACTGCACGGGCTGGATACCGGAAAAGGACATCATAATCCGGAGGCTCCCGGGGTAGCGGAGATGCTGCTTGAGAATTACAAGATACATGACTAAATTAGAAAATCATTTCAGGAACATACAGATAAATAAGGAAGCGTCCGGAATCCCGGGGAAGAAAAGGGAATCCGGATGCTTCCCTTTTTCGTCCGACGGCAAATACAATTTTCGCAGGAATGTGCAAACCCGTTTGACATATTATTTTTCATTTAGTAAAATCTATTTTATATTCGTTTATCCATGAAAATACGATATGGCTAAACCAGAGAAAGGAATGCAGAAGCGTGAGAAAGCTGGCATTAAGTGATGATATTTTATTAAAAGTAGAAAAGCCTGCCCGTTATACCGGCGGCGAAGTAAACTCTGTTATGAAGGACAAAAACCAGGTGGATATCCGGTTTGCCATGTGCTTCCCGGACGTCTATGAGATTGGCATGTCCCACCTTGGCCTTCAGATTCTTTACGATATGTTTAACCGCAGGGAGGACACCTGGTGCGAACGGGTCTTTTCCCCCTGGACAGACCTGGACGCCGTCATGCGAAAACGGCAGATTCCACTGTTTGCCCTGGAATCCCAGGAACCGGTGAAGAATTTTGATTTTCTGGGCATTACCTTACAGTTCGAGATGTGCTATACCAATATTCTCCAGGTACTGGATTTATCCGGCATCCCTCTTTCTGCGGGGGAACGGACCCTGGACGACCCCTTTGTTATCGGCGGCGGCCCCTGCGCCGTGAATCCGGAGCCGCTGGCAGAGTTTTTTGACCTGTTTTATATCGGCGACGGAGAGACCGTCTACTATCGGCTTCTGGACGCCTACCGGGAATGGAAGCAGAGCGGCCTGGACCGGAAGGCTTTTCTGGAAATGGCGGCGGAAATCGAGGGAATCTACGTCCCCTCTTTCTATGAGGTTACTTACCGGGAAGACGGCACCCTGGCCTCTTTTGAGCCGGTAAATCCTCATGCAAAATCCAGAATCCGCCGGCAGGTTGTAAGGGACATGAGTACCGCTTCCTATCCGCTTAAGCCCGTCGTTCCTTTTATCAAGGTGACCCAGGACCGGGCGGTGCTGGAAATCCAGCGGGGCTGCATCCGCGGCTGCCGGTTCTGCCAGGCAGGCATGATTTACCGGCCTTCCAGGCCCCGGAATCTGTCCATGCTGAAGGAAACGGCCCGGGCCATTCTGAAAAACACCGGGCATGAGGAAATCACCCTCAGTTCTTTAAGCTCCAGTGATTACCTGGAACTGAAAGAACTGGTGGAATTTCTGATGGAGGAATTCCAGAGCCAGGGCGTCAATATCTCCCTGCCTTCCCTGCGGATTGACGCGTTTTCCCTGGATGTGATGAAGCGGGTGCAGGACGTGAAAAAGAGCAGTCTGACCTTTGCCCCGGAAGCGGGAACCCAGCGGATGCGGGACGTCATTAACAAAGGGCTGAGCGAAGAAGCGATTCTGGAAGGCGCGGCCCAGGCTTTTGCCGGAGGCTGGCAGAAGGTGAAGCTTTATTTTATGCTGGGACTCCCGGGCGAGACGAAAGAAGATATGGAAGGCATTGCCGTTCTGGCGGACAAGGTAGCCAGAAAGTACTATGAAATTCCCAAAGAAAACCGGCAGGGAAAATGTCAGATTACATCCAGCACTTCTTTCTTTGTGCCCAAGCCCTTTACTCCTTTTCAGTGGGCGACCATGTATACGGCGGAAGAATATGTGAAAAAAGCCCAGGTAGTCCAGGAGGCCATGCGGAACCAGTTAAACCGGAAGAGTCTCCGCTATCACTGGCATACGGCGGAACTGACCGTGCTGGAGGGTACCTTTGCCAGAGGGGACCGGAAAATGGGAGCGGTTCTCCTGGAAGCATACCGGCTCGGCTGTATGTACGACTCCTGGGACGAGAATTTTTCCTATGAGACCTGGATGAAGGCTTTTGAAAATACCGGTATCTCTCCGGAATTTTACAATCTGCGTCCCCGGCAGGAAGACGAGCTCTTCCCATGGGATTTTATCGACTGCGGCGTCAGCCGGAAGTTTTTGCGAAAGGAGTGGGAGAAAGCCATGCAAGGCGAAGTGACGCCCAACTGCCGGGAGCAGTGTTCCGGCTGTGGTTCTGCCCGCTATGGGGGAGGTGTCTGTTTTGAAGGTCAGAATTAAATTCTGCAAATACGGCATGATGAAGTTTATCGGCCATCTGGATATGATGCGTTTTTTCCAGAAGGCTCTGCGCCGGGCGGAAATCCCGGTAAAATACACAGAGGGCTACAGCCCCCACATGGTTATGTCCTTCGCCAGTCCGCTGGGGGTGGGACTGACCAGCGACGGAGAATATTTTGACCTGGAGCTTACGGAAGAAATGGCAGAGGCGGAAGCGCTGGAGCGCCTGAACCGGGAAATGGTGGAAGGGGTAAAAGTTCTCCGGTTCTTTCCGGTTCCGGGCGATAAAAAGAATAAGGCCATGACCCTGGTGGAGGCCGCCTCCTGGACGGCTTTTCCTGCCCCCGGGCTTCTTCCGGAAAACTGGAAGAGCCTGCTTTCTTCTTTCTTTCAGCAGGAAGAGATTCTCATTACCAAGGAGACAAAACGAAGCAGCCGGGAGGTCAATATCCGGCCCCTTATCTATCAGCTGGAGCCGGAAGGAGAGTCCATTTCCATGCTTCTGGCCGCAGGAAGCCGGGAGAATCTGAAGCCGGAGCTTGTGACCGGAGCCTTCTGCAGCTGGGCCGGGATTCCGGTGACGGAATTTTCCTTTACCTACCACAAGAAGGAAACCTTTGCACGGACAGCAGATGGAGAGCTTGCGCCTCTGGATGCCCTGACCGGGGAGGAATCCTGATATGGAGCGCAAACTGATTCTGTGCCGGTGCAGGGAGCAGTTTCTGGCGGCTCTCTGGGAAAATGGGAAAATCATGGATCTGGTGCCGGCAGATTCGGAAGAAGAAATCCGGGCCGGAAACATCTATACCGGCAAGGTAGAAAAAGTAATCCCCGGCATGCACATGGCCTTTCTCCGTATCGCGGAGGGCGTCCAGTGCTACTACAATACCTCAGAAAATACCCGCCCTTTCTTTACCAGAAAAAGCGGCCGTCCGGACCTGGTGCCGGGCGATGAACTGATTGTCCAGATAAAAAAAGAAGGAAGCGCCAGGAAGCAGCCCATCGCCACAGGCTGTCTGGAATTTGCCGGCGAGTATGCCGTTTTGACTTCCGGAAATACCCGGACCGGTGTTTCCAAAAAACTGAACCGGTCCGGGCGGCAGAGCCTGCTGGACTGGCTGGAAGGCTACCGGAACCGGCAGGACGGGGAACCGGAGTGGGGCGTCGTTTTGCGCACCAGCGCAGCCCACGCTACTGAGGCAGAGCTTGAGGCGGAGCTTGACAGGCTCCTGGCCGGTTACCGCCGGGTTGTGAAAGCCGGTCAGACCCGCACCTGCTTTTCCTGCCTGTACCGCGGACCTGCGCCCTGGGTATCCCTGATATCCGGTTACCGGGAAGGGCTGACGGAAATTGTCTGCGAGGAATCACTCCGAAACGAAGTGGAAGAGGCCCTTCGGGACCGTTTTCCCCAGGAGCTTTCCCTGCTGCGGGAATACCCGGACGAGGGGCTGCCCCTTGCGAAGTGTTACAGTCTGGAAACCGTGCTGGACGAGGCGCTGGGAGAGAAGGTCTGGCTGAAATCCGGCGGGTGGCTTCTCATCCAGCCCACGGAAGCCATGACCGTGATAGATGTAAATTCCGGGAAATCCATCCGGAAGAGCCGTTCTGTCCTGGAGATAAATCTGGAAGCGGCGAAAGAAATCGCCCGCCAGGTCCGGCTGCGCAATCTTTCCGGCATTATTATGACAGATTTTATCAACTTAGATGACAGGGACGAACAAAAACAGCTTCTGGATTCCTTTCAGCGGGAGCTCTCCCTGGCGCGCCCCGCCGGTCAGGTAATCGACATGACGCCCCTGCAGCTTGTGGAAGTGACCCGGCAGAAAATCCGGGGCACGCTGAGAGAAAGTATCCGACAGAAAGGCGGTTTGCAGAAACATGAGTAAAAAAGAAGTGAAAACCAACGCGATGCGCATGCTGGAACGGATGAACATCCCGTATGAATTCCAGAATTATGACTGCGACGGTTTTACCGATGGCCTGGAAACAGCAGACAAGCTGGGACTGCCCCACGAACTGGTGTACAAGACCATCGTTACCACCGGGAAAAGCGGAGACCACTATGTCTTTGTCATCCCCGTGGAGCAGGAGATTGACCTGAAAAAAGCAGCCCGGGCCGTAGGAGAGAAATCCCTGGAACTGCTTCCCTTAAAGCAGCTGACCGCCGTCACCGGCTACGTCCGGGGAGGCTGTACGGCTGTGGGAATGAAAAAGCAGTTTCCCACGGTGATTGATGAATCCGCCAGAGACCTGGATGAATTCTACGTCAGCGGAGGCCGGGTAGGCACCCAGCTCAGGCTGGCTCCGGAGGGACTTAAGAAGGCGGCATCCGCCACCTATGCCGACGTTATCCGGTAACCTGTTTTGTGATGAAAGAGATGGAGGAACGTAAGATGAAAAAGGTTGTAAAATTTGGAGGAAGTTCTCTGGCGGACGCCGGTCAGTTTAAAAAGGCGGGAGATATCATCCGTGCAGAAGAATCCAGACGGTATGTCGTCCCTTCCGCCCCGGGAAAACGTCATGTGGCGGATACCAAGGTAACCGACATGCTGTATCACTGTTATGAACTGGCCGAACAGGGGGAGGATTTTGCTTCTGCCCTGGGCGATATCCGGAGCCGGTACGAAGAAATTGCCCGCGGGCTTTCCGTTACACTGGATTTTGCAGAGGAATTTGAACAGATTGAAAAGAATTTTTCCGCCGGAGCCGGGAAAGACTATGCCGCTTCCCGCGGGGAATATCTGAATGGGAAAATCATGTCTGCTTTTCTGGGCTTTCCTTTTGTAGATGCAGCGGATGTCATTTCTTTTGATGAAGCAGGAAATTTTTTAAGTGAAGAAACAAACCGGAAACTGCAGGAACGGCTGGAGGCCATGGACTGTGCCGTCATTCCCGGTTTTTACGGCGCACGTCCGGACGGAAGGGTGCAGACCTTCTCCAGAGGCGGATCCGATATCACCGGTTCCCTGGTGGCCAGGGCGATTCATGCCGACGTATATGAAAACTGGACGGACGTCTCCGGCTTTCTGATAGCCGACCCCCGGATTATCCACAATCCGGAAGTGATTGAGACCATTACCTACCGGGAACTGCGGGAGCTGGCCTATATGGGCGCCTCCGTCCTTCATGAGGACGCCATTTTCCCGGTGCGCAAGGAAGGAATTCCGGTCAACATCCGGAACACAAACTTCCCGGACGCCCCGGGCACCCTGATTGTAGAGGCCACCTGCCGGAAACCTAAGTACACCATTACCGGAATTGCAGGAAAAAAAGGATTTGCCGCCCTGACCATTGAAAAAGCCATGATGAATTCAGAAATC
Source organism: Candidatus Bariatricus faecipullorum (assembly GCA_019118525.1). GTDB lineage: Bacteria > Bacillota > Clostridia > Lachnospirales > Lachnospiraceae > Allocoprococcus > Allocoprococcus faecipullorum. Next base: position 54,313 of record DWYV01000020.1, read on the forward strand.
GGTTTCGGCAGAAAAGTTCTGGAAGTGTTTGAAAAACACGGCATTTCCTTTGAACACATGCCTTCCGGAATTGATACCATGACCATTTTTGTACAGCAGGATGCGTTTGAAGAGCACGAACAGCAGGTGATTGCCGGCATTCACCGCGCCGTGGAGCCGGACGAGATTGTGCTGGAATCCGACCTGGCCCTGATTGCCGTGGTAGGCCGGGGAATGAAGCAGACCCGGGGCACGGCGGGACGCATCTTTTCCGCTCTTGCCCACGCCCACATCAACGTGAAAATGATTGACCAGGGTTCCAGTGAGCTGAATATTATCATCGGCGTTCACGACCGGGATTTTGAGGCTGCTATACGTGCCATTTATGATATTTTTGTAAACATCCAGCTTTAAACTGTGAATCTCCATGGAAATATGATATACTGGTTTCGTTCAAAAAAATGTCCGCGGGACAGGCAGGAGAGAAGGAAACTATGAACATATTATTTTTCCTGAAACCCAAAAGCGAAGTTGCCTACATATATGATTATCATACGCTGCGGCAGGCCATGGAGATAATGGAATACCACAAGTATTCCTCCGTGCCGGTGATTACAAAAGACGGCAAGTATGCGGGAACCATTACGGAAGGCGACCTCCTCTGGGGACTGAAGGGACTGGACCTCCTTAATCTGAAGGAGGCGGAGACCGTACCGGTTACACGGATAAAGCGCCGGATGGACTACCGGCCAGTACGAGCCGACGCAAATATCGAAGATTTAATCGGCCGGGCCATGGAGCAGAATTTTATTCCCGTAGTAGACGACCAGGGAAACTTTATCGGAATCATTACGAGAAAGGATATCATTGGTTTCTGTTACGAAAAAATTCAGGAGATGGCAGAAAAGCTTTCGGAACGGAAAGAGGCATAAATTTTTTCCAAATATGTATTGACTTTGTGCGGCATGCTGGGCTATAATAATCCAGTATGCCGCACAATGAGGTTTTAAGTTCCCCCAGGGGACACCACAATTGGCGAGTAATGATTACAGGAGGTGCCATATGTACGCGATTATAGCAACAGGTGGTAAACAGTACAAAGTATCCGAAGGCGATATCATTAAAGTAGAGAAACTTGGTGTGGAAGCCGGAGAGACTTATACCTTTGACCAGGTTCTCGCAGTCAGCGATAACGGCCTGAAAATCGGAACACCGACCGTGGAAGGTGCAACCGTGGAAGCTTCCGTTGTAGAAAACGGCAAGGCGAAAAAGGTTATCGTATACAAGTACAAGAGAAAAACCGGTTACCACAAAAAGAACGGCCACAGACAGCAGTACACCGCTGTTAAGATTGAAAAAATCAATGCTTAGGGGTGCCGTCAGTAAATGATACGAGTAACTATTTATAAAGATTCCAAAGAGCAGTACACCGGATTCCGGGCGCTGGGCCATGCAGGACTCAGCGAGGCAGGGCAGGACATCGTCTGCGCGGCTGTTTCGGTTCTCACGATAAACACCGTGAATTCCATCGAGGCTTACGCGCCGGACAAGACTTCCCTGGTATCCGACGAATCCGACGGACTGATTGATTTCCAGATTAAGGGAAATCCCTCAGAAGAGGCAGAACTTCTTCTGAAATCCATGATTCTCGGTCTGCAGGAAATTGCAGAAGATGAGAACTACAGACAGTATATGGAATTAGCTTTCGAGGAGGTGTAAGGAACATGATGAAATTAAATCTTCAGTTTTTTGCCCATAAAAAAGGTGTAGGTTCTACAAAGAACGGACGCGACTCTGAATCCAAGAGACTTGGTGCAAAAAGAGCAGACGGACAGTTTGTGAAGGCCGGCAACATTCTTTACAGACAGCGCGGCACAAAGATTCATCCGGGTGTAAATGTGGGACGCGGCGGCGACGATACATTATTTGCACTGGCTGACGGTGTTGTAAGATTTGAAAGAAAAGGAAGAGACAGAAAACAGGTTTCTATCTATCCGGCGGCTGAATAAGAGCGCATTACAAGAGGCAGGAGACGCGGTTCCCTGTCTCTTTTTTTCAGGAGGGACAAGATGTTTGCAGACAGAGCTAAGATATACATCCGTTCCGGCAAAGGCGGAGACGGCCACCGCAGCTTCCGGCGAGAACTGTACGTTCCCAACGGCGGTCCCGATGGTGGTGACGGCGGCCGGGGCGGCGATTTGATTTTTGAGGTGGATGAAGGCCTCAACACACTGACCGATTACCGCCACAAAAGAAAGTACGCGGCAGGAGACGGGGAACCGGGCGGAAAGCGCCGCTGTCACGGAAAAGACGGAAAAGACCTGGTGCTGAAGGTGCCGGAGGGCACGGTTATCCGGGAGGCCCAGAGCGGGAAAGTTATTGCGGACATGTCCGGGGATAACCGGCGTCAGGTGATTCTTTCCGGCGGGAAGGGCGGTCTTGGCAATCAGCATTTTGCCACCGCCACCATGCAGGTTCCCAAATACGCCCAGCCGGGACAGCCGGCCAAAGAGCTGGAAGTTATCCTGGAGCTGAAAGTCATTGCCGATGTAGGGCTGATTGGATATCCCAATGTAGGAAAATCCACCCTGCTTTCCCGTGTCAGCAATGCGGAGCCAAAAATCGGCAACTACCACTTTACAACCATCAGTCCGAATCTGGGTGTGGTAGACCTGGACGGAGCGCCCGGATTTGTCATGGCGGACATTCCGGGGCTGATAGAGGGAGCTTCCCAGGGAAGCGGCCTGGGCTACCAGTTCCTCCGTCATATTGAACGGACCCGGCTGATGATTCATGTGGTAGACGCGGCGGGAACCGAGGGAAGAGACCCGGTGGAAGACATTTACAAAATCAACGAAGAGCTGAAGGCTTATAATCCGGAGATTGCGTCCCGTCCCCAGGTGATTGCCGCCAACAAGACGGACCTGATTTCCGGGGAAGAGGACCCGGTTGCCCGGCTGAAAGCGGAGTTTGAGCCCATGGACATCCCGGTATTTCCCATTTCCGGCGCGACCGGCAAGGGAATTCGCGAACTATTATACTATGTAAGCCGGAGGCTTCAGGAAATCAATGAAAGGCCCATCGTCTTCGAACAGGAATTCTTCCCGGAAGAGGAGATTATCCATGAAAATCTTCCGTATTCGGTGGAAATTCAGGACGGCATGTATGTCGTGGAAGGACCGAAAATTGAGAAAATGCTGGGCTATACAAACCTGGATTCCGAGAAAGGCTTTGCCTTCTTCCAGAAGTTTCTCAAAGAGTCCGGAATCCTGCAGGACCTGGAAGACGCCGGCATTGAAGAGGGCGACACTGTAAAAATGTACGGCCTGCAGTTCGACTATTACAAATAGCCTGCATTTTGGCCGGTTTTACACGGAAAAATAAAAGAGGAGAATAAACATGACTTCAAAGCAGAGAGCTTACCTGAAAAGTCTGGCCATGACCATGAATCCCATCCTTCAGATAGGGAAATCCGGCGTCACTCCGGAAGTGACCGCTTCGGTCAGCGAGGCGCTGGCGGCCCGTGAACTGATTAAGATTCATGTGCTCCAGAACTGTACCTTTGATATCGGTGAAATGGCAGACACCCTGGCAGAGCGCACCCGCTCCCAGGTGGTACAGATTATCGGAAAAAAAATCGTACTTTATAAAGAAGGAAAGGACGATAAGAAAAAAATCGTTCTTCCCTGAAAAAAGGCAGGTTCAGAATATGAAAACAGGAATTATGGGCGGAACCTTTAACCCGTTTCACAATGGACATCTGATGCTGGGAGAATATGCCTACCGGCAGTTTTTCCTGGACGAGGTCTGGTTTATGCCAAATGGCAATCCGCCCCACAAACAGAGCAGGGAAGTACTGGAGGACATGGAACACCGGCTGGAAATGACCCGGCTGGCTATTGAGGATATCCCTTATTTCCGGCTCTGCACCTGCGAGGCAGAGCGGAAGGAGCCTTCCTATTCCTGGGAAACCATGCGTTATCTCAAAGAAAGGTATCCGGACCGGAAATTTTATTTTATTCTGGGTGCAGATTCCCTGTTTTCCATCGAGACCTGGCGCCACCCGGAGCGGCTTATTTCCGAGGTGAGTATCCTGGCAGCATACCGGGATGATAAAAACACACCGGAGTCCATGAACCGGCAGATTTCCCGTCTGAACCGGAAATACCACGGAGATATCCGTCTGCTCCAGACGCCGGTGCTTCCCGTTTCCTCACATGAAATCCGGGAAGGCATCCGAAACGGGAATCTGGCCGCCGGTCAGGTCCCGCAGAAAGTGGCAGATTATATTCAGAAACATCATCTTTACAGGGGGGAATAACCATGACAGAGCAGTTGCTGAAGATGAAGAAAAAAGTGAAACGCTATCTGGACAAGGAACGGTACGACCATACCATTGGCGTCATGCACACCTGTGCCTGTCTGGCCATGCGCTACGGAGCCGATATGGACGCCGCCCTGACAGCAGGACTGCTTCACGACTGCGCAAAAGGCCTTTCCAGCGAAGAAAAGCTGCGCCTCTGCAAGAAATACCATCTGGAGGTTTCCGAGGCGGAGAGAGCCAATCCCGGGCTTCTGCACGCAAAGCTGGGCGCCTTCTTTGCCTGGCAGAAATATCATGTAAAGGACAAGGCCATCCTGCGGGCGATTGCCTGCCATACAACCGGAAAGCCGAACATGAGCCTTCTGGACAAAATCCTTTACGTGGCGGACTTTATTGAACCGGGACGGTGCGAAGCCCCGAACCTTCCGGAAGTACGGGCGCTGGCCTTTGTCAATCTGGATGAATGCCTGTTCCGCATTCTGCAGGATACGCTTCTGTATCTGGAACGGAAAAAGGCAGCTCTGGACCCTGTAACAGAAAAAACCTATCAGTATTATAAAGAAAGGAGAGAAGAGCGGTATGAGCGAACTGGAACAGTCCCGCCTAATGGCAAAAACAGCCTGTAAGGCCCTGGAAGATAAAAAGGGCGAGGATATTCAGGTCATTGATATCTCCCAGGTATCCGTGCTGGCCGACTATTTTATTATTGCAAACGGAAACAGCGAAAACCAGGTACGGGCCCTGGTAGACAACGTGGTGGAAGAGATGGAAAAAGCCGGCTATTCCGTTCGTCAGCGGGAAGGCTACGGACTGGGAAGCTGGGTGCTTCTGGATTTCTCTGATATCATTGTCCATGTATTTGACAAAGAAAACCGTCTGTTTTATGACCTGGAACGAATCTGGAGTGACGGACGGAAGATTCCCGTCAGCGATTTGTAAAAAGCATAAGAATAAGAAAATGAAAAAAGTGGAAATCCACGGAAGTCTATTCCGCAGGGTTTCCACTTTCTCTGTCTCTATTTATTTATCAGGGAAGAAGTTTACCGGAAGAAACGCATCACCGCAATGACTTTTCCCAGAATTTCCACATCCGGTAGAATAAAGGGTTCCATAAAGTCATTTTCCGGCTGCAGACGGATATGACCGTCTTCCTTATAAAAAGTCTTTACCGTGGCGCCGTCCTCAATCAGGGCCACAACCATATCCCCGTTGGAAGCGTCCGGGCGCTGTTCCACCACCACATAATCTCCGTCCAGGATTCCGGCATTTACCATACTTTCTCCCTTAACCTCCAGCATGAAAATCTGACTGTTCGGAAGAACTTCGGCAGGAATCGGGTAGTAGTCCTCAATATTCTCCTGGGCCAGAATGGGCTCGCCTGCCGCAACCCTTCCCAGAACCGGTACCTGAACCATCTCCCTGCGGGTCAGGTTAAAGCTGTCATCCAGAATCTCAATGGCCCGCGGCTTTGTGGGGTCCCTGTGGATATATCCGTTCTTCTCCAGTGTCTCCAGATGGGAATGAACAGAAGAAGTGGATTTGAGATTTACTGCGTCACAGATTTCCCGGACAGACGGCGGGAATCCCCGCTTCAGTATCTGGGACTTGATGTACTCCAGAATCTCTTCCTGCTTGGCACTCATTTTTCCTTTACTCATCTTTAGGAAACTCCTTCCGTAATTTACTGTTTTCATCATACCATACCCACCTGGAAAAAGCAAACAAATGTTTAGAAAATATGTTCGATTTTTCTTGACAAACAGTTGTTCGGGGTGTATATTAAATTCAGAACAACTGTTCGAGAACAGAGATTCGAACGGCGTCTGGAAAGGGGAGACGGAATGATGAGGAGAAATGCACATATCAGCAAAGCACAGAATCACAGCAGTTACTGTTACAGAAGGGAGTCCGCGCGGACTGCGAAGCGGACTGGAACGCGTCAGGCAGGTTCCTGTAGGAGAAATTCTTTTGGAAAGGCGCTCCTTCGTTTTTCCTGCGGTCTTATGCTGACACTGGTCGTTATGGGCGGTTGTTTCCTTTCGGGAAGTCTTTTTTCCAGCGCCCAGGAACCGGCTTCCCCTGAGAACCAGGTTCAGTATAAAAGTATTGAAATTCAGAAAGGGGATTCTCTCTGGAGCATTGCGGAGACCTATGCGGATTCTTCTTACTGTGCCTCTGTGGCGGATTATGCTGAGGAGCTTGCGAGAATCAATCAGATTTCTCCGGAATCCGTGGACAGTCTGCAGGCCGGTGATTATCTGATGGTTTTTTACTACTAAGGGATTCTCTGTTTTGTTTTATTAAATTGTCACCTATCTAATTTACACCCTATAATATACTTTTCAGGATTCGCTTTTGAGTCCTGGCAGTGAGCACGGCAGAAGCAGCGGTTTACGGCTTTTCTGCCGTGTTTTCTCTATAATTTTGCGTTATAAAGCAAAAACCATACAGATATATCTATACGACAAATACCGATTTTTCCAATAGATATGGACAAAGAAACCGGAATCTGATATAATAAACCCAGATTTAAGGAGGTTCTGTTATGGCAAAGCCAAAAACTTATCATGAACAGGAATACATCGATAATACCCTGCAGCTTCGTGACATTTTGCACACCCTGCCGCCTTTTGCAGCAGATTATTTCCGTGCGGCGGAACCGGTGACTTCATCCAGGACCAGGATTTCCTACGCCTACGATATCCGGGTATTCTTTCAGTTCTTAATCAGTGAGAATCCTGTTTTCCGGAATCATGAAATGAAAGACTTTCGCGTCAGTGACCTGGAGAAAATCACTCCGGTAGATATTGAGGAATACCAGGAATATCTCAAGGTATACCAGGGTGACGGCGGACGTCAGGTAACCAACACGGAAAAAGGCCTGTCCCGGAAAATGTCTGCCCTTCGCAGTTTTTACGGCTATTTTTACAAGCATCAGATGATTGAGAAAAATCCCACCCTTCTGGTGGATATGCCGAAACTCCATGAAAAGGCCATTATCCGGCTGGAACCCGACGAGGTGGCCCGGCTTCTGGATTATGTGGAGCACTGTGGGGACAGTCTGAGCGGTCAGGCAAAGCTTTACTATGAAAAGACACGCTACCGGGATCTGGCTATTCTTACCCTGCTTCTTGGCACCGGTATTCGTGTTTCCGAATGTGTGGGACTGGATATCGGGGATGTGGACTTTGAGACAAACGGAATCCGTGTGACGCGAAAAGGCGGAAATGAAATGATTGTATACTTTGGAGAGGAAGTGGAAAAAGCGCTGCGCAGCTATCTGGCTTATTCCAGGAAAGGAATGACACCGCTTCCCGGACATGAAAACGCGCTCTTTCTTTCCACCCAGAAACGCCGCATGGGCGTTCAGGCCGTGGAAAATATGGTAAAAAAATATGCCAGCCAGGTGACTTCCAAGAAAATTACCCCGCATAAGCTGCGAAGCACCTACGGCACTGCGCTTTACCGGGAGACCGGCGATATTTACCTGGTGGCTGATGTCCTGGGACATAAAGACGTAAATACGACCCGGAAGCACTATGCTGCCATCGACGAGAACCGCCGCAGGCAGGCCGCAGGCGTGGTGAAACTGAGAGAGCCTTAAGTATGGCCTCTTACATCCTGCGATTCAAAAAAATATAAATATAACCCCGGTTGTTAGCCGGGGTTTTTTCAATTTGCTTTCATCTCTGTCACCGGATATATCCCATGCAATAGAATCATTTAATACTGTCAGTTTTTCTCGAAATGTGTTTTCATCCTCTAAAGCCTTGAAAACTCCACCTTGCTTTATAACCGGTTTCATATCATAAAGCCTTATACTTCCGTGAGAGCTGCCGCCCTCTGTTTTACTGTCTTTCTTATTTCTTTGCCAGTTCATACATGGCCGCCGCCGTAATTTCCAGCGCGCGCATCAGTTTTTCTACTTCCACGCATTCATTGGGCTGATGAATCACGTCCGGTTCGCCCGGAAATACCGGTCCGAAAGCGACCATATTGGGGAATTCCTTTGCGTAGGTTCCGCCGCCGATAGCCACCGGTTCCCGTTTATCACCCGTCTCTGCCTCGTAGACTCTGACCAGTTTGGTAACCAGCTCGGAATCCTTGGGAACATAGAGCAGATTCAGGTTTGATTTTTTGGTCACATCCAGCGTATAGCTGTTGACTGCGTTCACAATCGTGTCGTCCACCACTTTGGCACTGGCGTTTTTCGGGTACCGTACATCCAGTGTGAAGGACAGTTTTTCTTTGTCATAGGAAACAATGCCCAGGTTTACAGTCGTCTCCCCGGTTTCCTCATCTGCATAGTAAACGCCCAGTTTTTCGCCGTTTGTTTCAGTTCCGATTTTATCCAGGATAAAATCCATAAGCTCCTGGAATTCTCCCCCGAAATCGTTTTCCTTTACTGCTTCCAAAAGCCGGATTCCGGCATTCACGCCAAGATGCGGGGTGCTTCCGTGGGCGCTCACTCCCTGGGCTTCCACAATGGTCTGCCCGTCTTTTTTCGTCACGGTAATTCCCTCTGTTTCTGCCACCTGGATATCTCCGTTTACAACCAGACGGCAGGAAGGCATTACTACATTGGAGGCTGTGCCGCCTTCCAGGGACACTACATCGATATTTCCTTTCCGGAGCACCGGGGCGCCGCAGGTAAAATTAGAAATTCCTTTTTCACAGAAAATTGCCGGGAATTCTGCATCCGGCGTAAATCCGATAACCGGAAGCTCATACCCGTTTTCCACATAGTATTTTGCGCAGGAAGAACCGCATTCTTCATCGGAACCGAAAAGAACCCGGATTCTCCGGTCAATGGGCAGATTCAGGTCCCGGATAGCCTTCAGGGCATAAATAGCGCCTACGGTAGGGCCTTTGTCATCCAGGCAACCCCGTCCCCAGAGCACGCCGTCGTGAATCTCTGCTCCAAAAGCCGGGTACTTCCAGCCTTCTCCGGCCGGAACCACGTCCACATGGCCCAGAACGCCGACCATTTCCTCACCTTCTCCATATTCAACCCAGCCAACACGGTTATCCGCATGGCCGGTCTTAAAACCCAGTTTCCTGCCAAGTTCCAGCAAATCTTCCAGGGCGGCTTTCGGTCCGGCTCCGTAGGGCGCCTCCGGCTGCGGCTCTCCTTTTACACTTTCAATTCTCATGTTCTGCTGGATTGAAGCGATAATTTCATCCTGCATTTCTCTCATTTTTGTGTTTAACACTCCATAACTCATAGACAGTCCTCTCTTTCTCTCAGTAATAAAATGTAAGGCTCCGGTCCCTTCCGGCACCTGGCGGCCTATTTCATTATATACTATCCGCTTACGGCTTTCCAGAGTCTTTTTGTAATTCCTCTGGACAGTTTTATAGGCTCTGTGAATCCAGAATAATAGTGAAGGGGCCGTCATTCACCAGGCTGACCTTCATATCCGCGCCAAAGATTCCTTTTTCCGTAACCGGAACTTTCTTTTTGCATTCTGCCACGATGTATTCGTACAAGGCTTCTGCCTTCTCCGGATCTCCTGCTTCGGTAAAACTGGGCCGGTTCCCTTTTTTGCAGTTCGCATAGAGGGTAAACTGGGATACGAGAAGCAGGCTTCCCCCTACGTCTGCCAGGGAAAGATTGGTTTTCCCGTTTTCATCCTCAAAAATCCGAAGTCCGGTCATCTTTTTAATCAGTTTGTCCGCGGTTTCCCTGCTGTCCTCCCGGCCAACGCCAATCAGAACCAGAAACCCTTTCCCGATGGCTCCCACGGAAACGCCGTCTACTTCTACCTTTGCTTCTGTCACTCTCTGTATTACAAATCTCACGGTTCTTCTCCTTTCAGGCCGCCTGCCGGCAGACCTTTCTTATTCTATCATTTTTCCTGCATCCGTGCAAACGGAACCTGTCTTTTACTTGTTTTTTTCTCTGATACAGGGTAACATGGAAAAGAATGTCAGGAGGATGAATGAAATGAAATTACAGCAGCTTTTAAGCTATACAAGAAAAGCAGTAGACGAATATCATATGATAGAGGAAGGGGACCACATCGCAGTCGGTATTTCCGGCGGTAAGGACAGTCTCACTCTTCTCTATGCCCTGCACGGCCTGAAACGGTTTTATCCGGCCCGTTTTGAGCTCAGTGCCGTAACCGTGGACCTTGGGTATGAAGGATGCGATTTCACCCCGGTAGCAGATCTCTGCAGGGAGATGGACGTCCCGTACCAGATTGTAAAAACCGATATTGCCAGAATTCTGTTTGAAGACAGAAAGGAAAACCGTCCCTGCTCACTCTGCGCAAAAATGCGGAAGGGCGCCCTCAATGAAGCGGTGAAAAAAATGGGCTGCAACAAAGTGGCCTATGCCCATCACAAGGATGATATCATAGAGACCATGCTTCTGTCCCTGATTTACGAAGGCCGGTTTTATTCTTTCTCTCCCCGCACCTATCTGGACCGGATGGACCTGACGGTTATCCGCCCCATGATGTTTGTGGATGAGATGGACGTTATTGGTTTCCAGAATAAATACCAGCTTCCCGTGGTGAAAAGCCGCTGTCCGGTGGACGGGCATACGAAGCGGCAGTACGCGAAAGAACTTCTGCGGAAGCTGAATCAGGAAAATCCGGGCGCAAAAAACCGCATGTTCACGGCCATCCTGAATGGAAACATTCCCGGATGGCCGTAACATACGGCCAGAAGAGACTAGAGTTTTTTATCTCTGACACTTTCCCGAATTTCTATCAGCGCCTTCAGCGCCTTTACGGTTCCATCAATTCCCAGTTCGGAACTGCACAGGCTGAAGTCATAGCTGTCAATATCGCCCCACTTTTTATTCGTGTAATAATTGTAGTAACTGGAGCGCTGTTTGTCCATTTTCTGAATCCGGTCCTTTGCCTTCGCATCTGTCAGGTCGTAAATCCTGGCAATTCTCCGGATTCTTGCATTCATGTCGGCATGAATGAACACACTCATTACATTGCTGTAAGATTCCAGTGCATAATCTGCACAGCGGCCTACCAGAACACAGGGACCTTCGTCCGCAATCTTCTTGATAGCATCAAACTGTGCCAGGAAAATTTTGTGGTTCAGGGGCATGTCGTTGTACACGCCTGAAGAATATCCCATGGAATAGGTATCCATAACCAGGGAATACAAAAAACTGTTTGTAGGTTTCTCGTCGTGATGTTCAAACAGTTCCTGACAGATTCCGCTTTCTTTTGCGGCCCGGTCCAGCATCTCCTTGTCATACAGCTGAATTCCGTATTCCTCCGCTAGTTTTTTGCCAATCTCTCTTCCGGCACTTCCATACTGTCGTCCGATGGTAATGATTGTACTGATGCTGCTCATATAGTCACTCTCCTTTTCATCATTTTCCCGGCAATTCATTATGCATATTATACAGCATTTTTTAGAAATTGTATAGATGTTTTAGGAAATATGTCTTAATTTTGTCAACAGCTTTTCAAAATACTCCGGAATCGGCGCGTCAAATTCCATATACTCTCCGGTGGAGGGATGCACAATCCCCAGCGTCTTTGCATGGAGTGTCTGACCTTCCAGGGAGAAGGGACACTTCTGCGGGCCGTACACCCGGTCTCCCAGAAGAGGGTGGCCGATATGGGCCATGTGCACCCGTATCTGATGAGTCCGCCCGGTTTCCAGGCGGCAGGCAATATAGGTGTAATTCCGGAACCGTTCCAGCACCCGGTAGTGGGTCACGGCCCGGCGCCCGTTCTTCGTTCTGGTACTCATTTTTTTCCGGTCCACGGGATGCCGCCCGATGGGAATGTCCACGGTCCCCTCTTCTTCCCGGATAACCCCGTGTACAATGGCGTGATAGACCCGTTTTATGGAATGCTCCTTCAGCTGTTCGGCCAGAATCCGGTGGGCCCGGTCGTTTTTACACACCAGAAGAGAGCCCGTTGTGTCCATATCTATCCGGTGGACAATCCCCGGGCGCAGTACGCCGTTGATACCGGACAGACTGTCCCGGCAGTGATACAGCAGGGCGTTTACCAGCGTCCCGCTGTAGTGGCCGGCAGCCGGGTGAACCACCATTCCTTTCGGCTTATTGACCACCAGAATATCCTCATCCTCATAAAGAATGTCCAGCGGAATATTTTCCGGCAGGATTTCCGGTTCCCGGGCCTCTGGCAGAAAAACCTGAATTTCCTCGCCTTCCCGCACTTTATAACTGGAACGGACCGGTTCCCCGCCGGAACACACCTTCCCCTCCTTTATCAGTTTCTGAATATAAGAGCGGGAAAAGTCCGGCATCTCCCTGCTCAGGAATTTGTCGATTCTCTCCCCGCCTTCTGTCACTTCAATCTGCAGCTTTTCCATATTACTGTCCACCGCTTTCCCGGCTGTTTTTTTCCTCTGTCTCTGTCCCTTTTTCTCTCTGCTCTCTGCGGTATTTCCCGGAGAAGACCAGAAGTTCCTCATCCTTATAGTAGAAAAAGACAAGCAGGACAAGAACGGCAAAGGAAACCGTAATGTAAATATCCGCAATATTAAAAACGGGGAAATTTATCAGTACGAAAGAGAAAAAATCCACCACGTATCCCCGGAACAGCCGGTCCAGGAAATTCCCCAGGGCTCCCGCAACTACAAATACCATGCAGACCCGCAGGGGCAGATATCTCCCTGTCTTCGGAACCACGGCAAAGCACCACACCGCCAGCAGCAGAATCAGAACCGTCATAATCAGGAAAAAGGCCCGCTGGTCCTGAAAAATACCAAATGCGGCTCCCCTGTTTTCCAGATACTGCAGTTCAAATACTCCGGGAATCAGCTTCAGGGAGGGCTGTCCCTTCAGTCTGCGAACTGCCAGCAGCTTGGCTCCCTGGTCGATAAGAACCAGAAGCACTGCGGCCAGAACCGCCCGGATATAGATTCTTCCTGTTCCATGTTTCTCCATGTCATACCTCCCGGCCGCCTGGAAACGGCCCGTCTATATATATTTGTCCAGCCGGACAAAAATCCGTCCTTTTTTCGTCTCCGAGAGCATCTCACGGTAAATAAAACGGCCCATTCCTCTTACGGAGACAATGTCCCCTTCCCGGGGCTGAAATCCGTTTGCCGTAATCAGTTTTCCGTTCACATAGACTTTTCCCGCCTCTATCAGGGGAGACAGTCTGCTTCTGGAAGAGTGAAAGGCCAGGGCCAGAAGACTGTCCAGCCGTACAGAGGCCACAGTTCCCCGGATTTCCTCAAACCGGGGCGTCCAGTCAAAATCTGCCCCTTCCAGTTTCTCCGCCTGCACCGAAGTATGGCGTACCCGGTACAGATTTTCACAGAGAAAAGGCGCAATCTTCTCTTCCGCGAACACCAGGGCGCCTTCGCCGGTCACCAGAATATCGCCCAGTTTTGCCCGTTCAATACCCAGATTCAGAAGGGCCCCCAGATAGTCCCGGTGGCTCAGTTCCTCCGCAAACTTCTTCTGAAGCGGGGTGATTTTCAGAATCCGGATAGGAAACTGGCTCTCAATTTCACTGATATCCGCATACAGAGAAAAAGCATCAGGTAGAAAGACTGCCATCTGACGCTCAGAAAAAGCATACCCGCCAAAGGTCCGGTATGGCGCCGGAAATTCATCCTTTGGCGTAGTATGTAAAATGTTCAGTTCATTCAGATTTAAGAAATCCGTAAACGTGGGAATTCCACGCCGCCAGGCTGTATTGGAAAGCTCACGCAGGCGTTTTCCCAGTAAAAGCTCTTCTTTTTCCATTTCCTGCTCCCGAATCCCGTACTGCCTGCTCCTAGTAACGGTTCTGAATGGGAGGCGTATCCAGGGAATTGCCAAGGAGATCCTGGAGGTCTCCGGAAATATCTACATTTGCAGGAGTTACAAGAAAGATATAATTGGAAATTTTCTGCAGGTTTCCATCAATGGCAAAGGTCGCACCGGAAGTAAAGTCAATAATCCGCTGGGCAATCTCCAGGTCCATGCCTTCCAGGTTCAGAATGACGGTACGTCCGCTCAGAAGCGTCTCTGTAATCTCTCTTGTATCATCCACATTGTTTGGCTTGATAACGCAGACTTCCATGGCAGGCGCGTTCCTTCTGGAGGGCTGCCGCATGGGAGTCACTTTTGCCGACTGGGAAGAACGGCCTGTCCTTGCCGGACGTTCCGGTTCATACTCTTCTTCCACCTCATCATAAGAAGACTGTTTGTCTTTTCTGCCAAACAGACTCTTTTTCGGCTTCTCCTCGTAATCATCTTCATAATCATCATCGAAGAAATCATCATCTTCGTAATCATCATCGTTCAGTTTCATTACATCCAAAAACTTATCTAATACTCCCATCTTTTTTCTTTACACTCCTATCTGTGGTATCGAATTACTGAGCATAGTTCCGTTCACCAAAGATTCCGGTTCCGACCCGCACCATTGTGGCACCTTCTTCAATCGCAATTTCGTAGTCATTGGTCATCCCCATTGAAAGTATGCTCATATTAACATTATTAACTTTTTCCTTTCTAATGTCAACAGATAATTTTCGTAAATTTGCAAAATGTATACGATTTTCTTCCGGGTCCGCAACAAAAGGAGCTATTGTCATAAGTCCCTCTACACGAATATTCTGAAATCTGACAATTTCTTTCGTGAAATCCAGAACTTCTTCCGGCATAAGGCCGAATTTTGTGTCCTCTTTTGCCATGTTGACTTCCAGCAGAATCCTTGCTGTAATGCCCTGCTTTCCGGCCTCTTTGTCAATGGCTTCCGCCAGACGGAGGGAGTCCACGGAATGAATCAGTTCCGCCTTTCCCACTACCTGCCGCACTTTGTTTCTCTGCAGGTGCCCTATCATCTGCCAGTGGATGTCCGAAGGCATCTCTTCATACTTTGCGCAGAGCTCCTGTACCTTGTTCTCTCCGAAATACCGGATTCCGCTGTCGTAGGCTTCCCGCAGCAGTTCCACCGGTTTGGTCTTGCTGACCGCAATCAGCGTGACGTCCTCCCGCTTTCTGCCGCTTCTTAAGCAGGCTGCCTGAATCCGTTCCTCCACTTTTTTCAGATTTTCTGTTACCATATATCTTCACTCCTTACTGATTAACGATATCATTTTCCTGCAGAGTACTGCCGTCCAGGGCAATATGGTCATAATTGGAAAGTCCGTAGCTGCTTCCTTCGGCGACAATATAGTATTCCTCACTTTCCGTCAGTATCTGCACCTGCCGGAACTGGGCATATCCTTTGTTGATACAGTATACGCCCTGAAGCGTTCCCTCCTCACCCACCGTGAAGGTCAGGGAAGATTCCGGCATCAGCAGCACGTCTCCTGCTTCCAGGTCCCCGGGGTCCACATACAGCATTCCCGATTCGGTATCCCGGTACCAGACGGTCGCTGCCGTAAATTCGGCAGAATCTCCTTTCTGAACGAGAAAGCCCTCTCCGGAAGAAGCGCCGCCGGTGGTCAGGTAGTCTTCCGGCACCAGCCAGACGCTCTTTTCCGTCACCGCGGATTTCGGAATCTTAAGACCGGACTCATTTTCCAGTTCCAGTTCAATGTCCAGGTACCGTTCTCCCGCATACCGAATCATGCCGGAAGAAAACGTAAGATATCCATAAGCATCATCCTCGCCCCGGTTGATAATCTGAAAGGAAGCGTTCATGGTCTGGTTGTCCCGGAGAAACCGGACGCGGACCGTGGAACCGTCCATTTCCATATCCCGGAGCTCTTTCTCGGTCTCCAGCGTCAGCTTGATTACAAGCGTCCACTCCTCGTCTGTAATCAGTTTGTAAACCGGATCCCCGGCCTTTACTTTTGTATTATTGGCAAACTCCGTCACCGTATAATCGTGCCGGAGAATATCACTGTCTGTAATGTCATCCGGGAGCAGGGATTCAAATCCGTCTGTAGCATATTCCAGAATTCCGTCGTCTGTGCTCTGCACCACGGTCATATTCGCCACATTTCCCTCCGCCAGCAGGGTGGAAAGCTGCACCGCCCGGTTCTGGCTGGTCTTGCTCTGAAGAATATCCGTTACATTCTGCTTTAAGGAAGTCGACGTCTGGAAGTTCTGTCCGTCACTTGTCTCATGGTAGTTCTGCACTTCCGCCAGAATCTGGTTCCAGTCCTCCTGGGATACAGAGACATCCTGGCTCTCGGTCTCTTCCGTCTCGGGAAGAGGCTCCGCAGAGAGGGTATACACACTGTCCCCGGTTCCGGCCCGGCTTCCCGCCGCCTGAAAATAATTGATATATCCGTCGCTTTCTGCATAGTAAACCGTCTCACTGCGAAGCACCAGCCCGGTAAAAGCGGTGTCGCGCTGAATACTCCCCTGCCGTACCTCATAGGAAGTCACCCGGTCCTTTGTCAGATAGGTGACAAGCGTAATAAGCAGATACAGAAATACGATGCCGAAAAGCACCAGTCCCACGTTCCAGGTGGATCTGCTTCCGTATTTTCGGATACTGACTACCTTACGGTTTTTTTCTGCCAATCTGGAACCCTCCTTATTATTCTAACATTCCCCCGTCAGACCCGGCAGTTTTTTCAGGGCCGCGCCGTTTCTCCAGCCGGAAAGCCGTCCCTGCCAGGTCCCCTCTTTTTCCATCTGCGCAAGCAGCTCATCCCGCAGTTTCCACCAGCTCTCTCCCCAGTTGCAGAACAGGGATTCCTTCTCCGGTATCCGCGCGAAAAGCCGTTCCACCGCCATATCCTCCGGAATATGCTCCAGAAAAAGGATAACCCGGCGGAAATACTCCTCCTTCGTACAGATGGATATCCGGCCCTCCTCATACCATCTGGCAAACTCTGTGCCTCTGGCGATATAAAGGGAATGGAGCTTTACGACGTCCGTTCCCAGGGCCGTAATGATTTTTGCCGTCTCCACAGCGTCCTCCTCCCCGTCCCAGGGCAGGTTCAGGATAACGTGGGTGCAGATTTCAAATCCTGGATACTGTTTAATCTGCAGCACGGCGTCAATATATTCTCCCAGGGAATGTCCCCGGTTTATCTTTGCCAGCGTATGATAATTTGCCGTCTGAAGCCCCAGCTCGATGCTGATGCCAAGTCCCTTCTCCGTCTGAACCTGCCGCAGCACATCCAGATAAGACGGATGTACGCAGTCCGGTCTGGTGGAAATGGATATTCCGGCAAGTTCCGGCATTTCTGCCGCTTCCCGGATATAGGCCGCAAACTGTTCCACCGGGAGAAAGGTATTCGTATAATTCTGAAAATAGGCAAGGTACCGGTCCGGATGATATTTTGCCCCGATTTTTTCCTTCGCCTTCTGAAGCTGCTCTGTCACATCCGCTTCCGGATTCTGAGCTTCAAATCCGGTGCCGGCTCCTGCACAAAACGCACATCCGGTACCATCTGTCCGGTTTGGGCAGGTAACAGGAAGGCAGACGGGAAGTTTATAAACTTTTCCGTGATATTTTTCTTTCAGATACTGGGAATAAGGATAATATAGCCTCATTTTTCGCTCCCTACTGTATATTTTCTCCTTTCCGGTACATACTACACACAGAAGTAACAGACCAGATAAGGAGGAATCACTATGAAATGGTTTGATAATACTGCATTAACACTGGTAATCATCGGTGCGGTAAACTGGCTGCTGGTAGGAATCTTCCGCTTTGACCTGGTTGCCTTTCTCTTTGGCAATCTTTCCTGGCTCTCCCGTATCGTCTATGCGCTGGTAGGGCTTTGCGGGCTCTATCTCATCAGTCTCTACGGCCGTATCGGAAGCATGTCCGAATCATAAGGAAAAGGGGTATCCTCACGAGATGCCCCTTTATTTTACGGTTTCAATCATGGCAGTCATGTCTTTATAAAGCACTGGCCTGTCCGGGGCACCCATCACGATAGAGATATAGCGGTTTCCCTCTGACGTTTCATTCAGCAGGACCAGACAGTTCCCCGCTTCTCCCGTGGTTCCGGTCTTTCCGCCGACCACCGTCATGTTGGACGGCAGGTCAGCCGCTCCGGAAGCATACCAGTTTGTGGGCTCAATCACCGTCTCTCCGGCGCTTCCGTCCGGATTCCGGTACTGGGCCGTATGAGAGGCCGTCCCGATAATTTTCACAAACTCCTCATTCTGAATACAGGCGTTAAATATCAGATAGATGTCGTAGGCCGTCGTATAGTGGTTATCGTCATGCAGCCCGTGAGGATTGACATAATGCGTATTATTCGCCATCAGTTCTGCCGCGCGGGCGTTCATGCGCTCCACAAATGCCGCTTCCGTTCCGTCTACATACTCCGCAATAGCTGTGGCGGCGTCATTTCCGGAACGAAGGAGCAGTGCGTAGAGTAAATCTTCCAGACTCCATACTTCCCCCTGACGGAGTCCGATAAGTGAGGCATCGGAAGGAAAGCTGTCGGCTGCCGCATTCTGGCTGATGGTCACTTCATCTTCCAGACTGCCGTTTTCCAGCGCCAGCAGGGCCGTCATAATCTTGGTCACACTGGCCGGATAAAGCCGCTCATGAATGCTGCTTCCGTACAGCACGGTTTCTCCCGAGAGGTCGAAAAGTCCCTCGCTGGTTACGCCTTCCGTACCCGCATAGCCTTCCAGGGCCACATCGGACTCTGCCACACAGAGTCCTTCGGATAACAGACTGCCCTCCTGAAGGCTGCGGTTATACTGTTCTGTCTCATACTCTGTCACAACGGCCGTCTGCGTCCCGGCACACCCTCCGGCCGTCATGGTCAGGCCCAGGGCAAGTGCCAGGATGACAGCCTGCGGCCGTCTCCTCTTACTTATACATTTCACGCCAGTCTAAATCTCCTCTGTCAATCGCCAGAATCAGAATCTCGGCCGTGGCCAGATTGGTGGCGATTGGAATATTGTGGGTGTCGCACAGACGTATTACGTCGTTTACATCCGGCTCATGCGCCTTGGGATGAGACGGGTCGCGCAGGAAAATCAGCGCGTCTATCTCATTCTGCGCAATCTGTGCGCCCAGCTGCTGTTTTCCCCCCAGGGGTCCGGCCAGATACTTGTGAATGGAAAGGTTTGTTACCTCCTCAATCAGACGTCCGGTCGTCCCGGTTGCAAACAGCTCATGCTTACTCAGGATTCCCCGGTACGCTATGCAGAAATTCTGCATCAGCGTCTTTTTGGAATCATGTGCAATCAGTCCGATATTCATGTTTGTTTTCACTCTCCTTTTTTGTGTTACTGGTACTTTTTCGGCTGGAGCCCGATGTTAAGCACAAACCCGATACTGGCATACATACATACCAGAGAAGTCAGTCCGTAACTTACAAAGGGGAGCGGAATACCCGTATTCGGTAAAACCCCTGTCGCCACGCCGATATTGATAAAACTCTGAAAACCTATCAGCGCGGCCACTCCGCAACAGACGATTTGCCCCGCCAAATCCTGTGCTTTTATGCCTACTAAAATACACTGTATCACTATCAATAATAGCAGACCAATCACAATACAGCAACCCACAAAGCCCAATTCTTCCCCAACAATTGCGAAAATAAAGTCTGTCTGTGGCTCTGATATATAGTTTCCATTCTTCACGGAAGTGGTTGTGTTATTGTTCAGGCCTTTCCCGGTCAGCTGGCCGGAGCCGATGGCCATAATCGAGTTCATCTGCTGGTATGCCTCATCGCTGGCATATTCCTCCGGATTCAGCCAGGCCAGAATTCTGGTCTGCTGGTAATCTCTCAGAAACGGCTGATTGGGCTGTACCACGATACTCAGGAAAATCACCGCCGCCGGAATGACAATCGCCAGTACCGTTCCGATAAATTTGTAGCTCAGTCCTGCGGAATAGTAAATGGCGCAGAACACCAGGGAGATACAGATTGTGGTGGAAAGGTTCGGCTGTCTGAGCAGCAGTATCAGCGTCGGAATCAGGAGCAGCACCGAGGTGATAATCGTCCTCGGCGTATTCAGGTCGTCCCTGTGTTCCGAAAAAAACTTTGCATAAAACAAAATGAGAATGATTTTTGACAAATCCGAAGTCTGAAACTGTACAAACCCCAGGTTCAGCCACCGTCTGGCATTGTTTACGGTCACTCCGAAAAGCTCTGTCGCCACCAGCAGCACCACATTGATGATATAAAAAATCCAGTAAAAGTTCAGTACCCAGCTGTAATCAATCAGGGACACCACAACCATGGCGATGACCCCGAGCACCACTCCCAGAATCTGGGAGTTCTGTCTTTCCGGGCTTGCGCTCCCTACCACCAGAACTCCCAGAATGGAGATGAGGAGCACGCTGGCCACCAGCATAAACCGGTAGTTTTTTAACTGATATGGTTTCGTCTGTGTTATAAATCTCACGTCTCTTCTCCTGACACTGTAATACAAATCTCCGAACGCGCTACTTTCACGTCGAAGTTATCCTCAGTTACCTTCATGTATTTTGAGACTGTGCGGAACAAATCCCCGCACATCTGTTCATATGTATCCGGTCCACACTGCATCCGGTCCGTGGCAAGAAGCGTACGGAGACGTTCCTTCGCTACAGCAACCGACGGACGGCGCAGTCTCGTCTCAAACACATGTCCCATAAACGCCCTCCTAGTTTTTCCGGAACATATGGGACAGCTTTTTCAGAAAGCCCTCCCCTTTTTCCAGGTCCAGAAACGGCACTTCCTCTCCCATTATCCGCCGGCAGATATTTTCATAGGCTTTCCCGGCCATGGAGTCCATATCCACCACCGGTTCCCCCTGATTCGTCCCGATAACCACCTGCTCGTCATCCGGGATGGCCCCCAGCAGGCTGACCGGCAGGATCTCCGTCACATCATCCACGGACATCATGTCGCCCCGTTTTACCATATCCGTCCGGATACGGTTGATTATCAGGTCAATCCGTTTCATCCGGTCTTTTTCCAGCAGTCCGATAATCCGGTCCGCATCCCGGATAGCCGAGACCTCCGGCGTGGTTACCACGATGGCCCGGTCGGCCCCTGCCACGGCATTGCGGAAGCCCTGCTCGATACCAGCCGGACAGTCCAGCAGCACATAGTCGAATTCTTCCCGCAGCTGGGAAGTAAGCTTCCTCATCTGCTCCGGCGACACAGCAGTTTTGTCTTTCGTCTGGGCCGAGGGAAGCAGAAACAGATTCTCATGCCGTTTGTCCTGAATCAGAGCCTGCTTTAGCCGACAGCTTCCTTCGATAACGTCAACCAGGTTATAGACAATCCGGTTTTCCAGCCCCATAACCACATCCAGGTTCCGAAGCCCCAGGTCCGTATCGATGACCAGTACCTGTTTTCCGAGCTTTGCCAGCCCGGTTCCTATGTTTGCGGTTGTGGTAGTTTTGCCCACGCCGCCTTTTCCTGATGTAATGACAATTACCTCACCCATATGTGCAAGTCCTCCTACCAGTCTTGTTCCGCCAGCGGGTCTATGTAGATATGGTCTCCCAGAAGCCGGGCAATCTTTGCCTCCGGCTTTTCCGGTTTCCGTGTATAGACCCGCGGCGCTGTTACATCCGCGATTCTCAGAATCTGCGGCTTCATGGACAGAGCCACGATGAACGCCTGTCTGTTCCCGGCGGCTCCTGCATGTACTTTTCCCCGGATGGTTCCCAGGACCACGATATTGCCCCTGGAAACCACTCTGGCGCCGGCTTCCACATCACCGAGCACGATGATGCTTTTCTCCGACTCCAGTACCTGCCTTTTCTTCAGTGTCCCACGGTAGAACTGCCCTTCTTTTCTTGGCAGACTTTCCAGGCTTTCTTCTACCACTTCCTGGTACAGACGTTCCGTGTTCTTATCGTTGTCAAAGATGCATACAATATGAACATGGGCGGTGTCTGAAATCAGTTCAATCAGTTCCTGTTCCTGAACCTTTGTGAGAATCCGGCCCTCAAAGGTGACCGCCATGGTGGCATCCCGGAAAAAACGGTCTGCTTCCGTAAACCGGTGCCGGAGTTCCTCCCGGATTTCCTCGTATCCGGCCTCCGCATCCATATGGACGATAAGTCCGTACCGGTTGCTTTTAATCATCACTTTCTGGTTCAATGTTTCCCTCACTCCCTGCTAGTCCCCGCTTGTGGCGGCAGCCGCTTCGGCTGCACTTCCGGTAATGACTTCTTCGCGGGAGGCCAGTCCATAATAATAGCGCATTAAATCTCTTCCCACTTCGGAAGGATACAGAGACTCGTACCCGTTCGCAATACGGATGGCAAACGCCACTTCCGGTGAACTGCTGGGCGCATAGCCCACAAACAGACCATGATTGGCGTGAGTCTCACTCTGCTGGGCCGTACCGGTTTTCCCGGACAGTTCAAAATCGCCCAGGGAATTGTACGTGCTGCTGGAAGTTACCACGGCACGCATACCAGCCTGCACGGCGTCCCAGGTGGACGAGGATACGTTCGTAATCTCGTTTGCCACCTCTGCATTGAATTCTTCTATCACTTCTCCGTCACGGTCGGACACATGGTCCAGAAGGGTCAGGTTGTACACCGTGCCCCGGTTGGCCACTGCGGCCGTATAACGGGCAAGCTGTGTGGTCGTATAGTTATTGGTTCCCTGGCCGATGGCAGAACGCACCGAATCCTGGCTGGATATCTGCGGTTCTGATTCCGGAATCTCGATTCCGGTGGTCTGGCCCAGTCCGAACATGGTCGCGTACTGGCTCAGCTTTTCCAGGCCCAGGTCGCTGGAATAGGATTCCGTATCGTCCAGATTTCCCGAAGTAATTCCCAGCCGGTACCCCACTTCATAGAAGAAGGAGTTGCAGGAATGCTGGATGGCGCCGGATACATTCAGGCTGCCATGGGCACCGGGATATACCCAGCACCGGGGGCTTGGCGTAATCTTTTCATAGATTCCGCTGCAGGAAAGAATGGTTCCCGTGTCAATAACACCTTCTGTCAGTCCCGCCACGGCCACCATGGGTTTGTACGTGGAACCCGGTGCCGTCCGTTCCTGGGTAGCCGTGCTGTAAAGCGGCTCCGCCGAATCGTTCAGCAGTTTCCGGTAATAATCGGAGTCCATGGAATTGGCCAGCCGGTTGTTGTCGTATCCGGGATAGGATACACTGGCCAGCACGTCCCCGCTGTTTACATCCACCACCACGCAGGAACCGGTGCAGGGCTCCAGGCCGAGCTGACCCGGCGTGATTTCCAGGGACTGTATCTTACTGCGCACAAAATCATAAGCGCTGGTACTTCCGGAAGCCAGGCTGTTATACTGGGCCTCATCATATGCCAGCACGCCCTGTTCAAAGAGCATAAGGCAGATCTGGGTTCCGGTCAGACGCTGGGTCTTTATCATGTAACGGTATATCAGCTTGTCAAAATCGGAATTCTGAGCCAGGGCCTGTCCGGTGTAGTTCAGCAGGGCCTGATATACCTCGGCAGAATCCGAATAGCTGCTTCCGTCCTCCATGTAATCGGCCAGCGCCGAAGTGTCCAGCCAGTTCTGGGAAATGGCATAGTTCAGGTACGTATAAAGACTGATGCTCTCGTCTTCCTCCCAGGCCAGATACGTTTCATCCTGGGTATCAATCCGGTCGCTCTGGATAATGCCCGCCGTACTTTCCAGCAGGTCGCTGGCCACAAAGCTCAGATAGGCCTGCATCTCGTTCGTACAGTCCGCGTATGCCGCGGCATTCGGGTTGGACAGTTCTGCCAGAATCTCGGAAATCACTTCCTCCTTCCGGGTGGTAAAAGCACTGTACACGGCCTTCTCCGTGTCTCCGGCGTCCTCTTCCTCAAAATGTCCCACATCCAGTATCTCATTGCTGAAGAAAGCGCTGTATACATCATCAATGGGAATGATGACGTCGCTTCCCTCAGAGACCGTGGTCCGGTCATAGTTCATCACATTCTGTATTTTGGCCAGCAGGATACCTGCCAGTTTTTCTTCCAGCAAATCGTAAGCTGCCTTCTGCAGGTTGGCGTCGATGGTCAGGTATAAATCATTCCCGGCTTCCGCCTCGGATTCCTCCACCCGGTCAATCACCCGGCCTACATTGTTGACATACAGCTTTACTTCACCTTTGGTACCCTGAAGCTGTTCATCCATCACCTGCTCCAGTCCGGCCTTTCCCACGATGTCCGTCAGGGAATAGTCGTCCTTAACGTCCTCGTCCAGGGCGTCGTATTCTTCCTGGGAAATCTGCCCGGTGTACCCCAGCAGATTGGCAAAATACTTGCTGTCATTGTACACCCGGATAGAATCTTCCTCGATGTTTACGCCCTGCAGGTCGTCCAGGTTCTCCATAATGGCAGCCTGGGTCTCTTCACTGACATTGCTGGCAATGGTGGTCGGTACATACCGCTGGAACCGGTTTAGCCCCATGGCATACCGGATGTTCACCAGCTTCAGCACCTCTTCCTTTGTATAGCTTTCTTCATCAATGCCGTAACCGTAAGTCTCATCCGTACACAGATAGTGTATCAGTTCTTCGGCGGTCATGCTGCGTTCGTCATCTTCCAGCTGGTCGATGGTGGCATGTCCGAACACGTCCGCCAGAAAACGGAGAAGCTGCGTATCGGATACCGAATACTCATAATTTCCGCTGTCACTAAGGACCACGTTGAAATCACTGATAATTGAGTCTCCGTTGGACTCCACGATACCGATAACGGTTTCCAGTGTTTCATTGATGTTCTGATTTCGTTCTTCGGTTGTACTGTATTCGCCGTTGTCCTCGATAGTCACAGAATAGGCCAGCTGGTTGTCCGCCAGCACGATACCGTTTCTGTCCAGAATCCGGCCTCTTGTCCCCTGTACTTCACGGGTTTTCTGAATTTGTAAGGTATAGTCTTCCAGATACTCCTGTCCCCTTACAATCTGCAGATAAAACACTCTCTGCAGAAGAATGGCAGAAAGCACGCAGAATACAATCATCACAACAAAAGCCCTGGATTTTACTATCTCAATCACTGCCGCCTTGATGCGGTCCCACAGATTATACAAATTTGCTTGCACTCCTTTTTTCTTCTTCTTCCAGTCTACGGTTAATGTGCAGTATTACCTGATACAGAGCCAGCGTCACCACCAGAGTATATACCAGCTCCGGGATAATAATATGCCCCAGGTAATGAAGGAAATGGAAATCGCTCTGCAGCATGAACATAAATACGTAAATCAGCAGGCTGTAAATAAATTCACTGGCGGCAATCAGGGCGATGGGAAGTTTGATGTCCTCATCGTAGAAAACCCGCCGGAAAAATCCGTTACAGTATCCGATAACCATGTAAATCATCGCGTAAAAGCCCAGCAGCTCCCCGCCCAGAATATCCTTGAGCAGACCGCAGGCAAATCCGATGATAAGCCCCTCTTTCTTTCCTCTCATAAATCCGAAAGATGAAGTTACCACAATCAGAAGATTCGGGATAATGGAGGCCAGCGCCAGCTTCTGAAACAGCGTTGTCTCCAGCAGATAGCAGATTATGATAATCACGGCGCAAATCACGACACGCTTTACTTTCTTCATATCTGTCCTCCGTTTCTACTCCTGAGTGTCCGCGTTCTCCTGACCATCCGTGTTTTCCTGGCTGTCCGCGTTCTCCTGACTGTCCGTACTGTCCTGATTTATCAGGTCCTCTTTTGTGGTGGTAATAATCAGCACCTCCTGCAGATTCCGGAAATCCGTGGCCGGAATCACGTACCCGGAGCGGGTCAGGCTGCTGGAGTCCACATTGACCTCGGATACATATCCAATCAGCAGGCCCTGGAGGTACTTGTCGCTGATGTTGGAGGTAACCACCTGCTCTCCAATCTCCACCTCGGTGTCGTTGTTCGCCAGCTGCTCGAACCGGAGAAGTCCCTGCTCAATCAGCCGCAAATCCCCGCTCACAATACATTTATCAAAAGTTGTCAGCAGCATGCTGCTGACATTCTTTTCATCAATAATGGAAGAAACGATGGAGTAATTCGGCTCCACCTCTGTCACAATGCCCACCAGTCCGGTGCCGGACAGCACGTTCATGTCTACCCGGATTCCGTCGTTGGACCCTTTGTCTATCGTAAAACTGGAAAACCAGTTGCTGTTTTCACTTGCGATAACCCTTGCGGCAGTCTTGGGATAATCTGCCGTGGACTGGTCCATGTTATAAAGCTCGCTGAGCCGTTCCAGTTCTGCCGAATTCTGCTGAAGCCGGTCATTTTCCAGCGTCAGTTCATTCACCTGATTCTGAAGCGCTTCATTCTCTTTCCGAAGGTCCTGAAGGGTGGAGAAGTTGGACGACAGGTCGCTCATCCAGGTCCCCACATAATTTATCCCTTTCTGCATGGGCACAATGGTATAGCCGGCAATCCAGGAAAGCGGTCCCTTTCCCGTGCCTGCGAAACCGGAAAGTCCCATCAGAATGATACAGACAACCGCCAGTATCAGAAACCAGTATTTACTTGCAAGGGTAAATTGATTTTTTGCTTTCATAATCTATCCTATCCACCTGTCCTATCTATCGCATCCATCTGTAATTTTCATCCAGCATCGAGTATGCCATCTGTTTCAGTTCCTTTGAATTGATAATCCGGGAAAGCCCCTCTACCGAGCAGGTATCCGGCCTTCTGGCCGTCTGTACCCGGTATCCCGTGGCCCCTTCTATGTAGCGTGCCAGGCCCGGCATGGCCGCCAGGCCGCCGGTGAGGAAAATGCCGTTCTCTTCTATGGCCTTCAGCACTTCCGGAGGGGTTCTGTCCAGCATGGAAATCATCTCCCGGATGCACAGTTCCAGCGGAACTTTCATGGCCGCCCGCACCAGGCTGATGGAAATATCCTGCTGCTGGGGCACGCCGGTTACCAGATTGCGTCCTGCCACCGTCAGGACAGCATGGCTGTCCCCACCGAAAATACCGAACCGCCGGCGGAGGGTCTCCGCCGTCAGCCGTCCTATCAGGAAATCGTGCGTGTGGCGGACCAGATTCATGACCGCCCGGTCAAAGGTCGTCCCGCCTACTTTTACCAGTTTATTCAGAACCATACCGCCGGAGGCCACAACGGAAAGTTCCGTGGTACCGCCCCCGAAATTGGCTATCATCACGCCTTTTGTCTCTTTTACATCAATGCCAAGGCCGATGCAGTCCGCAATGGACCGCTCTACGATATTGACCTCCCTGGCCTTTGCCGAGGAGTGAATCACCAGATCAAAGAAAGCCCGTTTCTGCACCTCGGTCACGTCCGTGGGTACTGCGATGACATATTCCGACCCCCGGACCAGGGTACGGCCTTTTTTCAGAAGATTCTGCAGCAGATACTGCATGTCGTTGAAGCGGCTGATAACTCCTTCTTCCATGGGAAACACTACCTGGATATTTCCCGGCGCCTTCTCATACATCTCGTAAGCCTCGTCACCGATGGCAAAAATATTTTTCCTGTCCTCGATGGCAATAACCGCTTTCTCCTTCCATACTGCGTCCTGCTTTTTATCATATACCTTAATCTCGTACGAGCCGAGGTCAAGTCCGTAAACATTGCGCGCCATTACTTAAAATCCTTTCCATGCCCTGCCAGCGCCTGCTTTTCCTGCATGGCCAGACTGACAAAGCAGTTGTCCCCTATAATAATATGGTCCAGAAGTTCGATTCCTATCAGGGAACCTGCCTCCCGGATCCGCTCCGTAAGCAGAATATCATCCCTGCTGGGGGTCGGATCCCCGCTCGGGTGATTGTGCAGCAGTATAATATACACTGCTTCTTTTCGCAGGGCCTCGATAAACAGCTCCCGGGGCGAAACCACGGACATATTTACCGTCCCCCGGGATATCTCGCTTTCCCCGATGCAGTGCATCCGGGTATTCAGCATGAGGAGCTTCATATGTTCCTGCTTTCTGTGACGCATATCTTCCATATAATATCTGGCCACTGTGTCCGGGCTGGAAAAATCCAGTTCCTCCCGCGCCGACATCTGGGCCATGCGCCTGGACAGTTCACAGAGACAGAGAATCTGCACCGCCTTGACTCTGCCGATGCCGTGAATCCGGAGCAGTTCCTCCCTGCTCCAGCGCTGAAGGGGAATGCCCTCTCCTTTTTTCTCTCCGTCGGGATACAAAAGTTTCCGGGCAAGTTCCAGGGAATTTTCCCCTTTTGTCCCGGTACGCAACAAAACAGCAAGCAATTCAATAGTTGTCAAACTGCCCGCCCCAAACCGCTCGCACTTTTCATACGGCCTCTCTTCTGCTAACATATCCTTCATGGTATTTTTCTGATTCATCATCTCGACAGTTCTGCCTGTCAGTACACTCAAAGATTCTCCACCCTGCAATATGAGGACGCCCGGCTACGGGCATCCTATAAGAAACGATAAATAATAATGGAGATTAGAACTCCAATAATACCGGCTACGGTTATCCGGATATTCAGTGCAAATGTCAGCACCAGAATCCCCAGATCCAGAACAATCGGACTGGACAGCCCGAAAGTCTGACCGTAAGAAAGCCAGGACAGCGCGGGAACGCCTTCTGCAAGCATTCCGATAAACCCGCCCAGAACAATCCCTGTAAGCACCATCAAAAACAGCGCCCAGGTATTTTTACTCCCGGTCCCTTTCATCTGTATACTCCTCCTCCTGCGTTTATGAAATCACAAACTGTGTACATTTTAGCACATTTAAAAATTCATGTATACCCTTTTTCGCTCTTAAATTTTTCTTAAACCTTTCCGGTTCTGTCGAACGGTGCATACCGGGCGCAGATTTTTTCCGCCACTTTCAGGCCGTCCACCGCGGCGGAGGTAATGCCTCCTGCATAGCCGGCTCCCTCCCCGCAGGGATAAAGTCCGGCCACGGAACTTTCCATTGTTTCTCCCCGGAGAATCCGCACCGGCGAAGACGTCCGGCTCTCCACTCCGGAAAGCAGAGTGTCCGGGCTCGAAAAACCGCGGATTCTGGCGTCAAATTTTTTCATTCCTTCCAGAAGGGAACGGCTGATTTCCTCCGGAAACACGGGTCTTAAGTTCGCGAACTGCCATGCGCCCTTCATGCAGGGCTCCCAGCCCTGCGCCGTCAGTTCCCGGGTAGGAACATTTTTCTCAAAATCTTCCAGCCGCTGTACCGGAATTTTCCCTCCGCCTGCCGAAAAAGCAGCCTGCTCCAGTCTGCGCTGAAAGGCGATGCCGGCCAGCGGATGGGCGCTGCCGAAGTCTTCGGGCGTCACGGTAACCACAATGGCGCTGTTGGCGTTCTTCCCGTCCCGGGCGTGATAACTCATTCCGTTTACTGCCAGGTATCCTTCCTCGGAAGAAGCGTTGACCACATATCCTCCGGGACACATGCAGAAAGAATACACGCCCCGGCCCTCCGGTTCCTTATACGAGAGTTTGTAGGCCGCCGCGCCCAGCTTTCCTGCCTCTTCTGTTCCGTACTGGGAATGGTTAATCAGCGTCTGGGGATGTTCCACCCGGACGCCGACGGCAAAGGCCTTTGCCTCCATGGGGATATCCGTCTCCCAGAGCATCCGGAAGGTGTGGCGGGCACTGTGCCCCGGCGCCAGCACCAGCGTCTGGCATTCCAGCTTCCTCTCCTCCCCGGTCCGCACATCCTGACAGCGGATTTCCTTCAGGACGTTCCCGGTTTCCCGGCCTTCTGTCTCCAGTCCCGTAAGCCGGGTATAAAACCGGATTTCTCCGCCCAGGGACTGAATCTCCCGCCGGATTCCCTGCACCACCTGCCCCAGCAGGTCCGTACCGATGTGGGGCTTTGCGTCATAAAGAATCTCTTCCGGCGCTCCGTGCTCCACAAACACTTCCAGGACTTTGCGGATTCTTCCTTCCGGGTCCTTAATCAGGGTGTTCAGCTTCCCGTCGGAAAAAGTTCCGGCGCCCCCTTCCCCGAACTGCACGTTGGAAAAGGGCGCCAGCTCGCCGCTCTTCCAGAAATGCTCCACATCCTTTTTCCGCTCCTCCACCGGCGCGCCCTGCTCTATCACCAGAGGACAGAGCCCTTTTTTTGCCAGCAGCCAGGCACAGAAAAGTCCGGCCGGACCAAAACCTGCCACTACCGGCCGGGTCTTCGGCACGTTCTGCCCGTTTTCCGGCATCCGGTAAGGTTTCTCCCTGCAGGGTTCCAGACTGCAGTTCCCCTTTTTCCGGAACGCCCTGCGGACTTTTTTCTCATTTTTCACCTGGAAATCAATGGTATAGACGTCCCGCAGAACCGGTTTTTTCCGGGCGTCCAGGGAGCGCCTGCGGATTTCCCAGGACAGCAGTTCCTCTTCCTTTATGGAAAGGCGGCTTAAAAGCGCCTGACGGACTTCTTCTTTTTCCTGCCCGGCAGGCAGTTTCAGCTGACTGATTCTAAGCATGGGCAGCCCCCTTTCCGGCCAGATATCCGCTGGTCCACGCCCACTGCAGGTTATATCCGCCGCACATGCCGTCCACATCCAGAATCTCGCCCGCAAAATAGAGACCCGGGACAAGACGGGATTCCATGGTTTCTTCCTTTACTTCCGAGGTCCGGACGCCGCCGCAGCACACCTGGGCCTGGTCGAAGGAGCAGGTCTCCCGAATCTGCACCGGAAACTGCTTTACCGCCAGCACCAGGTCCTTTAGCGAAAGCGGGGAAATTTCCCCGGCCTTCTGCCTTTCCCGGATACCCGCTTTTCGCAGGAGCACAGCTCCCAGCCTGTCGGAAAACAGTCCGGTCAGAAACAGGTCCGCCCGTTTCCAGGGCTGCCTTTTCGCGCGCGCAATCAGGAAGTCCAGCAGGGCCTCCGGTGTGAAATCCGGCAGAAAATCCAGCTCTGCCAGGACCTCTTTTTTCTCAGAAAGGCCCCGGGCTGCATACCGGCTCACCTGAAACACCGGGATGCCGGAAATGCCGTATTCGGTCAGCTGCAGTTCTCCGCCATCCTCTCCGGCCAGTTCCCCGTCCACATAGAGAGAAACCTTTCCCCGGGCCCGCACGCCGGCCAGCTTTGCCGGCCATCCGTCCGCCTTTAACTGTACCAGGGCAGGCAGTACCGGAACCAGAGAATGGCCCAGACTTTCCGCCAGCCGGTATCCGGACCCGTCAGAGCCGGAAATCCGGGACGCCCGGGAGCCGCAGGCCAGAATCACCGCGTCCGCCTCCCAGGTTTCCTCCCTGGTTTTTCCCTTCTCATAAGTCTCCTCTGCACGGATTCGGAATCCGTTTCCCCGGGGGCGGATTTCCGTTACTTTCCAGTTTGTCAGCACCCGGACTCCTTCCGCCTGCACCTGGGCAGCAAGCACTTTCCGTACCGCCTGGGCCTGCCCGGAATAGGGATAAAGGCACCCTTCCCGGTTCCGGGAATAGATGCCCAGGTTCGTAAAAAAAGCAATGGTTTCCAGAGCGGAGAACCGGCCCAGCGCCCGCCAGGCAAAATCCGGGTCCTCGCCCCGGTAGCAGGACGGCTCCTGCTTCATATTCGTAAAATTACATCTGCCGTTTCCGGTGGAGAGAATCTTTTTTCCCAGGCAGTCGTTCTGCTCCAGGAGGGTAACCTCCGCCCCCTCTCCGGCCGCCGCCAGGGCGGCCATCATTCCGGACGCGCCTCCCCCGGCGATAAGAATCTTTTTCTTCTCTGTCATGATGAAAGCTCCTTTACAATACCGGCGTCCTTCAGTTTCTGCAAAGACATCAGAATTCCAAGTTTCGCGTGAGTCCAGGTCAGTCCGCCCTGGAAGTATACCGCATAGGGCGCCTTCAGCGGCCCGTCGGCGGAAAGCTCTATGGAAGAGCCCTGCACGAAAGCGCCGGCGGCCATGATAACGTCGCTGTCATATCCCGGCATGGCCCACGGTTCCGGCACCACATAGCTGTCCACCGGCGCCGCCGCCTGAATCCCCTGGCAAAAGGCCTTCAGTCCTTCCGGCGTTCCCAGTTCCACTGCCTGTATGATGTCATGTCGTTCTTCCCGGCTTCCGGGGATGACGGAAAAGCCCAGCTTTTCGTAAAGAGCCGAGGCAAAAATGGCTCCCTTTAAAGCGCCCGCCACTACCTGAGGCGCCAGAAACAGCCCCTGGTAGAAGGACTGCATCACGCCCAGCGAAGCGCCTACCTCTTTTCCCAGTCCGGGAGAAGTGAGCCGGTACGCACACTGCTCAATCAGCTCCTTTTTTCCCGCTATATAGCCGCCCAGGGGAGCCAGGCCGCCTCCCGGGTTTTTAATCAGGGAGCCCACCGTCATGTCCGCCCCCACGTCAGAAGGCTCCAGTTCTTCCACAAATTCCCCGTAGCAGTTGTCCACCATGCAGGGAAGGTCCGGCCGCAGTTCCTTGATAAACCGGATGGCCCGGCCGATTTCTGCCACAGAGAGGCTGGGTCTGGTCTGGTATCCCTTGGAGCGCTGGATGGCCACCAGTTTTGTCTCCGGCCGGATGGCCTTTCGGATTCCTTCCAGGTCAAAGCTTCCGTCCGGCAGAAGGTCCACCTGTCGGTAGGTGATGCCGTACTCCGCCAGAGAACCGCTGGCGCTGCGGATTCCGATAACCTCTTCCAGCGTGTCATAAGGTTTTCCGGATACCGACAAAAGCTCGTCTCCCGGCCGCAGGTTCGCCGCCAGGGCGATAGCCAGGGCATGGGTGCCGCAGGTAATCTGGGGACGCACCAGCGCGTCCTCCGTATGAAACACGCCGGCATAGACCTTTTCCAGTGTATCCCGGCCGTAGTCGTTATACCCGTATCCGGTGGCATACTGAAAGCATTCAGTATTTACCCGCGCCTCCTGCATGGCGTGAATTACTTTTAACTGGTTTTTCTCCGCCATGGCGTCGGCCAGAAGGAAGCGCTCCTTCAGCTCTTCTTCCGCTTTCTGTCCGAAGAAGTACACCTCCGGCGAAATTCCAAACTGCCGGTACTGTTCCGGCATTTCCTTTTGCTGTTCCATTTTTACCGTGTCTCCTTATTCTTCATCTCTATGATTCCCTTTTCTCTCAGGCATTCCAGCACCGCCGCCAGTTCCGCCTCTTCGTCATAGTTATAATCGGGCCGGAAAATCCAGATAACGTCTTCCTCCCGCTTAAACCAGGTAAGCTGTCTTTTGGCGAAATGTCTGGTATCCCGCTTCAGGATGCGGACAGCCTCCTCCAGGGTACACTCGCCGTCCAGATACGCCAGCAGTTCCTTGTATCCCAGGCCCTGCATGGAGACCATATCCCGGCTTAACCCCCGGTCTTTCAGTCTTTTTACTTCCTCCAGAAGTCCCTGCTCCATCATCTGGTCCACCCGCCGGTCAATCCGCTCATACAGATGGCTCCGTTCGTCATTCAGCACAAAATAGGCAAACTGATAGGGCGAGGCTTTCTTTCGCTCTTCTTCATTGTGGAGCGATATCGGCTTCCCGTTCAGCCGGTAATATTCCAGTGCCCGGACGACCCGTTTTACATTATGGGGGTGAATGGCTTTTGCCGAAGCTGCGTCCACCTTCGCAAGTTCTTCATGGAGCGCCTCCGGCCCCTGTTCCTTCGCCAGGTTTTCCAGTTCCTTCCGTATCCGGGGGGCTGACGGTTCTTCCGTAAAATCCGTGTCATACACCAGCGCCCGAATATAAAACCCGGTTCCTCCGGTGACAATGGGGATATGGCCGTTTTCCCAGATACGCTCCATGGCCTCCCTGGCCAGTTTCTGAAAAGCGGCCACATGAAAGGGTTCCTCCGGTTCCAGACAGTCTATCAGGTAATGGGGGATGCCCTCCTGCTCTTCGGGCCTGATTTTGGCAGACCCGATATCCATATGCCGGTAGACCTGCATGGAATCCGCGGAGACGATTTCTCCGCCCACCGCATGAGCCAGCCGGATGGAGAGACTGGTTTTCCCGACCGCCGTAGGACCGGCCAGAATAATAAGAGGCTTCTTTTCGTTCATCTCCCCGTTCCTCCTTATACAATCCGTTTAAACTTCTTTTCCAGCTCCCGCTTTGTCATGGAAATAATGGTCGGCCTTCCATGGGGACAGTGGTAGGGATTTTCCAGAGTCAGAAGTTCTCCTATCAGGGCGTCCACCTCGGCCGCCGACAGACGGCTGTTCCCCTTCACCGCCGCTTTGCAGGACATGGAAGCAATCTTCTCATCTATCAGGGAAGGTTCCACAGCTGCGGAAATACCGTCCGCCAGGGAGTCCAGCATTTCCAGCAGCAGTTCTTTCTTTGCAATGCCGAACAGATTGTCCGGCACCGCCCGGACCGCGTACTCGTTGCCGCCGAACGGTTCTATCTCAAATCCGATGGAAGCGAAACGTTCCCGGTTCTCTTTCAGGACCTGCGCCTCCTGCATGGTCAGCGTCAGAATGATGGGCGGACTCAGATACTGGGACGTATATTCCCTGTTCTTCATGCTTTTCAGCGTCCGCTCATAAAGGACCCGCTCGTGGGCCGCATGCTGATCGATAATATAAAGACAGTCCTGATATTCCACCAGCCAGTAAGTTTCAAATACCTGACCTATCAGTGTATAATCCTGACGCACTTCTTTTTTCAGTATATTCTCTTCAAAGAGGTCCAGTTGTCTGGTTTGTGGAGAACTCTGTGGACAATGTGGAATACTTTCCTCTTTTTCCACCGGTTTCTCTCTGTTTTCCGGTTTTAAAAATAGAGCATGCTCTTCTTTTTGCAGAGTGCGCTCTGTTTTTATTTCTTCATTCAGAGAGTGTGCTCTGTTTTTTGCCGCGTACTGCGCCGCTTCCCGGATACGGTCTCTCTGTTCGGTTTCCCGGAAAATCTGATTTTTTTCCGTTACCTCCGCGCGGGAATGCTGCTGATGATATGCCTGCACCCGTTCCCGCATTTTATCCATAAAATAATCCAGATTCTGTTCCGGTTTTTTCCCAGGCTCTTCCGCCTGCTCTTCCTTCCCCGGCGTTTTCTCCGTCTTCTCTGTCTTCTCCTCCCTTGCCGGTTCTTCCGCAAAGGTTCGGGCTGCCTCCCGGTCCAGGGTGACTTCCTGAATCAGTTCCTTCTCCTGCAGGCCCTCCCGGATTCCCTGATAAAGGATATCGTAGATTTCCTGCTGATTCCCGAAGCGCACTTCCATCTTGGCCGGATGTACGTTCACATCCGTCTTTTCCTGGTCCAGAAGAATATGGAAGGCCACAAAGGGATACTTGTGCTGCATCGTATAGTCACGGTAAGCATCCTCAATGGCCCTGGCAACAATCTGATTTTTTACATAACGTCCATTGACAAAATAATTCTCAAAATTCCGGTTTCCCCGCGAGATAACCGGTTTGCCCAGATATCCTTCCAGGCGCACGCCCCGCTTCTCCCTGGAAAGGGGGAGCAGGTTTCCGGCGATATCCCTTCCGTATATCTGATAGATAACGTCTTTCAGTTTCCCGTTTCCGGAAGTAAAAAGCTTCTGCTGTCTGTGGCTGATAAACTGAAAGGAGATTTCCGGGTGGGACAGCATCAGCCGCATCATCAGGTCATTTACATGGGAAGCCTCTGTCATGGCCGTCTTCAGGAATTTCCTCCGGGCAGGGGTATTATAAAAAAGCTGCCGTACCAGAAAGGTGGTTCCCTCCCTTGCGCCGGTGTCCTCTATTCCCAGCTCTTTTCCGCCCTCAATCAGGTAGCGGGTGCCGGTTTCTTCTTCCCGGGTGCGGGTAATCATTTCCACCTTCGCCACGGCGGAGATACTGGACAGCGCCTCTCCCCGAAATCCCAGCGTGGAAATCGTATTCAGGTCTTCTATCTTCCGTATCTTGCTGGTGGAATGGCGCAGAAAGGCCGTCCGCACTTCCTCCCGGGGAATCCCGCAGCCGTTGTCCGCCACCCGTATCAGGGCTATTCCACCATCCTCAATCTCCACCGTCACGGCAGTGGCGCCGGAGTCGATGGCGTTTTCCACCAGTTCCTTTACGACAGAAGCAGGACGTTCCACCACTTCTCCTGCGGCAATCTTGTCTATGGTTACCTCGTCCAGCAGTTCGATATGGGGCATCTTCCTCTCCTTTCCTACCAGCGGTTTTTCAGCTTGTTCTGCAGCTGGTACAGTTTATTCATGGCGTCCATGGGCGTCATGTGGCTGATATCCAGTTCCTTCAGTTCCTTCAGCACGTCGTCGTCTTTTACCGTGTCAAACAGGGAGAACTGCGCCAGGTCTACCTCATCCAGACGTTTCTGGCTTTTCTTCTTCGTCTGGGCGCCCTGAACGGCAATGTCCTTAATCCGTGTCGTAATATCCGCTTCGGTCAGTTCTTCCACGATTTCCTTCGCCCGGGCGATGACGGAATCCGGAACCCCTGCCAGCCTGGCCACCTGAATTCCATAACTTTTATCTGCGCCGCCTTTTACGATTTTCCGCAGGAATACAATGTCGTCTCCTTTTTCTTTGACGGCGATACAGTAATTGTTTACGTTGTCAATCTTGCCTTCCAGTTCTGTCAGCTCATGGTAATGGGTGGCGAACAGGGTTTTCGCCCCCAGCAGACGGCTGTTGCTGATATGTTCTACCACGGCCCAGGCAATGGCCAGTCCGTCAAAGGTACTGGTTCCCCGTCCGATTTCATCCAGAATCAGAAGACTTCTGCTGGTGGCATTGTGCAGAATATTAGCCACCTCGTTCATCTCTACCATAAAGGTACTCTGTCCGGAGGCCAGGTCGTCGGAAGCTCCCACCCTGGTAAATATCCGGTCTACCAGTCCGATGTTTGCCGAAGAAGCCGGCACAAAAGAGCCAGTCTGGGCCATCAGCACAATCAGTGCGGTCTGGCGCATGTAAGTAGATTTTCCCGCCATATTGGGGCCGGTAATAATGGATATCCGGTTCTTTTTATCGTCCAGATAGGTATCGTTGGCAATAAACATGTCGCCCGGAATCATTTTTTCCACTACCGGATGCCGTCCGTCCCGGATATCTATCACGCCTTTTTCATTGATTTTCGGCCTCACATACCGGTTTCTCTCTGCCACCGCCGCCAGCGACGCCAGCACATCCAGCTCCGCCACGGCTTTTGCCGTCTCCTGGATTCTGCCGATTTCGCCGGCCACCCTGTTCCGCATCTCGCAGTACAGCTCATACTCCAGGGAACAGAGCCGGTCCTCGGCGCCCAGAATCGTATCTTCCAGTTCCTTCAGCTCCGGTATGATATAACGCTCCGCATTGGTCAGCGTCTGTTTTCTCGTATAATAATCCGGTACCATGTTCTTGAAAGAATTGGTAACTTCCAGATAGTAGCCGAATACTTTGTTGTACCGGATACGCAGGTTCTTAATCCCTGTCTTCTCCCGTTCCCGGGCCTCCAGGTCGGCCAGCCAGGTCTTTCCCTCGGACTTGGCCTTTCTGAGACGGTCCACCTCTTCGTTATAGCCTTCCCGGATGATTCCGCCTTCCTTCATGGCCAGCGGAGGGTCGTCAATAATGGCCTCCTTTACCAGGCTGCACAAATCTTCCAGGGGGTCCATCCGCTCTGTTATCTCCTGCAGAAGCGGAGCATGGAAATCCTGAAGCAGACAGCGGATGGAAGGCAGCATGGCAAGAGAACTCTGAAACGCCACAAAATCCCTGGGATTCACGGACTGATAGGAAATTTTTCCCACCAGGCGTTCCAGGTCGTATACAGGATTCAGGTATTCCCGGATTTCCTCCCGGCTGATGGCATTGTCTTTCAGTTCCTCCACTGCATCCAGCCTGCGGATAATCTCATTTTTTTCAATCAGGGGCTGCTCCACAGATTTTCGCAGGGTCCGGGCGCCCATGGCTGTTTTTGTCTTATCCAGCACCCACAGAAGGGAGCCTTTCTTCTGTTTTTCCCGTAAGGTCTCGCACAGCTCCAGATTCCGTCTGGTGGAGCTGTCCAGTACCATATATTTTCCCGTGGTATAGCAGGTGATTTTCCGGATGTGCTCCAGGGACGTCTTCTGGGTCTCCTCCAGAAATTTCATCAGGGCCCCTGCCGCAATCACGCCGCAGTCATAGTCCGCCAGGCCCAGGCCGTCCAGTGTCCCCACATGGAAATGGTCCAGCAGGGTCCTCCGGCTGAGCTCGTCGTCAAAATACCAGGCGTCCAGGGCCGAGATGGCGATGCCGAGCCGGTCCCGCAAATCATCCAGGTTCATGCCGCTCATATAGAACGGCTCATTGCAGATAATCTCAGAAGGCATAAATTTATGTATCTCATCCCGCAGTCGGTCCGAGTCGTCCAGCTCCGTCACCATGTATTCCCCGGTGGTCACGTCCGTTACCGAAAGGCCGTACCGGTCCGCAATGTACACAATACACATCAGATAGTTATTCTGCCCTTCGTCCAGTCCCTGGGTATCCAGGTTGGTGCCGGGAGTTACGATTCTCACAACCTCCCGCTTCACCAGTCCCTTTGCCGTCTTCGGGTCTTCCACCTGCTCGCAGATGGCCACCTTGTATCCCTTTGACACAAGACGGTTCAGATAGGAATCCACCGCGTGATAGGGAATCCCGCACATAGGGGCCCGCTCCTCCAGGCCGCAGTTCTTTCCCGTCAGCGTCAGTTCCAGCTCCCGGGAAACCGTCTTTGCATCGTCAAAAAACATTTCGTAAAAATCCCCCAGCCGGTAAAAAAGAATACAGTCGCTGTATTCTTCCTTCGTCTTTATATAC
Organism: Candidatus Bariatricus faecipullorum; assembly: GCA_019118525.1. Lineage (GTDB taxonomy): Bacteria > Bacillota > Clostridia > Lachnospirales > Lachnospiraceae > Allocoprococcus > Allocoprococcus faecipullorum. Next base: position 93,011 of record DWYV01000020.1, read on the forward strand.
TGCTGCATCATAGGGGTCATTTCCGCCATGAATCTGTCTCCTCTTCTTTTGAATTTGTTCTTATCCGTATTCTACAAGTATACCATATTTTCCCGCAAAAGAAAAACGAAGTTTTTCTCAGCTTCCCCCGCCGTCCGGGATGGCTACAGAACAAAAAAGCGGGGCTTTTCCTCCCGAAACAGCGCGTGGGACAGAAAGCCGCCCAGAAAGGCCGCGGCCACAACCAGGCCGGAAAAAAGAATGGCAAAAGGCAGGCAGATCTGTCCCCACAGCTGAAAGGGCTGGTCGGAATAATCCCAGATTCCCAGATTCAGCCATTTGTTTACAATCAGGCCTGTAATAAATTCCAGCGCCGTCACCAGCACAACGCCACGGCCTGCCTGCACCCAGAGGGGTTCGCTCCAGTGCATCAGCACTCCCTGAAAGGTGGCAAAGCACAGCACGGCACCTCCCAGCACGAACATACTCCAGTGGGAATATCCCCGGAGCGCTATCTCCAGAAAATAGTAACATGTGCCGCCCAGCGCCCAGCTAAACGCCCCTTCCCCGATTCTTCTGCTGTATCTTTTTATTCTGTTATTCTCCATAAAAAAACGCCCTCACTATCGTCATTTCCTCTTAGTGTGAGCGTTTTCTCTCTTCTTTATGCCCCATCCGCCGGCATTCCCATATAATAGAAGCCTTTTGCCTCTTTCAGATATACCGGAACCAGTGTTCCTATCAGGCTTTTCTCTCCCGGAAAATGTACCAGCAGGTTGTTGCTCATCCGCCCGGTAAGAAGGGACGGGTCGTGTTCGCTGACACTCTCCACCAGCACTTCCTGCGTGGTTCCTTCGTGTACCGCGCAGACCTGGGAGGCAATCTCCTGAACCTCCTTTAAGAGCCGGTCAAACCGTTCCTTTGCCACTGCCTCCGGAACCTGGTTCTCCATGGCTGCCGCCGGGGTTCCTGTCCTGGGAGAATAAAGAAACGTAAAAGCACTGTCGTAGCGCACTTTGCGCACCACATCCAGCGTCTCTTCAAAATCCTCTTCCGTCTCTCCCGGAAATCCCACAATAATATCCGTAGTCAGGGAAATGTCCGGCATGGCGCGCCGGATTTTTTCTACCAGCTCCAGGTACTGTTCTTTTGTGTAGCGCCGGTTCATCTGTTTCAGTATCCGGCTGCTTCCGGACTGTACCGGCAGATGCAGGTGACGGCAGATTTTCTTTGATTCGGCCATCACCTCTATCAGCTCATCGGACAGGTCCTTGGGGTGGGAAGTCATGAAACGGATGCGCTTCAGTCCTTCTATCTGTTCCACCTGGCGAAGCAGTTCTGCAAAGCTCATGGGCTCCTCCAGGTTCTTTCCGTAAGAGTTTACGTTCTGTCCCAGCAGCATGACTTCCACCACGCCGTCCGCCACCAGGTTTTTGATTTCCCGGATGATGTCCCGGGGATTTCTGCTGCGTTCCCGTCCCCGCACATAGGGCACAATGCAGTAACTGCAGAAATTATTGCAGCCGAACATGATATTTACCCCGGATTTAAAGGGATATTTCCGCTCCACAGGCAGGTCTTCCACGATTTTATCTGTGTCCTTCCAGATGTCCACCACCATCTGTCCCGTCTCAAACCGGCGGTACAGAAGTTCCGCAAACTTAAAAATATTGTGGGTTCCGAAAATCAGATCCACAAACCGGTAGCTTTTTTTCAGTTTTTCCACCACTTCCGGCTCCTGCATCATACAGCCGCAGAGGGCAATCATCTTGTGTGGATGCTGTTTCTTCATCCGTCCAAGCTGGCCGAGCCGCCCGTATACTCTGGTATTGGCATTTTCCCGGACCGTGCAGGTATTATAGATAACAAAATCTGCCTCTTCCTCGTTTTCTGCCTCCACATAGCCTGCCTGCTCCAGAATTCCCGTGAGCTTCTCCGAGTCCCTGGCGTTCATCTGGCATCCGAAGGTAACACAGCAGAAGGACAAGGGGCGTCCCAGCTCCCTGCTTTGTTTCTCTGCCTCTTTCCTGGCCTGTTCTATAAAATAGTACTGTCTTTCCGGCTCCGTAACCGGTGCTTCCTTATATATCTTACTTTGTTCTGTTTTGTTCTCCTGATTTGACATAAACGTGTCTGTTCTCCTGTCTGTTGTTCACCCGCCGCCTATATAAGACGGGAATCTACCCCATCAGATAAACTGATTGCGCCCCTCGTCATAGTGATAATCCACCGCCGCCAGACGCTCCTTCAGATTCTCTCTGTCAGCGTCCATATCCTGGCAGAGTTCATCCAGGTCCCGGTAATGGTTGCGCAGTTTTGTGTTAATAAAACTAAGAAGCATGATGGGGTCTTTGGGCAGCTGTTCCATGGTATCCTCCTTTTTTCTTTCCGGATTTCAGCACATATTTCCGTATGTAGGCAAAGGTCTTCTCCTCACCGTCCCGGGCCAGCCGTTTCAGCAGGCTCTCCAGAAGCGCCGCCGTTTCCGGGTGCATCAGTTCCCCGGCAGGGCCGGACTGATAGTACTGAAGAGGCGAACTGTCCCGGTACTTTTCCTTCATATAGATACGGGACGCGGCTATCCGGTCCATAAACATCTCCACCACATACTTCCGGGGCATCTTCATCCCCGCCAGTCCCGGCCCGTCCAGCCGGTAGTCAATCCAGTATTCATAATGGTGCTTGTTTCGCCCTTTGTGATGAAGCCAGGCCGTGGAGCATCCCGTGGCCTCCCGCTCAGCATTGTTGGGGCTCCGGTTGCCCTGATAGTACCGGCAGCCCACCAGAAACTCCGTGGGGGAATATTTGGACAGGTCATGAAGCAGTCCCTGCCGGTAAAGTCCTACACGAAAGCAGTATTTCATCACCAGATATTTATGCTGTGTTATCGTACAGAAATGTTTCCAGGCTTTCATGCTTCCTCCTGCTTCCCGATAAATACCCGAATACTGCGCTCTTCGACTTCCACTTTTCTGGTCTCATCCAGTTTTCTGGGAGTGGCCAGCACGCCTTCCTCCGTGGAAGCCGCCTCATACCAGACCCGTCCCTTTGCCAGGGAAGGAAGTGCAAACGTATGGGGCATCCAGTGCATGTTATAGGCAATATAGCAGTCTTCCTCCTGACTGCCCTGACTGTTGTAAAACACGCCCAGCTGCCTGCTCGCGACTCCGGAGGGCGTCTGCCACGCGTCCTCGCCATGGTAGGAGACATCCGGGATTCCGCATCCCATATAGTCGGTTCCCTCCATCACCTTATCCGGATGCAGCAGTTTGTGCGCCTTCCGGAAGGTAATCAGGTCCCGCACCAGGTCATGAAGCTCCTGCTCCTTTGGCAGCCGGTTCCAGGAAAGCCAGGAAACCGGACTGTCCTGGCAGTAAACGTTATTATTCCCCTTCTGGGAATTGGCAAATTCGTCTCCCCCAAGAATGCAGGGCATTCCCTGCGCCAGAAGAAGCAGGAAAAAGGCGTTGCGCATCTGCTTCTTTCTGAGTGCCAGCACCCCTTTCTTCCGGGTCGGCCCCTCTGCCCCGCAGTTCCAGCTGTAGTTAAAATCCGGTCCGTCCTGGTTCTTTTCTCCGTTCTCCTCGTTGTGTTTCCCGTCGTAGGAAACCGTGTCGCAGAGCGTAAAACCATTGGGACTGGCAATGTAGTTAAAAATACCCTCTTCCTCGGAATGGTATTTGAGCCACCAGATAACACCGGGCACCATTCCCTCATCGCCCTTCAGGAACCGGCGCATGGTAATCTGAAAATCGTCCTGCTTTTTCAGGATTTTAGTTCCGCACAGCAGAGCGTCCTTTTTCAGCAGGGAAGGCTCTAAAATGGCCGGATTCACCAGAAATCCGTCCACATGGTATTCCAGCACATAGTAGCGCAGGCACTCCAGGATTTCCATATGCGGCGTATCCCCGGTAAAAGGCATCTCCAGAATCAGTTCGATTCCCTTTTTGTGCAGCGTCTTTACCACCTGCTTCAGTTCCAGCGCCGCATCGTCTGAAAAGGCGTAGGCCGCCTTGGGCGCAAAAAACCAGGCGTCTCCATACCCCCAGTAATTCATCTTCTTTCCATGTTCTTCAAATTCATAGACAGGCATACAGTGAATCTGGCTGATTCCCAGTTCCTCCAGATAGGAAAGCTTGTCCAGAATTCCCAGAAACGTCCCCCTGTGCTCTGCTCCGGAAGAAGCATGCTTCGTAAATCCGCGGACATGAAGACAGTAGGCCACCACCTCGGACGCCGCAAGGTGAAGCAGGGTATCCCCCTCCCAGTCAAAAGGCGTCTCTTCAATCCGGGTCCGCACGGCATGTCCCTGCACGTCGCGCTTCGCATTCCAGACGCCTCTTCCGGAAAACGCCTTACCCCGCGGGTCCGGCGTCACTTCCCCGTCTATCCGGTAGTTGTATTCATAGTCCCGGGGCTGTTCCAGCTCCAGTGCCAGATGGCGGAGACTGCCGGCGCAGTCATCCGGTTCCAGCACAAAACATTCCTCCGGTTCCGTGCTTCCCTTCCGGTAAAGAATCAGCTCACAGACGGACTCTGCAGGTACACTGACTGAAAAATTGACCCGGTTTCCATTTACCGTGCATCCCTGAGGGAGCGGATTTCCTGTATAATTTTTCATAGTTTCGACCATCCTTTATCTTATTGCCACCCGTCTGCGCCGTACATATCCACATTTTCCGATGTAATGAAGAAGACGTCCTCATAAAGCTCTTCTTCATAATCCTCTCCGTTCAGGACTGCCATCCCGGTCCGGGCAGCATCCTTCCCGATACTGATGGGTGACTGTCCGCTTGTGCCCCGAATCAGGGTATCGGACTTCAGCAGTTCCTTTTTCAGGTCCGGGGAGCCGTCCACTCCATAAATGAGCACATCCGTAAGCCCCGCCGTATGGGCAGCCACCAGCGCCCCCAGGGCTATCTGGTCATTCCCGCACATCACGGCAGTAATCTGGTCATTCTCCGCAAAAATCTTAGCCGCGGTCTCCCTGGCCTGGTTCAGTTCCCCTTTCGTGTCCGCCCGGGCTACCACTTCAAATCCCTGCCCCGCTATCGTTTCCTCGAATCCGGTAATCCGCTCAATAACCGAGTTCTGTGCATCACTTTCCAGTATGACTACCCGTCCGCCGTCCGGACGCTGTTCTGTCAGATCCTGGGCACAGAGCTCGCCTGCCGTCCGGTTATCCGAGCCGATGTAGGCGTCCACATAGGTCATGTCCTTTACCTGGGTGTCCACATTGATAATCTTTATCCCTGCGTCGCGCAGCGCTTCCAGCGCCGGGGTGATACCGTCCCAGGACACAGGGCAGAGAAAAATCGCGTCGATTCCTTCCTCAATCATATCCTGTATCTGGGAAATCTGAACTTCGGGGTCATCAGCCGGATCCCTGGTTATCATCGTATTTCCTTCCGCCTCTACAGTCTCACGCAGCGACTGTTCAAGCGTAATAAAATACGGATTTTCCATACTGATACAGCTGAACCCGAACAGATATGTTCCTGTTTCGTCTTCTCCGGCCCCTTCCTCTTCCTCGACAATCGCATTGTCCTGGGTCGTCCCGACATTCTGTTTGCAGCCTGCCGCCATGCAGACTGTCAGAACCAGAATCAGAAATACGGCCAGCAACCGTTTTTTCATAGTGTCTTCTCCTTTCGGAAACCGCCCTGTTATTACACAGACGCTTTCTTTTATTGTAGCTTTTTTGCAGGTAATGTCAATAGTTTTTCCTCTTGCAAATCCTCTCATACTCTGCTACAGTGGTAATATGAAAGGAAAGGAGCAGGCAGGATTATGGATCACGAACACTCCATACTGACTGAGGGGTATGTCACACTGACACTGGAAGACGATGAAGAAGTGGAATGCTATATCATTACAACATTTGAGATGAATTCCCGGGAATATATCGCTCTCCTGCCCCTGGATGAAAATGGGGAAAATGATGACGGAATTGTCTGGATTTACCGTTTTCTCCGGGATACATCCGGTCAGGGAAATCACGACATCGAATGTATCGAAGACGATACGGAATACGACAGCGCAGCCGACCGCTTTGACGAATGGCTGGACGAGCAGGAACTGGAGGAAGAATCCGGAGAGTAATCCGGAACTGTCCTGCCAGAACGGAAAGAGGGAATGGGTTCGGCACGGCTGTGCCGGAACCATTCCCCTTTTTCTGTTTAAGCAGCAGGCCTGTCACTCCCCCGTTTTTTCCCCGGCAAGTTCCGCCAGAAACCGGGACGGCTGCACCGCGCTTCCGTTCTTCTCCCTTACGCAGGAAAGCACCAGCCGGTTCTTTGCCCGTGTCATGGCCACGTAAAACATCCGTCTCTCCTCTTCCAGTTCCTCCGCCGTCTCTGCCTTCTGATAGGGCGTGTCCCCTTCATTTGCATGGATGATAAATACATTGTCAAATTCCAGGCCTTTTGCCCCGTGCATGGTCATAAGCTGAAGGCACTGCCGGTGTCCGTAGGGATTTTCCCGCTTCCGGCTCATCTGCTCTTTCAGTTCTTCTGTGTATGCGTCAATATGAGCCTGCCAGTCCTCATAGGAGCGGAAGGATTTGCTCCGTTCTTCCAGTTCCGAGAGGACTCCCTGCAGGATATCCAGGGAGATTCCTTTTTCCCGGGAATACTCCTTCAGAAATTCATCATACCCCGTGCGCTTCCGGATATACTGAATGGCCGCGTAGGGGGCCATGTTTTCCAGCATCCGGATATCGGTCTCAAACTGGTCAATCTTATCCAGCATCCATTCTTTATCCTGATAGAATCTGCGCAGGTCTTCAAAGGAAACCTGGCTGTTCTCCAGGGCCTGGCGGGACAGATACCGCACCGGCCGGTTTCCCACCTGCAAAAACAGGCTCCGGTCCCGTTTCCCGGCTGCAAGTTTCAGGTAGGCCAGAATATCCCGGGGGATAAAATGGCTGTAAAAATTCGGCACATGCTCCCGCATTTCAAAAGGAATCCGGTATTCGCCCAGGACCTCTGTAAGCATGCGCGCCTGCATGGCAGTGCGGTAGAGCACAGCTGTCTTCTGGCCTTTTTCCCCTTTGTCCAGCAGTTTTTTCACTTCGCCTGCCACATAACGGGCCTCCTCCGCCTCGTCTTTGAGTTCCTGGATATGGACAGACTCCCCTTTTTCCCGCATGGCCTGGATTCTCTTGTAGAAACGGTTCTCGTTATGATAAATCAGTCGGGTGGCCGCCACGACTATAAACTCCGTGGAGCGGTAATTTACCGTCAGATTTATAGTCCGGATGTCCGGATATTCCTGCTTCATGTAAAGCATCAGTTCCGGCTGGGCGCCCCGGAATCCGTAGATGGACTGGTCGTCGTCCCCCACTACGAAAATGTTGTTCTCAGGCATGGCCAGCATCCGCATAACCTCGTACTGAATCCGGTTAATGTCCTGGAATTCATCGATCAGAATATAGCGGAATTTTTTCTGCCACTGCTCAAGAATGTCCGGCCTTTCCAAAAACAGTGCGTAGCACTGCACCATCATATCGTCAAAATCAAACTTTTTCTTCTCTTTTTTCCGCCGCTCATACTCCCGGAAAATCTCCGCGAACGTCTCATCCGGAAGCGTCTGGCTGTGAAACTGGTTCAGATGCAGCATCTTATTCTTGACGTACCCAATCTCCTGGCGCAGGACGTTCAGAACCTCGTCCTCGCTTTCCGCGTCCAGAGGCACGTCGGCGTCCGTTCCGTCCAGAATCTGCCGAAGCAGGTCCATGCAGTCCTGCTCGGACATCAGATTGCTGCCGGAAAGTCCGTAGGCCGATTTCAGAATCCAGTAGAAAATGCTGTGGAAGGTGCCGAAATTCACCCTGCAGTCTTTCATTCCCTTCATCCGGAAAAACCGTTCCCGCATTTCCCGGGCCGCACAGCGGGTAAATGTTATCACAAGTATTTCTTCGGGTTTTACTCCTTTTTCTCTAATCAGGCAGGCAATCCGGCGCGCGATGGTCAGGGTCTTTCCGGATCCAGGCGGCGCCAGCACCATGCAGGGCCCTTCTCCGTGGCGGACTGCCTCCTCCTGTCCTCTGTTCAGTCTCATCTGCTATTTCGCATGCTCCTTCAAAAGCTCCACTGCCTTTCGAATCCGTTCCAGGGAGCGTTCTTTTCCAAGCAGTTCCAAAAGTTCCGTCGCTCCGCCCGGCGTACTTGGCTTTCCGGACACTGCCGTCCGTACCGGCCACATCACCTGTCCGTTTTTCAGGCCTTTCTCCGCCGCGTATCCTTTCAGGAATTCAAACAGAGCGTCATTTGTATAATCCTCCCATGCCTCCAGACAGGGAAGCAGATCTTCCAGAACCTCCAGGGAAGATTCTTCTGTTGTTTTCATTTTTTTATGCCGGTACAGGGAAACGTCATAGTCCGGAAGTTCGTCCAGGAAATCCACCTGCTCCTGAATGTCCGGGAAAATCTCAATTCTGGTCTTTACCATGGAAGCGATTTTCTTTAAATCAAAATCTCCCCGGATATATTTCTGCATCCAGGGCAGGGCCATCTCATAGAACTTCTCCTCGTCCATGGCCTTTAAATATTCTCCGTTCATCCACTTCAGCTTGGTGGTGTCGAACACGGCCGGAGATTTGCTGATATGGTGATAGTCAAACGCCTCCACCAGTTCCTCCAGGGAGAAAATCTCCCGGTTGTCCTCCGGGCACCAGCCCAGAAGGGCCACGAAATTTACCACAGCCTCGCTTAAGTATCCCTGCTCAATCAGGTCCTCATAGGAAGAATGGCCGCACCGTTTGCTCAGCTTTTTATGATTCTCATCCGTAATCAGCGGACAGTGCACATAAACGGGAATTTCCCAGCCGAAGGCCTCGTAAAGCCGGTTATACTTGGGCGCAGAGGAAAGGTATTCGTTTCCGCGGACCACGTGCGTGATTTTCATCAGATGGTCGTCGATGACATTGGCAAAATTGTAGGTGGGGTACCCGTCGGACTTAATCAGAATCATATCGTCCAGCTCCGCATTGGGCACGGTGATATCCCCGTAAATCTCATCATGGAAGGTTGTGGTTCCCTCTGTGGGCATGTTAATCCGGATAACATAGGGTTTTCCGGCAGCCAGATTGGCTTCCACTTCCTCTTTGCTCAGCCCCAGACAGTGCTTATCGTAGTTTACAATCTCTGTCCCGTTTTCAGAAACGGATTTTTTCAGGGAATCCAGCCGTTCTTTGTCACAAAAACAGTAATAGGCGTCTCCCTTCTCAATCAGCTGTTTTGCATATTTCAGATAGATGCCGGAGGCATTCCGCTCGCTCTGTACATAGGGGCCGTAGCCTCCGTCCTTATCCGGTCCCTCATCGTGAACAAGACCGGTTTTTTCCAGGGTACGGTATATAATATCCAGGGCGCCTTCCATAAAGCGCTCCTGGTCGGTATCTTCAATCCGGAGCATAAAATCTCCCCCTGCATGCTTTGCAATCAGGTAAGCATACAGCGCTGTCCGCAAATTGCCTACATGCATCCTTCCTGTAGGGCTTGGTGCAAATCTTGTTCTGACTCTCTCCATGTCTTTCAATATCCTCTCTTCTCTTTCTTCTGTTTTTACTGTCTTTCTTTTCTCGGCAGAACTCCCTGGGGATATTCTGTCCGGATACAGTTCACCAGATTCTCCAGAAACTCATCGCTTCTGGAATGTACCGCCAGGCTGGCGTACTGGTCGGAATAATGCTCCTCCTGGTTTACCAGAATCAGTTCTCTTCCTTCAAAATAATCCACCAGCTGGCACAGGGGGCTGTTCAGGTTGGCTCCCAGCACAAGCAGAAGTTCCGCTTTCTGAATCGTCTCCGCCGCCCTGGTCATAATACCGTTGTCCACCATCTCGCCGAACAGGCTGACTCTTGGACGGATGGGGGTCCCGCAGTTCTCACAGAGCGGGATCTTCGGACTTTCTTTTATGTACTCCACAGAATACTCCTTCCCGCAGTGGGGGCAGTAATTCTGATACACGGTTCCGTGCAGGTTAATGACCCGGCTGCAGCCGCCCCGCTCCGGGAGCCCGAAAATCCGGCTGGTGATGACGTAATCCACCGCATTCATCTGTTCCAGCTCGCCCAGGCAGGTAAATCCCTTTCCCGGCGGAATGGACAGAGCGTCCAGAAGCTCTTCCCTGTAGTACCGGTAAAAAAGTTCCTTTCTGGTGGAATACATGGCGCTGGAAAAAATCTCCTCTCCGGAGTATCCGTACTTCGTTTCGTTGTCATACGTAGAGTATCCGTCCCTGAGTACCGGATACCCGTTTTCCACAATCTGCCCGTTCCCACTCAAAACAACGGTATAACTGCTGTTTTTCAGTTTCTCCACAACTGTCTCATACAGCATAAAAACCCCTCCTTATTCCAAATCCTGAAAAGGCATTTCTTTTATTATACCCGTCCTTCCCGCAGCCTGTCAATGTGTATGATTCAGGCTGTGGCTCCAGATTTTGCGCCCATCCAGTTCCTTCAGGGCGACCCGGTTTCCTTCCATTATCAGATAAGTGTGCGCAGACTCCCCTTTGGGCAGGGACACCGACCCGGGATTCAGATACAGAAACCCGTCCTTTGTCTCTTCCCAGGCAGGAATGTGCGTATGCCCGTTTAAGAGCACGTCTCCCGGGGAAAGGGGCGGCGGCGAATCCGGAGAATACTGATGCCCGTGCGTAGCATAGAAAAGCCGGCCCTCATGGTAAAACACGGCATAATCCGCCAGAATGGGGAATTCCAGCACCATCTGGTCCACCTCCGTGTCACAGTTTCCGCGGACACAGAGCAGATATTCTTTTCTTTCGTTTAACATCGGAATTACTTCTTTCGGGTCATAGTCCCGCGGCAGGGAATTCCTGGGGCCGTGGTAAAGGATATCTCCCAGAAGAACCAGTTTCCCGGCCCCTTCCCGGTCAAAGGCCTCCAGCATTTTCCGGCAGCACCAGGCCGACCCGTGAATGTCTGACGCAATCATCCATTTCATAACCGCTGTTCCTCTTCTTTCTTAGTTTCACTGGTCCTGTCTTTTCCGTTCCGGATATATTTCAGGGAGTTCTGCTTCCAGCTTCCCCGGTTCCGGATGCCAAACAGGGTATCCGCCAGGAAGATGGCCAGGGCAATGACTCCGGCGGTTTCCAGTGTCTGCACCAGATAATAGGAAGTCAGCTCTCCGTTTCCTTCTATCATATAATGAACGCTCTGGTACATGCCTGTCCCCGGCACTGTGGGGAGAATTCCCGCCACCAGAAACAGGGTAACCGGAGCTTTCAGTATCATGGCAAGCACATGGGACAGCACGGCCACCAGCAGAGCCGACAGAAATGAGGAAAGTACGGTTCCCCATTCCTGTTCGTTTCCCAGCACATAGACCAGAGACCCCATGCCGCCGGAAAAAGCCGCGCAGGGACGGTACTCTTTTGGCACCCCCAGAAGAAAGGAAAATGCATAGATGGCCAGAATGCCTCCCGCCACCATCAGAATCAGATTCAGCAGAGTATTCATCCGTATCCCTCCTTACAAAAATCTCTGGAAAACCGCCAGCCCGATACCAACGCCCAGCGCGATGCCCGCCGCCTTCAAAAAAGCCTCCAGTGTCCGGGCCGCCCCGGAAATATAATCTCCCTGAAGGGTGTCCCGAACCGCATTGGTAATCGCCATTCCCGGTACCAGCGGCATAATCGCACTGATAATCACATTATCGGTATTCACAGAGCCGTTCAGAAAAATGGAAATTCCAAATGCCACGACTGCAATCAGGGCCGAAGAAATGACGTCCTGAATAAAGGCGTGGACCCGCATCCTGCGCAGAAAATATAGCACGGCAAACAAGACGCCGCCGGTCAGGGCGGCCGCGCACACATCCGGAAAGGTTCCGCCGAACATCAGGGAAAAACCGGCCGTAATTCCCGGGATGGACCACAGATTCTGCCGGTATTTTTTCTGGTGCAGGGCTTCCAGACGGTTCCAGGTCTCTTCCAGAGAAATCTGTCTCCCGCAGTACTTTCTGGAGATATCGTTAACCTCCACGATTCTGCCCAGGTTTGTTCCCCTGTCATCCACCCTTTTTACCATAGTAACCGCCTCCTGTCCCCTGCATTTCAGAGAGGCGGTAATTCCTGTCATCAGCACCAGCACTTCGGCTGTTTCCAGGTTTTCCGCGGTTTTCAGTATGTGTCCCATGGTGTCTTCCACCCGGTAAGTCTCCGCGCCGCTGCAGAGCATCATCTCCCCTGCCAGCATGGCAGTCCGCATGAGAAGCTGTGTATCCATCGTTCTCACTCCAGTTCCGTTTTCGTCTCGCAAAGTATCCCAACCATCATACTATGTTTTCTTTCAAAAAGCAAGAGGAAGGGCCCGCCACTTCGCGGGTCCTTCCTCTGTATACACAGCCGCTACTGAATGTAGCCTGCTTTTTTCAGTTCTTCCTCTGCCTTTGCCAGGTTTGCCTCGGAAACCCGGATAATCGGTCCCGTACAGCCCATTCCGCTTTCTGCGTAAATGTTCTGCTTCCACAACACCTTCACCGCATCGTCCAGGTCCATGACTTCGATACCCGGAATCTGCGCCGTTACGATTTCCTTCGGCGGTTCCTTTACTTCCTCTTCGGCCTGGGCCGGTTTTGCCGCAGCCTTGTAGGAATTCAGAATCTCGGTAAATCCGGCCTTCTTTGCAGCCGCAAATTCTTTTTTGGCTACTTCGAAAACTTTGCCCCGCACAAGCTGTGCCGCAAAACGGATGGCATTGGCAATGACCGGTGCGCCGGAGGCACGGGATACAATCATCACAAGCTGCTCATATCCTTCTCCGATTCCGGGACCGTATCCATAACCGGTGGCCTCGAAGCTTCCTCCGGTACTATAGGAGGAAAGCATCTTAATCAGAATGTTTCCGGTCAGCGGGTCTGTTACCATTACGTCCGGCGAAGCCTGAAGCACATCGTTTCCGCGCATCACGCAGCCGCCGTCCGCTCTTCCGGATTCTGCAAAGGCGATGTCGTAGCCGTTCGCCTGCAGTTCCTTCAGTGCCTTTTCCGTCTGTCTTGCGCCGTCCACATTCAGAATCCCGACCATGGGGTTCGGATTGCCGCAGGCTTTTGCAGTGATAATACCGTACACGGCGTTCTTAATCATACCCTCAATCCGGTCTGTGCTGGATGTTCCTGTGGTAGTTGCAATATACATCTCTTTTCCTTTCGCAGGGGTTACTGCGCGGCCCACAGTGGAAACACCGATGGGGAAGGGGAAGTGCATGGTTACTGCACCGTCCACCTCGCCGTTTTTCAGCATTTCTTCCATTTTGTCGTGGCCTTCTTCATCGTTCGCCACTTTTACTGTGGTCACTCCCTCTGCTTCCAGCGTGCCGATGTAGTACACGTCAATTCCGTCCTTTGCCGCTTCCAGGGCTGCGGCCATGGAGTTTTCCTCACCGTGTTCGCTTCCCATTCCGGTCAGCGCAATCTTCGGTTTCTTTCCGAAGCTTCCAGTCTCCAGTCCCTCAGCCATCTCCATGAAGGTATCGGCAATCATTTTTTCAATACTATTTGCCATACTCTTCCACCTCTCTATTCTGCCAGCAGAGATGCGGCAAAGTCTTTCATTGCTTTTGCAATCAGTCCCTTAATTTCTTCCTCGGATACAGCAGATTTTTCTTCCGCGCCCTGATTTGCCTGAATCACAAAGGATACACCGTCAAAGAGGTTGGTCATACGTCCAAGGAACAGACTTCCTTTTCCGATAATCATGGCATTTTTAATCTTTCCTGCCAGAATATCCTCTCTTGCAAATCCGATGTACGGTACGCCGGAAGGAATATGTCCCTGGGTGGGAGCCCAGCCGGTAAGACCGTGCTCAGCGGCAAAGGAGGCCAGTTCTTTTCTTTCCAGTTCGCCTCTCTTGACAGCCAGAGCCGCAATCATCTTGTAGTTGGCCTGGGGAACATCTCCTGCTCCTGCCGGTTTTGTAATATCCGGATTCTGCATCTCCGGAGAATATTTATCAATATCTGTAATCTTCATTCCCGCACGGTCCAGCGGATCTGCCACAAGGCTTCCGATAACATGCTGGGGAGCGCTTCCGGTTCCAACGGTATGCCGTCCCAGGATATCCAGGTTGATTTCCGGATTTACGCCGTCGTTCTCTGCGATAATCACACAGAATCCGCCCAGGCAGTCCTCCAGAATCGGAAGGCCTTTCTTAACATGGTCCTTGCCGTTCATGCCAAGTTTTGCGGTACAGCCTCCGGCTGTTACTGCCACGCATTTGTATGCGCCGGATTTTACCAGTGCGGCAGCTTCAATCAGCGCATGGGAAGGTCCGGCACAGAATCCGCGGGAGTCGGAACCGGTTGCATTGTTTAAGCCGGCCACTTCTGCGGCTGCTTTTGCAAAATTTCCGCCGCCTCTCTGGTTCATGTCACCGCAGGCTTCCTCTGCACAGTCGATTACATATTCAATATCATCTTTGCTGATGCCGGCATTGCGTACGGCATAGAGAAGCGCCAGTACACTGGATGCCTTGCTCATCAGGTTTTCATGCATAACATGGGCAGAAAGGTTTACGTCGATATCATGGGCACGTTTTACACAGCCGACCAGTTTTCCTGCATGGTAAAGGCCTTCTGCATGCTCCTCATTTACCAGCTGCTGGATTTCAGAATTGTCCACGCCTTCTTCCACTCTTGCGACAAGGTCCTCTGTGATAACCGGATCTGCGGCAAATGTTTCTTTCGTAGCCGCCACAAAATCCTTGTCCAGTTTTACTACTTCGAACATGTCGCACACCTGGGCAAGAAGAATAAATTCTTCCTCCGGCATAATCTCGCCGTATTTTCCGTAACGCTGTGCCCCTTCTTTTACTTTGTCATAGTAAGGGAATTCCACCTGAGCCAGTTCGTCCGGATGCGCATTTCCGATGTATACCTGGTTCGGCCAGTAATTTACACATTCTTCGTAGGACCGGAGATGGCTCTCCAGTTCTTTTAAATATTCGGAATCGGGATTTACCACCCGCTCTGTAGTCTGGGTGGTTCCGTTGTATACTACCATCTGCGGAGTATGTGCCAGTACATAACTGGCGCCTTTAATAACACTGTTCATTGTTCGTGTCCACCTTTCCTGTTCTGCAATGAAGAGAATTCCCATTCTGGAAAGGGGCGGTGAGGCAGTCGTGCCCCGCCGCCCTGAAAATCTAACTCATCTGATTCCAGATTTTATAAATACTTGCAGTATTCATCACGGATAGCTGACATTTCGTCTACGATGTCGTCTACGTCGAGTACCATTTCCATCATACCCACCTGCTCATCGTAAACATCCGGGTCAAATTCTTCCTTCAGTTCTGGTTCACATACGTGATATGTCGTGAGTCCAAGCTGGACCCCTGTCAATGGACCTGCGAATGTGGGGTCGCCTGCTGTAACGGTCTCTGCAGCAAGACCTGCTGCTTCGCCTTCTGCGGCACCTACAACGACTACTACGTTTTCCGGGCCGTATTCTTCAGCAAACTCCTTTACCCTCTTCTGATTCTCCAAATCCATTGCGCCTGCGCTCGTTCAGACGAAACATTCAGTTGAAGAAAAAACAACTTCTCCGCCGGCTGTCTTTACGCATTCTGCGATAGCCGGTCCTGGAACCCCATCACGGTCACCAATAATTACGACTTTTTTGTCTTTTAATATTGCCATGATGTTTTTCCTCCTTCCCTTCATTTTGATTTTATAAGAAACGCTTAAAAGCGCTGCTTATCCTGACTGTAATTCACTGATTAGATATATTTCTGAATCATTGCCTCGATGCTTTCCTGAGTTGCATCGTCTTTCACTACTTCATCTACTTTTTCTCCGTCTTTATAGATAGCCATAACCGGAAGGCCCAGTACTTTCTGGCTGATAGCAAGACGGCGTGCCTTTGTAGTGTTCAGGGATGTAAATTTCATCTTATCCCCGTATTTGTCTGCCATTTCATGTACAAACGGCATCAGGGCCTGGCAGGGAACGCATCCGTCACCAAAGAAATCTACGAATACATATCCTTCCGCTTTGAGGACCTCGTCTTCAAATGTGTGTTTGTCCAGTTCTACCATTGTCTTTTTCCTCCTTTTGAAATTACTGTTCGTTGATATATTTCTCGCACTGGGTAGCGGCGATAGCGCCGTCTGCCGCAGCCGTCACAACCTGGCGCAGGCTCTTTACACGGATATCCCCTGCCGCGAAAACGCCCGGGATATTGGTATGCATGTCTGCATCCGTGGGAATATATCCTCTTTCGTCCATCTCAAGGCCTTTGCCCTCGTAAATTTTGGAGTTCGGAATGGTTCCGATAAATCCAAACACACCGAACATACCGTCGTCTTCATCTGCCACAATTTTGGTCAGTTCACCGGTTTTTACATTTTTCACTGTCATTTCAGAGAGAATGCCGTCACCGCCCAGTTCTTCCACTACAGTATCCCACATAAAGTGAAGCTTTTCATTTTTGAAAGCTCTCTCCTGAATGGATTTTGCTGCCCGAAGTTCATCTCTTCTGTGAATAACCGTAACTTTTCTGGCGAACTTTGTCAGGTACATGGCCTCTTCCACTGCAGAATCTCCGCCGCCTACTACATAGACTTCAAAATCTTCAAAGAAGTTGGCGTCACATGTGGCACAGTAGGAAACACCTTTCCCGCGGAACTCCTTCTCACCCTTGCAGCCAATCGGCCTTGCAAAAGCTCCTGTCGCGATGATGATGGTTTTGGCCTGGTATTCTGCTTTGGCGCTCATTACTTTCTTCACATCGCCTTCCAGTACCACATCATTGATAACATCGTTTACCCGCTCCACACCGAATTTCTCGCACTGCTGAGTCATCCGTTCAATCAGGGACGGGCCGCTTTCGCCTTCTACTATCTGTCCCGGGTAGTTCTCAATCTCATCTGTAATTGCAATCTGTCCGCCGTCTTTTCCCTTCTCGATAAGCAGAGTGGACAGGCGGGCTCTCCCGGCGTAGAGACCGGCAGCCAGTCCTGCCGGTCCTGCGCCAAGGATAATGACGTCATAAATCTTGTCCATAACGTGATTCTCCTTCTTTCTTTGCGCTGACGCTGTTTTTAGTTTTCAAAAATAGTCTGACCGTCTACCTCTGTCGTCAGTGCCTTCAGAGCTCTCTCTACAAGACCTTTCCGGAGCGCGTACTCTTCATCCTTGTCCAGGGCCGGATTACCCAGCGGATGCGGAATGGCGATTGTAGGAACGATTCTGTTGGCTCCAACCGTCATGGAGATTGGGGTTACTGTACACATATGAACAACCGGAATTCCGGCAGCTTCAATAGCTTTTACCATCGTTGCACCGCAACGTGTACAGGTACCTCATGTAGAGGTCAGGATAACTGCGTCTACTCCGTCAGCCAGAAGTTTCTGGGAGAATTCTTCTGCGAACGCCTTTGCGGAAGCAACGGCGGTTCCGTTTCCTACGGTTGTATAGAACTTGTTATGCAGTTTCCCGATAACTCCTTCTTTTTCAAACTCTCTCATTACATCAACCGGAAGTACACGGTCTGCGTCCTCGTTTGCGTAAACCGGGTCATATCCGCCGTGTGCGGTCTCGTACGTATCGGCTGTCAGATCCATAACGCCGGTAATATCGTATTCACCGTAGTGAGAAGCGTTGGAGCTCTCGATATGGTCCGGATTTCCTTTCGGAACGATACCGCCGGAAGTAACCAGGGCAACCGTTGCCTTGCTTAAATCCTTTACAGCCGGGTTCGGGTCAACCCTGTCAAAGGAAGGCATGGGATACTCTGTCTCGAAGGGCTTTCCTGCCAGCTTTTTCAGCAGCATCTTAACCGCACGTTTGGAACCTCTTTCCTTCTCGAAGAAGTTGACACGTACGCCGTTGGGGATGTAGCCTTCCTCGGCGGATGCGCCGATGGGCTCTCCCTTTGCCAGTTTCAGAGCCAGAGGAGCCATCTGTCCTACGGCTGCTCTCATGCCGGCTGCGCTGTTTTTCGTGGAAACAATGTATACTTTTGTCTTGAACATGTCTGCGCCCGGGTTCTCTACATACATACCGGTTACAGCCGGGATTCCCAGCTCTTCCTGTACGGCATCGCAGATAGTGCCGCAGGCAACACCGTAACGTCCGGCGTTAAATGCAGGTCCTGCAACAAATACATCCGGTTTCTGTTCCTTTACCATTTCCAGAATGTCTGCCTTGGCTTTCTCCAGGTTCTCATTGAAGTAGGAGTCGCCGCATACGATTGTGGCAGTGATTTCTGCCTCGTCACCGAATTTCTGTGTAAGGGCCAGTCCGGGTCCTACCACTTCGCCCACACGGATTTCGGCAGGATAATCCGCTTTTTCCTCGCCGCCGATGTTGGCGAAGAACTGATTGATATAATGTACAACTTTAATTTTACTCATCTCTGTTACGTCCTCCCTTCCTAGCGTGCGCTCAGGTAGCCGAATCCGGTCTCGTTGGTTGCGCCCGTAATGGCCTGAATCTCCACTTCGATGGTTCCGTCTTCACGCAGGGAATGTTCATTTCCTCCGGCAATGGTATTTACATAATCCAGTGTGCCAATAACCTTATCCATCTTCGGCAGTACGATAACCTGGTTGGCATTTCCGCCGGTTACCACTGCGTCTGCAGCCGGGTCCGCATCTGCCAGAGACTGGGATTTTCCGTCACGGCCTGCGTATTCGTCTGTGATGATAACAGTCTTCACGCCTTCCGCCTCAATCTTCTTGCAGTTCATAATCAGGTCAGTATCCGGGTTACCGAATCCTTCCTGGGATACAATTACCGCATCCAGATCCAGGAACCGGCACATCTTTGCGGTCCAGTCGGAAGAACGCATCTTGTCAGCCAGATATACGTTCTCGTTTGTCAGAATCTGACATACAAAGTTCAAAGTCTTTCCGTGCTGTTCAAACAGGTCGTGTACAACCGGGTTGTTCTCATGCACATAAGTCGGGTTCTTGTCGCAGGCGGATACACAGTTTCCGGATACAATAGCACCGTCCATTACCTCGGTGGGGCTGATGATGGTGGACAAGGTTCTCTTTGCGTCTACACCGTATACATAGGTGTCGTGGAGAAGTCCCTGGCTCTGCAGCATCTGTACATAACCAACTCTCGGAAGATCCGGGAATTTTTCCTTTCCTTCCATGATTCCGTATGTCTCATATACATGGGTCTCATCCGGCGTCAGTTCTCTTGCCAGTTCTCCCAGGTATACAGCTACCTTAAATCCGGCAATCCGTACTGCCTTCTCATATTCATGCTGTTTCACGTCGTCAACCGGTTCACATACCACAACCAGGTTGTTCAGTTTGGAGAACGGCGTATAATCTGCTCCCGGACCGCTCATGTCGATGATACCTTCCTGGAATCCGACAATCTTTCCGGCCGTCACTACAGCCATTCCTTTCAGCGCGTAAGTCTTTCCGCTTCCCACCGTGTCAACTTTGGCGATAATGCCCGGGAAGATTCCCCCTCTTCCTTCTACCTTCACACGGGGTTCGATTACATCCTTTACTGGAGTAATCCGGACACTTTCGCCCGGTTTTGCAATATCAAGACTTACACTCTTGATTTTTTCGTCCTCAAGGACTAATTCCTTTACAGCTTCTTCATTTACATAAAGGACACCGTCTTCGATTTTGGATTCATTGCCAAACTGAATGTCCTTAATGAAAATGTTACCCAGTTCTAATTTCACTGTAAATCCCTCCTTTTTCTTATTTACTGTATGCCATAAGCACAGGTTTCTCGTGCTTTCACAGCCTTCTTCGTTTTTCCCTCTACCAGGCAGTGGCAGACGGAAGGGCGCTTTCCAGAAGCGTGCAGTCAATCAGCTGAAAATCCGCAAACACTTCCGGGCCGAACTTTTCCGGATGAAAGGAAAACTTTCCGCATGCCCCGAGCGCCTGCTCAATCAGCTCCACGGACTCCATGTCCAGCTTTCCCGGTTTCCGGGAAACGAGCACGGATTTATAGGGCGTCTCCTTCGGCTTTACGCTGCCAGAGAGCGGATGCGTGAGCAGCCGGTGTCCGGCATAGATTCTGTCCCGGGCCCGTTTCAGGGTCTCTTCAAAGGAATCCTCCTGAAATTCCACCGGATATTCCTGCTCATACTTTTCTTTCACAAGCGGATTGTTCGTAATAATGATAAAATCGCTCATTGGTATCAGCTCCAGATTAAAAAAAGGACAACGAAAACAAACGAATTTGCCTTTGTTGTCCTTTCTGTCTCCATAAAAAAGGGATTCAGAATGCAGTCCCTTCCCCGGTCCTTTTGCCTGAAAGTTTCACCTGCCGCGCAGCACCTTTTTCCATACCACGCTTCCGGCTTGCATCTTCGGCGGCCTGACGGCTCTCTCCCGGAAAAAATCATCCTACTATTCAGTTTCTGGGAAGGGGATGAAAATCCTTATGCACATTCCCTCTTTAACATAGTCAGTATAACACAACTTTCGGCAAAATGCCAGCGGTTTTATAGATTTCCAGGAAATCTTTCATTGCTTTTTTCTATAAATCTATTTCCGCTGTCACTCTTATTTCGTACCTGCTTTTTTCTTCTGATTCGGCAGGAAATTATGGAAATAGTCATCATGTACTTTCTTCACCATAGCGCTTAATCCAAACAGACCGATGATGTTGGGGATAACCATCAGACTGTTGAAGCAGTCTGCCATGTTCCATACCAGCTCTACTTCCGCCAGGGAGCCGAGGAAGACACATACCGCTACCAGCACGGCATAAATCTTAACGGCTTTCGGTCCGAAGAGGTATTTGATATTGGCCTCGCCAAAGAAATACCAGCCTACAATCGTAGAGAACGCGAAGAAGAACATACAGATAGCGATAAAGATTTCTCCGCCTTTTCCGTAAACCAGGGAATATGCATACTGGCTCAGCGCAGCACCTGTATAACCTCCTTCTACCACGTCATAAGACAGCGGCAGCGAACGGGTCGTTACGATAACCAGAGCGGTCATGGTCAGTACGATAAACGTATCAATAAACACACCCGTCATGGCCACAAATCCCTGTTCTACCGGATGGTCCACTTTTGCTACCGCATGGGCATGGGGCGTAGAACCCATACCAGCCTCATTGGAAAACAGACCTCTTGCCACACCTTTGGTAACAGCCAGCTTCACTGTGGCGCCGATGGCACCGCCGGCAATGGCGTCCGGTGCAAAAGCACCTACGAAAATCTCATAAAACGCCGTCGGAATATTTCTCCAGTTATAGAAAATAACAATCAGGGAGCCGACAATATAAAGAGCCGCCATAAAGGGAACCATCAGCTCCGTTACCTTTGCGATTCTCTTCATGCCGCCGGTTACGATGAATAACGCAATTACAGCCACTATCAGGCCCATCACCCACTGGGGAATTCCAAATGCCGTATGGAAAGAAGAAGCGATGGAATTGGACTGTACTGCATTTCCCATAAAGCCAAGGGCAAAAATGAGCAGCACGGCGAAAATCGCGGCAAGCACTTTTCCGAAGGTGCCTTTAAAAGCTGCCCTTATATAGTAAACCGGTCCGCCGGTTACCACGCCGTCCTCGCCCACCTGTTTGTACTTCTGGGCCATGATTGCCTCTGCGTAAATAGTTGCCATTCCAAGAAACGCGGCAACCCACATCCAGAAAATAGCTCCCGGACCGCCTACTGCGATGGCAGTGGCCGCACCGGCAATATTTCCGGTCCCAACCTGAGCCGCAATCGCTGTGGCCAGTGCCTGGAAAGAACTCATTCCATCATTTCCGGCTTCGCCTTTTTTGGAAAAGAGACCTCCAAACGTCCGCTTCATTCCTTCTTTAAATCCTCTGACCTGAATAAACCCGGTCCGGATAGAAAACCAGATTCCGGCGCCAACCAGGCAGATAATGAGTACAATGTTGGACATATAATTCTGAATCGTCAATACAATGTTGTTTAATGTTTCCACAACATACCCTCCTTTTCTCTGCATCCCCCATAGATGCTTTTTATAAATACTATGCCTCTATTTATTATTATAATGGTTTTAGAAAATCTGTTCAACATCTTTGTCTTCAAAAACATTTTTTTGTACATATTGCACAGCTTTTCTCCTGCTTTTCCAAAATAAAAAGGAGCGCCGGAACGGAAATACCGCTCCGGCGCCCCTTTCGGACTCATACAGGTGACCCCTGTTTTCGTCAAATTGTCTAATTTTTCACATACTATTACACGTTGATTTCGGCTTTCACGCCCAGAAGCTCTTTGTTCTTCTCCAGCAGGGGCCGGATAACTTTTTCCAGGTAGCGGGACGTCTGCTGGGGAGCACGGCCCACATATTTTGCCGGCTCCATCGTTTTCTGCAGGTCTTCCAGACTCAGATTGAAAGCCGGGTCTGCGGCAATCAGTTCCAGCAGATTGTTTTCCATTCCCAGTTCCTTCACATTTCTTCCGGCTTCCATGGAAAGTTCCCGGATTCTCTCGTGAAGCTCCTGACGGTCTCCTCCTGCCTTTACCGCGTCCATCATAATATTCTCCGTGGCCATAAAGGGCAGTTCGGACCGGAGCCGTTTTTCAATGACCTTCGGATAAACCACCAGTCCGTCCACTACATTCAGGCACAGATCCAGGATGCCGTCCACGGCCAGGAACCCTTCCGGCACGCTGAGCCGCTTGTTGGCGGAATCGTCCAGCGTCCGCTCGAACCACTGGGTGGCGGATGTGATGGCCGGATTCAGGGCGTCTATCATAACATAGCGGGAAAGGGAGGCAATCCGCTCGCTCCGCATGGGATTCCGCTTGTAGGCCATGGCAGAAGAACCAATCTGGGTCTTCTCAAACGGCTCTTCCACTTCTTTCAGATGCTGAAGCAGACGGATGTCGTTGGACATCTTGTGGGCACTGGCCGCAATACCTGCCAGCACATTCAGCACCCGGGTATCCACCTTCCGGGAATAGGTCTGTCCGGACACCGGATAGCAGGCCTCAAATCCCATCTTTTCCGCGATCATTGGGTCGATTTTATCAATCTTCTCCTGGTCCCCGTCAAAGAGTTCCAGGAAACTGGCCTGAGTTCCCGTGGTTCCCTTGGATCCCAGCAGCTTCAGCGTGCCGGCCACGTATTCCAGGTCCTCTAAATCCATCGCGAATTCCTGCATCCAGAGTGTGGCCCGCTTTCCGACAGTGGTCGGCTGGGCAGGCTGGAAGTGGGTAAACGCCAGGGTGGGAAGGTCTTTATAGCGGTCCGCGAAATCCGCCAGCTCGGCGATAACATTCACCAGTTTCTTCTTCACCAGCTTCAGGGCCTCCGCCATAAGAATAATATCCGTGTTGTCACCCACATAGCAGGAAGTGGCTCCCAGATGGATAATGCCTTTTGCCTTCGGGCACTGCACGCCGTAGGCGTACACGTGGGACATAACGTCGTGGCGGACCACTTTTTCCCGCTCCTTTGCCACATCGTAATTGATATCGTCCGCATGCTCTTTCAGTTCCGCAATCTGTTCGTCCGTAATGGGAAGTCCCAGTTCTTTCTCTGTCTCCGCCAGGGCAATCCAGAGTTTTCTCCAGGTCCGGAATTTCATGTCCGGCGAAAAAATGTACTGCATCTCCCTGCTGGCATACCGCTCAGAAAGGGGACTCTGATATCTGTCACTGCTCATTTTTCATACCTCTCTTTTCTTTACTCTTCTTCAAACGCATGGGAAATGTCTTTTCCCGGTACTTCCATGGGATAGTTTCCGGTAAAGCAGGCGTCACAGTAGCCAAGCCCCGGCACCATGTCCCGCAGTTTTTCAATTTCCATGTACCCCAGGGAATCCGCGCCTATCATCTGCCGGATTTCCTCTGTGGTGTGGGAATGGGCAATCAGCTGTTCGTTGGAAGGCACGTCCGTCCCGAAATAGCAGGGATAAAGGAATGGCGGCGCGCTGATACGCACATGCACTTCCAGGGCGCCCGCTTTTTTCAGCATTTTGATAATGTTGGCGCAGGTCGTCCCCCGGACAATGGAATCGTCCACCATGACAATCCGTTTTCCCCGTACCACTTCTTCTATTACATTCAGCTTGATTTTTACGCTGGATTCCCGCTGGCTCTGTCTGGGTTTAATAAAAGTCCGCCCCACATAACTGTTCTTATGAAACGCCATGCCAAAAGGAATTCCGGATTCCTCCGCGTATCCTTTGGCCGCCATTAGTCCGGAATCCGGCACGCCCACAACCAGATCCGCTTCCACCGGATAGGACTGTGCCAGCGCCTTTCCGGCGGTAATCCGGGAATGGTATACATTGACCCCGTCCAGGGTGCTGTCGGTTCTGGCGAAATAAATATATTCAAATACACAGTGCCGCTGCTCTTCTTTCGGAATGGCCATTTCCATGTCCGAGGCAATGCCGTCTGCGGTCAGGGTGACAATCTCCCCGGGCTTTACATCCCGGACAAAATCCCCGCCCACAGCCGCGATGGCGCAGCTTTCCGAAGCCAGGAACCAGGTGTTGTCCCGTTTTCCGATGCAGAGCGGCCGAAGTCCCAGCGGATCTCTAGCCCCTATCAGTTTCCGGGGACTGGAGACCACCAGGGCATAGGCGCCCTTAATCTTTTTCATGGCGCCCTTTACCGCCTTTTCCGCCGTTCCCGCGTAGAGCCGCTCCCGGGCAATGCAGTAGGCGATGACCTCCGAATCGATGGTGGTCTGAAAAATAGCGCCGGTATACTCCAGCTCGTGCCGCAGTTCCACGGCGTTGGTCAGATTTCCGTTGTGGGCGATGGCCAGCGTTCCCTTTACATAATTGATAACCAGAGGCTGGGCATTTTCTGCCCGGGTTCCTCCGGCCGTGGAGTACCGCACATGGCCCACGCCCAGGTTTCCGCCCAGGTTTTCCAGGCTCTCCTCGTCAAACACCTCGTTGACCAGGCCCAGGCCCTTCTTAAAGCGGATTTTCCGTTTTGCCGAAGTATCCGTCACTGCGATTCCGCAGCTTTCCTGTCCTCTGTGCTGCAGGGCAAAAAGCCCGTAATACACGGACGGCGCCACATCTCCTCCGTCCAGGTCATAGGCGCCGAACACGCCGCATTCTTCTCCAAGTCCCGTTTCCAGGTTTTCCAGTCTGCTCATCTTCTACCCTCTTCTATATTCTCGTTTCCATTCTTCCAGTAACTCACGGGAGGGTTCTATCTCAACTCCCTTTCTGGCATCTGCGATTTTTACGGCCAGCCGGTTGTCCACATCCAGCAGCACGTCATTTTCCGTAATCATCTTCTGGTACTCATCCACGGGAAGGTACCGGTAGCAGGCATAGAGATAGCCTTCCAGCATTCTGGGGTCTTCGCAGATTTTATAGGCCCGCTCGTACATTCTGGCTGCCTCTTCATAGAGAAACGCCTTTCCGTAAGCACCTGCCAGGCAGGCGCACACCCGGCCGTAAAACCGGGACCCCACGGAATCGTCCTTCTCTCCGTTCAGAATCGACATATATACCAGAATCGCCGATTCCAGTTCCCCGCTTTCCATCAGGGAATCCGCCTTAAATTTCTGGCGTTCCACTTCCTTCTGATTTTTCAGTTTTTCCAGCACATTCTGAATGTGCTTCAGTTCTCCCGGCGTATAGATGTGGGATTCATTCAGAACACTGAGAACGAACTGCTCCACGGAAGCATGATTTTTCAGAAGCTCCATCAGGTGGGCAGCCAGCTCAGGCAGCTCCAGTTCCTCCTCTATCCACCGGCAGAGCTGTTCGTTGATAATCGTGTAGTCTATCAGATACAGATTATTGCACAGATAGTAACAGAGCTCCTCTATCGTGTAGATTCGTTTATGAATACGGGAAATCTCGTATGGCTGTTTTGCTTTTTTCTTATGACAAAGAATTAAACTGCCCATTGCTTCCTCCTAGTTCAATGACTTTTTCCACCGAAAATCCGGTGGACGGGAAAAATTCCCCAAAGCCCACATCCTCAAAAATGATATGGCAGGTGCGCTCGTCCGAAAAACGGGTCTGAATCTTCAGGCGGAGCGCATAGTTCTTCCGGTCCGGCAGACCATCAAAGGAGACAGTCTCCACCCGGAGTTTCCCGGTAACCAGGGATTCCACGTGAATCTCAATGTCCTCCGTGTCCTCCAGCAGCACCTCAATCTGCCGGTCGGCCTCATACCAGTGGGCGCCCCAGGGCACCAGGGGATACCATCCCTCCTCACCCCTTACCCGCATCTTCAGACAGATCTGCTCGGTCATCTTGGTCTCATCCAGATACACCGGCTCCTCCTCCGGCGTGCTGTCTTCCAGCCGCCTTCTGGCAGTATAGCAGGCTCCCTTGCTGTAAAGATTGTTTCCCATAAATGCCCGTCTTCCGTTGCAGAGCACCCGAAGCGAATTGGGATACCAGTTATTTTCAAATCCGTCCCCCGTGAGAAAGACGGAGGACACCAGCTTTTTATCAAATACACTCTGTATAAAATGCTTAAAATGTTCGTCCGCGGCTTTCGCCTTGTCCACATTCAGAACCGGATACACGGACTCCAGCTCTTCCATCTGGGCTTCCGCCACCTTGTCCACCGTGACAAAGCGCTCCTTGCCTGTCCGGAAACCGGTCTTCAGTTCCCGCAGCATATAGGCCCGGATAACATCCTGGTCACAGTAAAACAGGGCCGCCTCATACTGCCACAGCTCCTTGGGCTGGTTAAACATATAATGGCAGAAGCTCTCCTTGTAATCCTGAACGTAGATAGCGTCTTTGCGGATTCCCAGCCGCTGTCCGATTCCTTTCAGCAGATACCGGATGTCCTCGCTCATCTCCGGCACCGTGAAGGTCAGACTGTCTATCACCTGAAAATCCTGAAGCGTCTGCCGGATAAATTCAGCCAGAAGCCACACCGCCTCAAATTCCCGTCCGGCAATCTGAAGCCTTTCTTTTTTCAGGGCGCTCTCCCAGATATCCGTCACCGTGACGCTTCCCCTTACGGTATTCATCCGCACGGCGTTTCTTCCGTAGGTCCATTCGTCTTTATAGTAGTTCATCACCAGGGGAATCTGATGGCTGTCTCCTCCGGTTTCCAGCGTCTCCGGTTCCAGCGTGTCCTTATTGTCATAGCTTATCTGGCAGATTTTCGAATTGATATCGTATCCGATGATACTTCCCTGCCCCATGCACCTTATCCTCCTTTAGTATGCTGCTAATATGCTACAAATATCTGTTCCGCAAGCGTTTTTTCCGCGGCATATTCATGCATGGCCACAGAAAGCGCTTCCGATTTCAGTCCCACCATATCGTTGAGCCGTCCGTACCGGCCAATCGGTTTTACCTCCCTTGGCTCGTACACCTTTTTCTCCGTAACCGTCACATGACCGTCGTTTGTCTCTGTAAAATAGTACCGCAGTGTCTCGTCGCCAAAAAGGATAAAGGTCTTTATGTAAGTATCCTCGTAGGCAGGAACCAGCACTTCCTGCTGATAGTTCATGCCCTCTCCTTCCCCGCTCCGGATCTGCCAGGATATGCTTACCCGGCTGCCGGGTTTCGCATGGTAGGAAATCATGGTCTTATCATAAAGCTGTACCTCCCGAAGCCAGCCTTCCGGATATTCCATATAGAAGGGGAAATACAGCTGCTTCTCGCACATTTCCCGCAAAAATTCCCGAAGCATGGGTTCCAGCTCCTGGTGTACCTCCCGGGAAGAGTAATACTTCAGCAGGGCAATCTTGCAGATGTCCGCCAGGTCTTCATCCTTCCGGTACTCATTTGCGATAATGGAAAAGACGCAGCCTTTTACCTGCCTTCCGTTCACCACATATTCCCGGGAAACATAAGCCAGGTACGCCTGCTTCAGGCGGAAGTAGGTACGTCCGTCATAATAGTCTTCAAATATTTCTTCCTCTCCGAACATCATCTCGGAAAACAGCATCTGCGTGATGATACGCTCGGAGAGCTTATAGGTCGTCACATCATAGTCGCGGGCCGTATGCCATACCCGCTTCATGTCGCCGGTGGCGCCGCAGTAGTATTCGGCCAGATAGGTCAGTGTGGCCTTGTCAAACAAATCTCTCCGGAACAGCTCGAAACAGAGGTAGCTGAGGAAGTCGTCCTCCTCATACCCCTCTTCCCGGATCCGCATACTGCAGAACCGGAACACGTCCTCCTCTTCGAAAGCATCCAGTCCGAACTCCTGCAGGTTTTTCCAGTTCAGCTCCTCCTGCTCCCGCTTTCGGACGTCCACATTCTCTTCCTGGTATTTCCTGCACACATCCATAAACCGGCTTTCGTAGAAAAGCCGCATGGTCTCGTAGGGAATGGAGTCCATGTAATGGCGGCCGTCCCGTGCTTCCCACACAATCCGGGAATCCCTGCTGTAAAGGTAGACAATGGTTCCCTCCGGATTATAGGGCACTCTCTGTCGGATAGAACCGTCCGGCTCAATCACCAGAACATAGGCCATGCTGGTCATGGTTGTCTTCACCTCGTAGGCATGGCACAAATCGTACATGGCGCTGATGCGCTCCGGCGTCATCTCCCGCTCAGAGCAGCAGCGTTTGTAGATAATCCGCAGAGACTCGTTGATTCTCCGGCGTTCCAGCTGCTCCCAGGCAAACCGCTCCATCTGCTCCCGGTAAGCCCCGTAGAGCTCGCCCGCTTCGTCCTGGTACTGAATCATGCTGGCATAAAGAAGCGCCGCCTTCCGGTAATTCAGCGTGTTCCCGTGCATGAAATACAGATATACGGAACGGGGAAAATCCTTTTTATAATTCTTTTCGTCAATGGTCATCATGTAGTATTCATAAAGCTGGGCGATTTTCAAATCTTCCTCCACGGCCTTTTCATACCACACAAAGTACTCCTGCTCTGTCCGGTTTCCCCGGATAAGCTGGGTACAGATGGCGGTCAGAATCATGGAGTCCCCATAGAGCTCATAGCACCCCTTCAGCACCCGGTAGAGTCCCTTGTCAAAGTTTCTCTGCTGGGTAGCCAGATTGGCTGTATAAAGAGCAATCTCCTTGGTCATCAGCCGGTATTTTACTGCAAAATTCAGAATCTGAATTTCAAAGGACGTCAGCTTTTTCAGGCACGTGGGGTGTTCCAGAAAACACCGGTATGCCTGCCAGTACAGGGCTATCTGATTGGAACGGTTGTAGAAATGACGCTCCAGCACGTGAAGCCGGTTCGTATAGTTTTTGTATTCCGGATCCAGGTCCACCAGCATACAGACCAGCTGCCAGGAACGGGGCCGCTTCATGTACGCCTTGTTCAGTTCCTCCACCACCCGGTTCACGTGGCTTCCGGTCTTCCGGACACGCGCCGTCAGGTACAGGTAATACGCTGATACAATGGGGTCCTTCCCAATGGAAAAACGGCTGTAATTATAGTTGTCCAGAATGTCGCCCGCCTCTTCTTCCTCCCTGGTCAAAATGTGCAGGTGGGCGTCAATCAGCGGATAGATGTCCGTGTCGCCGGAATAGATGTCCAGCCGTCCCAGCTGGCTTCTCGTCTCGTCCGCCCAGTCCTTCAGGGAATTTCTGCCGCCCATGCAGGCCAGATAGCCTTTGATAACACCGGCCACAATCATATCCGCTTCCCTTCTGCCCGGCGCATGGTCCTTATGGTTGGCCACCATCACCTCATAGGTCAGACTTTCATAAGGCGTCTCAAAGGTGATCCTTCCGAAATTGTTTCCCGCGTGGTTTTTCTCCGGGTGTACAATATAACTGAAATCAAACAGGTTCCCCACGAAATCTTCCGTAGAGAACTGGTCCTTGCTAATCTGGATAAAATCGCCGTCCACATGAACCTTTACCTGCATATAGCCCCAGGTGTTCTTGGTAAAGTGGATAATCTCCCTGGTCGCCTCCTTCAGGTTCCGGAACGTGCGGTGCGTCCGGCCCATGGTCAGAAAGATGCATTCCTTCTGCTTGATGGCCACCAGAAATTCTTCCATGGCCTGCTCTCCCAGGGACCATTTGCGCATATTGTCATAGAGGGCCCGGATTCTCGGCTCCTCGTATTTTATCACCTCATAAAAATCCCGGGAACGGAAAAGACGCTGGGCTTCGGTAAAGTCCTGAATGGCCAGTTTTTTAAAATCCCGGACATTCTGTACTTTTCCATAGGAAGTCATGATGTACGGCTTCTCAATAATCGCCGTAAAGGTAATCTCATATTCTCCGCCGTTGCAGACGATGGTGAATTTCCCCTGTTCCACATGTCCCGGCTTCAGTCCCCTGCCGTCGTAGGTGAAGTTAATCTCAACCGGATTCCCCTCAAATCCCTGCTCTGCAAGGTGCACACGAAAAGAAGAAGAATAGACGAGTCCTCTTACGTTTCCTTCTTTCCGGTTTTTCAAAACAAAGCTTCCGCTGGCTGTCTCGCCCTCTCCAATCGACAGAATCAGATGGGTCTCCGGCAGGACTACGTCCGGATATGCCATGCGGAAGTCTCCTTTGGAAAATTTTTTAATTTTATTCTTCAAAGTTCTGCCACCTACTTCTTGCATTGCAATTTTTTAGAAAAACATTATAATGAATTATAGCAT
This sequence comes from Candidatus Bariatricus faecipullorum, assembly GCA_019118525.1. GTDB lineage: Bacteria > Bacillota > Clostridia > Lachnospirales > Lachnospiraceae > Allocoprococcus > Allocoprococcus faecipullorum. The sequence continues at coordinate 123,464 of DWYV01000020.1, forward strand.
TATTCCAGAATCAAGGCAATGCCGGAAAAGTGGAAAACTGGCAAAAAGGGAAAAAACAGGGCCGGTTTTCGGGAAAGGAGTCGAAAGAATGGAAAAATCACCCGGATTTCACGGCAGCGACCTAGAAGCCGCCGCTGCCTTTTATCAGCTGTCCCCGGACGAAGTCGTCCGGTTCGGGGCCAATGTCAATCCTCTGGGCTTCCCGGAATCCGTAAAACAGATTCTGGCCGGCCGGCTGGACGTGCTTGGCGCCTACCCGGACCGGGATTACCGGGCGCTCCGGCAGGCCATTGCCGGATACTGCCGGGCGGACATGGAGAACATCATCGTGGGAAACGGCTCCACGGAGCTGATTTCTCTTCTGATTCAGGCCAGGAAAGCCCGCCATGCCCTGGTCATCGCTCCCACCTACTCGGAATACGACAGAGAACTGGGTTTAAACGGCGGAGATATCGATTATTTTTATCTGCTGGAAGAGGAAGATTTTGTTCTGGACGCCGAACGCCTTTCCCGGAAGATACGGGAGGGATATGATTTCGTGATTCTCTGCAACCCCAACAATCCCACTTCCTCGGCCGTAAAAAACGGGGATATCGTCCGGATTCTGGATGTTCTGACAGAAACCGGAGGATTCCTGATGATTGACGAAACTTATGTGGAATTCGCCCCGGACCCGGACGCGGTCACCTCGGTGCCGCTGACCGGGATTTACGCGAACCTGATGGTCCTGCGGGGCGTCTCCAAATTTTTCGCCGCTCCCGGCCTCCGGCTGGGATACGGCATTACAGGAAGTCCTTCTCTTATGAAAGAGCTTCACCGGCTCCAGAATCCCTGGAGCTTAAGCAGTATCGGAGCCCTGGCCGGAGAACTGCTCTTTCAGGATAAAGATTACATTCGCCGGACCCGGACGCTGATTACAAAAGAACGGGAACGGATGTACCAGGCGCTTCTTTCCATGCCCGGTTTTCATCCCTTCCTGCCCTCGGCCAACTTTATTCTGGTCCGGCTGGAAAAGCCGGGACTGACTTCCGCCCAGGTCTTCGACGCGCTGATGCGCCGGAAAATGATGATACGGGACTGCTCTTCTTTCCAGTCCCTGGGCGGGGAATATATCCGCTTCTGTATCATGCTTCCGGAAGACAACACCCGTCTTCTGCTTGCCCTCAGCAGTCTCTGACAGACAGGTTCCGGCCGGGCCCGGCTCTGCCGGCCCGGCCGGAAACAGCCCCTCTTACAGCTTATCTTACAATCCGGTAATATTCCCTGGCTGTCACCAGATAGACCACTCCGTAGATAACAGCGAATACACCTGCCGTCGCAATGGTGCAGTTCCGAAAAAGCGCCACGTCACTTAAGTTCATCAGCTCAAGCAGCCGCACAATAACTTTAAATCCCATGCAGATGTGCACGAATGCGGCAATCAGGGGCAGGGCGAACACGGATACCACCTGGCTTTTTATGGACCGGCGGACCTCTCTTCGGCTCATGCCCACTTTCTGCATAATCTGGAACCGTTCCCGGTCGTCATATCCTTCCGAAATCTGTTTGTAGTAAATAATCAGCACCGTTGCCATCAGAAACAGAATTCCAAAGAAGATACCCAGGAAGAAGAAGCCTCCGTAGAACGAGTAGAACTCCTCCCGGTAGTCCTCGCGGGCTTCCGTGTAGCCGTCATATCCTGCCTCGGAAAAGGCCGTTTTCAGCTCTTCCAGTGTTTTTGCCCGGTTCTCTTCGCTTCCTTTCAGATTCAGGTTGATGTTTCCGTCCCCGGCGTTTGTGTCTCCCTGAATGCCGGCGCAGTAGGAAATCAGCTCCTGGCAGGTTTCCTCCGGCACTATCAGATACAGGGTGTCATAGGCTATCATGTTTTCTTCCCCGGAAACCGTAAATTCATCCAGAATCTTCTTTACCTGCAGGGTTTCCTCCCCAATACGCAGTTCTCCTTCCGCCGCGTCCCAGGATTTGTCCCGTTCAGACAGATACACAAAGGCCTCCCCTGGCCCCAGTTCTTCTGTTTTCCCGGTTATCTGGTTATAATCCTCCAGGGAGATCAGGTTCAGAATGCTTCCGGAGAGAATGTCGCTCTGGGAGCTGGAATCATCCGCCACCGCGATTTCATGACTGTTTTGCGGAAGGACCAGAAACTGGGCCGAAAGGTATGCCTGGTCCGTGGTGAGCTCCACCTGGTTCTTTTCTGCCGTCTCCCGGGCCGTCTCCTGGAATTCCCGGACTGCCGTTCTGTCGGCGCTGTACATGACAGCGGAAAAGTCAAAGGGATACCGGGTCTCCAGTACATTCTGCATGCCCGCGTAAAGGGAAACCGTGGTGGAAATCATGACCAGAACCATAGTGCTTAAGATACAGATACTGGCCAGTCCCGCCGCATTCTGCTTCATCCGGTAAATCATGCCGGATACGGAAATAAAATGACTGGTCTTATAGTAATACCGTTTGTTTTTCCGAAGCAGCTTTAAGACGGCAATGCTTCCTGCCGTAAACAGGGCATAGGTTCCGATAATCACCAGCACTACAGCAGCGAAGAACAGATACAGCGCCTCCAGCGGCTGCTCCGTGGTCTGGGCGATGTAGTATCCGCCTCCCAGGGCCGCGAAGCCGATAACCGTCAGCAGAATCCTGGTCTTCGGCTCCCGCTCCCCCTGGTTCTGGCTGTGCAGCAGCTCCACCATGTTCATCCTGCACACGGACACCAGATTATAGACAAAAGCAACCAGAAGCACCGCCGCGAACATGGCTGCCGTAAGCGCCATGGCCCGGGGCTCCACCGCAAACTGAAGCGGCACATCCAGCCTGGTGATTTTCAGAAGCAGCAGAAACAAAAACCGGGAAAACAGGATGCCGGTCACCAGGCCCCCTGCAATGTCCACCCCCATGGTTATCACTGTCTCCCAGAACATCATCAGGGCCACATGGCGTTTTTCCATGCCCAGCACCTGGTAGAGTCCCAGTTCTTTTTTCCGGTGCTTCATCAGAAAGCTGTTCGTGTAAAACAGAAAAATCCAGGAAAACACGGCCACCACTGCCGCTCCTACCCCTATCGTGCTTTTCACCTGCTGCGCTCCCGGAAAACTGGACAGTCCCTCTGCAAAAGAGATGGCGCGGATGATATAATACATGGCCACCGTAATGACACCGGTTATCAGATACGGGATATAGGTTTTCCCGTTCTTGCGGATGCCGTCCGCCGCAAGCCTGTGACAGAGAGAATTACGCATGCCGCTCACCTCCGGTAATCAGCGCTGTCAGCGCATCGGATATTTTTTCGTAGAGCGCCTCGTCGGAAAGGCCGCCCCGGTAAATCTGATGGTATACCGTTCCGTCTTTGATAAACAGAACCCGCCCGGCATGGCTGGCCGCCTTGACGCTGTGGGTCACCATGACGATGGTCTGTCCTTCCCCGTTGATGCTTTCAAACAGCCGCAGCAGTTCGTCCGAAGCGTGGGAATCCAGGGCGCCCGTGGGCTCATCCGCCAGGATAAGCTGGGGATTCGTTATCAGGGCCCGGGCCACGGCGGTCCGCTGTTTCTGGCCTCCGGACACTTCATAGGGAAACTTTTGCAGGATATCCCGAATTCCCAGCCAGGCCGCAATGGGCTCCAGCCGTTTCTTCATCTCCGGATACTTTTTCCCTGCCAGCACCAGCGGGAAAAAGATATTGTCCTGAATGCTGAATGTATCCAGCAGATTAAAATCCTGGAACACAAAGCCCAGATTCTGCCGCCGGAATGCAGCCAGCTCCCGGTTCTGTACCCGAGCCAGATCCCGTCCTTTTAAAAACACCTGGCCGCTGGTGGGTTTGTCCAGCGCCGCCAGAATATTCAGAAGCGTCGTTTTCCCGGAGCCGGACTCTCCCATCACTGCCACAAATTCCCCGGGTTCCACGGAGAAGCTTACGTTCTGCAGCGCCTGTACCTGCGTCCCTCCAAACCGGGTCGTATAGATTTTTTTCACATTTTTTACATCCAGTAAAGCCATACTCTGTTCTTCCTTTCTGCCTGTGCGGCTTTCTTTGTTCTTCCAGGTACAGTATAAAAAAGGAAGAAATGTTCTGCCATGGATTTGGCTTTCATTTCTTCCCGGTATCTTACATTTCTGTCACTTTTCCTAATCTTCCACGGTCAGGTTCTCTCTCCCCAGGAGCAGAAGCACCCGGGTTCCCTTTCCCGGCTTCGACTGGATTTCCATCCGGTGATTCAGGCCGTCCATGACCCGCCGGCAGAGATAAAGGCCGATTCCCGTGGATTTTTTGTGTTCCCTGCCATTGTATCCGGTAAATCCTTTTTCAAATACCCGGGGCAGGTCTTCCGCCTGGATCCCGATACCGGTATCCGCAATGATAAGAATGCCTCTCTGCTCGAAAATATGTACTTCCCCGCCTTCCGGTGTGTATTTAACGGCATTGGAAATCACCTGCTCCAGCACAAACAGAAGCCACTTCCGGTCTGTCACCACAGAAAGGGAGAATTCGTCTATCCGAAGCCGCAGTTTCCGGTAAAGGAACTCCCGGGAGAACTTTTTCGCGGCCTCCCGCACCAGTTCCGCCACCTCGTATTCCCGGAACACCAGGTCCTTCCCCATATCCTCCGAGCGCAGGTAGGAAAGGGCCATCTGGGCATACTGCTCCGTCCGGGCAAGCTCCATCTGCAGTCTTGTATTCAGTTCCATGGCGTCCTCCCTGGAAAGCGCCTCCCCTTCTTTGGAGAGCATTCCGTTTTTCCAGGCCTGAAGGAGCAGGTGCATGCCTGCTATCGGCGTTTTAATCTGGTGTACCCAGAGACTGTAGTAATCCAGAAGCTCCTGCCGTTTTTCGGAAAAGGAAGACTCCATCCGGGCCTTCTCTGAGAACACAATGGCGAGCAGTTCCTGGTAATCCCCTTCCACAGAGGAGGTTTTCTCCGGCAGTCCGTCCAGGGTTTCGGAGATGTTCCCCCGGCACCACCTTAACTGCCGCCTCTTTTTCACATATCTCAGGCAGTCCCTTATGCCGGCCAGCAGTCCGGCTCCGCAGCCCACCGCCAGGGCATAGCCCGCGCCGCGAAGAGTGCTTCCCTCCAGCCACAGCGTCAGGAAGACCAAAGCCTCCACGAAAGCGAGACCGGCCAGAAGCCAGATCCGGTCCGCCAGATACTCTCCCAGTGTTTTCATACTATCTGATATCCCAGTCCTTTCTTCGTCTGAATAAAGTCGGCAAGGCCCGCGTCCGCAAGCTTTTTCCGGAGCCGGTTCACATTGACCGTCAGCGTATTGTCATCCACAAAGCTGTCACTTTCCCAGAGCGCGGTCATCAAATCGTCCCGGGGGACGATGTTTCCTGCCCGTTCCATCAGGACCTGCAGAATCCGGTACTCATTCCTGCTCAGGGAAATCTTCTGATTCTGAAACGTCACCGTGGCCTCCCCGGTATGCAGTATCACACCCCGGTGCTCTATCAGGGGGCTCTGTCCCTGCAGGGAATAGCTCCTTCTTAAAATAGCCTGGATTTTCGCCGTCAGCACATGGAGGTCAAAGGGCTTCTCGATAAAATCATCTCCGCCCATATTCATGGCCATGACAATATTCATATTGTCTCCGGCGGAAGAAAGGAACACCACGGGCACACTGCTTATTTCCCGTATTTTCTGGCACCAGTGAAAGCCGTTGAAAAAAGGCAGGCCGATATCCAGCAGTACCAGCTGGGGATTTACGCTTCCGAACTCTTCCAGCACCCGGGAAAAATCCCGGACACAGGACACCCGGTATCCCCAGGCGGAAAGGTGTTTCTTAAGAAGCTCTGCAATGGTTCTGTCGTCTTCCACTATCAGTATGGTGTACATCTTCTGCTCTCCTTTTGGAAAAAGGAGAGCTCCATCCAGAACTCTCCTTATCCGGTATTTATTCAATCTTCGCGATATCAATCAGGGTCAGCTGGCGGATATCGGTATTTTCCAGACTGGTTACCAGGGCTCTTGCCGTGTCCATGGCAGTCAGTACATTGACGCCGGTCTCAATGGCGTTTCTGCGGATAACAAATCCGTCCCGGGAATGGTCCGCTCCCTGGGGCGGGGTATCGATAACCAGGTCTATCTCGTGTCCCAGAATCAGGTCCATCAGATTGGGGGATTCCTGCTCAATCTTGTTGACCGGAATGGCCTTCACGCCTCCGGCCTTCAGTGCCTCCGCCGTGCTTCTGGTGGCAAAGATACGGTAGCCCAGCGCCTCAAACCTGCGTCCGATTTCCACAGCTTCCGGTTTGTCCTCGTCACGCACAGTCATAATCATGTTCTTGTATTTGGGCAGGTTGATGCCTGCTCCCAGGAAGGCCTTGTAAAGGGCCTCGTTAAAGGTAGAGGCGATACCCAGACACTCTCCCGTGGATTTCATCTCCGGTCCCAGACTGACGTCCGCGCCCCGGATTTTCTCGAAGGAGAACACCGGCATCTTGATGGCGATGTAGTCCGCCTCCTTCTGCAGTCCCGGTGTATAACCCATCTCCCGGATTTTATGCCCGATGATGACTTTTGTGGCAAGGGGCACAATGGGAATGCCCGTCACTTTGCTGATATAGGGTACAGTCCGGCTGGAACGGGGATTGACCTCAATCACATAGACGTCTTCCCCGCACACGATGAACTGAATGTTAATCATACCGATAACATGCAGGGCCTTTGCCAGCCGTTTCGTGTACTCCTCTATCTTCCGCTTGGTTACCTCGGAAATGCTCTGGGCCGGATACACGGAGATACTGTCTCCGGAGTGGATTCCGGCGCGCTCAATATGCTCCATAATCCCGGGAATCAGGATGTCCTCGCCGTCGCATACGGCGTCCACCTCGATTTCCTTGCCCTGGAGATATTTGTCCACCAGAATCGGATGGTCCTGGGTAATCCGGTTGATAATGCCGATAAATTCGTCGATATCGTGGTCACTGATGGCAATCTGCATGCCCTGGCCGCCCAGTACATAGGAAGGTCTTACCAGCACCGGATAGCCCAGTCTGTTCGCCACCTCTTTTGCCTCTTCCGCGGTGAACACCGTGCCTCCCTTCGGACGGGGTATCGCGCATTTTGCCAGAATTTCATCAAACAGCTCCCGGTCTTCCGCCGCGTCCACATTCTCCGCGGAGGTACCCAGAATCGGCACTCCCATCTTCATCAGGGACTCTGTCAGCTTGATGGCCGTCTGTCCGCCGAACTGCACCACAGCGCCGTCCGGTTTTTCCAGGTCTACAATACTTTCCACATCCTCCGGCGTCAGCGGCTCAAAATACAGCTTGTCTGCAATATCAAAGTCCGTGCTGACTGTCTCCGGGTTATTGTTGACGATAATCGTCTCATAGCCTTCCTTGGCAAAAGCCCAGGTACAGTGTACGGAACAGAAGTCGAACTCGATTCCCTGGCCAATCCGGATGGGACCGGAGCCCAGTACCAGCACTTTCTTCTTGCCGGAAGTCTCCTCTACTTCATTTTCACTTCCGTATACCGAATAGTAATAAGGTGTCTCTGCCGCGAACTCCGCCGCGCAGGTATCTACCATCTTGTATGCGGCCACAATGCCGTTTTCATGGCGCATGTCGTGGATTTCCTGCTCGCTCTTTCCGGAAAGCTGCGCAATCACATTGTCCGGAAATTCAATCCGTTTTGCCTCTTTTAAAAGTTCCGGCGTCAGTTCCCGAATCTTCAGCGCCTGCTCCATCTCCACCAGAATGGCAATTTTGTCGATAAACCATTTGTCAATCTTAGTAATCCGGTGAATCTCGTCGTAGGAAATGCCCTTGCGGATGGCTTCGGCAATCAGCCAGATTCTCCGGTCATCCACAATTTCCAGCTTCTCCAGAATCTCTTCTTGGGAAAGGGCGGTAAAGTCATAGGACATCAGGCTGTCCACATGCTGTTCCAGGGAACGGATGGCCTTCATCAGGGCGCCCTCGAAATTGTTGCAGATGCTCATCACTTCGCCGGTGGCCTTCATCTGGGTGGTCAGCGTCCGCTTGGCGCTGATAAACTTGTCAAAAGGCAGTCTGGGCAGCTTCACCACACAGTAGTCCAGCATCGGCTCAAAGCTGGCATAGGTCTTCTTTGTCACGGCGTTCTGAATCTCATCCAGGGTATAGCCCAGGGCAATCTTTGCCGCCACCTTGGCAATGGGATAGCCCGTGGCTTTGGACGCCAGGGCCGAAGAGCGGCTTACACGGGGATTGACCTCGATAACACAGTATTCAAAGGATTCCGGGTGCAGGGCATACTGCACATTACAGCCGCCGGTGATATTCAGCTCACTGATAATGTTCAGGGCCGAAGAACGGAGCATCTGATACTCCTTGTCTCCCAGCGTCTGGGAGGGGGCCACTACAATACTGTCCCCGGTATGCACGCCTACCGGGTCGATATTTTCCATATTACATACGGTAATGCAGTTTCCTTTGCTGTCCCGCATGACCTCATATTCGATTTCCTTCCATCCGGCAATACAGCGCTCTACCAGCACCTGTCCCACACGGGACAGACGGAGCCCGTTTGCCAGAATCTCTTCCAGCTCTTCCACGTTGTGGGCGATTCCTCCGCCGCTTCCGCCCAGGGTGTAAGCCGGACGCAGTACGACCGGATAGCCGATTTCCTCTGCGAAGGCCTTTCCTTCTTCCACGCTCTCCACGACCAGGGAAGGCGCAACCGGTTCCCCGATTTTTTCCATGGTAGCCTTGAATTCCAGACGGTCCTCTGCTTTTTTAATGGTCTCCGCCGTGGTTCCGATAAGACGGACGTGATTCTTTTTCAGAAATCCCGCTTCTTCCAGCTCCATGGCAAGATTCAGCCCTGCCTGTCCGCCCAGGGTGGGAAGCACGCTGTCCGGTTTTTCCTTGAGAATCAGCTGTTCCACTACTTCCACGGTCAAAGGTTCGATATAAACCCGGTCTGCAATATCTTTATCCGTCATAATCGTTGCCGGATTGGAATTCAGAAGAACCACTTCAATGCCTTCCTCTTTCAGGGAACGGCAGGCCTGGGTTCCTGCATAGTCAAATTCCGCAGCCTGACCGATGACAATGGGGCCGGAACCAATTACCAGTACTTTTTTAATATCTTTGTTTCTAGGCATTATTTTGTCCCTCCCATCATCTGAATAAAGCGGTCAAACAGGTAGCCGGAATCCTGGGGACCCGGGCAGGCCTCCGGATGGAACTGCACGGTAAAAATATTTTTCCCGATATAGGAAAGTCCCTCGTTGGTACCATCGTTTACGTTTTCAAAAGCCGGAATGGCCACCTGGGAATCCAGGCTCTCTGCGTCCACGGCATACCCGTGATTCTGGGAAGAAATGTACACCCTTCCCGTGGACAGGTCTTTTACCGGATGATTGCCTCCCCGGTGTCCGTATTTCAGTTTGTATGTCTTCGCTCCCGTGGCAAGGGCCATAAGCTGGTGTCCCAGGCAGATGGCAAATACCGGCACGTCAGAGTCGTAAAGTTTCCGGATTTCCGCGATAATCTCCGTACAGTCCGCCGGGTCGCCGGGGCCGTTGGAAAGCATAATCCCGTCCGGAGATGCCGCCAGAATTTCTTCCGCCTTTGTATGGGCAGGATATACGGTTACCCGGCATCCTCTCTGATTCAGGGATTTCGCAATGTTGTTCTTGGCGCCGAAGTCCATCAGTGCCACATCCGGTCCGTCCCCGTCCAGTACATATTTTTCCCGGCAGGTCACCCGGGAAACCACGTCTCCCACCTTATATGCATGGAGCTTTGGAAGGATTTCTTCCAGATTATAGTCTTCCTTTACGGTAATCATCCCGTTCATGGTTCCCTTTTCCCGGAGAATCTTGGTCAGCGCCCGGGTATCCACTCCCGCGATTCCCGGAATATCCTGCTCCTTCAGAAAATCCTGAATGGTGCCTTCACACCGGAAATTGCTGGGCATACGGGAAAGTTCTCTTACGATATATCCGTCTGGCCATGCTTTTTTGGACTCCATGTCCGGTGTGATTCCGTAGTTTCCGATAAGGGGATACGTCATCACCACTGCCTGGCCGGCGTAAGAAGGGTCAGTCAACACCTCTAAATAGCCTGTCATGGAGGTATTAAACACTATTTCACTAATCATGTCCCTTTCGGCACCAATACTGGTGCCCTCAAACACAGTGCCGTCTTCCAGAATAAGAAACGCTTTCATTTGTTCACCTTGCCCTTCGCTTTATTTGTTTCTTCTCAAAAAGAAAGCACTCCAGGAGTCTTTCACATTCCAGAGCGCCCACTTTCTCAAATTGTTAAGATTTTACCACATTTAAAATAAGATTTCAACCCCAATTCCTGATAACAGACCCGGGGAAAAGCCGTTACTCATAACTCCAGTAAAGCGTAATCTTCCAGAGATCCGGGTTTTCTTCATAGGAATACTGAATCTCCTGAAGGCCGTACAGGGTTCCCAGATACCGGGCCGCCTCTCCCGCCAGTCCGCCGGTCAGGCTGGTATCCGCCTCCAGATAAAGCTCCTGAGAGGAAAATTTAAAGACCGTGGAGGTCTCTCCGCCCTCAATGCTGTTTCGCATGGCCGCAAGCAGGGTATCACTGTCGCTGGTCTCGTAAAACATACCGTTCAGCCGGTAATAATTTAAGTCCTCTGATGTGCAGGCCGGATAGTCGGCCCGCCGGTCCAGGGTATGGGTCCGGGAAATTTCTTCTTCCGTGCAGCACAGATAGTCGTACGTGATGGCCCTGGGCGCCAGAAGCTCTTCCTCCTGCTGGAAGATGGGGTCTCCCCAGGTCGTATCCACACAGTACCAGTTCCCGTTGCAGCGCACCAGATTCCAGGCATGGTCTTCCGGTTCCTGCCCGCCGGAGGCCGCTGTTCCCGTCACATAGATGCAGAACACGCCCAGACGGTCCAGCAGGTACTGGGTACTTCTGGCATAGCCTGCGCACACCGAGGCATGCCCCACCAGGGCGCTGTAGATATTCTGGCTGTCCGCCACGCCTTCCTCATAATCCACGGTTTCTATCAGATACTCATAGACCGCCTTTATCCGGTCATATTCACTGGCGTCCGCCGCTATCCGGGAAATGCATGCTTCGGCCGCGGCCTCTATCTCCGCCTCCATCTGCTGCCGTTCCTCTCCCTGATGGATGTATTCCGGCTCCAGCACCACGCTGGCCTCTTCCCCTCCGGTTCCCGGCCAGGCCGTGGCGACGGCACTGCCGCTGCACCAGAAAACAGAAGGGCTGTCATCCAGCACCATCTGGAAAATCTCATTCACCCTGCCGGCTTCTTCCGCATGAAGGCGGATTTCCCCGTTTTCCGATTCCAGGCCCTGAAGAATTTCCCGGTAAGTCTCCTGCTCTTCTTCGTCCAGCTGACTGTAATAAAATTTATGTTCCAGCGACTCCTCGGGAATCGCTTCCTCCTGAAACGCAGTATCGCCGGGGGCCGCCTGGGAAAACACTTCCGTCAGGCTGGCGTCCCCGCCCAGAAATGCCCAGGCAATACAGCCGGCGCCGGCCAGTATCACCAGCCCTGCCAGCCAGCCGGCCGCATTTCGTCTGCGTCTTCTTCTCCTTCTTCTTCCCAATCTGCTTCCGTCCTTCCTGTTGTGTCGTGATATTTGCTGCTGATAATAAAGAAAGTTTACCACAGAAGAAAATCCTGCACAATACCGCACTTTGCTGAATAAACTGGTAATAATAGTGAGAAACGTAAGAGGTCTTTTATGATTCTTTTGTCATCCACCCAGGAAAACTCCACCTACAGAGGTCAGCTGAAAGTCAGCGTCACCGCCGCAGGCTCCGCCCGTCCGGTGGCCGGAGCCTCTATAAAAATTTCCTATACCGGCGTACCCGAAAGTACCCTGGAAGAGCTGTCCACGGACTCCTCCGGTCAGAGCGAAACCGTGTCCCTGCCCGCTCCCCCGCTGGAATACAGCCTGGACAGAAATAGTGAAAATCAGCCCTACTCCGAATATACCATTGACGTCACAGCTCCCGGTTATGAACCGGTCAGTATCGCAGGCGCAGAGATTCTGCCGGACGTTACTGCCCTGCAGCAGATTCACTTAAATCCGGCCCAGGCCGGAGTGGAAGAAGTTTTCGTGATTCCCGCCCACACCCTTTACGGCAACTACCCTCCCAAGATTCCCGAGGCAGAGATAAAGCCCATGCCGGATACCGGGGAAATCGTGCTGAGCCGGGTTGTGGTCCCGGAATACGTGGTGGTTCACAACGGCTCTCCCCGGGACAGCACTGCCCGGAATTACTATGTCCGGTACAAGGATTATATCAAAAATGTGGCCTCCAGCGAAATCTATGCCACCTGGCCGGCCAACACTATCCGGGCCAATGTGCTGGCCATCATGTCCTTCACGCTGAACCGGGTCTACACAGAATGGTACCGGAACCAGGGGTATGACTTTACCATCACCTCTTCCACCGCCTTTGACCACAAATGGATTCCGGAACGCAACGTCTATGATACTATCTCCGCTATCGTGGATGAGCTCTTTGCCTCCTACCTTTCCCGGCCTAATGTGCGCCAGCCCATTCTCACCCAGTACTGTGACGGCAGACAGGTGCAGTGTCCGGACTGGATGACCCAGTGGGGTTCCAAGGAGCTGGGCGACCGGGGCTACAGCCCCATCGAGATTCTCCGGTACTACTACGGAGAAAACATGTATATCAATACCGCCGAGGAAATATCCGGCATTCCTTCTTCCTGGCCGGGTTATGATTTAAGCGAGGGTTCCTCCGGGAGCAAGGTACGCCAGATGCAGGAACAGCTGAATGTAATTGCGGATGCCTATCCCGCCATTCCCCGAATCGCCGCAGACGGGATATTCGGCCCCGCCACGGCAGAGGCGGTCCGCACCTTCCAGTCCGTGTTCGGCCTTCCTGTCACCGGAATTGTGGATTATCCGACCTGGTACAAAATCTCAGAAATCTACGTGGGGGTTTCCCGGATTGCGGAACTGACCTGACCGGCATCCGGTTCTGTCCTCCGGCACGGCAAAAAAACTATTGACAATCCACGTCCGGTTCGCTATACTTGAAAACGTAGCTGATTTGCCGGAAGGCCCCGGCGAATCAGCGTGCCGGAATAGCTCAGTCGGTAGAGCACTTCACTCGTAATGAAGGGGTCGTCAGTTCGAGTCTGATTTCCGGCTTTTATAAAGAGCGGGTACAGCAGCTGCTGTTTCCCGCTCTGTTTTTGTTTATTCTCTATTTCTTTCGTAGGTCAGTCCCGTCAGTTCCTGCAGTTCTTCACTGGTAATACAGTATCCGGAGCCGGACAGATATACCTTCTCCCCGTCTGCCAGGTAGTAATACTGGCGGTTCACAGTATCCCCATTCTCATCCAGCGCCCGCAGTTCCCTGTATTCGTAGGAAAAACTGCAGACTCTCCCGTTCCGGTCCGTGAAAGTAAAGGCCTCCGTCGAACCTTCCGGCTCCCAGCCTTCCAGCGTCAGCACGCTGTAAAATCCGCCAAAAGCCAGACCGCCGTATGTATGCAGGGCCAGGCCCGGATAACTTACCTGGGCGCCGTCCTCCCTGGTAAGGGTAAATCTCTGCTCCGGATGACTGTCCAGGACCGTCTCCTTCTGTTCTTCGGTAAACATCTCCGGCTCCAGTCCGGTATAGACCGTATAAAGTATCAGCGATTCCAGCGCTTCCCCCTTTACTTTCGCAGGATTATCCCTCTCAAAGACTCCGGTATCGGAGCCCCCGCCCTCCCAGGATGTGACCGGTTCGCTGTACCACAGACTGTAGCCTGTACTGCAGGGATACTCCTGCCTTTCTACAAAGTTCTGATAGCCCTCCATCTGCCGGGCCATCTGATTCAGTCCGGACAGGTCTTCGTATTCTCCGGAAAGCTCCAGCCAGTCGGAACTCTCCCCCGTCTCCAGAAGGGAAAGGTCCCCGCCCTCCGCCTCATACTGCCGCACATAGTACTCCCCGATACGAAGATAGTAGTCCGTCTGCATGCCATGGTAGCTGAACAGACTGTAGCCTTCATGGCTGACCAGCTCGAACCGGACTTCCGGCAGGTCCCGGAGCCAGGCTGTCCAGACATAATCGGTATAGCCCTGGTCATTTTCCCGTTCTTCGTATTCCCCGGATACAGCCAGGCAGACGTCCGCCACTTCTTCCTGAAACCACTGGACAGCCTCGTCCCTGGTATAATGACGGCTGCATCCGGACAGTCCCAGTACGGAAAAAAGCACTGCCGCTCCCAGAAGCAGCCCTCTGATACTGTACCTTTTTTTCATAGCACCCCTCTTTTCCGAAGCTTCTCTTTTTGGGAAACATTTCTTTTCCAGAGACAATTATAGTAGAAAATGCCTGCCCTGAAAAGCACTTTTCCATGAAAAAGCAGCCCCTTTCTGTTGAAAAGAGCTGCTTTTTCCGGCTTTTGCAGACCGCTTACTTGCCTGCCATCTGTTTTTCCTGCTGTTCAATCATTTTCTTCACCATATAACCGCCAACAGAACCATTCTGTCTGGAAGTTAAATCTCCGTTGTACCCTTCAGATAACGGTACACCCAGTTCACTGGCAACCTCGTATTTAAATTTGTCCAGTGCTCCTTTGGCTTCCGGTACGGCCGCCTTGTTAGATGAACGACTTGCCATTTTCTTTTCCTCCTTTTTGTAACTTGCTGTAAAAACTCTCCCTGAGTGATTACGCAGTTAGTATATGGAGAATCCGGAAGCTTACACTGGAAGTTTTTTCTGTTTTTTTATTTTTCTGTTCTGCCCGGCAGGCCGGATACCTGGTCCCAGTTCTGGATATATTCCACCACATCCCTGACCTGCGCCATTTTCCAGACGTCTGTCACAGGAATCCGTACCTGAAACCGTTCTTCAAAAGCAGCCACCATATTGGCCACATCCAGGGAATTCAGCGCGAGATCCTTTACAAAATCCGTATCCATGGTCAGCGTGCGGATTCCGCTCACATAAAAAACGATTTCTTTTATTATATCCAGAATTTCGCTGTTGGTCATAAAGATCCCTCTTTTCGTCTGATTTTCTGAATTCCTGTTTTTACAAACTCCGTCTCTGTCAGCTTCAGGGACTGAATCCGCTTGTAAAAGGGAAGGGTGCGGTTCAGTTCGCTGATTTCATCCTGAATTTTTTCCAGTACTTCAAAAGAAGACATGCCAGCTGTCTTTTCCCGGTCCGGATAAATCATGGCCGAGAGAGTCACATCGTCTTCTGTCTGGCCGCTTCGGGCGCCGTATACGATGACCTCCCGGATATAGGGAAGGCGCACCAGCTGCTGTTCCAGTTCCTCCGGCACCACTTTTTTTCCGTTGCTGAACACAATCAGGCTTTTTTTGCGTCCGCAGATATACAGATACCCCTGCTTGTCCATATAGCCGATATCGCCGGTGTGAAACCAGCCGTGTACCAGCACCTCCCGTGTCAGGGACTCGTTTTTGTAATACCCCTGAAACACCGACGGCCCTTTTACCAGAATCTCGCCCCCCGTGAATTTGATTTCCATTCCGGGAATCAGGGTTCCCACGGATTTCCTTCTGCTGCTGTGGTTCCGGTTCACGCTGATAAGCGGGGAGCATTCGGTAATCCCGTAGCCCTGGAGCACGGAAATGCCGTAAAGCTCCAGCTCTTCCGCCGTCTTTTCGTTCATATGCGCTCCCCCGCTGATAATCCGGCGCAGACGGGGTCCCAGAATTTCCGGGACATGTCCGTCCCGAACAGTCCGGTGCCTCAGCCGCCATTTTCTTCTCTTCCGTTCCTTTTCCAGAAGCTGTTCTGTCTCCTGCCTCGTCCCTTCCCGCTCCTGCAGGTTCCAGATAGCCCTAAGCAGGGAATCCGTAATCATGGGAACACTGAGCAGGGTGTCCGCCTCAAACCTGCGGATGTCCCGCATCATGGTTTTCAGATATCCGTTTGCGGAAAAATGCAGTCCCTGGGAGAGGCAGCCCAGCATGCCGCAGGTAAGGGAGTAGGTGTGGTAAAGCGGAAGAGGCGTAAAGATGCGTTCTCCCACACAGACCATGGCCATGGCTCCTGCCGCGTTGCTGAGCAGATTGCGGTGGCTTAACACCACCGGTTTTGCCGTGCTTGTGGTGCCGGAAGTGTAAACAAGCAGGGCCCGGTCCTCCGGTTCCGGGAGAGGACGCAGGTTCCCGTCCGCATAATCTTCCGAAAGTTCCAGAAAATCCTGAAAGCTTTCCTCCTCCCCGCTTTCTCCCAGAATGATCACCCGCCTTCTTCCGGAGAGCCATTCTTTCATCACCGGGAGAAAGGCGTCGGAAAGGAACACGGCCCTGGCGTCCGCATAGGACACCATCTCCGCAATCTCCTCTTCCGGCTGCTCCACATCGATGGCCGCCAGGACGCCGCCCAGGCAGGTGACAGCCCAGAAAATCACCACCCATTCATAGCGGTTCTCGCTGATAAGGGCCACATGCTTTCCATCCAGGCCGGCCTTCTTAAGCGCCCTCATGCAGGTTCTGACGTCCCGGGTAAATTCCCGGTAATTCCGGGTAATCTCCGTTCCGTCTTCCCGGTAAAACGTAAGCGCCGGCTTTTCTTTGTATTCCTTCTCCATGTAGTCCAGGCACCGGGGAAGCGTTTCAAACTCCCGCACCTGGTTCAGCGGTTCCTTCTTTTTCATAGCCCACCTGCCTCATACGTCCAGCTCAGTTCCTCCTGCATCTCATCAAAATGCGCGTCCAGATACCGGAGAAAGACTGCCGTCATTTTGCCGTCAAACTGCCTGTTGCTTCCTTTTTTCAGTTCCAGCGTCCATTCCCGGCGGGACAGTTTCTTCCGGTACTGCCGGTCCGAAGTCATGGCGTCAAAGGCATCCGCAATACTGATAATCCGGGCTTCTTCGGGAATTTCCTCCCCTTTCAGTCCATCCGGATAGCCGGTGCCGTCAAACCGCTCATGGTGGCTTCGCACGATGGGTGCCAGCTCCTTCAGCATGGAAATCCGCTCCAGAGTGTCCGCTCCCCTGACCGGATGCTCCTTAATCCGGGCAAATTCTTCCGCTGTCAGCCGGGACGGCTTCTGAAGAACATCATCCGGAATTCCGATTTTACCAATATCATGAAGCAGGCCTCCCACACGGACCCGCTGTACAAATTCCTCCGGTTTCCCAAGCGCTCTGGCCAGCTTCTCTGCATAGTAGGACACCCGGTCGGAATGGCCCCGGGTATAAATGTCTTTTGCATCTACCATCAGACGCAGCACCTCTATTGTCTCCACATAGCTTTCTTCCAGCCGGCTGTATGCCTGCCTGATTTGGCTGCTGTTCAGTTCCAGAAGAATATGCAGAACAGAATTATGGAGGGCTGAGGCCACCTGCTCGGAAAATACGGCCAGCAGATCCTGCTTTATCCGGCTCTCTCCTGTCTCCACCACGCCCAGCATCCCGAATTTCATCTCTTTTCCCGCCTTCAGGGGAAGCAGAATAATGCGCCGGTCCCCGTCCTGATGGAAGGAAATCTCCCGGCGTTTCATACAGATTTTCATGTGAGGATATTTCTCCAGAAATTCCTCCAGAGACATTCCCTCCCAGATACCGGTTCCCCGGAACGTGTCCCGGGGCAGATTCTGACTGTTCTCTTCCGGCAGAATGTCTCCCAGGGAGAACCAGGCAAAGGTGTTTCTGGAACCGGTCAGAATCCGCAGCTGTCTCAGCACCTGGGTGGAAAATTCCTCCAGCGGGCGGAAACGGTTCAGTTTCGGTACCGCTTCCAGAATCTGGGAAAGCCCTTCCTGATAGCGGAAAATCATCTTCATCTGCTGAATCGACTTGATACAGCTTTCCACCAGAAGTTCCAGCTGGTCAAACCGGTCGCTTTTTTCAAAATAGCCCTGAATGTCCAGTTCATG
This sequence comes from Candidatus Bariatricus faecipullorum, assembly GCA_019118525.1. Classification (GTDB taxonomy): domain Bacteria; phylum Bacillota; class Clostridia; order Lachnospirales; family Lachnospiraceae; genus Allocoprococcus; species Allocoprococcus faecipullorum. Next base: position 141,306 of record DWYV01000020.1, read on the forward strand.
GATGGTATTCAGAGGCGGAGCCACCTCTCTGTGTCCCGTCAGCATAATCACGTAAATTCTCCTGTCAAATTCCCGCAGCCTGGCCACTACTTCGTCTCCGCAGACAGGATACATAATAAAATCCAGAAGCAGGATATCAAAAGACTTTTCCCGCAGTCTGTCCAGCGCATCCAGAGGGTCATTGGACTGCTCTGTATCATAACCGGCCGCGGCAAAGTACGCCTCCAGGGCGTCCGTCATATTTTTGTCATCGTCCAGAATAAACATGGAAAATCCGTTTTTTTTCTGTCCAACTCTGTTTTTTCTCATCCTTTCACCCCCGCCCTTTATCCTTCTGCCGGCATCTTCATATAGACTGCCGTGCCTCCGGATGGATTGTCTTCAATCCAGATATTCCCGCCGAATTTTCCCCGAATCAGGCCTGCCGAGCTGTAGAGCCCCAGCCCCGTCCCACGGGTTCCCTTTGTCGTGTACATTGTCTCAAAAAGCCGTTCTTTTACCTCCGGCGCGATACCCGTACCGGAATCCGTAACCGACACATACAGCATCCCTTCCTGATACCAGGCCTTCATAACAATGTCCCCGCCCTTCTCCAGCATGGCGTCCTTGGCATTGTCCACCAGATTGGTCAGAACCTGCACCAGATTATTGACGTCGCCTTTCAGAAAGATGCCTTTTGGCACACGGTTATCTGCTATCAGGTGACAGCGGTACTTCAGAAGACTCTGCTTCATCAGAATCTGCACTTTTTTAAACACTGCCTCTATCTCAAACTCCGTGACTACGGATGTACTTAAGTTTGCGGCCATGCCCTTTACCGTTGTAATCACATCGGACATATAGGAACTGCTGTCCCGGATTTTCCGGATCCAGTCCCGCATCTCTCCCGCAATCTCCCGGTGGTCCTCTTCGGTCACTTCTTCGTCCCCGATACTGGTCTCATACTCCGTCACCAGGTTGTCCAGGGACTCCGTGCTCCCCGAGATGGCCATAATCGGCGTCTTCATACTGTGGGAAATACTTCCTATCATCTGTCCCAGGGAAGCCAGCCGCTGCCGTTCCAGCTCCCTGCTTAGGTTTTCCTTTTCCTTCTGCATTTCTTCCTTCAGCGAAGTCACATTTTCAAACAGCGCTATCACACCGCCAAGCCTTCCCCGGATAAACACCGGCGTCAGCTCTACCGAATAATACCGTTTCCCGTTTTCGGTAAGCACGGCCTGCTCGTAGGAGATGACGCTGGTGGACTGTCTGCACACATCGAAAAAATTCAGCAGATTGTATATCAGGTCTTTTTTCCGCTCCTCCAGCCGGTCCACGATTACATTCAGATAGTCGTTTACCTTCAGGCCGTATTCCTCTCCAAACATATTCAGGAAGGTCTGATTTGCATTGACAATGCAGGTGTCCGAGGACAGAATCACATAGCCGTCCGAAATGCTGTCCATGATATTCTGAAATGCCACCGGTTTGATGTTCATAAAATTCAGAAAATAAATGGCATATCCATGGCACAGAATCGTCAGGAAAAAGGCCATGGGCGTGGCCGCAATGGACAGTTCCACAAGCCGCAGTGTGGCCACTATGTTCACGCCCAGCGGTATCAGCAGGCCCACACAGTAAAAAGTCGTCTGTTCAATGACCAGCCGGTGCCGGTTTTTCCAGGCATAGCGCACCATAACCAGAATGGAAAGCAGGCACCAGAAATAATACTGGCCCCCGGAAACGAAAAACAGCGGGCCGTACTCAATATCCGCCGCCCGGGTGGAAAACACCCGGTAGAACAGATGGTGCAGCGGATTGGTAAATACCAGCAGGCTGGTGGCAACCGGAAAACAGTACAGCCACCGGCACAGCCGGGGCATGCTCTGCACGTTCTTCGTATAAATATAAGAAATATTAAACAGGGTCAGCACAACAAATCCACTGGCCGCGCAGGTGATGGCGTCCAGGAACCAGGCCGTGGTTCCCGCCGCATCCTCCTGCTCCAGAATCCCGATGACCGCCACAATCCAGATAAGCACCAGGGCTGTACTCGCCACATAGAGCTTCTGGAGAATCTGCAGATTCTTCCGCAGGATACAACTGACAATAAAAACAGCAAGCACTGCCGTCATAACATCCAGCAGCCGCTCCATAAATGTGATGGTCATCTGCGTTCTCCTTCCAGGCACTTCTTCAACTGTTCCACATCCGGTTCACACCAGACAAAGCCCGCCTTTTTCAGCTCCGCCTCCGTCTGGTCCGACCGGACTTCCATGTTTCCGGTCATCCCGTCCCGGGAAATCCACATCTCGGCCACGGCACGCAGCCAGTCGCTGCAGGGTCCCTGCACCGCCCGGCGGAGTTTTTCGTCAAATTCTTCCGCGGTTACCGATTTCATTTCTGTGCAGGCGTTCAGAAGACGTCCCAGTGGAATTCTCCGGCTGTTCAGAATATGAAATACACAGCGGCCGGAAGAAAGCAGCCGTCCGACGGCCTCGGCCGCCAGGTCTACCGGAGTCAGTTCAAAAGGCTCCGCAGAAAGTGTTTCCGGCAGCAGGCCAAACTCCAGCAGGCCCTTCGCCAGACGGTAAAAGGCATTGGTATCCGGGTTCCTCTGAAAAACGCCGTCCTTTTGTCTGGCGGTCAGACGTCCGATTCGGAATACCTTCACCGGAAGTCCCTCTGCGGCCGCCCGGGCCACCTCCATCTCCGCCAGCATTTTTGTCTTTCCGTAGCTGTTTTCCTGCCAGTTCTGACCGGCGTCCAGACAGTCTTCCGTGAAAACTGCACGCTCCAACGGATGTTCCCGCAGACGGGAACCGGCCACGCTGACCGTGGAAATATGAACAAACGGACAGCCGCCCTTTTTCGCCAGCGCCAGCATGTTCCGGGTTCCACGGACATTGGCCTCGTAAAGTTCCTGCTCCGGCGCGTAATGCCGCACGTCCGCGGCACAGTGAACGACCAGGCCGCTCCGGCGGGCCAGTTCTTCCCAGGCCCGCTCCGGCAGTCCGGCCCGCTCTTTTGTCATATCCCCGGTAACCGTCTCAATCCGGCTCCAGTTTTCCAGATAAAAAGTTCCGCCGAAATAGGCATTCAGCGTCTCCCGAAGCCGCATGTCGCTTACGTTCCGAATCAGGCAGATTATCTTTCCTGCCCCCATCTGAAGCAGCTCCCGCAGCAGATGGGCGCCCAGGTATCCCGTCGCTCCCGTAAGAAGCACCGTCTTCCCTTTTACCGGGAAGGGAATGCTCTCCGCCGGGAACGTGGGTGTGCCGGTCTCTTCCGTCTGCCCGGATTCCGGCTGTGGGGTTCCGTCCTTTCCGGACTGCTCCGGCTCCAGCATGGCGCACTGCTCTTTCAGGGTCGGCGCATGATAGAAATCATTCAGGGACAGATCCAGGTGCCGGGCATAATACTGGTTCAGCACCAGAATGGCCTTCAGGGAAGTTCCTCCCTGTTCAAAGAAGGATACCTCTTCCCGCGGTTCCCTTTTCAGAACCTGCCGCCAGATGTTCTTTAATACCGGCAGCAGTTCCTTCGGTTCGCCGGAATCCGGACGTTCCGATTCCCCCAGTCCGGGTCCTTCTGCCTGCCCGGACTCCGGTACCTCTGCCGTTGTCTCTGACGGTATCTCTTCTTGTGTCTCTTCCTGTGCCTCCTCTTCCAGTCGCTGCAGGTCCGTCTTTCCACTGGCCGTCTTCGGAAGGGCATCCAGTAACCGGATGTCCGAAGGCACCATATAATCCGGCAGCCGGCCGGCCAGCCAGGAGAACAGGCGCTCTTTGCAGCCTGCTTCCCCGCCTGCCACAAAGGCGCAGAGATACTGGGGCACGCCGTCTCCCCGCACGGGAACTACCGCAGCTTCCGAAACCAGTCCGCTTTCCATTAACTGGGAAGCGATTTCCTCCGGCTCAATCCGGTGCCCGTTCAGTTTCAGCTGGGTATCCGTCCGGCCCAGGCACTGCCAGCAGCCGTCTGCCCGCAGGCGTCCCCGGTCCCCGGTTTTGTACATCTTCTGTCCCGGGAAAAAGGGGTCATCCACAAATACTTCCCGGGTCAGGTCATCGCGGCCAATATAGCCCTTTGCCAGGCATTCCCCGGCGATATAGATTTCCCCTTCCGCCGTGGGCATCACCTGCTTCCGGTTTCCGTCCAGCAGATAATACCGGCAGTTTCCAATGGGCTTTCCGATATGAATTCCATTTACGTCCCGGATTTCTCCCTGACAGTTATAGACGGAAGTTTCCGTGGGACCGTAAATATTGTATATTTTTGCTTCTGTGAGTTCCCGTATCCGTTCCTTCAGCTTCTGGGTCCAGGGTTCGCCCATCAGTATCAGAATCCGAATCTGTCCCAGCGCCCTGCAGAACGCCTCGTCTCCAAGTCCGAGCCGCATTCGGGACGGTGTCAGCTGCAGGATTGTGGCGCCGTCTTTTTGAATCCGTTCTGCCATCTTCGCCGGAAACCGCATTTCCTCTTCATCCGCAATGCTGATACGCCTGCCTCTTCCCAGGGCCAGCAGCGTCTCTGTCGTAAAGACGTCAAACACACAGCTGGAGGCGCAGAGAATGCAGTCCTCCTCCGTGCCGAGAAGCTCTCCTGCATGGCAGAGCAGATTGGACAGCGACCGGTGCACCATCATCACACCTTTTGGTCTTCCCGTGGAACCGGAGGTAAATATCACGTTCGCCACATCCTCCGGGCTCCGGCCCGGTACCGGCGCCGGAAAGTTTTCCGAATGCAGTTCCTCCAGCCGGAAAACCGGACACCGCCAGGTTCCTTCTCCCTCCCAGGAAAACGCCATGTTTTCCCGCACAATCAGGCAGGACGCCTTCGCTGTTTCCAGCATGTAGCGGATGCGCTCCGGCGGGAACGCCGCGTCCAGGGGCAGGTAAGCCGCACCGGCTTTTAAAATGGCAAGCATGGTCACCAGCATCTGGCCGTCTCTTCTGGGCAGGAAGGCCACAACGCCCCCCCGGGAGACGCCTCTCTCCTTCAGGGCCTCCGCCACTTCCCCGGCACGTTCCAGCAGGTTCCCGTAGGTCATGCTTTCTCCCGCTCCCCAGGTGACCGCCGTTTCCTCTGCCTTCCAGAGTCCGTACCGGTCAGTCAGAACATCCAGGCACACCGCCTCATAGGGCGTCCGTACCCAGGACGGCTCTTCCAGAAGCCGCAGCCGGTCCGCCGGAGCCACCATATCCAGAGGCGCCAGACAGGAGCCCGGTCTTTCCAGCATCTGCCGGAGCACCTGAAGATAGCACCTGCTGTAATACGCCGCCGTCTCCCGGTCAAACAGGCTGGAAGCATATTCCACACAGAGCCGGTATCCGTCCTGCACCGGCGTCACTTCCAGATGAAGGTCTACCTTGACCGCTCCGGTGTCCTGCGGAACGAATTCCAGACGGGCCTCTCCCAGGGTAAACCGGTCCGCATTCAGAGGCGCCAGGGAAAACAGGGTGCAGTACAGCGGATTCTTGTCCCGGGAAGGACGGATTCCAGTCTTCCGGGCCAGTTCCGTCACGGACACCTCCTGACTGTCGATAACCTCCCGCACGGTCCGTCCCGTCTGCTCCAGGCAGGTCTCCACCGTTTTCTCTCCAGAGAAATCCACGGTTACCGGAAGGGTGTTGACAAAGGCCCCCACCGTTTCCTGGAACTCCTGCCTGCGCCGTCCTGCCAGGGGAACCCCCACGGCAAACCGGCTCTGTCCCGACACGCCGGAAAGCAGAAGGGCCCAGGCCGTAAACAGAAAGGTAAACAGCGTTTCCCGGTTCTGAAGACAGTATTCCTGAATCTTCTGCTGCAGGTCCCCCGGCAGAGCAAAATACACCCGTCCTCCGGCTCCGTCAAACACCGGCCCGCGGGGTCTGTCCAGGGGAAGCACAAGCTCCGGAATTCCCGTCTCCAGCGTCTGCTCCCAGTAAGAAGGCAGTCCTTCTTTTCTCTCTTTTTCCAGGTTCCATATATAATCAAAATAATGCCAGGCCGGCACTTTCGGACTGTCTCCTCTGTAGTAGCCATCCAGCCGTTTTAAAATCAGTTCACTGCTGATACCGTCGGATATAATGTGATGCATATCCATCAAAAGCCAGGTCTCTCCCTGACACTGTACCATGCCTGCGCGCAGCAGAGGCGGACAGGCCAGGTCAAAGGGCCGCACAAATGCAGCCAGGGCCTCTCCGACGGTTTTCCCGGCCGGATGTTCCAGGTGAAATTCTGCCGATTCATGAATCCGGGCCTGCAGTGCGTCTGCTCCGGCCTCAAATCCCGTTCGCAGAAGCACCTCTTCTTCTGTCAGACGGGCAAAGGCCTTCTCCAGTCTGCCTTCCTCCAGGTCCCCCTGTACCCGGAAGGCGCCTGCCATATGATAACCTTTTCCCGTCTCATCGGACTGTTCCAGTATGTAAAAGCTCTCCTGGGAAGGCGAAAGGGGCCACACTGTACGGGCCGGCGCCTTTTCCAGCCGCTCTTTTTCCACTTCTTTGCCCCGGATAAGCACCGCCAGCTTCCGCACCGTACTGTGCCGGTACACCTCTTCCAGCCTTAATTTTTTCCCAAAGGTCTTTTCCAGTTCCGTCAGCATATTCACCGCGTTCAGGGAATCCCCGCCGGAAAGGAAATAATCCGAACCGGTTCCCAGCTGCTCCCGTCCCAGTATCCGCTTCCAGATTTCCAGGATTTTCTCTTCCGTATCATCCAACGGCTGGTCGGATTCCGTTCCCGTCTCCGGAGCCGGAAGCGCCCCGTAGTCCACTTTTCCACCGGGAGTAGACGGAATCCGCTCCAGCTGTCTGGCGTAGACCGGGAGCATGTAACGGGGAAGATAATCCGCCCCGTAATTCAGAAGTTCCTCCGGGTCGATTTCCTTTTCCGCCGTATAGTAGGCGGCCAGCTGGTTCCCCAGGGCCGTCACGGCCACCTGACGGACGCCGGGATAGGCAAGAAGCCGCTCCTCTACCTCCCCCGGTTCAATCCGGTGGCCCAGCAGTTTCATCTGCCGGTCCTTCCGTCCCAGGAAGACAATTCTTCCGTCCGGCGTCCATTCGCCCATATCTCCGGTGCGGTACAGCCGTTCTCCCGGCACATAGGGGTCGGAGATAAACCGCTCCTTCGTCCTTTCTTCATCCCGGAAATACCCTCTGGCCAGACAGTCTCCGCCGATATAGAGTTCTCCCGCACAGCCGGGGGCCAGCGGCCGGAGTTTGTCATCCAGGATGTAAATCCTGCAGTTCCAGAACGGCTTCCCGATGGTAAAGCGCTCCTCCCCCGTAATACGGGCATGGGACACCGCCACCGTGGCCTCACTGGGTCCGTACTGATTATAAAGGTCCGCCCCGCTGACGTCGCGGACCGCAGATAGCAGTTCTCCGGAAAGAGTCTCCCCGCCGCACACAATACATTCCAGTTTCCCGGCTGCTTTCCCAAACAGCGGGTTCTGCAGATAGGCCTGCAGACGGGAAGGCGTCAGGGCAAGAAAACCGGCGTCATACCGGAGAATCGCCTCCGCGATTGCCTCCGGCCGGTTCCGGTCCTCCCCGGGAAGCACCACAATGGTTCTTCCGCAGAGCAGGGCACACATACTTTCCAGGATAAACGCGTCAAATCCCACACTGCAAAGAGAAAGCACCGCCCCTTTGGGGTAGATTTCCCGCATATTCTCCGCCAGGTTCACCAGACTGCGCTGGACGGTTTCCACTGCCTTGGGCGTTCCCGTACTGCCGGAGGTATAAACCAGGTAGGCTCTCCAGTCCGCTCCCGGAACCGGCAGTTCCTCTTCCGGACAGGGGCTGGTTTCCAGCACTTCCTTCTTCGACATTATTCGACACGGAAGCAAAGACTCTCCCTGTGCTTCTTCCGAAATACACAAAGCCGCTTCACTCTCTTCCAGCATCAGCCGGATACGCCCCGCAGGCAGTTCCCTGTCCAGCAGAACCCAGGCATTTCCCGACCAGGTGACCGCGCACATCCAGAGGAATAAATCCGCTCCCGGTTCCAGCAGAAGCGCAATGTTCTTTTCCCCTCCCGGGCAGAGGGCCGCCAGCCGCTCTCCCAGCTCCCGGGCTTCCTGCAGAAGTTCCCGGTACGTCGTCCGCTGTCCCCTCCAGATAAGCGCCGCCCGGTCCGGGAATTCTTCCGCTCTCTCCTGCAGCTCCTGCCGCAGGGAATGCTCCCTCTGGTACCAGTGCTCTGTATGGTTAAACGTAAAAATCAGACGTTCCTCTTCCTCTTCACTTATCAGGTTCAGATCCCGCACCGGCAGATCCGGATGAAGCAGGGCCTCCTTCAGAATCTGCATCAGATGCCCGTGGAAGCGGACAATGTCCTCCTCCGAAAAAATCTGGGTCAGATAATCATAATCCACCAGGAACTGGTTCTGCACGTCCCGGCTGCTCACGTGAATGCAGAGGGATTCCGCCTGATAACCGCTGTATATCCAGCGTCCCTCCATCCGCACACGGGCTCCTCTCAGATGGTCCATTTTCCCATTCTGATAGGAAAGCGCGATGCCGAACAGCTGCTCGGGCACCTGCTCGTTCTCCGCAGCCAGAATCCTCTTGATTTCCTCAAAAGGAATCCTCTGGTGATAAAGCAGCTGGAACCAGTCATTTTTCAGCTTTTCGTTAAATTCATTCAGGCTCAGGCAGGTATCCAGTTCATTGACAAAAGGAAGCGTACTGACAAACATGCCCCCGGACTGCTTTTCCTTATAATTCATCCGGTTGATAACCGGAACCCCGATGCAGGACCGGGACTGGTTTTTCATCCGGGCCAGATAGATAACGATGCCCATATAAAACACGGCAAACGGAGACACCTTTTTCCGGTCGCAGAAAGCCGCAATCATCCGGTTCATTCTGTCCGGCAGATGCACAGAATAGCGCACGCCCACCGGAGACACCCGGGCATAATAGTGCTCCCTCAGCCGGGTCACCGGGATGTTTCTCAGCTTTTCATGCCAGAAGGCGCAGTCCCGTCCGAAAGCAGCGGACTCAAGATAGGTCTGCTCCGCCCGGATATGGTCCCGGTAATCCGGGGTCACTTCGCTCACCGGTTCCTCTTCCTGAAGAAGCCGGAAATAGTTGTGAATAATGTGATTGGTCACCGTAGCCTGAGACCAGGCGTCGGCAATAATATGGTGTACCCGGGTCAGAATTCCACCCTGCTCTTCCGAAAGTTTAAAAATCGTCATCTGGCAGAGGCAGGAATCATAAAGGGGCATATGCTCCCTTGCCACAGACTGGTTCCACACAGAGACGCCGCTCTGATTCGTTCTGGAAAAGTCGATAAAAGGAGCCGGGGCCGGTATCTCCTGAGCTGTATACTGTAAAATTTTTCCTTCTTTTCTGGTAATTCGGGTTCGCAGGACAGGATACGCCACATAAGCAAGTTCTATGCACTTCTGCAGCAGATCCACACGAAAATTGCCTTCTATATAAAGAGATGTACAGATATTGTTTAACGGCAGTCCCGGATAGGCCTGCTCCAGATTCCATATATTCTGCTGACTGCTGGACAGTCCTGCATAATCCCTCTCTTCTCCCATGTATGTATCCTCTCACACTGTAAAAACTTTTTGTCAAAATTCGACAAGAAACCATGGTTACAGTATATCCTCAAAGTGTCAAAAAATCAACACTTCTGGACAAATACCGCTCCACATGCGTTTCCAGTTTCTGGTAATTTTTCCCAGCGAGCTCCGGGCTGTCCTCCAGAATCTCCCCGGCAGCAGCCGCCGCCTTCTGCAGAATTCCCGCATCCTGAAATACATCCCCTATTTTAAAATTCATCAGTCCGCTCTGGCGGATTCCAAACAAATCTCCCGGTCCCCGCAGCTTCAGATCCTCACTGGCAATATAGAATCCGTCATTGGAAGAATTCAGAATCTCCAGCCTTTTTTTCGTCTCCTTTGACCGGGAACCGCTCATAAAAATGCAGTAGGACTGATACTGTCCCCTGCCGACCCGGCCCCGCAGCTGATGAAGCTGGGCAAGGCCGAAGCGCTCAGCGTTCTCCACCATCATCACCGTAGCGTTTGGCACATCGATACCCACTTCGATTACCGTGGTAGACACCAGTATCTGAATCTCTCCCCGTCCAAAAGCCTCCATAATCTCATCTTTCTGCTCCTGTTTCATCCGGCCATGGAGCTCCCTCACACAGATATCCGGTCCCATTTCTTCCGCCAGCATCCAGGCATAATCCGTGACATTTTCTGCCTCCAGCGCCTCGCTCTCTTCCACCATGGGACAGATAACATAGCACTGCCGCCCTGCTTTCACCTGCTGTTTCATAAAGCGGCAGGCCGTTTTCCGGTAGCCCGTATCCACCACGCAGTTCTTTATCGGAAGCCGGCTGGCCGGCAGTTCGTCCACCACGGAAATATCCAGGTCGCCGTACAGAATAATGGCCAGGGTCCGTGGAATGGGCGTGGCGCTCATAACCAGCACATGAGGCATACTGCCCTTTCCGGCCAGGGCCTCCCGCTGCTTTACGCCAAACCGGTGCTGTTCGTCGGTAACCACCAGGGCCAGGCTATGGTAAACCGCCTTCTCCTGGATAAGAGCATGGGTTCCCACGATTATCTGCACTTCGCCGGAGGCGATTCTTTCATATGTCTCCCTCTTTTCCTTCGCCTTCATGGATCCGGTAAGCAGCTCCGCCCGGAGCGGCAGGCTGCTTTCCTCCAGGAACCGGCACACTGACGCATAGTGCTGTCTGGCCAGTACCTCGGTGGGAGCCATCAGGGCTCCCTGGTACCCGTTCAGTCCGGTAAGAAACAGCGCCAGCACCGCCAGAATCGTTTTCCCGGAGCCTACATCTCCCTGAACCAGCCGGGACATCACCAATGAGCCGGTCAGGTCTCCCCGGATTTCCTCCCAGACCCGCTTCTGGGCACCGGTCAGCTCATAGGGCAGACTTTCCGTAAACGCATCCAGTTCCTTTTTATTCTCCATGGGATATCCGTTCTTTTCCCGCACCGTGTGCTCCTTTGTCTTCCGGAGAGCCAGCACAAAAGTCAGAAACTCTTCAAACACCAGCCGTTCTCTGGCCCGGAAAAAATCCTCCCGGTTTTTTGGAAAGTGAATCTGTCTGAGTGCAAAATTGATTTCCGCCAGACCATACTTTCTGCGGATGGATTCGGGAAGGATTTCCTGCCAGAGCTGTCTGCTTTCCAGCGCCTGACGCATCACCTTCATCACCGTTTTATTTCCCAGGCCCGCGGTCAGAGGATACAGCGGCTGCATCGTGTCCATTTTCTCCGCGTACTGTTCGGAAGGCTGGAAAATCTCCGGATGCTCCATCAGAAGCTCCCCTTTTCGCTCTGCGACCCTTCCCCGTACCGTAATCCGGCTTCCCGGCCGAAGCGTGTTGCGCAGAAAAGGCATGCGGAACCAGACCGTCTTCAGTGTGCCGGTCTCATCCTTAAGCCAGGCTGTGGTTACCGAAAGCCGGGGGCTTCCTCCCATTTTCACATTCCCGGCCACCACACCCGTCACGGCCTGCACCTTTCCCTCTTCCAGTCCCGCCACCGGAACCGGCGCCTCGTATACCTCATAGCTGCGTGGATAATAGTGAACCAGATCTTCCAGGGTCTCTACCCCGACCCGGGCAAACAGTTCCGCTGTTTTCTTTCCCACACCCTTCAGTTCTGTCAGTTTTGCCTGCTCCTCCATACAATTCCCTTTCTTCTCCTGTCCGAGTTTTCTATAACAGGGAACGAAGGTTCCTGCCATAGAAAAGGCGGTTCCTGCCGAACCGCCTCTGCATGTTTCTTTTATTCTACTGCGACCACATAGTAGTAAATCGGCTGTCCGCCCCGGTGGGCATCCACGTCCACCTCCGGATAAGCCGCTTCCACTTTGGCCACAAAGGCCTCTGCCTCTTCGTCGGAGACATCCTCTCCGTAATAAATACTAATCAGTTCGGAATCCTCGTCCGTCAGTTCCGCCAGCATCTCTTCCGCCACACCGGAAACCGAGTCTCCCACAGCCAGGATTCCCGCATCACCGATTCCCATGATATCACCTTCGTGAATCTCTTTGTCATCAATACGGGTATCCCGCACCGCATAGGTGACCTGACCGGTCTTCACATGCTTTATCTCTTCCAGCATGGTCTCCTCGTTGGTATCCACATCCTCTTCCGGATTGTAGTTAATCACTGCCGTGATGCCCTGGGGCACGGTCTTCGTGGGAATAACAATAATGTCCTTGTCCTTTGTAAGACTCTGTGCCTGGCTGGCCGCCATAACAATATTCTTATTATTGGGCAGGATAAAAATAGTATTGGCATTTACATGGTCAATGGCTGTCAGCATATCGTCCGTACTGGGATTCATGGTCTGCCCGCCTTCAATGATATAATCCACGCCAAGTTCACGGAAAATCTCATTCATGCCGTCCCCAATGGAAACCGCAATGAATCCCACTGCCTTGCGCGGTTCTTTTTTCTCTTTCTTCTCCTGCTCCTTCTGGGTGCGGGCCAGTTTTTCCGCATCCCGAATCAGCTTCTCTTCATGCTCTTCCCGCATGTTGTCAATCTTTATCCGGGAGAGCTGTCCAAAGGTCAGGGCCTTCTGAATGGCCAGTCCCGGGTCGTTGGTGTGCACGTGTACCTTGACCACATCGTCGTCCGCCACACATACAATGGAATCGCCGATAGATTCCAGATAGGCCTTAAATTCCCGTTCTTCCTTTTCCTGGAATTCCCTTCCCGTCAGAATAATGAACTCCGTACAGTAACCAAACTTAATCTCAGCTTCGGTATCCGCGCTGATTTTCTGCACATTCACGCCGCTCTCCGGCTGAATGGCCGTATAGTCCACTTCTTTTCCCAGAAAAGCGTCGTAAGCGCCCTTCAGGACCTCCATCAGTCCCTGGCCGCCGGAATCCACAACTCCGGCTTCCTTCAGCACCGGCAGCATCTCCGGCGTCTTCGCCAGAACCGCGTCTCCCTCTTCAATCAGAGCCGGGAGAAAAACCTCCAGGTCATCCGTCTGGGCCGCCAGCTCTTCCGCCTTCTCGGCGATACCACGGGCCACCGTCAGAATCGTTCCTTCCTTCGGCTTCATAACCGCCTTGTAGGCCGTCTCCTTTGCACGCTGAACCGCTTTTGTAAGCACCTGCACATCGATTTCCTTTTCATCCCTCACAGCCTTGGTAAATCCCCGCAGAAGCTGGGAGAGGATTACGCCCGAGTTGCCCCGCGCCCCACGCAGGGAGCCGGAAGAAATCGCTTTTGCAAGAGAAGTCATGTCCAGCGCCGGAAGGGCGGTTACCTCCTTCGCCGCAGACATAATGGTCAGCGACATATTTGTCCCGGTATCTCCGTCCGGAACCGGAAATACATTCAGTTCATTGATGTACTCCTTTTTCGCCTCAATATTCTGTGCGCCTGCAAGAAACATCCTGGCAAGCATCTCCACACTGATTGTTTTCGTAGCCACAGCAAGTTTCCTCCTCTATCTAGTCAATCACTCTCACGCCTTCGATGTAGACGTTGATTTTGTCTACTGTCATGCCGGAGAATTCCTCAACTTTATATTTTACATTACTGATTAAATTCTCAGTAACCGCTGAAATACTGACGCCGTACGCTACAATGATGTGAAAATTCAGCGTAATTCTGTTATCTTCCGATATATCAACCTGAATCCCCTTTGTCAGGCTGTCTTTTTTCAGGAGGCGAACCAGGCCGTCCTTCACACTGACCGCCGCCATGCCGACGATTCCAAAACATTCAACGGCCACCGTACCGGCATATTTTGCAATCACATCCTGGTCAACTGTAATGACGCCCAAATCTGTGCTCATCGTTCCCTTCATATATCTGTCCCTCCAGTTCTGTTCTTTTTTCAGTTCCGTCACATGATACTGTGATTATTATACTCTATTTACCGCAATTTTACAATGAAAAAGAAAATTCCTGCCTTTTCCTGCAAGTACAGTCCCGCAAAGCATTTTTGTATAAAAAAACCGGGGCCCTCTCTCCGGCTCCGGTTTCCATATCCCAATTAAGCTCTTTCCACACGTCCTGCTCTCAGGCATCTTGTACATACGTACATTTTCTTTGTTCCGCCATTTTCTGTCTTAACCCTAACGGATTTTACGTTGGACTTCCACATTCTTGGTGTTTTTCTATGAGAGTGGCTCACGTGGTTTCCGAAATGAGCACCCTTTTCACAAATAGCACATTTAGCCATGACTGCACCTCCTAACAATATGAACTGTCCGCCTGGCGGACCTGCAACACTAGATATTGTAGCAGAAAAAGATACCGAATGCAAGCACATTTTCTACTTTTTCTCCAATTTTCTTTTTGACAGCATCCGGTGTACCAGGTAATGCCGCATGCTGCAAAAAAGGAAACCTTTTTACTTTTCATTCTTCTTTTCCGCTTTCCTGCCGGCCGGTTTCTCTCCGTAGTAAGAGCCGTATCCGTTTTTCTTATACTCTTTTCCGTAATATTTGCTGTAATAACCCTTCTGTTTGCCCCGTTCTACCTTATTTAAAACGACACCCAGAACCGGGCAGCCCGTATATTCCAGTTTTGCCTTTACATCCTGCGCCAGGCGGTACTTTGTCTTGGCAGACTCCACAACCAGAATAATACCGTCAGACTGTCTCGCTATAATTGCCGGGTCGATTACCAGTCCCATGGGCGGGCAGTCAATAATAATATAATCATAGACTTTCCGCAGGGATTCCACCATCCCTTTAAACCGGTTTGTTTCCAGAAGTTCTGTCGGGTTCGGAGCCATGGGCCCGGACATCAGCAGATGCAGCTTCGGAATACTGGTAGATACAATGGCCTCTGCCAGCGTACACTGCCCCGACAGAAAATGGGACAGTCCCATAACCGAATCCTGAATCTGAAGCCGGGAGGCCAGAACAGATTTTCTCATGTCGGCATCGATCAGAATGACCGGCCTGTTCATCTCCGCAAAAGAACGGGCTATGTCCAGTGCCGTACACGTCTTTCCCTCTCCCGGAAGACAGGAAGTCAGGGCGATCACCTGCTTGTCATCGCCGCAGAACTGAATATTGGTACGCAGTGTCTTTACCGCTTCTCTGACACCGTAGCTTTCTTCCTCTAATTCCAAATTTACTTTTTTCATTTCTTCACCTGTTTTTCAAAATTCCATATTTTCCCCGGATTCTTCACAAAAATCCGGGCCGCGTACTCTTTTCCCATCTTTTTCTCAACAAAAGCCGCGCATTCTCCCAGATTAGGTCTCCGGTTTTTTGTGTCGTGTGTATCCGACGCAATAAAATCTATTAAATCTGCCTGCATCAGTTTTTTACAGTAGCGCCGGGTATGCCTTCCCGCGTTCCCCAGCACCGCTCCTGCATTTATCTGAACAGAGGCGCCTAATGCTCGTAGTTCCTTTATCTTCTCAATTTCCCCACAGCAGGCATACCGCTCTATGTGGGCAATAACCGGCTTATAGCCGTTTGTAAGCAGTTCATATACACTATTGTGTATCGTCTGAAATAAATCATTCGTGGAAAATTCAATCAATACATATCTGCTTCCTGCCAGGGATGGCCGCTCTCCTTCCCGCAGAAGACTGACAAGATGCTCATTACGGTAAAATTCGCACCCAAGCCGCATACGGATTCCCATCTCCGCAGCGATTTCTTTCATCCGGCTGTAGGAATACCGGATTCGTTTTATGGGAGTTTCAAACATTTCCGGCCGGTAATGCGGCGTCGCGATAATTCGGCGCACCCCCTGTTCATACGATTCCGCAAGAAGGGCTTTCGCCTCCATTACACTGTCGGGGCCATCATCTACAAAGGGAAGCATATGACAATGGATGTCTGTCAGTTTCATTCTCCCTTTCCTTTCCCATTACTTCATCAAAAAGAAAACTCTTCCCGCGGTGTCCCCGCCGCAAAGAAGAGTTCCTTTTTTGTTCACAGCTGATTTATTTTACCAGGCTTTTTTTCATGCCAAAAGCTGCCGCAGCTGCCGCAAGACCAATCACTGCTACTACAGACACTGTACTTGCGCTTGTCTTCGGAGAGGTAACGCCTGCTCCGGAAGAAAGGGTCGTTTTGTCCAGTGCGATAGCAACCGGTGATAAGGATTCAAATGTACCGGTAACAGTACCTTCTCCTACTGTAGTAGGCTCTGTCTGCCATGCGCCGTCCACATAGTGGAGCACATAAGCTGTAGTAGAAGATGTAACGCCCGGAACCTCGAATGTAATATCAATCGGGAACGCTGTTCCTTCCGGAACAGAAACTTCCATTACATCTGCAACAACGACGTTCTCATTAAAGTCATCGCCCAGAACCACTCTCAGAGTCTCTTCGGACTGGATGGAAGCCGCAACGTCAGCGGGAACTTCAGTCATGGATACTTCCACTGTATTTCCGCTTGCGTCCACTGCGCTTGCACCAGTAACAGGAGTACTTGCTGACGGGCTCGGCGCGGCGAAAACTGTCATTCCAACACATGCCGCGAGAGCTGCTACAAGACCTAATGTTTTCGCTACTCTTGATTTCATTGGTAGTTTCCTCCTCATCAGATTTATGATATAAACTGTCGCATGATAAATTACGTCATGTGAAGTATATCATACTTATTTTAATTTGTAAACAAAAGACGGCACAGAAAAGTAAACAATTGTTTCCATTTCCATCTATTTTAACACGTTTACACTTCATTGTAAAATAATTCAAGAATAATTTTCTGCAATTCTTCATTATTAACAAGGTACTGGGCGTGACCGTCCTTTTCAATAATCTCTCCCGGCACTCTCAGCATTTCTTCCGAAACACTGTACTCAGAAATATCTTTCAGTTCATCTGCCGTCATACTGGTAACCATGTAGGGCTCCAGTTCCGTGTAGAGAGAGGCATAACGTGCCGTACTGTCTATTCCCTGAAGTTTTTCAATCAGTGCACTCATGAACTGCGACTGACGGTCCATCCGCTGATTATTGCTGTCCAGCACTTCAATATCTCTGGTACGGACATATTTCTCTGCCAGTTCCCCGTTCAGTGTAACTGTTGCTCCCTGCTGAAAGGCAGGGTCAATCGCCGTATAATCTTCCGGCACAGTCAGTGTAATTCCTCCGACTGCATCTGTCGCAACTACCATTCCTTCCAGAGTCAGTGAAAGATAATTGTCAATCCTCACCCCGTAGAGAAGGTCCGAAACTTTATCGGAAGTCAGCTGACAGCTTCTTTCGGCTCCATCGCCATAAGCATACTGCAGGGCTATCTGTCCCTCTTCCGTTCTCAGCTTTTCCCCTCCCACAGAATAGATATCTATATCTACCATGGAATCCCGTGAAATCTGCAGCACCTGCGCCTTACGGGTCCCGGTATTCATCACCAGAAGATTCAGGCTGTCACTCTGCCCGTTTTCCCCTGGAGTTCCGCTCAAATCAGCCTTTGCCTGCTGGTCAATTCCCATAAACAGCACCGTCCTCACGGAAGTATCCAGCTTATACTGCTTTCCATCATAAGTAATGGTTCCGGATGTTCCGGCATCTTCCCGGGATTCTTCCGCAGTTTCTGCGTTTTCCGTTTCCTGTCTGTCTGTATTCTTTCCGGCCACAGTATAAACTGTCAGGCCAATCAGTACTGCACAGAAAAGCCCGAGAATTACCAGACCGGCATTTTTATGTTTCATTTACAAGCACCGCCTCCACCAGCAGTCTGCTTTCCGGTTCCGCCGCAATACAGGTGCTCAGCGAAAGTACCCTGTCATCCACAGTAACCTCCACATCATCCCTGTACTGATTCCGCATGTCTCTGGAATTATAAAGAGAATCCAGAAAAGCCTGCCTTTCACTATCCAGTACATAATTGTAATACTGCATCAGATGACGGTCGTCATAAACCACGGCCGCAAATACTTCATAGGTATAGACATGGTCCGGCGTATAGATCATCACCGTCGGATGTTCTTCCATAAATCCCTCTTCCAGATACCGGTCCAGTGTGTGGAACATGGAATCGTTCCCGTCTCCCATCTGATGTCCATATATTACCGTATTAAAATCCGAAAAATTTTTCTGGTTAAACGCCTGCGTAAAAATCGCTCCCTGGGATGCGCTGACGCCTTCCCAGGTGTGGTCCAGATAATAATTGTCATCATCTGTTCTCTGCACCACCGGATAATCCACACTGGTTCCCTCAATGGTAATCCAGGCATAAACGTCCGGATTTATCGCCTGGAGCGAAGCGAAATCAATGGGATTTTCCACAGGTTCTGTATCCAGACTTCCCGCGCCTGTATTCTCCGCGCCTCCTCTGGCCGTATCCCTTGCCTTGTCATAGGAATCATTTACTCTGTCAGACACCACATAATACCAGATTAAATACGCGCCGCAGCAGACCGCGATCAGAACCAGAATTACAGTCAGCGCTTTTCTGACCTTTCCAGAACCCTTCAACGCTTATCGCCTCTTTTCCATTGGAATCGCCGCAAGTGTATGTAAGTTCAGATACTTCCGGATATCATCCTCCGTCTGGATCGTATCGTTCATCAGATACCGGATAACGATAACCGCCATGGCCAGCACTGCTCCTGCCAGAGCTCCCATTGCTGTATTTTTCAGCACGTTCGGACTGGACGGGCTGTCTGCCGTCACCGCGTTTTCCACGATAGTAGGCTCATCGGACTTCATAACATAAGCCACCCGCTCCGCCGTAGCCTCTGCAAGGGAATTGGAAATATCCTTCGCGAGCTCTGCGTCCTCATTTTCTACAATCAGACGCAGAATACGGGTATCCGTGGGGTTCTCCGTAGAAATCATATCCGTCATTTCTTCATATGTATAGTCCAGATTTAAATCATCAATCACCGCTTCAATGACCGGACGGCTTTCCGCCAGGGTTTCAAAATCCACGGTAAGCTGTTCTCCCATCTGGATATCTGCCAGGGAAGTCACGCTGGTCGTCTTCGTCAGAATATAAATCATGGAGGACGCTTCATATTTTGGCGTAATCAGAAGAAGCGTCCCGCCCAGGACAATTCCTCCTGCCAGTATCATACAAAGCAGAATCACCCAGATTTTCTGAAGAAGAAGCTGGAACAGCTCAGTCAAATCAATCTCGATCTCATCATCTGCCGGTACCACGGCAGTCTTCTGTTCTTCCATTCCTAATTCTCCTCTTATCTTAACCGTACTAAAATATAGAAAATGCTTCATTCTGTTTCCTTTGACATATTACTAAATCTTGTGGTAAAAGTCAACGATTTCACAAAAATTGCCACAAATTAAACAATCCAGTATTTTCTGCCAGTCACCGAAAGCCCCGTTACAGAATAAAAAGAGGAAGGAAAGTCAGGACTTTCCTTCCTCCTCTGCCTTCGCCAGGAACGTCCGTTCCAGCCAGGCAAACAGCAGAATCTGGCAGAGCCAGTAAACCGCCCAGATAATCACGGCATATTTCAGATAGGCCAGAATGTCGCCAGTTGTGTACATCCGAAGGGAAAACAGAATTCCTGTAAAAATCAGCGTGCCGGCACCGGCGATGAGAAGGGGAATCTGCCAGAACATCCGAAGTTCTCTTCCCAGTATCTTCTTCCGTTCCTTTTTCCGCATTCCCATAATATGCAGAAACCGGTATTTTTCCACCGTATCCTCCATCTCCAGAAGAAACTTCTCCAGCACCAGGAAAATCCCGCAGACCCCTGCCATCAGAAGAGAGAACATCCACACTGTGGTCCGCAGATAGCGTTCGCTTTCCGTATCTCTTATCATCTGTTCTTTTTCATAGTACGGACGGATATCACTGTCCCACTGACTGTCCTCTGTATGTTTCTCGGCAAAATTCTGCAGTTCGGCATTCACCTGCTGACGCGCTTCCGGTTCCGCGTTAAGAAGCACCAGGTCCACCGGTCCCTCCGTTTCTCCCTCGCAGAGGCTGGCGAAATAATCGTCTGAAAAAACCACCAGGTTCTCCTGCTCTCCCCGGCCGAACATTCCCGTGACAATCGAGCGCTCATAACCTGCCACTTTCCTGGCCGGATAAAGCGCTTCCCGCTCTACCCAGCTGTAGTCGCTGAGGGGCTGTCCCACCCGCAGATTCGGATCTACGGCGCGATTATACCAGCTCAGGGGATGCGCGGAAGTCGAAGCATCCTGCTGGAAAACCACATAAATCTCTTCTCCGGAAAGCTTTGGCATATCCGTCTCCTCTCCCAGAAGACTCTTCATCTCACGAAAAGCCGACTCCGAAACAGCCACATGCTGTCCCTGGGGCCAGATAACCAGCATAAACTGATTGTTCATCGTATCCACCCAGGTGGGCCGGTCGCCCTGGGGTGTGGTTACCCTAAGCATCGGATAATGATGGGCCGTAACCGGATATTCCGCTTCCAGGCGGGCAAAGAAATCCGCATCCTCTTCATGGGCCATACTGACAAAATCATAAGGATACAGTTCCTCCACCGGCTCTGCCGCCCCCAGGCCTGCCAGCGGTGCGGTAAACATAAACATGGCAAAAAATCCTGCCGCGCCAAGCAGGGCAAGCACGTTGGTATTCTTCCAGAAACGGTCCAGAAAGGGCAGCTTCTGGAACACCTTCCGGTAATAATGTTTCCCCTTTTTCCGGTTTCTCCGCACCACAAAACCGGACACGCAGATAATGCAGAAATAAAGCCCCAGCACAAAATAAAACTGGTCCGCCGTGTCTTCCCCGTTGACCAGGGAGGCAAAACTGCCGACGGACTGCAGAACCAGCAGAATCCCCACGGGAGCTGCCAGCCAGGTCAGTCTTCCCGGAATCTTTCCCTTCCTCGGCCGCATCATCTCTGCCGAATCGTAGCGCATCCAGTCATAGATTTCATGGTTAATGACTGCCGCCAGAATCGCCGCCCCGGAATAGATTGCCGTTACAATCAGGTAATAGTACCAGGGAATTCCGGAATAGGAAAGGGAAGCCTCCCGGTTAAGCAGGGCAAGCAGCACCTGGAGCACCAGTCTGCCCCCTGCCAGTCCCAGCACAAGGGCAAGCAGCGTACATCCCACATATTCCATCACCAGAATCATCGTCTGGGCCCGGCTGCGGATTCCCAGCACCAGAAAGACACTTTCCTCCTTCATCTTCTTTTTAATATAGTAAGAAAAGGAAAGAATCATAAGTATCACATTCAGCACCAGTCCCATCAGAACCGCCTGAATCAGGATTTTCTGAAGACCACTTCCCAGAAGCAGGTTCTCCTGGGAATGGCTTCCGGAAAATACCGCTTCCAGGGCAAACCCCAGAAACAGGTACATGGTCATAAACATCCCGCTCAGTACAAGCAGAATATAATTTTTATAGTGATACCGTATATTTACCAGAAGAACCCGGTAAAAATGCCGGCTGTAATGTCCCGGAAAAGCCAGTCTCCGCTTCCGTTCCAGTTTTTCCTGGCGCTCCCTTTCCTTTCTCTCCCGGTCCTCTTTCCGCATCTGGTCCCGCTGGCTCAGATAAGTGTCAAACAGCACATCCAGCAGACTGAACAGCGGAATGATGTACGTCCAAAGCATAGGAACCAGACCGAAGAAAATGGCTCCTGCCACAATATAGATAAACTGAATCCAGTGCACCACTTTCCGATATCCGTCCATCCCCAGTTTAAAGAAGCCGGTGACACTGTATAATATCGAACAGACTGCCGAAATCAGCTGCAGCAGTCCGAAAAAGGCAAACACGTACACCATAGGGTCTTCCGGCGTTATCTCCCCGGCAATCCCTATCTGCCACAGAAACAGCACCAGGCTTTTCTTCTCTCCATCCAGTTCTATCCAGGGAAGGAATACCGTCATCCCCAGAATCAGATGCAGCACCATGCTGATTCTCGTAAATATTTTCTGTTTTCTGTCTCGCTCTTCCATGATGTCCTCCCGGTATACCTCGTTATTTTATTCCGCCTCGAACAGAATTCCCAGTGTGTTCGGCCCGCAGTGACAGGAAATCGTACAGCTGGCCCGGGTTACATGAATTTCTTTAAATTCCGCTGTTTCCTCCACTGCCTTCCTTACCAGCCCGATGTAATTCTCATCGATTCCCGAATGCGTGATAAACAGAAGGTCTTTTTTTACCTTCTGGTATCTGGCCAGTTCGTCCTTCACATACTTTACCAGCACTTTATCCAGCGGCCCCCGGTACTTTTTTCCCACGCTCATGCTTCCGTCCCGGTTGTCCACCTCAATGCAGGGCTTCAGTTTCAGCACATTAGCGCCCAGCGCTACCACGGAAGAACACCGCCCGCCGGCATGCATAAATGTCAGCGTATCCAGGATAAAGCTGGACCGGCAGAGAGACTTTCGCGCCTCCAGTTCTTTTACAATCTCCTCTACAGACTTTCCCTGGGCAATCATCTGTCCGGCAGCCGCCACCAGCAGTCCCGTCCCCGTGGAAAGGTTCCCGCTGTCCACTACATGCACATGCCCCAGCTCCTGCGCGGCCAGACAGCAGTTCTGATAGGAACTGGAAAGAGAGCTCCCCTGATTGATATGTATCACTTCACAGCCGTCCTCTACTCAGTTTCGGAAATACTCCATGTATTCCCCCACATTGACAGCCGCCGTTTTGGGCAGCAGTTTTTTCTCATAATAGACCTGATAAATTTCCTGCGGGGTAATATCCACATTGTCCAGATACTCCTTTCCGTCCAGAATAATATGCAGAGGAAAATACTGTACCTGATATCTCTCCTTCAGTTCTGCATCCAGGTCGCAGGTGCTGTCTGCACTCAGAATAATTTTCCCCACTGTTTTTTCCTCCTTTTTTCAAACATTCCCTTTCCTTCCATTGTAAAACGATTTCTTATTTTTTCAACCTTTTTCTCTGCTTTGTGTCCGGTTGCCATGCCCTTTTCTCTCTGGTATACTGATTCCGGAAAGGAGAACGGATTTATGGACTTATTACAGCAATTACAGAACCGGCGAAGTGTCCGGACTTATACCGCAGCGCCGGTACCGGAAGCACACCTGCAGGCCATCCTCCAGGCAGGTCTGCTCTCTGCTTCCGGAAGGGCCCGCCGTCCCTGGGAATTCATTCTGGTAACCGAAAAAGACATGCTGCAGGAACTGACCCGGTGCCGGGAAGGCGCAGCAAATATGCTGGCCGGAGCCTCCGCCGCCGTCGTGGTCGTGGCGGACCCTGACCTGACCGACGTCTGGACAGAGGACTGCTCCATCGCCATGGCAAACATGCATCTGATGGCAGACTCCCTTGGTGTGGGAAGCTGCTGGATTCAGGGGCGCCTGCGAAAAGCCGCAGACGGAAGCAGCACCGAAGACTTTCTGCGCGGACTGCTCCATTTCCCGGAGCATTTCCGTCTGGAAGCCATTCTGTCCCTGGGCATGCCGGAAACGCACCCGGAACCCCATACTCTGGATTCTCTCCCCTATGAGAAAATCCACCGGGAGACCTGGTAGCTTTCCCTTTTATTAGCCTCCCTTTTTGCGCCGCCGCTTTTTCCGGCGGCGCACAGGCGGCATACAGAAAAAGAGCTGTACCGGAGACTTCCCGTTTCCAGCACGGCTCTTTTTCTGCCTGTTTTTACAAAAGTTTCTGCTTCAGGCCCTCCAGGCCTTCCGTCACATCGGCCCAGGTGGCGTCGAAGTTTCCCGTGTACCAGGGGTCGGCAATATTCCGTCCGCTTCCGGAAAATTCCAGGAGTTTGTAAATCTTCCCGTCCGGATCTCCTCCGGCTATCCGTCGCATTCCCCGGATGTTTCCGTCGTCCATGCCAATCAGGTAATCAAATTTCTCATAATCCTTCCGGGTCATCTGCCTGGCTCTGTGGTTTCCGCAGGGAATTCCCTGCTGCCGCAGCTTCTCCCGGGTTCCATAATGAACTCCGTTTCCTTCTTCCTCCCGGCTGGTCCCGGCAGAATCGATATGGAATTCCTGCTCCCGTCCCGCCTTCTTTACCATGTCTTTAAACACATACTCTGCCATGGTGGACCGGCAGATATTGCCGGTGCATACAAATAGTACTTTAATCATGTCTGGTTTTCTCCTTATACTCATCCTGCTTTAATACGGAATTCTGAAATAATCCAGATACGCCTTATATCTGTCCTGGGCGGTAAGGCAGGTGTCTGTCAGATACCCCTTCTCGTTGTCCCATTCTTTCAGCCCACGATAATAGAAAATCTTCAGGCTATCCTCAATAATGAAGGGAACGATATTATATTTCAGACACTCTTTGAACATAATCAGCCTGCCTACACGTCCGTTGCCATCCTGGAACGGGTGTATTCTTTCAAACTTTACATGGAAATCCAGAATATCTTCCAGTGTCTTTCCTTCTTTGGCCTTATACTCCGTCAGCAGAGCTTTCATCTTATTATCCACTTCTTCGGGAAGGGCAGTCTCCATGCCGCCCACCTCATTGGGCAGTTTCTTATAATCCCCTACTGCAAACCAGTCTTTTCTGGAATCACTGGTCCCGCTTTTCAAAGTCATATGAAGCTCTTTGATAAACTTCTCAGTCAAAACAGCTTTTGCATGGTCGATAATCATATCAATACATCGGAAATGATTTGTGGTTTCAATCACATCATCTACGTTGAGAACTTCATTTCCCCCACTGATGGTATTCGTGTCAAAAATATATCTGGTCTGTTCGTGGGTCAAACGGCTCCCCTCTATATGATTTGAGTTATACGTTAAATCAATCTGTGTTTTATGATAAATGCCGCCGGAACATTTGCCTGCTTTTTCTTCCCGCAAAGTATCCAGCAGTGTCATCGGATGTTCTTTCTTTTTAGCAGAACGCTCTGGTTTTTCAGCATCCTCCGGAATCTTCCAGCCACGTCCCTCACGGATGACTCCCGGAATTCTTCCTTCTGAACATAAAGTCCGTACTCTTCTGTCTGAAATCCCCCACTTTTCCGCCGCCTGATTTACTGACATATACATTCATCTTTCACCTCGCTCCAATACTACTATAAGTCCTTTTTCCGGCTTTTATTTATCCGTCAAACCAAGAAGCCAGTCCCTGGCATTTATCCGCCGGATTCCATCGTACTGCGCTTCCGGATCCTCATCAAGCGTCAGAATCATTTTCGGATAATGGTCCCGGATAGCCATAAGTGGTCTCAGCTCCCGCTCCAGTGTTTTTTCATCCCTTACAGAAAGAGCGACCTGATAATACCATATCCCTTTGCTGTTCTGAGCGACAAAATCAATTTCAAATGAACCGATTTTCCCCACATATACATCATATCCTCTGCGGAGCAGCTCAAGATATACCACATTTTCCAGGATATGCCCTGCATCCATCTGCCTTGACCCCAGAAGCATATAGCGAAGGCCTATATCCACAACATAGTACTTTTCCAGTGTTTTCAGATATTGTTTTCCTTTGATATTGTATCGCTTTGCCTGGTAAATAATATAGCTCTCTGTCAGGGCCTCCAGATATTTTTCTACTGTTTTTGTGTCGATTTTCCGTCCGTCAGAAGTCATTGTGTCTGCAATCTTTTTAGACGAAAGCGGATTCCCGATATTATCAAACACAAACCGCAGCACACTTTTCAGCATCATGGTATCCGTGATTTTCTTTCGGCTCACAATATCCTTAACAACAATCGTATTGTACAAGCCCTCCAGATAATCACGAATCTCGTCTGGCTGCCCTTTCAGTTCCAGAGTATGGGGGAATGCGCTGTTTTCCAGATAGTCTGTATATTTCACACCTCTGTCTTCCATGCTGCCGGTGCTCTCCATATATTCTTTAAAAGACAAAGGAAGCATTTCAATCTGCACATACCGTCCGGAAATCAGCGTCGCAATCTCACTGGAAAGCATATAGGCATTGGAGCCGGTAATATAGATATCTACATTTTTCTTAATATACAGACTATCTACCACTTTCGGAAAATCTTCAACATGCTGAATCTCATCCAGAAAAATATAAGTCACTTTTCCTGAAATAAGCCGTTCTTTTAAGTGTGAATAGAGCTTCCGGTAATCTGTCAGCTCTTCAAAATCAATATCCTCAAAATTTATTGAGATAATCTGTTCCTTATCAGTCCCTTGTTCCAGCAGCCAGTTCTGATAAATCTCCAGCAGTGTGGATTTTCCACATCTGCGGACACCAGTAATAACTTTAATAAGCTGCTTATCTTTAAAGGCAATCAGCTTATCCAGATATTCTTTCCGTTGAATCACCATAGTCATACCACCCTTCCAGGTTCTTAAGGTTAGCATACCTCAAACAGACAAAATTATCAATGATTTTTGGATTATAATCCCAAAACTTTTTGAAATTCACCACTTTTTGGAATGCGTGAATATTACGGTGCGGCGGAGCCGCCAGTCCGGTGTGGCGAGAGCCACCTGTCCGGACTAACGGATCCACCTATTGATAGTTACTCAGCCTGAGCAGGATCCAGACCATATACCTCTCTCATGGAAAGGTCTTTCGATGGATCGATGCTCTCGATGTTGATTTTATATGAATCGTAAGAAATACGATCCATGATAGCATCTGCAAGAGTGCTCTCACCGCTGCAGATCTGCTGGTACCAGTCGCTTTTCTGGAACCGGTAGCAGAAGATGGTCGATGACTTTTTCCTGCGTTTGTGGATCAGCTCGAAAAGATTTCTAGCTTCGGACTCGGTCAGTTTGAGCAGGAGCCATTCATCAATGATCAGCAGGACTGGCTTAGTGTATTTCTTTAGTACACTGGCAAAAGCACCGGAATCTCCGGCTGCCTGGAGATTAAGTAACAGGTCTGGAAGCCGGACATACTTCACGATGTAATAATGTTTGCAGGCCTCCATACCAAAGGCGCATGCCATATATGTTTTGCCGCTCCCTGTAGCACCGGTAATAAAGATGTTACGGTATTCCATAATGTATTCGCAGGTAGCTAGACGGCTGATTAAAGCTTTATTCAGTTTCCGGCCAGACTGATAGTCGATGGCTGCGATGCTGGCGTCTGGCTGTTCCAGTTCTGCCTGACGGATTAGCCTTTTCAGACGGTTGTTTTTCCGGTTTGTATACTCAACATCAACCAGCATGCCGAAGCGGTCTTCAAACGGAACTTCTTTCATTGCAGAATCATTCATCTGGATCCGGAATGCATCTGCCATGGATGACAGGCGCATCTCGATTAGTTTATCAATGGTACTCTGATTGGTCATGATTTTTTACCTCCGTAGTATCTGGCACCTCTGGTAATACCATGTGTCTGTGCTTGTGTCTCTAATGAAGAAGATTCCGGATTCTGGGATACGTATTGGGAATCCTCTTTCATGGCAGCTAATAGATTTTTGATACTTTTATAACTGGGTGTCCTGGAATACAGAAGCGCTCTATTACAAGCCTCTTCCAGTTT
>DWYV01000021.1 GCA_019118525.1 Candidatus Bariatricus faecipullorum
GAGGTGGATAGGACAGGGGTGGAAGTGTGGCAACACATGGAGCTGACTGTTACTAATAGGTCGAGGGCATAACCTGGAAGGCAGGAAGGGAGAAGGATGAGTTTTGTTCGTATGCGGTTTTGAAGGTACACAAAAATAAGTAATCCTCGATAGCTCAGCGGTAGAGCATTCGGCTGTTAACCGAAGGGTCGCAGGTTCGAACCCTGCTCGGGGAGCTCACAGAACCCGTAAACGTAAGGTTTACGGGTTTTTATTTATAAAATGATTGAATGACAGAAAGGATGATAACATGCAGTATAAAAGATTTGATGATAAAATATTTGCCCGTATAGATCCTGGAGAAGAAATATTGCAGCAGTTGAGTTTCATAGCGGAGAAAGAGCAGATTTCTTTAGCGCATGTAACTGGTCTGGGAGCTGTCAATGACTTTACGACCGGTGTATTTGACGTTCAGAAAAAAGAATTTTATCCGGTAAATACAACTGGAAGTTACGAAATCGTATCATTAACGGGTACAATTACAGAAAAAGAAAACAAGCCTTATCTTCATATCCATATGAGTGCCGGAAACAAAGAAGGAAACGTTATAGGAGGGCATTTAAACCGTGCGGTCGTCAGTGCTACGGCGGAACTGGTTATTGATATTGTAAACGGTAAAATCGGCAGGAGGTTCAGTGAAGAAATAGGATTAAATTTATTTGACTTTTCCGTTTAATTTTACGGTGAAAATGATTTCCTGCGTCTGAAAAAGGAACAAAAAAAGAGAGGAGAAAGGAAAATGGAAGAGCAGAAGCGGTCATGTATCGACTGTGCCGTAAAAAACTGTAACAGTATGGATAAAGCGTATCCGGATTTCTGTCTGACGGAGGGAATGCCGGAGGATTTTCTGCAGGAGGCCATGGAATGCTATCAGGAAGAGGAAAATCACCGGCTGATGATAGCGGCCGCGGAAGTGGAAGCGGACTATTACTGCCAGTACACCCGGATTCAGGAAATTGTGGAATTTGCCAGGAAAATCGGGGCGAAGAAGCTGGGAATTGCCACCTGTGTGGGACTGCTGAAGGAGAGCCGGATTATGGCGGAAATTCTGCGGAAAAACGGATTTGAAGTGTTCGGCGCCGCCTGCAAGACCGGGGCTCAGAAAAAGATTTCTGTCGGGATTCCAAAACGGTGCGAAAAAGTGGGAGTAAATATGTGCAATCCCATTCTTCAGGCAAAAATTCTGAACCGGGAAAAGACAGACCTGAATATCGTAGTGGGACTTTGCGTGGGACATGACAGCCTTTTTTACAAATATTCCGAAGCGCCGGTTACTACGGCAGTGGTGAAGGACCGGGTGCTTGGGCATAACCCGGTGGCGGCGCTGTATACTGCGGATTCCTATTACGCAAAACTGAAAGAAACCCGGTAATTAACCCGGGTTTCTTTTTCTGCACATCTAAAATTTTCGCATTTCTCTTGCTCCCTGGGCTTCGCGAAGTACTTCCTCCAGGGAGAGCCCGCCGGAAGAAGCGGCAGCCGCAGCGACGGCGCCCTCCACAACCGGGCAGTCTACCATCTTGATATCATCATAGCTTAAATCTTCCAGAACCATCTCCGTGGTCATGACGGCGCTTCCCATGTCCATCAGAACCAGGACGCCGTCTGAGCCGTGAACGGACTCAATGGCATTCATAATACGTTCGTAACTGGTGCCGAAGCTTCCGTCCTCCAGTCCGCCTGCGGCGGCAACAGGGCAGTCCTGGGCTATCAGTTTCGCCAGTTCCACAATGCCTTCCGCAAGGTGGGCGCTGTGGGAAACCACTACAATTCCAACCATGTCTTTTCCTCCTGCCTGTTCCGTTTATGCAGACACGCAGTTACAGATAGTTTCCAGGATGTCCGTGAAAGAGGTGGCTCCCGGGTCCTGGTGTCCGATACTGCGTTCGCCTACATAGCTTGCCCGTCCTTTGGTTGCAATAATTGTTTTGGTATATTCCACACCTTCCTTTGCGGCCTCGGTTCCCTTCTGAAGAACAGCGGGAGTATCCTGCCCTTCTTCTTTTGCCTTCTTCATGGCTTCCAGAGCCGGAATCATGGAATCCAGCATGGTCTTTTCTCC
The DNA here is from genome assembly GCA_019118525.1 of Candidatus Bariatricus faecipullorum. GTDB lineage: Bacteria > Bacillota > Clostridia > Lachnospirales > Lachnospiraceae > Allocoprococcus > Allocoprococcus faecipullorum. The sequence continues at coordinate 2,102 of DWYV01000021.1, forward strand.
CTGGGTGGATTTTCCGCGCATCTTCACGCCTTCTGCTGCGGCGTCCATGCAGGCGAGAAAATCATCCAGAGTCAGTTCCTCTTTTCCGGCCACAACCATGCCTGCCTTCATAAAGGCAGTGCCGTAGAGGGGACCGGAAGCGCCGCCCACAGTGGAAACCAGGGTCATGCCGGTGGTTTTCAGAATATTTCCGATATCCGTGGTCTGAAGCGTATCCAGCTTTTCTTCCACTTTCTGGAATCCCCGGGCCATGTTGATGCCGTGGTCGCCGTCTCCGATGACGTTATCCAGCTCCGTCAGGAAATCCTTTTCTTCCTCGATTTTTTTGCTGACTGCATGAAGAATCTCCACAACTTTCTGTGAATTCATGTCTGTATGCTCCTTTCTTATGCTTTAAATGCCGGGGTGTCTGCCGGGGCATCCAGAAGCTCTTTCATCTGATCGTTCAGACGGAGAAGAGAGATGGAGAAACCTTCCATTTCCAGGGAAGTCATGTATTCTCCCACAAAGGTTTTGTACACTTTGATTCCTTTTTCTGCCAGTACATCCGCTACACGGTTGTTCAGGATAAACAGCTCCATCAGCGGGGTCGCACCGGAACCGTTAATCATAACAGCCACTTCACTGCCGCTGTAATCGATGTCTGCCAGGATTTTTTCCAGCAGCATATCCACTACTTCGTCGGCAGGTTTCAGGGTTTCTCTGTGAGTTCCCGGCTCTCCGTGAATACCGATACCCACTTCCATTTCGTCATCTTTCAGCTCAAATCCGGGTACGCCGGATGCAGGTACAGTACAGGGGCGGATGGCCATGCCCATGCTGCGGACATTGGCGATAACGTCTTCTGCCACTTTCTTTACGTCTTCCAGTTCTGCTCCGCTTTCCGCAAGAGCGCCGGCAATCTTATGTACGAACACAGTGCCGGCCACGCCGCGGCGGCCTACGGTATAGAGGCTGCCGTCTACGGCAACGTCGTCATTTACGACTACCTGGTCTACTTTGATGCCCTCCATCTCAGCCATTTCCCGGGCCATCTCAAAGTTCATAACGTCGCCGGTGTAATTTTTGATTACCATCAGAACCCCCTTGTCTGTGGCAATCTCTTTGATTCCTTCGTAAATCTGGTCCGGAGTAGGAGAGGTAAATACGGCACCTGCTACGGCAGCGTCCAGCATACCGGTTCCCACATAGCCGCCGTGAGCGGGCTCATGTCCGCTTCCGCCGCCGCTGATGAGGGCGACTTTGCCGGATTTCTTCTCCGCTCTGACAACTACATTCCCGCAGTCCAGCTTTTTCAGGTACTGGGGATAGGCCTTAACCATACCGGCTACCATCTGGTTTTCCACCTGGTCTACCGCATTGATGAGTTTTTTCATAGTCACATTCCTCCTTTACTGACTTTGCTGTGAAAGATGCTTTCATCTGTCCTCATAGTACAACATAATTTCCGGAAACGCAATTCCGGATTTTTTAAATTTCTGTTAGGGTTTGCGTTTTGGAAGAGATAAAACTATAATGGAGACAGAAAGAAACCCGGGAAAAAACCAGTAAGGAGGGACGGTATGATTGAAAATATTGCGGCGGAGAGCAGCCTGATTGACGAAAATTTAAAAGAGGGGCTGAAAGGAGTTCTGGATAAACTGACAGAGGACGTCACCATAAAGGCCGTGCTGGACATGGAAACGGACAAGGGAAAAGAGATGGCCGGTTTTCTGGCAGTCATCGCTTCCCTGAGTGAGCGGATTACACTGGAAGCCTATGCGCCGGAGGAAGGAGAGAAGGCAGAGATGCTGAATCAGGACTACCTGCCGGCAGCCGGTTTTTACAAAGACGGGGCCTGGTCCGGTATCGCATTTCACGGCGTACCTGGAGGGCAGGAAATCAATTCCTTTGTTCTGGCCCTTTACAATCTGGCAGGGCCCGGACAGGACATCAGCCGCTGGACCAGGAAGAAAGTCGAGAAGCTGACCGGGAAGGTAAATATCAAAATCTGCGTTTCCCTGGCCTGCCACCACTGCCCGAAGGTCGTAACCGCCTGCCAGCACATGGCCGCTCTGAACGAGGGAATTGAGGCGGAGATGATAGACGCCAATCTGTATCCGGAGCTGGTGGACAAGTACAAAATCCAGAGAGTTCCCATGACGATTCTCAACGATGAGGAGATTGTGATGGGAGTGAAAACCATCGAGGAGATGGCGGATATCGTTAAAAAATTAACCAAGAAAAAGTAACAAAATAGACAAAAATACAGACATAATGCACAAAAAATAAAGCGAAATTTGTTAAAAACTATAGAAAAAACACAAATTCTCGTAAAGTCGCTTGTATTATTTTGTGCATTATGTTATAGTCAAATCAGTTAAAGAAATGGGCGCCAAGACAGGAGAGCAAAGAAATCACAACAGAAATGTTGTTAATAGTCTTGCTCTTTTTTTGTTGCCCAATTTAAAGAAGAGAGTGGAATTCAGACATGGACCAGAAGTTTTACGATATGGTTGAGAGCAACCCGGTGATAGCGGCAGTCAAGGATATGGACGGACTGGATAAGTGCTGTCAGCTGGAGGATGTGAAAGTCGTTTTTATCTTGTTTGGTGATATATGCAGCATTCCGGATATTGTCAGAAAAGTAAAAGAGGCCGGCCAGATGGCGGTAGTGCATGTGGACTTAATCAACGGTCTCAGTTCCAAAGAAATCGCAGTGGATTTTATCAAAAATAATACAATGGCAGATGGAATAATTACAACGAAACCGGCATTGATTAAAAGGGGGAAGGAATTATCTCTGTTTACTGTACTCAGGTATTTCCTGATTGATTCCATGGCCCTGGAGAATATCCGACATCAGCAGCACAGTGTAAAACCGGATGTCATCGAGGTGCTTCCGGGAGTCATGCCGGACGTGATTAAGAGAATCTGCCAGTCGTCGCGGATTCCCATCATTGCAGGCGGTCTGATTACAGAAAAAAAATCAGTACTGGCTGCCTTGTCGGCGGGGGCGATTTCCGTATCTTCCACGAATCAGGAGGTATGGAGGATGTAGAAATTAAGCGGTTACACTTTCTGGACCGCTAATTTATAAAAAAATGGCAGACATGCCAGCACAAAGAGAAGGAGGACATGAATATGGCAAAGTATGTAATGGCACTGGACGCGGGTACAACCAGTAACAGATGTATCCTGTTCAACGAAAAGGGGGAAATGTGCAGCGTTGCCCAGAGAGAATTTACTCAGTATTTCCCGAAACCGGGCTGGGTAGAGCACGACGCGGATGAAATCTGGGCAAGCCAGCTGGGTGTTGCCGTAGAGGCCATGGGAAAAATTGGGGCTTCTGCAGAAGACATCGCGGCAATCGGTATTACGAACCAGAGAGAAACAGCGATTGTATGGGACAAGAACACAGGAGAACCGGTTTACCACGCAATCGTATGGCAGTGCCGCAGAACATCCGAGTACTGCGACTCTCTGAAGGAGAAAGGGCTGACTGAGAAATTCCGTGAAAAGACAGGCCTTGTAATTGACGCCTACTTCTCAGGAACCAAGATTAAATGGATTCTCGACAATGTACCGGGAGCAAGAGAAAGAGCAGAGAACGGAGATCTCCTTTTCGGTACCGTTGAGACCTGGCTTATCTGGAAACTGACCAAGGGCGCTGTTCATGTAACAGACTACTCCAACGCTTCCAGAACCATGCTGTTTAACATCAACACCCTGCAGTGGGATGATGAAATCCTGGCAGAACTGGATATCCCGAAGAGCATGCTTCCGGAGCCCAAACCGTCAAGCTGCATTTACGGAGAGGCAGATCCCGCATTCCTGGGCGGCCCGATTCCGATTGCAGGCGCGGCAGGCGACCAGCAGTCCGCTCTGTTTGGACAGACCTGCTTCACACCCGGCGAAGCAAAGAATACATATGGAACAGGATGTTTCCTTCTGATGAACACCGGAGAAAAACCGGTATTCTCCAAAAACGGACTGGTTACCACCATTGCATGGGGACTGGACGGGAAAGTAAATTACGCACTGGAAGGCTCCATCTTTGTGGCAGGCGCTGCTATTCAGTGGCTCCGTGACGAGATGAGACTGATTGACTCCGCACCGGATTCCGAATACATGGCAAAGAAAGTAAAAGATACCAACGGATGCTATGTGGTTCCCGCATTTACCGGACTGGGAGCTCCGCACTGGGACCAGTACGCAAGAGGTACCATCGTAGGAATCACCCGTGGCGTAAACAAGTATCACATTATCCGCGCCACACTGGAGTCCCTGGCATATCAGACCTATGATGTTCTGGAAGCCATGAAGGCAGATTCCGGAATCGAGCTGTCCGCCCTGAAGGTAGACGGCGGCGCAAGTGCCAACGATTTCCTGATGCAGACCCAGGCAGATATCATCAGCGCTCCGGTGAACCGTCCGCAGTGTGTAGAGACAACTGCAATGGGCGCTGCTTACCTGGCAGGTCTTGCAGTTGGATACTGGTCCAGCAAAGAAGATGTTATTAAGAACTGGGCTATCGACCAGACCTTTAAACCGGCTCTTGACGAAGAAGAAAGAGAGTCCAAAATCAAAGGCTGGAAGAAAGCTGTAAAATATGCTTACGGCTGGGCAAAAGAAGACGAATAATTCCAGATAACGCAAATTGAGAGAAAAGAAAGCAAAAAGAAAAGGGGGCAACACTTATGTTACCATATATAGCTGAATTTTTAGGAACGATGATGCTGATTCTTCTGGGCGACGGCGTAGTAGCCAACGTAACACTGAATAAATCCGGTATGAAAGGTGCCGGCTCCATTCAGATTACATTTGCCTGGGGTCTTGCCGTAATGATTCCGGCCGTTATTTTCGGAGCAGCTTCCGGCGCATCCTTTAACCCGGCCCTGACTCTGGCCCTGGCCATCGACGGCAGCTTTGACTGGGCACTGGTACCCGGATACATTATCGCACAGTTCGCAGGCGCTTTCGTAGGCGCATGCCTGGTATACCTTCTGTTCAAGGGACAGTTTGACGCGACAGAAGACCCGGGAACAAAACTCGGCGTATTCTCCACAAGCCCGACTATCCCGAACATGCCGCTTAACATCTTAAGCGAAGCTGTTGGAACATTCGTACTTGTTTTCGCAATCAAAGGTATTGCCAACATCGAAGGAATTGCAACCGGACTTGATAAATTCGTAGTATTCGGAATCATTGTTTCTATTGGTATGTCTCTTGGAGGACTGACCGGATACGCAATCAACCCGGCCCGTGATATCGGCCCGCGTCTTGCCCATGCGATTCTTCCTATTAAAGGAAAAGGAAGTTCCAACTGGGGATATGCAATCGTTACACTGGTAGGACCGGTTATCGGTGCAATAGTAGCAGTATTACTTTATGGTGCGATTCCCTGGTAGGCTGTGTAAAACAATTAAAGACTAGAATTGCGTGAGAACAGAGCCTGGCAATACAAACCGCACCGGAAGATGCGTCTATTTGCCGGGCTCTTTCTGAGAAAGAGGATGAAGGGAGAAAATGTTGACATGTATGATGTAATTATAATAGGAGGAGGAGTAGCCGGCGCGGCTTCTGCACGGGAACTGTCCCGCTACAAAGTCAACGCATGTGTGCTGGAAAAAGAGGAAGACGTATGCTGTGGGACATCCAAGGCGAACAGTGCCATCGTGCACGCAGGCTATGACGCTCAGACCGGTTCCCTGATGGCAAAACTGAATGTGCGGGGAAATGAAATGATGGAGCAGCTCTCCAAAGACCTGGATTTTCCCTTTAAAAGAACCGGCTCCCTGGTTATCTGCCTGAATGAGGAAGATATGCCCGGACTGCAGGCGCTGTATGACAGAGGCGTGGCCAACGGAGTAAAGGATCTGCAGATTCTGAACCGGGAACAGGTTCTGGAGATGGAGCCGAATATTGTGGACAATGTGTATGCCGCACTTTACGCTCCTACGGCGGGAATTGTATGTCCCTTTAACCTGAATATCGCCCTTGCGGAAAACGCATATGAAAACGGGGTGGACTTTAAGTTTAATACAGAAGTTCAGAATATCCGGAAAACGGAAGAAGGCTGGGCGCTGGAGACGAACCAGGGTGTATACGAGACAAAATACGTCGTAAATGCTGCCGGCGTTTATGCAGACAAGTTCCACAATATGGTAAGCGAGAAGAAAATTCATATTACGCCCAGACGGGGAGACTACTGCCTGCTGGATAAAACCGCCGGAAATCATGTGAGCAGAACGATTTTCGCGCTGCCCACCAAATACGGCAAAGGGGTGCTGGTTACGCCCACCGTGCACGGCAACCTGCTGGTAGGCCCCACAGCCATTGACATTGATGACAAGGAAGGCACCAGTACCACAAGAGAAGGACTGGACGAGCTGATTACAAAGGCAGGACAGAATGTGAAAAATCTGCCCATGCGTCAGGTCATCACTTCCTTTGCGGGACTTCGGGCCCATGAGGACGGGCACGAATTCCTGATTGGAGAGCTGGAAGACGCCAAAGGGTTTGTGGACTGTGCCGGAATCGAATCTCCGGGCCTGACAAGCTGTCCGGCAATCGGGGAAATGGTTGCAGATATTCTGAAGGAGAAGATGGGCCTGGAGGAAAAGGAAAACTTTATCGCCACACGGAAGGGAATACTGGATCCGGATACCCTGACCAAAGAAGAGCGCGCAGAACTGATTCAGAAGGAACCTGCCTACGGAAATATTATCTGCCGCTGCGAGATGATAACAGAAGGGGAGATTATCGATGCCATCAGGCGTCCCCTTGGAGCCAAATCCCTGGATGGTGTAAAACGGAGAACAAGAGCAGGAATGGGACGCTGTCAGTCCGGCTTCTGTTCACCGAGGACTATGGAAATTCTGGCCCGCGAATGGGGTGTGAGCATGTCTGACATCACCAAGACCGGCGGAGAATCCAGACTTGTAGTCGGCACCAACAAAGATACACTATAGAAAGGAAGGCTTCGGACATGAAAAGTTATGATATCGTCATTATCGGGGGAGGTCCGGCAGGTCTTGCCGCTGCCGTCTCGGCGAAGAAAAATGGAATCGACAGCATTTTGATTCTGGAAAGAGATAAAGAACTGGGCGGAATTCTGAATCAGTGCATTCACAACGGATTCGGTCTCCATACATTTAAAGAAGAGCTCACCGGTCCCGAATATGCCCAGAGATTTATTGACCAGGCAAAGGAACTTGAGATAGAATATAAACTGAACACCATGGTTATGGATATCAGCCATGAAAAAGTCGTAACTGCCATGAACCGGCAGGACGGACTGTTTGAGATTCAGGCGAAGGCAGTCATTCTCGCCATGGGATGCCGGGAGCGTTCCAGGGGAGCCTTAAATATCCCGGGCTACCGTCCGGCAGGTATCTACTCCGCAGGAACGGCCCAGAGACTGGTAAACATGGAAGGCCTGATGCCCGGACGGGAAGTTGTCATTCTGGGATCCGGTGATATCGGTCTGATTATGGCAAGAAGAATGACCTTCGAAGGAGCAAAAGTAAAAGTAGTGGCTGAACTGATGCCCTATTCCGGCGGCCTGAAGAGAAATATCGTTCAGTGTCTGGACGATTACGGAATCCCGCTGAAACTGAGTCATACCGTAGTGGATATCAAGGGAAAAGAACGTCTGGAAGGCGTGACCCTGGCAGAAGTGGACAGCAGTGGAAAACCCATTCCGGGAACGGAAGAATTTTACTCTTGCGATACCCTGCTTCTTTCGGTAGGATTGATACCGGAGAACGAGATTTCCAGAGGCATGGGCGTAGAGATGAGCCCGGTTACTTCCGGACCGAAGGTAAATGAAAGTCTGGAGACGAATATCGAAGGCGTATTTGCCTGCGGAAACGTTCTCCACGTACACGACCTGGTAGATTTCGTTTCTCAGGAAGCTGCCACGGCCGGAAAAAATGCGGCAGCCTATGTAAAAGGAGAGCGGGGAGCAGAAGGAGGACGGGATATCCGTCTGAATCCGGTAGAAGGAGTACGTTATACCGTTCCGGTAGAAATCAATACGGCAAGAATGGACGAGAACCTTACCGTTCGCTTCCGGGTAGGTGCCGTGTATAAGAACTGCTATGTAAGCGCATACTTTGATGACGAGAGAGTGATTCACAGAAAACGTCAGATAGTAGCGCCCGGCGAGATGGAAGAAATCAAGCTGACCAAAGAACAGCTGCAGCAGTATCCTGACCTGGAAACCATCACAGTAAAGATAGAGGAGGCATAGAAAATGGAAGTTAGGAATTTGACTTGTATCAATTGTCCGATGGGATGTCCTCTTACTGTGGAAATGGAAGGGGACGAAGTAATCAGCGTAACCGGAAACACCTGCAAACGGGGCGACACTTACGCCAGAAAAGAAGTGTCCAATCCGACCAGAATCGTAACGTCTACCGTAAAAGTAACCGGTGGAAAAGCTGATATGGTATCGGTGAAGACCAGAGAAGATATTCCGAAAGGAAAGATTTTCGACTGCGTGAAGGCTCTGAAAGGTGTGGAAGTGAAAGCTCCCGTACACATCGGCGACGTTATCGTGCCGAATGCGGCAGGAACCGGAATTGACATCGTTGCAACGAAAAACGTAGAGGAGGTGTAGTTACATGAAGAAAAATCTTGGACTGACCAACATGAACGGAATTACAGATGAAGAAGATACCACCTGTGGTCTGAACGACATGAACTGCGAAGGCGACAACGACGATACTACGTGCGGCCTGACCAACATGAACTGCGAGGACGAAGATGAGGAAAAGACTTGCAGTATCACCGACATGAACTGCCAGGGTGACGACTAGAAAAGCCAGATGACAATTAAAAAGCCAGGGAGGGGCCAGGAAGGCCCCTCCCGTTTTGGATTGTTTGGGAAATGTGGTCGGGGACGGGCTGGCCCCTGTCTC
>DWYV01000022.1 GCA_019118525.1 Candidatus Bariatricus faecipullorum
ATTATATTCAGAATCTTTCGATAATTGTAGTGGAAGACGGATGCCGGCCGGTACACGTCCCCCGCTACAATTCTAAAACAATTCAGCCTTTGAGAGTGCCGGCCCGCTCTTTTCAGATTGGGCCGGCCGGAGGTTCAGTAGCATTATCTGCCAAATGAAATATAATGTGCTTTCAGTTACATAACGGCATGACCGGTAATAAATGTAGCGCCAATGACACCTACAAGTCCACCAAGAATGGCGCTGATAAACATACCAATCCAGATGTTATTTGTCTTTCTGAAAAAGTAGGTGCTCATACCTCCACTAAAGCCCATAATCAGCGGGAATCCAAAGGCAAAATCCAGAGCACCGCTACTGGTTCCGCCGCCTCCCAGGTTCTCAAACTGAGGCATGATATAAACACTGGTCAACTGACCGATACCGTACTGAGCCAGCAGGAGCCCGGTCACAACGCCTGCGGATACGAACACATTCAAAATCACCTGCACGGCCATATCCCGTTTCGGACGTCCCGTGTCCGCCAGACGCCTGGAAGTATTCATGCCAATATTTCCAGCCAGCATAATAATGACGGTACAGCAGACAAACGGAATAGCTGCGAAAATACGGTTTGCCGGGATTCGGGAAATGTTCAGCACGTTCCATATCTGATAGTTCAGACCACTGACATCTTCTACAACGGCAACCCATGCATAGGTAGTAAGTACAGTAATCAGTGCCAGCACAAATGCCCGGCCTACTTTATACCACTGGAATTTTTCTCCGTCTCCGGCGAACCCAAACTCAGCAGGAGTCATAGGCTTTCCGCTTTTCTTTGCTTTCATCGCTTTATAACCAACCATAATCAGGGTAATTACTGCATTTGTCACAAGCCATCCGATAATTCCGCGAAGGTTTCTTGAACGGAAGACCGGGTTCAGGAATTCCGCATTGTGGAAAAGCCAGGATACCGGGAAAAAGGTAATCAGAGGAATTGCCAGGGCTACAATTACGTTTCTTACCAGCGCGCCGCCACGCAGTCCTTTATTTTCTGTGACTTCATTCCCGATTGCCCTGAAATAAGGAATATTCTCATACAATGTTATTCCAAATGCCAGTACAAACATAATAATACCAGCATATCCAATCAGCTGGAAAAACTGGTAAATCCAGAATATGGAGCCTCCAGCCGATACCCCCGTATCAGGAAATACTTCATTTAAGAATTCCGCGGAAGCTTTGATTCCCGCGCTGTCCAGGGAAGACGTCTGGTGAATGGTATTGGTAACCACGAACTGTCGCAGTGTACCGTCCTCAGCGCTTCCATACAGCTTCCCTTCTTCTACCGGCTCATCCAGTCCCCATTTTTCTGTGACTGCTTCAAAAACTGCGTCCTGGTCTCCCACAAAATGAGTAACATACTGGTCATGCGCCGCTTCAATAATGATAGTATTTACATTTTCCGGCAGTTCTGCAAAAAGCTGGGGATGCACATCATCTATGTAAGCTACTACATTATCCGGATACATGGTGCAGGCTGCCGTTGCAGCCGCATTACCGGCAGAGTTTCCAAGTACTGCGATATTTTCTGCATCTACAAAAGGCATGCTCAGCACACTGTCCATAACCGCCTGTACGTAATCCTCCTGAGTGGTCATCAAATCCGTTTCCCCGTTCCCGTTCCAGTCTACCGTAATACCCACATAACCGTTCCGGGCATATTCCATCGCCCAGTTATCCAGCTGATGTCCGTTAGAGCTCCTTCCCGGGAAAATAACAACAGCCGGAGCCGGCTCTTCATTGGTCGCATTTTCCGGAACCCAGGCAATGTAACTCATCTTCATCCCGTCTTCCGCCGGAACAGTATATCTTTTTATTTCTGTTTTCCCATAATTACTTGCCACAAACCAGGCCGCAAAGGTTGATATGACCAGAACCGCAACGGCAAGAATCAGAAATCTGGGTGACCATTTCTTTTTTTCCATCAATTTCTCCTCCTAAACTGTATCTCCTGAAACTATTTACTGATTTAACAGTATTTCAACTACTTCTTTTAATGTAAATTCCTCTCCTACATTACCAGGGAAAATAATATAAGGCGTCATGGGGAATCTGCTCTCTTCTCCTGTCTGCCAGACAGGAATACCCGGTTTTGCCTGCCCAAGTACCAGAGCCCTTTTCACCTTCAGAGCTCTGGTTCCTACATCACTGGATGTAATACCGCCTTTTGCAATAATAAAGGCAGGAGTTACGGACAGTCTGCCTACCAGTGACTGGACAGCATCTGATATTTTCACAGAGAGACGCAGTTCATCCTCTTTATCCCCGCTGTCTGCGGTAAGCAGTTCACGTGTCGTATAACAGCATACCGTTTTCCCCTCTCTGATGCAGGCTTCTTCCCTGGCGATACATCTGTCCACTTCCGCTGCAAAGGCCGCTTCGTCACGAACCAGCGTGGCATTCAGTTCGATAAACTCAATTCCATCCAGTTCCCGGAGAGCCTCCAACTGTTTTGTGGTTTTTTCTGTATGGGAACCGGCCACTATGATGCCTCCGTTACGGCTTCCCGTTACTACCATTTTCTCTCTTGTTAAAAGAGGCTGGTCGCATATACCACCCATTACTTTTACGATGGAAGCGGCTGTACGGAACATAAAATTCTTCCCTTTATTCATAGTACGGAAAAGAGCCGTGCAGAATATTTTCAAATCCACATAGTCCACCGCATTTACAATAATCTTCTGAAAATCCCGAACTTCCATCAGATGCTGTTCGATTTTGTCGATATTCATATGCCGGATATCTTCCAGACTGATACCGATGACATCAGATGCAGGAAAAGCCCCGCCAGTTTTTTCCTCTATGTACTCCGGCATAGAAGGCGCGGTATAGCCGAACGTTCTGTCCTGGGCAAACTCGGTCTCATTTGCCGGCACCAGTTTATCGCCGTATTTTACATAGTGTACATTGTCTATGGTAAAACGTCCACCCTCTTTAAAAAAGGGGCAGAGTATCTCACCATCTATTTTTTCTCCGGTATTCTTTTCATATTCCTCCTTTAAAATTTCCGTTTCCAGAGGATAATGTCCCCGCAGCGTGCTGTCGCTTCGACTGATAAATAAATACTCTTTTCCCGTCTCTTCTGCGGCCCGCTGAATCACAGTTGCAATTTCATGATGTACTTTTTCTGTCTGTTCTGCCGTAAATCCTCTGGAGTTTGTGAGGATATAGAAAAGAGGCTCTTCCTCTTCAAAGGCCTGCCGCATGGTTTCCAGGCTCCACTCCGTATAGACAAAAATATCATGGACTGTCTGTACTCCGGTAGGGTCATCATCTAAAACCACTATTTTTTTCTGATTTTTTTGCAATTCCTTTTTCAACAGCTTATCTGCCAGCATCTCATCCACCGGCGGGTAAGATGCCAGAACCTTTGCGTCCAGTGTCATGATTTCCACCTCATTCTGTTTATTTTTTTACCTCTACATCCGCCAGTTTCTCAAAATACTGGACAATTCCACAGTGGTCATCTTCCATATGACCATGCACCTTCAGCGTCTGAAGAATCTCATAAAGCTGAGCCGTATACGGCACTGGAACATCTATTTCATGAGCTGTGCTGATTACATTTTTAATATCCTTGTGATTGATGCGGATAGGTCCGCCCGGCTTGAAGTTCCGTTCCAGTATCATGGGCATCTTGGCATCCAGCACCGCGCTTCCTGCCAGTCCGCCCCGGACGGCTTCATACACCTTTTCCGGATTTGCCCCTGCTTTTACTGCCAGAACAAATGCCTCTGATACGATAGCAATAGTATTGTTTACAATGACCTGATTTGCCAGTTTTGTCACACTTCCGCTTCCCGGTCCGCCAGTCAGAAGTGCTGACGCCCCCAGAATATCGAAGTACGGTTTCATCACATCGTAATCCTTCTGGTCTCCTCCCACCATAATGGCAAGTGTACCAGCAACTGCACCGGGCTCACCCCCTGAAACCGGTGCATCCAGAAATCCGACTCCCTTTTCCTTAAGTGTCTCATAACAGTACCGGGACTCCACCGGAGTCACAGAACTCATATCACAAACCACAGTTCCAGATTCAATCGTGGAAGCGACACCTCCTTCGTCAAAAAGGATAGATTGAGAAATGGTCCCATTGGGAACCATTAAAATCACAACCCCGCACTGTCTTCCGATTTCCGCATAGGACGCCTCCTCCGCTCCTGCACTGACCACATCCTGGACTGCCTCCGGGTTTAAATCTGAGACAAGCAGCTCCACTCCTGCCTTTAACAGATTCTTTGCCATCGGTCTCCCCATGATGCCAAGTCCAATAAATCCAGCCTTCATTTTTCACACTCCTTTAATTTGTTTTCTAGGTTCAGTATACCGGCATACCGGTATACTTGTCAAGATTTTTATTCAATTCTTACACTGTAAACAATTTTCCTCTCAATTTTTTGTGATTTTTTTACATGTGTGTCAAAAACTTGTTATTCTAAAGGAAAAACAGTTTTCCAGTTTTTGTTGATTCTTTAATAATCTGCATTGTATAATAGGATATACGTTATCGAATAAATTTTGTAAGGGTGATTAAATTGATGCCATTAAATGAACAGGCTTTTGAATATTTGAAAAAGCTGATTGCAGACAATGTACTGCATCCGGATACAATCTATTCAGAAACAAAGCTTTCCAAAGAACTTGGAATTTCACGCACTCCTCTGCGTGACGCCATTCACAGACTCGTCCAGGAACGTTATATTGATATTATCCCCAGCAAAGGATTCTGTCTGCATAAGCTGAGCGCCAAAGACGTCTGGGATACGTTCCAGCTTCGTTCTGCCATTGAATGTTACTGCACTGTGGAAATCAGCAAACAGTCAGAATCTGAAAAAGCCAGACAGCTTTTTGAAAAACTGGATGTCATCATGGAAAAATGCCGGGAAATTCTGGATTGCCCAGAACGTCTTGAAGAGTTCCTGCAGTATGACCTTTCCTTTCATTCTGAGATTATCGACTATTTCGAAAACGAAGAGCTTTCTGCCACCTTTGCCAGCTACCGCTACCGGATTAGCCGTCTTGCTCTTCTGACCTTGCAGCATCCCGGGCGTAGTCGGGCCACTTTTCAGGAACATTCTGATATTCTTCAGGCAATGAAGGAAGGCCGTACCAGCGAAATCTATGAACTGACTTTAAAACATACCGAAATTACAAAAAAGATAAGTCTCCAGGATTTGGAGGAGCCCGCATCGAAAGAGACTCCTTTTCCCTAAAAACCGGGAAGCGCTGTGCTTCCCGGTTTTCTATGTACTATGAATTCCCTTATTCTATTCCATACTGCTTTAGCAGTTTCTTCCGGTAATCCCTATCTTCCAGAACCCGGCGTAAAGTTTCTGTCTGTCCGGCATTCAGCAAAGCTTCGGCCAGCCTGGCCAGGTTATCCTCTCCCTTCTCCTGTCCTTCTTCCAGGGCCTCTTCCACCAGCATCTGTCCCAGTCTTGTCATCTTGATTTCCTCCTTTATCTCCTCCATGTCCGCTCTGTCCAGAAATTTGTCCGCCATCGCGTAAATCACCGCCTCCAGTTTCCGCATGTCCGTTTCCGGCACATGCTCTGCTTTCCGGAGTATCCGGAAGGCCGCCTTTATCCGCTCCTTCTTGGAAAGTTCCCCTCCCATGAGGGATACCAGGGCCAGGGGCACCAGTTCCGCCCTTCTGATTTTCTCCCCTGTTTCCGCTTTCCTTTCCAGTCCTGCAAGCAGGGCGTCCCCGTCCCGGTCCCTGAGGGTAACTGCATGCACCCGGTAGGTGTTCAGCCCCTCGGTCAGTTCCGTTACCGGATTCCGGATATTGCCCGAGTACAGCACTACAGTGGTAATGCTGACCCTGTGGTGATAGCTGGCCAGGGCCTCGTAGGTTCGGAACCTTCTCAGCCCGTTTACGCCCTCATCCGTGCTCTGGAACTCGAAGTGAATCCAGGAACCGTCCTCCCGTATCAGGTTGAAATCCCGGGACAGTTTCCGCATACGGAGGTCTCTGCCCGGAACGCTGTGAAATCATTATATCCGCAAACTTTTGTATCCGCAACGAAATTTTTTCTTAACACAAGAATTCACAGAAATGAGAAGGGCCCCGTCCCGGCAGATGCCGGGCGGAGCCGCAAAATCGAAGTTCATTATATAATGATATGATTCCGTTTCTAGGCGCGAAGGAATGCACGGTAGCCTTTTACTGCCTCGTATACATCCGCCTTACTGCTCACTTCATAGGGAGCGTGCATGCTCAGCACAGCCACACCACTGTCGATTACCTTCATTCCGTAGTTGGCCATGATGTACGCGATAGTTCCGCCGCCGCCCACATCTACTTTGCCAAGCTCCGCAAACTGGTAAGCAACTCCGGCATCATCCATAATTTTCCGGATTTCAGCCAGGTATTCAGCATTGGCGTCGTTGGAACCGTTCTTTCCGCGGCTTCCGGTAAACTTGTTAAAGGAAAGTCCCTTTGTAAAGAAAGCGGAACTTCTCTTTTCGAAAGCCTCTGCATACATGGGGTCGTAAGCCGCGCTTACGTCAGAGGAAAGCATCATGGAATTTGCCAGTGCCCGGCGAACCTTCAGGTCGGACTCTCCTTCATTGAGGGCAATCAGTTCTGCCACAACATTTTCAAAGAAACGGGACTGCATACCGGTTGCGCCCACGCTTCCGATTTCTTCTTTATCTACCAGCAGACAGCATCCGGTGCGCTTTGCTTCCGTTACATCCAGCATTGCAAAAAGTGATGTAAACGCGCATACGCGGTCATCCTGACCATAGGCCAGAACCATGCTTCTGTCCAGTCCGCAGTCTCTTGCCTTTCCGGCGGGAACGATTTCCAGTTCTGCGGAGGTGAAGTCTTCCTCGCTGATACCGCAGCATTCGGAAAGAAGTTTCAGAATGTTAGCTTTTACCGCTTCCTTTTCCTCTTCTTCCAGTCCGTCGGCTTCTCCCAGAGGACGGTTTCCGATTACCAGGTCCAGTTTCTCCCCTTCAATGACTTTGGAGGCTTTCTTTTCCATCTGCTCTGCGGCCAGATGTACCAGCAGGTCTGTAATTACAAATACCGGATCGGACTCCTTTTCTCCAATGGCAATCTCTTCGACAGTACCGTCTTTTTTGGCCACCACGCCATGAAGAGCAAGCGGCTGAGCAACCCACTGATATTTTTTAATTCCGCCATAGTAGTGGGTATCCAGATAGGCAAGTCCCTCATTTTCGTAAAGCGGGTTCTGTTTTACGTCAATACGCGGCGAGTCGATGTGAGCTCCCAGAATATTCATGCCTGCGGAAAGAGGCTCCTCGCCCATCCGGAAAAGGGCAATCATCTTTTCCATGCATACTGCATATACTTTATCGCCTGCGGCAAGGGGTTTTCCTTCTTTCAGGACATCTTTTACATCCCGGTATCCGGCTTCCTTCGCCATTTCTACGGCCACTTTCACGCACTCACGCTCGGTCTTTCCGTTATCCAGGCAGATTTTATATTTTTCGTTGATTTCCTGGAGTTCGTTCAGTTCTGCTTCCCCATAGGAATTCCAGACATTCTTTTCCATTTTTATCCCTCTCTTTTTCTGAAATTTGCAGACAAAAAACCGGTCTGCATCATACTGTCTATAGTATAACGCAGACCGGGGTTATAAATCAATTCTTTTAGTTGAAATTTTGCTGTCCGACAAATCACGGCGCCGCACTCCGTGCTCTCCGGCGGCTTCGCCGCCGCTTTGCTCATATACGTGCGTCCACCTCATCCGGACAGATTCCGTCTGGCCTCTGTGCCGGCACAGGCCATCCGTCATCTATCCGGACGGCTGAACTGCTACCGCTTACCCTGCTACCACTCAAACTTCTTTTCGAAGTAGGTTTTCAGGTCGCTGATTTTGATACGTTCCTGTTCCATGGTATCACGGTCACGGACGGTTACGGCGCCGTCTTCTTCGGACTCAAAGTCATAGGTCACGCAGAAGGGGGTTCCGATTTCGTCCTGCCGGCGGTATCTCTTTCCGATGTTGCCTCTGTCGTCGTACTCGCAGTTGTAGTATTTGCTCAGCTCGGCATAAATTTTCTCTGCGCCTTCATTCAGCTTCTTGGAAAGGGGAAGGACGCCGATTTTTACCGGAGCCAGCTGGGGATGGAAGTGGAGCACGGTACGTTTGTCTCCTCCCTCCAGCTCTTCCTCATCGTATGCGCTGCAGAGGAAGGCCAGCACTACCCGGTCTGCGCCGAGAGACGGCTCAATGACATACGGAATGTATTTTTCTTTTGTCTCATCGTCAAAATAGCTCATATCCTGGCCGGACACATTCTGGTGCTGGGTCAGGTCAAAGTCCGTCCGGTCTGCAATACCCCAGAGTTCGCCCCAGCCAAAGGGGAATAAGAACTCTACGTCTGTAGTGGCCTTGCTGTAATGGGACAGTTCTTCTTTTTCATGGTCACGGTAGCGGACTTCCTCATCTTTCATGCCAAGAGAATACAGCCAGTTCAGGCAGAAATTCTTCCAGTAGTCAAACCATTCCAGGTCTGTATCCGGTTTGCAGAAGAATTCCAGCTCCATCTGCTCAAATTCTCTTGTTCGGAAAGTGAAGTTACCCGGTGTAATCTCATTCCGGAAAGATTTTCCAATCTGGCCGATACCAAAGGGCAGTTTTTTCCGGGAAGTACGCTGTACATTTTTAAAGTTTACAAAAATACCCTGGGCGGTCTCCGGTCTTAAATACACTACGTTTTTTGCGTCCTCGGTTACACCCTGGAAAGTTTTAAACATCAGATTAAACTCTCTGATTTCTGTAAAATTGTGTTTCCCGCAGGTGGGGCAGGGAATCTCGTTTTCTTTGATAAACGCTTCCATCTGTTCATGGGACCATCCGTCAATACTGTCGGGAAGACTGATGCCGTTTTCCTTTGCATAGTCTTCAATCAACTTGTCGGCACGGAACCGTTCGTGGCATTCCTTACAGTCCATCAGCGGGTCGCTGAAGCTGCCCAGATGTCCGGACGCAACCCAGGTCTGGGGATTCATCAGAATCGCGCAGTCCACTCCCACATTGTAGGGGTTCTCCTGGATAAACTTTTTCCACCAGGCTCTCTTTACGTTATTTTTCAGCTCCACTCCGAGATTTCCATAATCCCAGGTGTTGGCAAGACCGCCGTAGATTTCGGACCCCGGATACACAAAGCCTCTTGATTTCGCCAGAGCTACGATTTTCTCCATTGTCTTTTCTGCCATATTGCCGTCCTCCATTCTCTTTTCATTGCCGCAGTCCAGATAGAAAGTCCCGATAAATCTTCTGGTCTATAGATATTTTTAATACCTGTCTCTGCGAATGTAATTATTATACAGACTGCCGCCATATTTTTCAAGCAGAAGTCCTGAATTTAGCAGGACCGGCACCATTTTCGGCAGACCTGGCCCTGGTTTTGTTATGATTTCCAGACTCGCCCGCGAGTCCTGCCGCCCGTTCTTATGTATGCGCCTCCATTTCCTCCAGAATCTCCAGAGAATGAAAATGCCGGCCTACATACCGTTCCAGATACCGCTCTGTCACCTGGTCCAGTTCTGCCAGCACTTCCTCTTTCAGGGTAAACGTATAAAGCTTTTCCACGGGCGTCACTGCGATAAACTGCAGGGCATAGAGTACGGACGGATGCAGAGGGATGGCATCCGGCGCCTTCCCGGCGCAGTTTGGGCATACCAGGCCGCCCCGGCTGACGCTGAACAGTCCGCTGCCCCCTTCGGCGCCGCAGGAAACACAGTTCAGCACCTGAGGACCCTCTCCGTTAATCGTTACGGCCTTCAGTTCAAATATCCGTCTGACAAGACGCAGGGGGATGGTCCGTTTTGCCAGGGCCCGCAGGGTCTGGTAAAGAAGCTTCAGCATCTCTGTCTCATCGTTTTCCTCCCGGGTATACCAGGCAGCGAATTCCAGAAAATAGAACCCGTAGCAGGCCGCTTCAAAGTCCGTCCGAAACTCCGGAAAATACTGGGAAATCTCTGCCGACTGTATCGTGTAGGAACTGCGTCCTTCAAAAAGCTGAAACTGTCCGAAGCAGCAGGGAGCCGTGACGCCTGCCAGATGGCTCTGGGGGCGTCTGGCGCCTTTGGCAAAAGCCGCTATTTTCCCGTGCTCTTTTGTCAACATTACAATCCGTTTGTCATACTCGCCCACTGGCGTGGCTGACAGAATCATCCCCGTCACTGAAATGACCTGACTCACGTTTTTCATCTCCATACCGATTTAGAATTTTCCGGCAGATTTCCATCCCTTTGTAACAGAGATAGTCCTCCACCTTCCCGGTCTGCGTAAACCGCTCCCAGTACTGCTGTTCCATATCCGTCACCCCGGTTTCCCTTTTCTTTTGCTTTGACATTAGCATGTCCCGGCCTGGAAAACCTATACTGCGAAATATCTGCCAGCAGTTTTTTCCCGGAATCCCTTGACAGCGCCTGCTATTCCTCTTCCTGATAACCGAAGTTCTTAATGAGAAAATCGCTGTCTCTCCAGTCTTTTTTCACTTTTACCCAGAGCTGCAGATTGACTTTGCAGTCCAGAAGCCGCTCTATCTCATAGCGGGCATTGCTGCCGATTTTTTTCAGCATGGCGCCCTGTTTTCCGATGATAATTCCCTTGTGGGAGTCTTTTTCACAGATAATGGTTGCCTCAATATCCATCAGTTTTTTCCGCCGCTTCATGGATTCGATGGACACTGCGATTCCGTGGGGAATTTCTTCGTTCAGTGCATGAAGGGCTTTTTCCCGGATAAGCTCTGCCACTATCTGCCGCTCCGGCTGGTCTGTTATGGTATCCTCGTCGTAAAACTGAGGCCCGTAAGGAAGGTATTTCATAATGACCTTCAGAAGTTCGTCCGTATTATCCCCGGTTCTGGCGGACACTGGTACAATGTCCGCAAACGGGTAGACTTCGTTATATTTTGCAATGCAGGGCAGAAGTTCTTCTTTTTTTACGGTATCGGATTTATTGATGACCAGTACCACCGGAGTTTTTGTCTTTTTCAGCTGTTCCACGATATGCTGTTCTCCGGCGCCGATAAAGGTGGACGGCTCCACCAGCCAGAGCACGACATCCACTTCATTCAGTGTCCGCTCCGCCACATGCACCATATACTCGCCCAGTTTATTTTTGGCTTTATGGATTCCCGGGGTGTCCACGAAGACAATCTGTCCTTCTTCGGTGGTCAGCACCGTCTGTATCCGATTCCGGGTCGTCTGGGGCTTCCGGGAGGTAATGGCTATTTTCTGGCCAATCAGATAATTCATCAGGGTGGACTTTCCCACGTTGGGCCGTCCAATCAGGGTCACAAACCCGGATCTATAGTTTTCTTTCATCTTCGTTTTCCTCTCTGTCTGTTCTTCCTTTTACAGAAGGTCCGTCACCACATCAAAGACTTCTTCTGCCGCTTCCACCTTTGCCTCGTTTCCGATAACACAAATCTGATTCGCCCCGAGGACGGCTTCTGCCACGTCTGCCAGGGCGCGGATATCCTCCTGGCCGGCGTCCAGAATCTCTGCTCTCTCTTTTCGTATCATGTCCATCGTGACATGGTTCATATAAAGGTTCAGGGACCGGTCTCCTTTTGCGGAAGGGGTCAGAGGCTGGTCAATGCCGCTGATGGTGCCGATTATATACTTTGTCATGTCCCGCTCGCTGACAGTGAAATTTCTCAGATAATCCGGAACGCCCCGGTATACGTCCAGGGTGTTTTCCAGGTTCGGGTCGCGGTAGGACACGAAGTATCCCTCGCCCAGACGGTTAAAACTGCTCATACAGCCGTAGGCTCCGCCTTTTACCCGAAGGTTTATCCAGAGGTAATCATAGCTCATAATGACTTTCAGAATCTGCAGGGCGCCGGTATATTCCTTTCCTGCGTCGATAAAGTTCCCTGCCTGGGCCACAAACTGTATCTTGGAAGAGGTTTTAAATCCTTCGTTTTCATGAACACAGTGAAGCACGCAGGCGCTTTCCGGCTTCCGCTCCGGCGCCAGGGCCCTGTTCAGTTTATCCAGTTCCTCTTCCAGGCCCGCCAGTCCCTCCCGGGAAGCGGTATAGCTCACCATCATATTTCCCTGGCGGAACAGCAGGTTCGCCAGGTGTTTCAGATTCTGCACCAGCCGGTCTTTTTCTTCCTCAAACTGTTCCCCGGTCTGTTTTACCACGCGGTAA
The DNA here is from genome assembly GCA_019118525.1 of Candidatus Bariatricus faecipullorum. Taxonomy (GTDB): domain Bacteria; phylum Bacillota; class Clostridia; order Lachnospirales; family Lachnospiraceae; genus Allocoprococcus; species Allocoprococcus faecipullorum. The sequence goes on from DWYV01000022.1 coordinate 12,195, forward strand.
TAACCGATTCCGCTGCTTAAGTCTTTAAACCGGGACAGCGGGGACTCATAGGACATGGCCCGCATGGCCGCCACAGAATGTCCCGCTGAGAGGAACCGGCTCTGAAGCCTGGATCTGGTCATGGCCACAATTTCCTTTAACCGTTTTTCATCTCCCAGTTTTGAGCAGGTGAGAATCTCCTGCATCATGGAGAAGGCAAAAGGAATCCGGTCATACAGGGCTTTTGCCTTGATTTCAAAGGTGGCGCGGAATTCTTTTTCTTTTGCCTTTGTCACATCCGGATACATTTCCAGGGAAGTGCCGATTCCGCCGGTATATCTGTTGATTTCGTTAAACAGTTCACCGTATTCGTAATGTTCGGTATCAATAATGCCAAGAACAGCCTGGAGCAGTCCCACATAGGGAAGCAGCTCTTCCGGCACGTCGGCCAGGTCAAACAGCAGGTCCAGATAACCAATGCCGTTGGTCTCTATTTCATGGAAAATTACGGGCACACCGGCCAGTTCCATCTCTTCATTATAGAAGGGTGCCGGTTCCCGGGAAATATCCTCTCTTTTCAGCACCGGGATTTTTTCCAGGTCTTCCGGACTGTCCGGAGCATCCTGATAGGCCTGCAGATTCCGGGTGTCTTCCACCAGCTTCTGGATTTCTTCTTTACTTAATCCTTCTTTGTATTCCTGGAGGCGCTGATGAAGTTCCGCGTCCAGACGGGCCGTCCTGCCCTTTTCCGGAAGAACCGTCACCAGGGCGCCATGGGTATTATCCAGCAGGTACTTCTGTATCAGTTCCTCAAAATAACGGCCTTCCACCTGTTCTTTCAGGAATGCGAAGGTGTCCAGCGCCTCCACATGAAGGAAGGGGCTGTTTTCATCATAAAGCCAGCTGTCAAAAATCTGAAGGCCGTACATCAGCCCTTTTGGATAACCGCCGAAATCCGCCTCCCGGTACCGGAATTCGTGGTAGTTGATTCCGGCCTGCAGGGCCTTTTTGTCGATTCCGTTCTTCATCAGACTTTCCAGAGTCTCTTCAATGACTTTTACGAAGGTCTCCTTCTGGTCCGGATTGGCATTTTTCGCAATCACGGAAAAAACCGGCTGATAGATACCGTTATCATAGGAACCGGTAATATCCTTCCCCACTCCAGCGTCCAGCAGGGCCTTTTTCAGCGGCGCCCCCGGCGCGGAAAGCAGGGCATAATCCAGAATCTCAAAAGCCAGATACAGTTCTCTGTCCAGGGAAGTGCCAATCACCTTGTTGTAGGAAAGGAAGGTGTTATCCTCCTCGGATTCATTGCCTGCTATGGAATATTTCATGGAAACATCCCGCATTTTATCAAAAGGTTTCTGAAGGGCAATCTCCGACTCCACTTCCTGGGCATCGTATTCGGACAGATATTCCCGGTCCAGCCAGTTCAGTTTTTCTTCCATATCCATATCCCCGTAAAGGTAGATATAGCTGTTGGAAGGATGATAGTATTTCCGGTGAAAATCCAGGTATGCCTTGTAGGTGAGAGAGGGAATCTCATCCGGGTCCCCGCCGGATTCATTGCCGTAAGTGGTATCCGGGAATAGGGCATGCTGTATTTCGCGGTCCAGCACACCGTCCGGAGAGGAAAATGCCCCCTTCATCTCGTTGTAAACCACACCGTTGTATTCCAGGTTCGCTTCCTCGTTTTCCAGGCGGTAGCTCCAGCCTTCCTGGCGGAAGATTTCCTCATGCTGGTAAATATTCGGGTGCAGGACTGCGTCCATGTAAACGTCCATCAGGTTCTGAAAATCTTTGTCGTTGCAGCTTGCCACCGGATACACAGTTTTATCCGGATAGGTCATGGCATTCAGAAAGGTATTCAGGGAACCTTTTACCAGTTCCACAAAGGGGTCCTTTGCCGGGAATTTCCGGGAACCGCAGAGCACGGTATGCTCCATGATGTGGGGTACTCCCGTGTTGTCCGGAGCCGGCGTCCGAAACCCGATGCTGAACACTTTGTTGTCATCCTCATTGGAAAGCAGAACCAGACGGGCGCCGCTTTTTTTATGCCGCAGAAGCGCTCCGTCGGATTTCAGATCCGGGAGATACCGGTGCTCCAGAATTTCATACGCGTTTATATTTGTTAAATTCATGCTGAACTCCTCCTTAAAAACGTCTCCACCTGCTATTTTACACAGTTCTTCCTTTTCCTACAAGGGATTTTCCCTGCCTTTTCTGAAATCCCTCCGCTTTTGGCGGTCTGCCCGCTTTACCGGACGCTTGACACCACCCGGGAAGGTATTCTATACTTTTTCCAGAACAAAGCGTTCCGCCCGCAGAATTTTTGCTCCGGCGCGGCCGCTTTCGCGACAGATTCCGGCTTTCCGGGAAAAACCGAAAAAGGAGTACCACTATGATTATCAGAAACAGTACTGTGCTGGATCCCGCCAGCGGTCTTTACGCAAAAAGGGATATCCGGACAGAAAAGGGACGGATTCAGGAGGTGGCCGAAGTTCTCACTCCGGCAGAGGGAGAGGAGGTTCTGGACGCTTCCGGTCTTACCACTGCACCGGGACTTATTGATACCCATGTTCACTTCCGGGATCCCGGCTTCACCTACAAGGAAACCCTTCACACCGGCGCCCTGGCTGCCGCCGCCGGTGGATTTACTTCCGTCATTTGTATGGCCAATACTTCTCCCGTGGTGGACCAGGTTTCCGTTCTGCAGGACATTCTGGAACGGGCCAAAAAGGAAACTATCCATATCTATCAGGCGGCTTCTGTCTCCCTTGGTCTGAAGGGGCAGGATGCGGTGGACATGACCGCCCTGAAGGAGGCCGGTGCCTGCGGTTTTACTGACGATGGAATTCCGCTTACAAATGCCGCTTTCTGCTATGAGGCCATGTGTCAGGCGGCAAAGCTGAATCTTCCCATCAGCCTTCACGAGGAGGACCCGTCCTTTATCCGGAATAACGGTATCAGCCACGGGGAGATTTCCGGCAGACTGGGCGTTTACGGCTCTCCCTCCATTGCCGAGGAATCCCTGGTGGCCAGAGACTGTCTGCTGGCTTTAAAATCCGGGGCGGTCGTCGTGATTCAGCACATCAGCTCCGGGCTTTCCGTAGAACTGGTGCGGACGTTCCGGAAACTGGGTGCAAAGCTTCACGCCGAGGCCACACCTCATCATTTTACCCTGACAGAAGAGGCTCTTCTGGAACACGGCTCCCTGGCCAAAATGAATCCTCCTCTTCGTACGGAGGAAGACCGGCAGGCTATTATCCGGGGTCTGGCCGACGGAACCATCGACCTGATTGCCACGGACCACGCTCCCCACAGTGCAGAAGAAAAAGCCCGTCCCCTGACCGCCGCCCCAAGCGGCATCATCGGACTGGAAACCTCCCTGGCTCTTGGCATTACCTCCCTGGTTCGCCCAGGACACCTGACTCTGCCACAGCTTCTGGAAAAAATGACGGTCAATCCCGCCAGACTTTATCACCTGAGTGCCGGGCGCATTGCACCCGGCATGCCTGCGGACCTGGTTCTCTTCGACCCTGACGAGGCCTGGATACCACAAACCTACGCTTCCCTTTCCTCCAACTCTCCCTTCACCGGGAAGAAGCTGTTCGGGAAAGTGAAGTATACGATATGCGAAGGAAAAATTGTCTAAATTGTATAGGGGGACGGGTACCGGCCAGCCGGTACCCGTCCCCCTATACAATTAAACTAATTCTGCGGCTTCTCTGGTAAGCCGTTTTATTTCCTCAAAATTTCCTTCCCGAATCAGGGTGTCTTTTACCATCCAGGTGCCGCCGCAGGCGAAAATGCTTTCCACGGCAAGGTAGTCTTTTACGTTTGCCGGGTTCACACCGCCTGTGGGCATAAACTTCATCTGAAAATAGGGTGCGGACAGTGCCCTGATAGCTGGAATCCCGCCGTTTACTTCGGCCGGGAAAAATTTTACGGCTTTCAGCCCCAGATCCATGGCTTTTTCTATCTCACTGGCCGTGGCCACTCCGGGAAATACCGGAATGTCTTTCTCCTGGCAGTACTCGACGGTTTTCGGATTCAGGCCCGGGCTTACGATAAACTCGGCCCCGGCCTCCATGGCTTCGTCCACCTGGCTGCAGGTCAGCACGGTTCCCGCTCCGACCAGCATATCCGGAAAGGCCTCCTTCATATTTTTAATCGCCTCTGCCGCTGCTTCTGTGCGGAAGGTCACTTCCGCGCAGGGCAGTCCGCCTTCCACCAGCGCTTCCGCCAGGGGAACGGCGTCTTTCACATCGTCTATTTTTACCACAGGTACAATCTTTATCTTTGCAAACTCTGCTGCTACGTCACGCATCTTTTTTCCTCCTTTTCACCGGTTTACCAGTGTGCCTTTGTAGCCGTATCATTGGCCGTATGGTCCCTGCGGCTTAACAGCAGGCACAGGGCGTCCAGGGTGATGTGAAGGCTCTGGTCAAAAAGAGAGCTCAAAAGCTGCACGGACCCCCGGCTCTCGCCGGTATCGCCTTTGACTGTTCCGGGGATAACCAGCACGCTCTCTGCCTCCTCTGCCAGAGGGGACTGGGGTTTGCTGGTTACGGCAATAACCGTACAGCCTTTTTCTGCCGCTTTCTTTGCGTCGCCCACCACCCCGGCGCTTTTGCCGGAACCGGAAACGCCGATAAACACATCGCCGGCCTCCATGGCAGGCGTGATAGTCTCGCCCACAAAAAAGACCGTATAGCCCAGGTGCATCAGCCGCATGGCAAATCCTCTGGCGGAAAAGCCGGAACGGCCTTCCCCTGCCACAAACACCCGGCGGGATTTATCCAGGCGGTCCATCACTGCCTGAAGCTCCTCTTCTTTTACTTTTCCCATTACATCTTCTATCTCGTCCATAATTGTGCGAAGCACTTCTACCATAATCTCTACCTCCTGACCGCCTCGGCAAAGGCCTTTGCGGCCTCTGTCCGGTTTTCGGCCTTACTGATGGCGCCGCCTACAATAACAATCTCGGCTCCGGCCTTTTTCATCACCGGAATGTTTTCCAGTTTCACACCGCCGGCCACTGCAATTTTCTGAATGCCGTCCAGCCGGCCGCACATATGGCATACCAGCTCTTCCAGCCCCTCTCCCGCACTGTCTGCAGGAAGATGAATACAGAAAATGGCCTCCGGAAATTCCTTTTTCAGAACTTCCAGCTTCTCGTCCGGCACCTCCAGCAGGTCAATCATGTATTCTTTCCCATACTCTGCCGCCACTTCCTGGCAGGCTTTCAGCGTGGAAAGCGCGGAAAAACCCATCACCGTGGGAATGTCTCCGCCGTTTTCATAGGTTTTCCGGAATTCATAAGCGCCCTCGTCACAGGTTTTAATATCCGCCAGAATACACTGACCAGGATACTTTTCTTTTAAAATCCGGACGCTTCCTTCCAGGCCGAAATCCTTAATCAGGGAGGTTCCCACTTCGATAATATCCGCATATCCGGCTGTCTGGGCGATAATCTCATCCGCCTGCTCCAGGGACACCCGGTCTATGGCTGCCTGCAGTCTCATGCCTTCGCCCCCTTCATGTAAGCGTCCAGTTCTTCTCTGGTGGGCAGTCCCTCATTGTCACTGAGCACAGACACCTGAATGGAGCCGATGGCATTTCCCCGGTCCACCATATCCCGGATGGGAAGTCCTTCCAGATAAGCGCTGAGTACGCCTACTGCAAATCCGTCTCCCGCGCCCACGGTGTCCACCACATGTTCTACTTTATATCCTTTAAAATATCCCTTTTCCTCGTCGGAATCCACGTAAGCTCCGTCCGCTCCGTTCTTTACGATGACGGTCTTCGCGCCGTTTTTCCGGTAAAATTCTGCAATTTCTTCCGGATTCTCACTGCCCATAAGAACCAGCCCTTCCCCGGTTCCGGGAAGCACCACATCCGCCAGGGAGGCGATGTGATTGATGGTGTTCACCATGGCCTCTTTACTTTCCCAGAGCGTCGGACGCAGGTTCGGGTCAAAGCTTACCAGCATATTGTTTTCCCGGGCCCGCTCAATCATCCGGTAGGTCGCGTTCCGGCAGCTTAAGGACAGTGCCGGGGGAATGCCGGTCACATGAAGCACTTTTGCCCCGGTAAAATCCACCCGCTCCACGTCATTTAGCGAAAGCCAGGACGCGGCGCTGTTTCTCCGGTAATAAAATACTTCCGGGTCCCCTTTTTCTACCTTTCCTTTTAACTGATATCCGGTAAAATGCTCCGGGTCTTTTGTAATCTGGGTATCCAGCCCTTCTGCTTTCAGCTTGTTTTCAATATACGTGCCAAAGGGGTCTGTTCCCAGCTTTGTCACATAGGAAACCGTGTGTCCCAGACGTTTCAGCCCGATTGCCACATTCACCTCGGCTCCGGCAAGCAGCCGGATAAATTCCTCCACCTCGTGAAGGGGGCCTGTGGTCTTTGCCACAAACATGGCCATAGGTTCTCCAAACAGTATCACTTCTGACATAAATCCATCCTTTCCGGCCAGGTTATGTCGTCTCCCGCACTACCAGCTCCGGCACCACAATCAGATTAGCCAGCTCCTTTTTCTGTGACAGCACATCCCGCAGAAGCTGTACCGTCAGCTCGCTGAGCACCTCTCCTTTATTGTTTACCGTGGTCAGTTTCGGATTACAGATATAGGAATACTCGGAATTGTTGCATCCGGTCAGCGCCATATCCTCTGGTATCCGGACGCCTTTACGGGTCCACCAGTTCATGGCGCCCACTGCAGTCAGGTCCTCACCGAAAACAGCTCCGTCATATCCTTTTTCCAGCAGCAGTTTCGCAACTGCTTCCCCGCCCTCCAGACCATAGGGGGTGCGGTACACATCCTTTTCCGGGTTTTCATACCCCAGCCTCTTCATCTCTCTCAGATAGCCTTCCATCTTTCTGTCTGCCGCATTTGTATATTTATCAATAATATAAGCAATTTTTCTGTGCCCTCTTTCATAGACATGTCTGGCTGCAAGCTCCATTCCGTGGGCCTCGTCCACCAGCACGGAATGAATGTTTGGACGGTCCAGCTTTCCATTCGCCATGACAATGGGAATATCACTCAGCAGATTCAGGGTCTCTTCATCGCAGAGCCGGTTAAAAATAGAACCGGTCAGAATGATTCCGTCCACCTTCCGCTTGGACAGCATTTCCAGGTATTTCTTACAGCCTTCCTCTTCTTCCCCTGTATTGCACACCAGTACCATGTAACCCAGCTCGGAGAGCTGCTGCTCCATAATAAAAGTGGTCAGCGCGTAATGGGGAACCCGAAGGTCTACTGCCACAATTGCAACGGTTTTCATGGAACCGGTTGCCAGTCCCCTGGCAATGGCGCTGGGCTGGTATTCATGTTTTTCCAGCACTTTCTGAATCTTTTCCCTTGTCTTCTCGCTTACATACCCCTTGTTGTTCAGCACCCTGGAAACCGTGGTGATAGACACGCCGGCTTCCCGGGCTATATCATAGATATTCATTATGAATGCCCTCTGTTTCTTAGATTTTGTCTATGTTTATGATACACAAACCGGGGCTTTTTTTCAATGTTTTCTAAAAAGAGCTTTCCAGCCTTTCTGCGGCAGAAAGGGCTAGAAATCTACCAGCACTTTCACTACAATTTTCTTCACCTGGCAGGGTGCTTCTCCCATACAGCGGGGCTGGTGTCCGTCCTGGGGCGACACTACCGCAAAATCTCCTTTTTTCAGATGAATCCGTCCGCTGATGCGGGGCGCTTTATAAAATTCCAGGTCCCTGCTTTCATCGTATCCGGTATCCGGTTCCAGATACTCCAGCGGAATGTACCCGAAAAATTCTTCCCCTTCTGCCATATACTGAATGTCAAAATATTTTTTATGGGATTCGAACCGGCATTCTTCCTCCGGTTTTGTTGTATACTCCTGAATTTCCGCAAAAATTCTGTCGCCGTCTATCTCGACTTTTCCTGCCTTCATGCCGGAAAAATCTGTCTTTTCCAGAAAACGGAATGCTTTCTGAAACTTTTCTGCCAGGTAATCGTACCGGGCAGCGTCCCCGATTCTGGTTGTCAGCATAGGTCAATCCTCCCTTTCCCTGACGCCTGCTGCCTCCAGAATTTCTTCATAGAGGGCGCAGGCCGCTGTTTTTTCATAACCGTACATAAGAAGTACGTCCATCACATAGGGCGACCAGGCAATGCAAAGCAGTTCCTTCGCAAAGGCCATGGCAGCCATTTCGCTGAGGCAGAGAATCCGGGAGCGGTTGGAAAAGGGCTTTTTCCAGAGTTCTATCCGTTCCGTCTGTGTGAAAATCGTCTCCCTCTTCTGATATTCCACGCCGTGAAACAGTTCGTGGGCCAGAAGAAGGTCCTGGAGGCGGAACGCTCCCAGATACTCGTTCAGACCTTCTTCCTTTATCAGCACCTCTGCCTTTTTGATGCAGTCCCGGTAAATCACGATTTCATCGGGTTCTGTAAACTGGGCGAAGATGACATGGCCTCCTCCCGTCGGCATGTCCGGGAGTTTTACCTTCAGTCCGCTTTTTTCTGCCATGGAACGGATGCTCTCCCCCGGAAACTTTTCCCGCAGAAGCACTGCTTCTTCCCGGCCGCAGGCACTGGCAAGACGGGCGTATTCTTTTTTCTGTTCTTCTGTGAATTTTCGCTCCAGAGGCTCGTGGTAAAATGCATAGCCTCCCCACTGCTCTTCGCTTAATTCCACCAGTGTCTGTATCATTTCCCGGAGGGGATACTCCCTTTGCACCGGCTCCTGTTCCTTTTTTCTCCCGAACATGTTCTGCCTCTCCTTTGTTCTTTAAACCTGGCTCTTGGCTCCTACGATAACAACTTCCTCGTTGGGGTCAATAGCCTGCATTTCCACGTCAATCAGCATCAGTACCTGCTCCAGTTCACCGGAGCTGCTGAAGTCCATCACTCTGGCGCCTGCACAGATGTAGTAATCCGGACGGAGGATGGCGTCTGCCTTATAGATAGCCAGCTCTTCCCACAGTCTGGAAACCACGCTCCGGTAGGAGGCTGCTTTCGTGGCCACGGCCACGCCGTCGGTCCGCTGTACTTTGATAAATCCTTTCTTGTCCAGAATACGAAGCGGGTTTCTGTCCTTTTCGTGAGACTGGAACACATAAAAGTTCGGGATTCTGCATACCAGCTCTATCTGATCAGGTTTCTTTCTCAGGTCCGTGGCCGCAAGCTCCCGGGCCTCTTCTTCGGTACATTCTTTCATCAGGTCCGCTGTCTTGACTTCGGTAGAGCCCATGGCGATAGCCGTCAGCTTGGAAGTCTGCGGGTCGATTTCGATATGTACTTCCACCGTATCCGGAGATGCGCCGCTTTCCACTGCCTTGTCGGTAGCTTCCCGCTTGATACTGCGGATGTCTTCCGGCGTTGGATTGGGAACGACACGTTCCACAACGTCCCGCACCATGGCCAGGGCCACACCGATGGAGGAGATAACCTCTGCATTTTCCGGTACGCTGTAGTTAATATTCATCTTCTGGGCACAGAATCCAATCAGGGAGGTAGCTCCTCCGCCGACGCCTACCAGGGAAATCTGGTCGTGCTCCAGTTTGTATTTTTCCGCCAGCTCCATAATAACCGGACTGATTTTTTCATAAGCTCTTGTCAGAATCTGGGTTGCCACTTCTTCCACGCTGACTCCCAGATAATCCGCCACCGGCTTCATGGCTTTTCTGGCCGCATTTGCATTACCATAGGAGAAATGCTCCGGTTTTACCAGGCCCAGCACATTGGCCGCGCAGGAGTTGGTAATGGTAATCCGTTTGCCGCTTTTCAGTTTAATGGCAACATAGTCCGCCGGGTCGCCCGGTTTGGGGGAGAACAGCTCAAGCTCGGGATCTTCAATCTCTTCTTCCGGGGTGAATACGGCATAGTCCAGACCGGCGATGTGTGCGGAACGGGGTCCTACATCTGTCACGCCGCTCTTGGAAAGCCGAATCATACTTCCTCCGGCCACACCCAGAACCCGCACGTCCAGGGAGGTGATATAGGTCCGGTGACCGCCTACGATAGAATAATCGATAGCCGGACGGCCGTTTTTGATGACACCGATGTTGGTGGTGGTTCCGCCCACCTCAAAGTACACACCATTGGATGCGCGCAGGTACATCAGGGAACCCATAACAGAAGCCGCCGGACCGGAAAGCATGGTCAGAACCGGCCGTTTCTTCATTTCATTGATTTCCATAACACCGCCGTCGCCACGCATAATCATCAGCGGTACTTTTACTCCTGCCGCACGGACACTTTCCTCCGTGGAGTTGGCTGTGTTGAGCATCTTGGGCAGGATACTGGCGTTGATGGCCGCGGTACGGGTTCTTCTTGTAAGCCCGTAGAGCTTGGTGATATCGGAGGCCATGGTAGTCTCCATTCCCATCTCGCCTTTTGTCACATCGCAGATGGCCTGCTCGCTGGACATATCGTCCACGCCGAATGCCTCGGAGGCCACGAACACCTGGGCGCCCTGGCTTTTCAGCCTCTCGGCCGCCGCTTTGATGCTGTCATGATTTAAGTCTTTTTCCTTGATAAACTCGTTGCAGATACTGATTTTTCTTCCGGAACCCAGGTCGATATCTTTCAGTTTTGTCTGGGCCTTTGCCAGGAAACCTTCCAGGCCGCCCCGGGAGCTTCCGATGACGCCGACTTTTGCCACGTCGCCCTCAATCAGGGCGTTGGTCGCCTGGGTCGTACTGTGCGCCACGAAGATCACGTCCTCCGGGTCAATATTGTTTTCCTTCAGACAGTTCTGGAATGCCTGCACAACACCGGCCGCCACACCTGCTTTGTCGTCGTGGGTTGTTTTTACCGATGATTTTCCTATAATTTCCTGGGTTGCATTGTCGATGGCCACGGCCTTTGTGTGGGTACCGCCAACGTCAATTCCCATCCTTACTTTTCTGTCACTCATGTTCTTTTTCCTCCATTCCTAACCGGCATTTAGCCAAACATTACATATACCATTGCCTGAAGAATAATACAGATAATCCATCCGGTCACTGCACTCATTTTCAGGAAATCCTTTGTGGAAACCTTTGTATAGTTTACACCCCAGATAATCCAGGACTGAGTGATACAGCAGGATACGTTCATTACGGTACTGGGAATGATAATCAGCGGGGCCAGATAGGATGTGGCAAAGCCGATACCTTTCAGGATTCCCAGGGTCGCGGCGCCGCAGCCGAACAGAGTCAGCGGTCCACGGAACATACCCATCAGGGACAGTGCCGCAAAGGCGATGGAGATAACCAGTGTGTTATTCGGAATGATTCCTCCCAGCAGGGCGTTGAAGTAGGGTACACAAAGCTCTGCCGCTTTATTGAACATGGGAAGCATTAAGAGGAAACCAACCAGGGGTGCGGTGTCAACCACGCCGTCGAAGAAGTCTTTGTTGACCATCCGGCAGGTCTGGCCCCAGCTCTTAATCTTTCCGCAGGTAAACAGTGCGTAAAAACTTCCGATTACGAAACCGAGGATAATCGGCACGTCAAAGGCAATCAGCAGTACAACCGGGATAATCGGTGCAATCAGGGAGATGCCGGGAGCATTGTCCCCTCTGCGGTTTTTCTTTGCCACCGGTGTGGTAGCTGCCCAGCTGTGTACTTTTTTCTTTCTGGAAAATACGGCTACCAGGATAATCACGACTGCCACCTGAATGAGCAGTGCGTAGATACCCCAGGATACGTGCTGGTCATAGGGATAAAGGGTTTCGCCGTTTTCGTCCAGGAAGAAGGCGGAGTACTGTCCGTAGAGAACCGGGTTTACAAACATTCCGGCGCCTACGCTCAGCATGAAGGAGCAGGCTGCCAGAACTTTCGGAATTCCCAGCGACATGAAAATCGGAAGTACGATAACGCCGATAGCCACGACTGCGCCGGCTCCGAAGATGGATGAGAAACAAGCTGTAGTTACGATGCAGAGCAGGATACAGGTAATGGCAGGTCTGTCACCGCCAAGCTCTGTGGTTGTCCGAATCAGGGTAGAAGCAATGCCGGTATTCATCAGGACTCTTCCGAACCATGCTCCGAAGATTACGTTTACCAGGGTAGCGCCCCATCCTTCCGGACCGCTCTGGAATACGTTCGTCAGCGCCTCCGTCCAGGTAATACTGATTGCATCTTTATTTGCCGCAATAAAATCCGGGTTTGTCACCAGCATATTTCCCACCATGGGAAGTACGGTCCAGATGATACCCATTACAAAAATCCCAAGCATCAGGTTGCCGCCTTTGACTGCATACACCGCCAGTCCAAAGAAGGAAACCAGTAATAAAATTCCTATTACATATTCCATAATAGACCTCCTGTTTGTTCCTACGTTTTCTCTCTGACTCTTTGAAACGTTTCGTTTTTATGTAAGCGCTTTCATATTTCTGATTATAGTTTTTTGCATGGAAAAGTCAATAATTTTATAAGAGAAATTATTGATTCTGCTATATTTTACAATTTTAAAACCAGATTTTTGTGCACTTTTTCTCGTTCTTGTTTTCGCTTTTCGTCTCATTTTATGAAAGCGCTAACACATTTTTGTGCGACTTTTCTTATCCATTTTCCTTCTATTCTTCTTGACAAAGCGACACGCACGTCGTATATTTATAAAAAGACACTTGTGTCGTTTTTTTACTGCTGTCTGCAGCACGGATACTTACGGAAAGGGGACGCCGGATATGGAAGCCAGAAAACGCAGCAAAGGGGAAAAAACCCGCGCTTTTATTAAAGAAACCGCCCGGAAACTTTTTGCCTCCCGGGGGTTTAAAGAAGTAACCATGAAAGATATCTGTGAGGCATGCGGGCTGAGCCGGGGCGGGCTTTACCGGTATTTTGGAAGTACAAGGGAGATTTTTGAGGAAATGTTCCGGGAACTGGCCGCCGGAAATGAAAAGAATTTTTTCAGCCGTATGGAAAACGGAGAAAGCGCCCGGCAGATTCTGGAGGACATTCTGGAACAGGGGTGCCTGGAAATGGAGGACAGCAAAGCTTCCCTGAGCCTTGCCATCTATGAGTATTCCCAGGTTTCCAGAAGTGATTTCTGGGAAAAGCAGGTGCAGGTTTCCCATCAAAAATGGATTCGTTTTCTGGAATACGGAATCTCCCGGGGGGAGTTTAACAAAGTTTCCCCGGAGCAGATTACCGACCTGTATCTCTATGCCTATCAGGGCGTGCGTATGTGGAGCGTGATTTTCCCCATGAAGCCGGAAGTCAGCCGGCATATCACAGACAGTATCCGGGAAATTCTGCTTCCCCGGGAACCGGGGAATTCGCCGGCGGAAGAAATGGATGCTGTGAAAGAAACCGGCCCTGCCGGGAGGGAAAAATAAGGATGAACAAAGAATCAAAAAGGAGGCGGTATGATGAAAGTACCTGTACTGGAAACAGAAAGACTTCTGCTCCGGCCTCTGTCTCTGGAGGATGCGGAAGAAATTTTTCAAAACTGGACCAGCGACCCGGAGGTAGCCCGGTTTATGCGCTGGAATACGCACCAGAGCGTGGAGGATACCAGAGAATGGCTCCGGTCCGAGCTGGACGACCCTCTCTCCCCTTCCTGCTATGACTGGGGGTTTGTCTGCAAGACTGACGGAAGACTGATTGGCTCCGGCGGCCTGGTGTTTCAGGAACAGAAAGGCATGTATGAACTGGGGTATAATCTGATGAAAAAATACTGGAATCAGGGTCTCGCCACAGAGGCCGCCCGGGAAATCGTCCGGTACGCCCTGGAAGACCTGGGACAGACACAGCTCTTCTGCTGTCACGCAAAAGAAAACCCTGCCTCCGGCAGGGTAATGGAAAAAGCCGGGTTCGTCTACCAGCAGGATGGAGAATACTCCAAGCTGGATAACTCCCGGCATTTTGAGACAAAAGAATATATTCTGAATTGTCTCTGATTTGTAGTCGGGGACGGGTACCGGCTGGCCGGTACCCGTCCCCAATGGATTATTTGTAGAGTTCTACAAGTTTCTTCAGATATTCGTATCTCTCTTTTGCTTCGCTTTCGTTTCTGCCAAACAGAACTTCTGCTTTTTCCGGATTGGAACGTACAAGAGAATTGTAACGAACTTCTCCGTTCAGGAAGTCTTTGTAGCCTTCCATGTTCGGCTCTTTGCTGTCGAGAGTAAACTTGCCGCCTTCTGCTGCCGGATTGAACCGGAAGTTGTTCCAGTATCCGCATTCTACAGCAAGCTGCTCTTCTGTCTGGGCCTTGCTCATACCTTTCTTAATTCCGTGGTTGATACACGGAGCGTAAGCGATGATGAGTGACGGTCCCGGATAAGCTTCTGCCTCAGAGATAGCTTTTACAGTCTGATTGAAGTCAGCGCCCATTGCAATCTGTGCAACGTATACGTAGCCGTAGCTCATTGCAATTCCTGCAAGGTCTTTCTTCTTGGTTTCTTTTCCGCCTGCAGCAAACTGTGCAACAGCACCAGTCTTGGTAGCCTTGGAGGACTGTCCGCCGGTGTTGGAGTAAACCTCGGTATCGAATACCATGATGTTGATATCCTTGCCGCTTGCAAGTACGTGGTCAACACCGCCGAATCCGATATCGTAAGCCCATCCGTCTCCACCGAATACCCACTGGGATTTCTTTGCAAGGAAGTCTTTGTTCTTTACGATTTCCTGGCAAACCGGGCAGTCGCAGCCTTCCAGTGCGGCAACCAGTTTATCAGTAGCGGTTCCGTTGGTAGCTCCGCAGGAGAAAGTATCCAGCCATTCCTGGCATGCTGCTTTCACTTCGTCGCTTGCCTTGTCGGAATCTTTTACGGACTCCACTTTTTCTTTCAGGCCGTCACGGATAGCTTTCTGTGCAAGAAGCATACCATATCCAAACTCAGCGTTGTCTTCGAACAGAGAGTTGGACCATGCCGGACCTTTGCCCTCAGCGTTTACGGTGTACGGAGTGGACGGTGAGGAGTTGCCCCAGATGGAGGAACATCCTGTTGCGTTCGCAATGTACATTCTGTCACCGAACAGCTGGGTAATCAGTTTTGCGTAAGGTGTCTCACCACATCCTGCGCAGGCTCCGGAGAACTCAAGCAGCGGCTGTTTGAACTGAGAACCTTTTACTGTATTTTCTTTGAATTTTGCAACTACTTCGGGTTTTACCGGAATCTCTGTTCCGAAATCGAAGTATACCTGCTCGCCTGCATTTTCTTCCATGTTGCCCATAACGAGAGCTTTCTCGCCCTTCTTGCCCGGGCATACATTTGCACAGGAACCGCAGCCTGTACAGTCATATGCGGAAACAGTCATGGTAAACTTCATTCCCGGCATTCCAATCATATCCAGAGTCTTCAGGCCTTCCGGTGCCTTGGCTGCTTCTTCTTCTGTCAGCGCAACCGGACGGATTACTGCGTGCGGGCAGACATATGCACAACGGTTACACTGGATACAGTTGTCCGGATTCCAAATCGGAATATCTACTGCAATACCACGTTTCTCGTATGCAGCTGTTCCGGACGGAGTAGAGCCGTCTACATAATCCTTGAATGCGGAAACCGGCAGGGAGTATCCTTCCTGTGCGTTTACCTTGGACTGGATGTTCTTAACGAATGCAACAGCGTCTTCTCTTCCGCCTTTTACTTCCGGTGTGAACAGTCCTTCATCCGGGCATTCTTTCCAGCTTTCCGGAACCTGTACTTCGTGTACCTGTTTTGCACCTGCATCGATAGCATCGTAGTTCATCTGTACAATCTTGTCACCTTTTCTTCCGTAGGTTGCTTTTGCAGCCTTCTTCATCAGGTCGATTGCTTCCTCTTCCGGAATGATGTTGGCAAGTTTGAAGAATGCAGACTGAAGAACGGTGTTGATACGTCCGCCAAGTCCGATTTCCTTACCAATCTTAATACCGTCGATGGTGTAGAACTTGATATTGTGGTTTGCGATAAATGCTTTTACCTGTCCCGGAAGGTGCTTGTCCAGTCCTTCCATATCCCACGGACAGTTCAGCAGGAATGTACCGCCGTCTACCAGTTCCTGAACCATGTTGTATTTATTTACATAGGACGGATTATGACAGGCAACAAAGTTTGCTTTCTTAATCAGGTATGTAGATTTAATCGGTTTCTTACCAAAACGCAGGTGGGACATGGTTACACCACCGGATTTTTTGGAGTCATAATCAAAGTATGCCTGTGCATACATGTCTGTATTGTCACCGATAATCTTGATGGAGTTCTTGTTTGCGCCTACAGTACCGTCAGCTCCCAGTCCCCAGAACTTGCAGTTGATGGTTCCTTCCGGAGTGGTAACAATCTGCTCGCCCTCATCCAGGGAAAGTCCGGTTACATCGTCCACGATACCGATGGTGAATCTTGCTTTATCTACGTTGTTGTAAACAGCTACAATCTGTGCCGGTGTGGTGTCTTTGGAGCCAAGTCCGTAACGTCCGGAGTTAATCTTAACACTGTCGAACTTCGTTCCTTTCAGTGCTGCAACAACATCCAGGTAAAGAGGCTCGCCCAGAGCGCCCGGCTCTTTTGTTCTGTCTAATACATTAATTACCTTTACGCTGTCCGGGATGGCATCAATCAGTGCGGATGCGCAGAACGGTCTGTAAAGACGAACTTTTACAACACCGACTTTCTTTCCGGCTGCCATCAGGTAATCGATGGTCTCGTCGATGGTATCACATACGGAACCCATTGCAATGATAACGCTCTCTGCATCTTCTGCTCCGTAGTAGTTGAACAGTTTGTAATCTGTACCAATCTTTGCATTTACTTTGTCCATGTATTCCTGAACGATTGCCGGCATGGCATCGTAGAACGGATTACATGCTTCACGTGCCTGGAAGAAGATATCCGGGTTCTGTGCAGAACCTCTCTGGCACGGATGGTTCGGGTTCAGTGCATGTTTACGGAATGCATCGATGGCATCCATGTCTACCAGGTCCGCCAGGTCATCGTAATCCCATGTCTCAATTTTCTGAATTTCGTGGGATGTACGGAAACCGTCGAAGAAATTGATAAACGGAAGGCGTCCCTTGATGGCTGCGCAGTGTGCAACCGGTGTCAGGTCCATAACTTCCTGTACACTGGATTCGCAGAGCATTGCACATCCGGTCTGACGACAGGCATAAATATCGGAGTGGTCTCCGAAAATGGATAATGCATGGCTTGCAAGAGCACGGGCGGATACATTAAATACACCCGGCAGCTGCTCGCCGGCAATCTTATACAGGTTCGGAATCATAAGAAGTAGTCCCTGGGAAGCCGTGTAGGTTGTGGTCAGGGCACCTGCGGAAAGAGAACCGTGTACAGCTCCTGCAGCTCCTGCCTCGGACTGCATTTCAGTAATCTGCACTTCCTGTCCGAAAATATTCTTTCTCCCCTGGGTAGCCCACTCATCGCTGGCTTCCGCCATGGGAGATGACGGGGTAATCGGGTAGATAGCAGCAACATCAGTATAAGCATATGATGCATGAGCGGCTGCATGATTACCATCCATGGTCTTCATTGTTCTTGCCATTTCTTGTTCCTCCTTAATATTTGTGTCAATGTTTCACATATATTCACATATATCTTAATTATAGTCCCTGAAAAATGAAAAGTCCAGAATTTTTCCCGGAGATATTGTTCCTTTTAAAGTGCACTCATATGTGAAAAACCGGCTGATTTATGCTCGCATAAAAATCAGCCGGTTTTTTGCATATGTAGTGCCTGCCGTCGAATGAGCAAAGAAGCGGCCGCAAGGCCGCAGTTAGTCCGTCAGGACGGCTTTGTGAATGACGCAGGCACTGGCTGTGCACTTTTCCAGGTCCCCTGCACATTCACTGCCTGCCGTCGAATGAGCAAAGAAGCGGCCGCGAGGCCGCAGTGAGTCCGTCAGGACGGCTTTGCGAATGACGCAGGCACGCTGCCCGCTCTCACCGCATCCCGCCCTTCTGCCCTCTCCACATTCGTTTCTGCCGCGACCAGTGCATCCTGTTTTTTCCCGTATCCAGCCGGTTGTAGATAATCAGAATCACTGACAGGACCACCAGCGCCGCCGATACCACCTGGGAAACCGGCCAGCCCGTAACAGGCATCAGAAGCTGGTCCGTCCGCAGGCCCTCCAGGCAGAACCGGCCTGCCCCGTATCCGCACAGATACATCAGAAAAACTTCGCCGGAAAATTTCCGGTGTCTGCGGTACAGAAGCAGCACGGCAAGCAGAAGAAGGCACCACACCGATTCATAAAAAAATACCGGGTGGGCCTGGATATACCGGACGCCGTCCTCTTCCATGATATGATTGCGCATCCGCTCCGAAACGTCGCTCATCCGCACGGCGTCCAGGGGGAGCCGCATGGCAAACAGACTGTCCGTGTACTCTCCGAAGGCTTCCCGGTTAAAAAAATCCCCCCACCGGCCAATGGCCTGTCCTGCCGCAAGACCAGGGCAGGCCGTATCCAGCACAAGGGGAAGGGAAAGCTTTTTTACGGCGCATACTGCCAGGACGGCCAGAAAACCGCCGAGAATGCCGCCGTAAATGGCCAGTCCGCCTTCCCGGATATGGAAAATATCCGCCGGACTGTCCTTATACAGCTCCCAGTTAAAAACGATATAATACATCCGGGCCCCCACCAGTGCGGCGGGCACGGCAAAAACAACCAGTTCCAGATAGTCTTCCGCATTCTGCCTAATCCGCCGTGCTTCCAGCAGGACGATACCAGTCCCGACCAGAATTCCCAGACCTGTCAGAATCCCGTAAAAAGTGATTTCAAATCCAAATATCGAAATCCCCCGTCCCACATGGTTCAGATAAATCCCCAGATGGGGAAAGCTGATGCTTTCCGTCATAGCTCCTCCTGATATCAGACATTAAAGCGGAACAGGATAATATCTCCGTCCTGCACCACGTATTCTTTTCCTTCCAGCCTTACCAGTCCTTTATCCCTGGCTGCCGCGTAAGTTCCGCAGGCCATCAGGTCATCATAGGAAACCACCTCGGCCCGGATAAATCCTCTCTCAAAATCTGAATGAATCTTCCCGGCAGCCTGGGGCGCCTTTGTCCCTTTCTTAATTGTCCAGGCACGCACTTCCGGTTCGCCCGCTGTCAGGAAACTGATAAGTCCCAGAATGCGGTAGCTTGCCTTAATCAGTTTTTCCAGGCCGGATTCGGAAAGCCCCAGGTCTTCCAGGAACATCTTCTTTTCATCGTCTTCCAGTTCCGCAATTTCCTGCTCAATCTGCGCACATACCACAAAAACTTCGCAGTCTTCCTTTGCCGCGTATTCCCGCACTTCCTGCACATAACTGCTGGACGCCCCGTCATCTGCCAGGTCATCCTCTTTTACATTGGCGGCAAAAATGACGGGCTTCGCGGTCAGAAGATTATAGCTTCCCAGCCATTCTGCCTCTTCCTCGTCCGCCAGGTCTGTAAAACTTTTTGCCAGCTTGCCCTCTTCAAGATGAGCTTTTAACCGTTCCATGAGCGCCAGTTCCTTCGCAATGGTTTTATCGTTTCTGGCCGCCCTTGTGGCTTTGGAAATCCGCCGTTCCAGAATCTCGATATCGGAAAAAATCAGTTCCAGGTTAATGGTCTCAATATCCCGCAGAGGGCTGATGCTTCCGTCCACGTGAACAATATTGCTGTCCTCAAAGCAGCGCACCACATGGACAATGGCATCCACTTCCCGGATATTCGCCAGGAACTGGTTTCCCAGTCCCTCCCCTTTGGAGGCGCCTTTTACCAGTCCCGCAATATCTACAAATTCGATGGCCGCCGGAATGATTTTCTTTGTATGGTACATCTCTCCCAGCACGTCCAGCCGCTCATCCGGCACAGTTACCACGCCTACATTGGGGTCGATGGTACAGAACGGATAGTTTGCCGATTCTGCACCGGCCTTTGTCAGGGAATTAAATAAGGTACTTTTTCCTACATTTGGAAGGCCCACGATTCCTAATTTCATGTATCTCTGCATCTCCTTTATGCTTATCATTGTTTTCAGGTTTTCCCTATGATATACGAACTCCTTTCCCGCTCAGAAAGGAGCCCGACGCAACTACAGAGTATAGCATAAAGGCTCCGTTTTTTCAATTATAACCGGCAAATCTCCACAATTAGCATGTGCAAAAGTCAGGAAATGTATACCTGGCAGCTTCTGTGTCGTCCCAGTTCCTCATTCCTCATTTTCCGGCTCAGAAAGAATAAGGTTTGCAAAATCCCTGAAAGTGTCGCCGCTTCGGGATTCCCCCTTTTCCAGCAGGTCAAAAAAACAGCCGGGTATTTCATGCAGTCTTAGATTTTTACTGATACATGGTGCGCACCCTTTTTCGTGTCTCGTGGGATGCAACGGAAACTGCACGCCTCTTTCATTTTCCCGAAATATTCCGTATGAAAATTAAATTGTCATCCCCGCCCGTGCGGGTACTTCGCCCATACTTGCGGCATCTGAGCCAAATCCGCCGGAAAAGACGGTTTTTAACACACGCTTACTGGAGTTGCATTTCACGGAATACAAAAGGAAAACACTTGGGAACGCTGCCTTTAATCTGTTCATCTGCTTTAAAATCCCGTCTTCCGAATATAAATAAAAACTGTCATACCGCTTCGCTGTTTCTTTGATAGCGGTACTCATGTTCATTGTTCTTCTCCTTCCGTGAAATTTATTTGTAATCGCCCGGACCTGCTTTTTGAACAGAGGCTGAAAAACGAAGGACAGATTCTGTAAGAGACAGCCTGGGCAAAATTACAGCAGTATGCGGCGAAAGCCGGTATGCGAAGGGAAAATGCCTTCCTGCCATACCGGCTTTGTGACTGTATTTATCTGCTTTTAATCCCGGGTCTGCATAATGACCAGCATTCCCTCGGAAAAATCAATCTTCACTTCTTCCTCGGCAAACTCGTTGCTCACGGTCAGGCTGTCGCAGGGTTTCAGTGTGTGATGCCGCAGCGGCCATTTCGTCCCTGTCAGGTTGAAGTCAAACACCGCTCCGTTCAGCGGGAAGATGGAAAGATAGGGCCCGAAGGCCTCGGATTTCTTCAGGCTGCATGGTTTGTTCGTGACCCAGATTTTATCCCGCGGGTCCAGGATCCAGGCTTTCACGCCGGCCTCGCAGGCCACGGCCAGAGTCTGAATGTTGGCCCACAGATGGTCCACCCGTCCGCCGGTGGCTCCCAGGATGAGCATTTCCGAACTGCCAAGCGTCATGGCCAGGCGGATTGCGATTTCCGTGTCCGACGCGTCTTTGATGGGATTGTACTCCCGGATGGAGACATGGGTTTCATTCCGGTAGTAGGAAATCACTTCCGGGTCTATGCTGTCAAAATCCCCCACAATGTACTGGGGCAGGATTCCGCGGCGGTAGAGAAACTCCAGTCCTTTGTCCACGCCAATGACGCAGGCTCCCTCGTTCTGCGCCATAATTTCTTCTGCAAACCCCTCGTCCAGCGCTCCCCCGCTGATAATTACGGCTTTACTCATAGCGTTTTAAGATCTCCATAAATTTTTTTGTATTTTCTGCGGCGTCTCCTTTGAATGCGGCGGACCCGGCCACAATTACATTTGCTCCGGCATCCAGGACTTCTTCCACATTGGTAAGATAGACGCCTCCGTCCACCTGAATGTACTTGTCCGGCATGCCTGCTTCTTTCAGCATCTGCCGGGTTCTTCTCACTTTGTCCACTGTCTCGGGAATCAGCTTCTGCCCACCAAATCCGGGGTTCACGGTCATCACCAGAAACATTTCCGCCTTGTCCAGCAGCGGTTCCAGTACGGTCTCCGGCGTCTGGGGACGGATGGCAATTCCCGCCCGCATGCCGTACTCATGAATCCGGTTCAGTGTCTCCAGCGGAGAAGTCTCCTGACATGCCTCATAGTGTACCGTCAGAAAATCTGCGCCTGCCTGGGCAAACGCCTCCACATACCGGGCCGGCTCGGTAATCATCAGGTGGGTATCCATCACCTGGCCGGTTCCTTTCCGGATGGAGGCCAGCACCGGCATTCCAAAGGAAATGCTGGGCACGAAAAGGCCGTCCATTACATCAAAATGCAGCCACGCCGCCCCGTTTTCCTCGGTGTCTTTAATCTGCTCTCCCAGCCTGGTAAAGTCCGCGGATAAAATAGACGGTGACAAAATATACTCCATTACGAATACCTCCTTTTTTCTTTCTCCTCCAGTTCTTTATACAGTTCCTTATAATTTTCATATCTTACCGGATGAATTTTCCCCTCTTCCAGGGCTTCTTTCACGGCGCAGCCGGGCTCACTTATGTGGCTGCATCCCTGGAACCTGCACTGACCCTCAAAAGGAGCGAACTCCGGAAAGCAGAATTTCAGTTCTTCTTTTTCCAGGCCGTTTACATACAGCGAGGAAAATCCCGGGGTATCCACGATAAAGGAGTCTTCATCCAGAGGTATCAGCTCCGAATGCCGGGTGGTATGTTTTCCCCGGTCAATCTTCCGGCTGATGCTTCCGGTTTCCATGCGGACCTCCGTCTGCAGACGGTTCACCAGGGAAGACTTTCCCACGCCGGAGGGCCCTGCCACTGTCGTAACTTTCCCCTTCAGTACCTGGCGCAGTTTCTCAATCCCTTTGTCCTCTCCCGCGCTGGTAAAAAGCACCGGGTAGCCGGTATTCTGATAAATTTCTCCCAGTTTCCGGATCTCTTCTTCTGTGACGATATCGGTCTTGTTGAAACAGAGCACAGCCGGGATTCCTTTCGCCTCCATGGACACCAGGAACCGGTCCAGAAGATAAAAATGAGGACTGGGCCTGGTCACGGCGAACACGACCAGCGCCTGGTCAATATTTGCCACAGCCGGCCGTTCCAGTTCGTTTTTCCGGGGCAGAAGGCGGGTGATGTTCCCTTCCATGTCCTTTCTGTCCAGCACTTCAAACTCCACCATATCCCCTACCAGGGGTTTCTGTTTTTCTTTTCTGAAAATGCCTTTTGCTTTGCATTCATAAACAGCGAATTCTACTACGCTGTACACGTAGTAGAATCCTGCAATTCCTTTTATGATTCTTCCCTGCATAAACCAGTCCCTTTTTCTGCCTTTACTCCTGTGTCTCTGTACCGGAGCCGCCTCCGCCTGCCAGGGATGCATCGCTGAGCACCAGATTTACACTGCTGCCTTCTTCCACGCTGCTTCCCTCTGACGGCTCTACCCGGATGACCGTTCCGTACTCCTGGTCGCTGGCCTCATAGGTCGTATTGCCTACCCGCAGTCCTACATTTTCCAGACGGTTTCTGGCCTCGCTCAGTGTCTGTCCTCTCAGGGACGGCACCTGTACCTGGGGCGCCGGTTCCGGTCCCAGGCTTACCACATAGCTGACACTGGTTCCTGCGTCCACTCTTCCGGAAGACGGGCTCTGACTGATAATCTGCCCTTCCGCATACCGGCTGGAATACTCCTGTCCGCTGACGCCGCCGTCAGAAAGTCCCCGGTTCGCCAGTTCGTTCTGGGCCTCGGACACCGTCATGCCGACCAGATTCGGCACGCTGACCTGCTCGGCCCCGTTGCTGATATAAAGTGTTATCTTGCTTCCGGACTCTACCGTCGTCCCTTCCGCAGGGTCGGTACCGATGGCCATTCCGCTTTCCACGTCACTGCTGTTCTGTCCGGTTACCGTAATATCCGCATCTTCAAATCCTGCTTCGATAAGTGCTTCCTTGGCCGCGTCCTCATCCATGTTGCTTACCGAAGGCACCGTAATCTCCTCCGGGCCGCTGCTGATGACTACCTGAATCACATCTTTCCGGGCGGCCATTTCTCCTTCCTCCGGCGTCTGCTCGATGACAACTCCTGCCTCATACTCGGAAGAAGGACGCTCCCCGGTTACTTCCATTACCAGATTCTTCTGTTCGCACATCCGCTCTGCCACGGCCTGGGTCTGTCCTACCAGGTTCGGCACCTCGATATCCGCCTCATTCTGCTCCGTTCTGGTTCCATCGGAAGAAAAGACACCTGCTGCCCGTCCGATGATAAAAATCAGGGCCACTACCAGAACGACTGCAACGACAATGATAACTGCCCGCATGATTTTTTTCTTCCGGGCTTCTTTTTCATCTTCCGGGTTCTCTTCCCCGTCCTCGTCGTCGTACTCTTCCCCGTCATCATCGTAGTCATCATCGTACTCGTCGTAATCGTCATCGTATTCTTCGGTGTCATCCATGCTGCTGCGGGAAATCATCACGGTATCGCCGGAGGGAGCCACACCCGGCAGCACGACAAAATTCCCGTCCGGGTCTACCAGGGCCCGCTTTAAGTCCTGAATCAGAAGCCCCACATTCGCATACCGTCTGTCGGGGTTCTTCTGGGTACATTTGAGAATAATTTTTTCCAGGGCCGGCGTAATATCTTTCGCATACCTGGAAGGCGGAACCATCTGTTCCTGCAGATGCTTCATGGCCACGGAAACCGTGGTCTCCCCATCGAAGGGCACCCGGCCGGTAACCATCTCATACATGGTAATTCCCGCGGAATAGATATCGCTTTTGGCATCACAAAAACTGCCCCGCGCCTGCTCCGGCGACACATAGTGCACCGATCCCATGGCGTTGGAGCTTACCGTGTGGGAATCCGCCGCTTTTGCAATCCCAAAATCAGTAACCTTTACCTTGCCTTCTTTTGATATAATAATATTCTGAGGTTTGATATCCCTGTGAATGATGTTATGCTTGTGGGCGGCTTCGATTCCGCTGCACATCTGGATAGAAATGCTGATAACTTCCTTTGTGGAAAGTTTTCCTTTTTTCTGAATATATTCTTTCAGCGTGATACCCTCTACCAGCTCCATCACCATGTAGTAGAGCCCCCGGTCCTCCCCTACATCGTACACATTGACGATATTGGGATTCAGAAGCCCGGCGGCAGCCTGTGCCTCGGAGCGGAATTTTCTGACGAATTCCTCGTCCTCCCGGTATTCCTTTTTCAGAACTTTGATAGCCACATAGCGGTTCAGCATCCGGTCTCTTCCCTTGTACACGTCTGCCATGCCGCCTGCCCCGAGTTTGCTGATTACATCATATCTTCCACCTAAAATAATCCCGTCTTTTACCATATACTCACCTCATCCGAAAATGGCTGTGCCAGAACGACGCCTATGTTGTCTCTTCCACCGTTTGCATTCGCCCGCTCTATCAGCATCTGGCCGGCCTCCACAATATCTCTCGCACTCTTTATAATCGCAAAAATGTCTTCATCTTCTACCATATTGCTCAGGCCATCCGTGCACATCAGAATCACATCACCCTTTTTCAGGTGATATTCAAAAAAGTCTGTCTCTACGTCTTCTTTCATGCCAATCGCTCTTGTGATGATGTTTTTGTCCGGATGGTGTCTGGCCTCTTCTTCCTTCAGACCGCCAAGGCGTACCATCTCCTCCACGAAGGAGTGGTCCCGGGAAAGCTGCCGGATATCCTGATTCACCAGGTAAAGCCGGCTGTCACCCACGTTGATAAAATACAGGGTGTGCTCGATAACCGTAGCCACTACCAGCGTAGTTCCCATGCCTTCCAGCTTGATGTCCTTCCCTGCCGCTTCTATCAGTTTGTGATTGGCAGTCTGTACCGCGTCCCGGAGAATCTCTTCCGGGCTTTCTTTTACGGAATGTTTCAGCTCTTCTTCCAGAACCTCGACTGTATATCTGGAGGCAAAATCCCCGGC
Source organism: Candidatus Bariatricus faecipullorum (assembly GCA_019118525.1). GTDB lineage: Bacteria > Bacillota > Clostridia > Lachnospirales > Lachnospiraceae > Allocoprococcus > Allocoprococcus faecipullorum. Next base: position 37,764 of record DWYV01000022.1, read on the forward strand.
CTTGTGTCCGCCCATGCCGTCTGCCACCACAAGCAGATTGGGCAGTCCGCCCATAGGTTCGTCTGTGGCAAACACATAATCCTGGTTCATTTCCCTTTTTCTTCCCACGTCAGTAATGGAAAAAGTCTTCATAATCTATACTCCTTGCATGGTTTTCCGCCTAAGCTGTCCGCAGGCGCCGTCAATATCTGCGCCCATTTCTCTTCTTATAGTAACATTTATCCCATTTTTTTCAAGTTTATTTTTGAATTCCAGGGCACTTTTTTTGTCCGGTTTTTCAAAATTTCTTTCCCGGATGGGGTTTACCGGAATCAGATTCAGATGGCAGTTTTGGTGTCCCAGAAGCGCGGAAAGCTCCCGCGCGTCCTCGTCTCCGTCGTTCACGCCCCGCACCAGGCTGTACTCAAATGTAATCCTCCTGCCGGTCTTCTGAAAGTAGGTATGGCAGGCGTCCAGCACCTCTTCCAGAGGGTATTTGTTGGCCACGGGCATCAGTTTTTTCCGCTTTTCCTGGGTGGACCCGTGAAGGGACAAAGCCAGGGTTATCTGAAGCCCTTCCTCCGCCAGTCTCAGGATTCCCGGTACGATGCCGCAGGTGGAGGCCGTCAGGTTCCGCTGGCTGATATGCAGCCCGTTTTCATCGCTGACCATCCGGATAAACCGGACAAAATTCTCATAGTTGTCCAGCGGTTCTCCGGTTCCCATGACGACGATATTATGTACCCGCTCCCTGGTCATTCTCTGTATCCGGTAAACCTGACCCAGCATTTCGGAGGCCGTCAGGTTCCGTTCCAGCCCGTCCAGGGTGGAGGCGCAAAAACGGCATCCCATCCGGCATCCGGCCTGGGAGGAAATACACACGGAGTTCCCGTGCCTGTATTTCATCAGTACGCTTTCCACCATATTGCCGTCTTTTAAGCAGAACAGATATTTTCTTGTCCCATCCTTTTTGGACACCTGCTCCTGTACCATCTCCACCTTCCGGATTTCGTAATCCGCATCCAGTTTCTTCCGCAGGGCGGCAGGAAGATTCGTCATTTCCTCAAAAGACTCCGCCAGCTTTACGTGAAGCCACTGGTAAATCTGTTTTGCCCGGAACGCTTTCTCGCCGAGAGAAACCATTTCCTCTGTCAGCTCTTCCAGCGTACAGGATGCAATGTCTTTCTTTTCCATCTCTCTATGCCTGCCTTTTTTTGAATTTTGCCAGGTAAAACCCGTCTGTCTCCCTGCTGGCGGAAGGAAAAATCTGTTCCTGCCACTCCAGGGAAAATTCCGGAAATTCCTTCCCGAACCAGTCCGCGTTTTCCTCATTTTCTGCCCGGTGCACCGTGCAGGTGCTGTAAAGCAGCGTACCGCCCGGTTTTACATAATCCTTCACCGTGGACAGTATTTTTCGCTGAAGCAGAACCAGTTCCTCTTCCTGTCCTGGGCTCATCCGGTATTTTAAATCCGTCTTTTTCGCCAGCACGCCCAGACCGGAACAGGGCAGGTCGGCCAGCAGAACGTCTGCGGTCTCCACGGACGCTTTGTCAAATGCGGTGGCGTCCTGACAGACGGCCCGGACACCCGGGATTCCCATCCGGTCAATGTTTTCCTGAATCAGGGCCGTTTTGGCCGGACTGACGTCCCTGGTCTCCACGGAACCGGTTCCTTCCAGAAGCCAGGCTGCATGGAGGGCTTTTCCTCCCGGCGCGCCGCAGACGTCCAGCACATGGTCTCCCTTCCGGATATCCGCCGCTTCCACTGCCCGGGCGGAAGAGATGTCCTGCACCAGAAAGGCTCCTTCCCGGAATCCCGGTACCATTCCCAGATAGTCATACCCGGAAATGCAGAGCACGCCCTGCCCTTCCGGATGGGGACGGACGGTAATCCCGGCTTCTTCCATCTCTTTTATCAGTGCCTCCCGCTCCGGCCCTTTTTTCCCGCACCAGATACAGGTGGGCCGCTCCCGGTAAAGTGCGTTCAGCATGTCTTCTGTCCGCTCTTCTCCATACTCCTGCCGCCACTGTTCCACAATCCAGGCCGGAACGGAATACCGGACGGACAGATACGCGGTCCTCTCGGACGGATCCGGCAGGGGAAGGTTCTCCTTCTCCCGGGCAATCCTGCGCAGCACGCCGTTTACAAATCCCCGCAGAGGGCCGAACCCTTTTTTCACGGCCAGACGCACGGCCTCATTGCAGGCAGCAGAATCGGGCACGCTGTCCATATATTTTATCTGATATACCGCCATCCGCAGAATGTTGCGGATAACGGGTTTCATCTTTCCTTTTTTCACACTGGAAAACCGGTCGATAATATAATCCAGTTCCAGCATTCTCTCTATCGTTCCTTCACTGAGCCTGGTGATAAAGGCGCGCTCCCGCTTGTCCAGATACTGGTACTTTTCCAGCACGCCCCGGAGGGCTACATGGCTCATCACCTGGTCTCTGGTTACCTCCATCAGAATCCCCAGCACCAGTTCTCTCTCATCCGCCGTCTTAGTCATTGTCCCCTCTGCGTCCTCCTGTCAGAATCAAAAGTCTGAGAAGCTGCAGGATAGCCGAAGCAGCGCTGGCCACATACGTCAGGGCCGCCGCAGACAGCACCCGTTTTGCCTGTCTGGCCTCCTCCTCGTAAAGCAGTCCGGAGCTTCGCAGAATCCGCATGGCCCGGGAAGAAGCATTAAACTCCACCGGAAGGGTCACAAGCTGGAACAGAACCACTGCTGCAAACAGCCATATCCCCAGGTTAATCAGAAAAGAGGACATCTCTCCTCCCATAAAAAGACCGATGATAATCAGCGGCCAGGAAAGCCCGGAGCCAAAGTTTGCCACCGGCACGAGGGCTCCCCGGATACTGAGGGGTACATAGTGGGTGGCATGCTGGATAACATGGCCGCACTCATGCGCCGCCACGCCCAGGGCCGCCACAGACGTGGAACCGTAAGTGGAATCGGAAAGCCGCACCACTTTTGTCCTGGGGTCGAAATGGTCGGTCAGTTTTCCCGACACCCTCTCAATCCTTACATCGTAGATACCTGCCTGGCGCAGAATCTGTTCTGCTGCCATGGCGCCGGTAATACCGGCATGGTTCCGCACCCGGCTGTACCGGGAATAGGTGGAATTCACCCGGGCAGAGGCCGCCATACAGATGACCACGCCCACCAGAACCAGAATATAAGTGGGGTCAAAATAAAACGGATAATAAAACATGGTATCTTCTCCCTTCGCACTGCCGTTTTTTTACAGACCGGCCTCTTCTGTCCTTCCCAGGCAGAGGCCCTTCTGTACCGGATACCCCCTCAGAAACGCGCCCGTATCCATGCGCTTTTTCCCGGGAATCTGAAGGGCCAGAATCCGGAGCTGTCCCTCTTTTGTCTGTACCAGAAAGGAATCCTTTTCCACTACCGTCACGGTTCCCGGTTTTTCCCCGCTCTCCGTCTCCAGCACTTCCGCGTCCCAGACTTTCATCATCTTCCCGTTCCAGTAAGTATATGCACTTGGCCAGGGATTCAGTCCCCGAATCAGCCGTTCCGTCTCCCGGGCCGGCTTTTCCCAGTCAATCTCTCCCATTTCCTTCTTCAGCATCCGGGCATAGGCCGTGGTCGTCTCTCCCTGCTTTTCGGGAGTTACTTCCCCTTTTTTCAGCCTGTCCAGCGTCTCCACGCAGAGCGCGGCCCCGGCTTCCGCCAGTTTATCGTGAAGGCTTCCCCCGGTCTCTTTTTCCTCCAGGGGCACATGCACTTTTGCCAGCATGTCCCCGGTATCCAGTCCTTCGTCCATCTGCATGATGGTGACGCCGCTTTCGCTCTCCCCGTTTATCACTGCCCACTGAATGGGGGCGGCGCCCCGGTAGGCGGGGAGCAGGGAAGCATGCACGTTAATACAGCCGTAAGGATACATCTCCAGAATCTCCCGGGGCAGAATCTGTCCAAAGGCAATGACGACACTGATATCCGCCGGGTAGTTTTTCAGAAATTCCACGTTCTCCGGTTCCCGGATTTTCTTCGGCTGAAACACCGGAATTCCGTGTTTTACGGCACATTCCTTTACCGGAGAGAGCTGCATCTCTTTTCCCCGTCCTCTGGGTTTGTCCGGCTGGGTCACGGCCAGCACCACCTCATGGCCGGCTGCCACCAGGGCTTCCAGTGTTCCCACGGAAAAGTCCGGGGTTCCCATAAATACAATCCTCATGGAATCCCTCCTTCCTAAGCCTCATCGTCTCCGTTTTCCACATCGTGCAGGCCGTCCTCTGTTTTATCCACATAGAGATGACCGTCCAGATGGTCCAGCTCATGGCAGACAGCCCGGGCAAGCAGGCCCTCGGCTTCCATCTCATACTCCTCCATCTGCTCATTCAGGGCACGGAATTTTACATGTTCCGGGCGGGTTACGATTCCATACTTGCCGGGCACACTTAAGCACCCCTCTTCTCCGGTCTGCTCACCGGAGGTCTCCAGAATCTCCGGGTTAATCAGCACCAGCGGTCCTGCTCCCACGTCTATCACCACGATGCGCTTGAGTATCCCCACCTGGGGGGCCGCAAGGCCGACTCCCATGGCGTCGTACATGGTATCCAGCATGTCATCAATCAGCACACTGGTCCGAAGAGTCATCTTCGGCACCTCCTTGCACACCTTTTCCAGTATCTCGTCTCCCATTTCCCGTATTCTCCGTATTGCCATTTTTGCATTTCCTCCTCACTGTTTTTGTTCAAGTACGCCACCGGCGTACCTGCCGCGAGACGCGCGCTCCAAAGGAGCTTTCCTCTGCGCGCCTCTGCAATCCGCCGGAGGCTTAACTTTCAGCAGGGGATTGTCACCCCCTGCTGAAAGTTATAGCCCCGTTACCGGGTCAAAATCAAACTGAATCCATATATCCTGATACCCGCGGTTCAGTTCGATGTATTCTTCCATCCTGTTTTTCGCCTCTGTCAGGCAGGCATAGTCTTCCTGCTTCAGATAGAGGACTTTCCGGTAGGTATCCCGGACCTTTCCCACTGCGGGCGTGGCCGGGCCGATAACCTGCAGTCCGTTTTTTTTCGCGATACGAAGGGCTATCTGTTTCAGATAGTACATCCCTTTTTCCAGCAGGGCCTCGTCCCGGGACGCGGCCAGCACGGCCAGAAGATGGGCCGCCGGGGGGTAGCCCATCAGTTCCCGGTATTCCATCTCTTCCCTGTAAAAAGCCAGGTAATCCTGGGCGGCCGCCGCCCGGATGCTGTAATGGTCCGGCGTGTAGGTCTGAATCACCACCCGGCCTTCCTTCCGGCCCCGGCCCGCTCTTCCGGCAGCCTGGGTCAGAAGCTGAAATGTCCGCTCCGCCGCCCGGTAGTCGTCTGCATAGAGAGACATGTCCGCCGCCAGAATGCCCACCAGGGTCACGCCGGGGAAATCATGTCCTTTTACTATCATCTGGGTGCCCACCAGAATCTGCGCCTCACCCCGGGCAAAAGCGGCCAGAATCTTTTCATGGCCCCCTTTGTTCCGGGTGGTATCCATATCCATCCGGAGCACCCCTGCCTCCGGAAATTCCCGGCGCACCAGTTCCTCTATCTGCTGGGTTCCTGCCCGGAATCCGCCGATATGGGGAGAGCCGCAGGAAGGACACTGCTTCGGCTTCGCCGTCTCATAGCCACAGTAATGACACCGCATTTTCCCGTCCCTGTGCAGAGAAAGGGATACATCGCAATGAGGACATTTTACTACATATCCGCAGGACCTGCAAGAAAGGAATCCTGCATACCCCCTCCGGTTGAGGAAAAGCATGACCTGTTCTCCCTTTGCCAGGCTTTCCTCCATCTGCTCCCGGAGACTTCTGCTGAAAATGGAACGGTTCCCTTCTTTCAGCTCCCGTCTCATGTCCACGGTTTCCACCCGGGGCAGGGTTCTTCCGTCAATTCTGTTCTGCAAAGCCAGAAGCCGGTACTGCCCTTCCCGGCAGCGGGAAAATGCTTCCAGCGAGGGAGTGGCCGAGCCCAGCACCAGGCTGGCTCCTTCCAGGGCAGCCCGGTGTTCGGCAGTCTCCCGGGCATGGTACCGGGGCACCTGCCCGCTTTTATAGGCAGTCTCATGTTCCTCGTCTATCACAATCAGCCCCAGCGCCGGGAATGGGGTAAACAGAGCGGACCGGGGACCTATCATCACATCCAGTTCTCCCCGTTTTGCCCGCATCATCTGGTCGTACCGCTCTCCCGCAGAAAGCCGGGAATTCATAATGGACACCCGGTTTCCAAACCGGTTCTGAAAGCGGCGGACGGTCTGGTAGGTCAGGGCAATCTCCGGTATCAGCACGATGGCCTGCCGCCCCCGGGCAACCGCCTCCTGAATCATGGCCATATAGACTTCTGTCTTCCCGCTTCCGGTCACGCCCCAGAGCAGATACGTGCCCCGTTTTCCCTGCCGGTAGTCTTCCCGGAAGGTGCGAAGCGCCGCTTCCTGCTCTCCGGTAAGGACGATGGGTGTTTCCTCCTTTTCTTTTTCCCCCACGGGGTTCCGGTATACCTGGCTGGACACCAGTTCTGCCACCCCCTGGGCTTCCAGAGCCCGGGCCACCGAAAGGGGCACCTTCTGTTCCCGGGAAACCTGCTCCCAGGGGAGCACTCCGTCCGCCGTCTCCAGCAGGGCCGACAGAAGCCTTGCCCTGGCCTTCTGGCTTTTCCGAAGATACGTATCCCGCTGTTTTTCCGCAGCCTCCCTGGGAAGCAGAAGCTGCAGGTTCCGCTGTTCCTTTTCCCGCTCCTGCCGCTTTACGGGCAGCACCGTCCGCAGGGCCTGAATCATGGTCCCTCCATAGTGTTCCTTCATCCAGGACGCCAGCTGCACCAGCCGGGATTCGATGGCCACGCTTCCCTCTGCCGGACCTTTCACATCCTTAATCCGGCTTTCCTCACAGTCGCAGGTATCGGAAAATCCCACGATATAGCCATGCCGTTCGTGGTCCCCCTTTCCGAAAGGAACCACCACCTCCATCCCGGTTTCCAGGGTACCTTCCAGCTCTTTCGGCACCCGGTACTGAAAGATTTTATCCAGTTTTTCATGTGTAATATCTATAATAACATCTGCGTACATGCTTCGCTTCCTTTTTCTCTTCTGTCCACGCTGTCTGCCGTCAGTCTTTCCGTTCCTTCCAGGCGTCCCGTATCAGTTCCCGGTCGTCCATGGGAAGACGGACGCCGCCCACATCCTGGTAGGTTTCGTGTCCCTTTCCGGCCACCAGAACTGTATCCCCCGGTCTGGCCAGCCCCAGGGCCTTTTTTACGGCCTCCCGTCTGTCAGGCACGGCATACCAGATTCCCCCTGTCTTTCGGATTCCGGCTCCGATATCCCCCAGAATCGCCTCCGGGCTTTCCAGGCGGGGATTGTCAGAGGTCAGAATCGTAATGTCCGCCAGACGCCCTGCCACTTCTCCCATCTGCGCCCTTCTGCTTCCGGAACGGTTTCCGCCGCAGCCGAACACGACAATCAGTCGGCCCTTCGTATACTTCCGAAGCGTCTCCAGCGCTTTTTCAAGACTCAGGGCATTGTGGGCGTAATCTATATAGCATGCAATGTTTTTCCCGGTGGAAACACGCTCCATTCTTCCTCTCACGCGAACCGTCTCCAGCGCCTCTTCTTTCACCGGAACGCCCAGACAGACTGCCGTCTGTACAGCCGCCAGGGCATTGTATACATTAAACAGTCCCGGCATTCCCAGCCGGAACGTTTTGGGGCCTGCCGTAAAAACTGTGCAGTCCTCTCCTTCCGGGAACGCTATCCGCTCCGCCCGGAGTATCCTGTTCCCGCCTCTTTTACAGCTGTACCCGTATACCGGTCCCCGGGCATAACGGAATATTCTTCCAAAGCAGGCGTCGTCCACGTTTCCCACGCAGAGTCGGCACTGGGCAAAAAGCCGGGCCTTGCATTCCAGATATTCCTGCATATTCCGGTGCTCCCCGGGGCCAATATGGTCCCGGCCAAAGCAGGTAAACACGCCTGCCGCAAAAGGAATCCCCAGTATCCGTTTTTCCCGGATTCCCTGGGAGGATACCTCCATGACCGCACAGCGGCATCCCGTATCTATCATTTTAGCAAAATACCGGTGAATGGTAAAGGCGTCCGGGGTGGTATTTGCCAGATTTTCCAGTCCCTCTCCGGCTTCTGCCCCCAGGGTTCCCAGGATTCCGGTCTTCAGTCCCGCCGCCTCCAGCAGGGCTTTCAGCATCCAGGCCGTGGTGGTTTTCCCTTTCGTTCCGGTAATGCCGATAACGCAGAGGCGTTCTGCCGGATACCCAAAATAAGCGGCAGATATCCGGGCCAGGGCACAGCGGCTGTCCGCAACCATCAAAAGAGGCCCGGATACAGAGGCGTCGCCCCGAAACGGCCGCTCCACTACCGCGGCAAGGGCTCCCCGCTGGAAAGCTTCCCGGATATAGCGGTGCCCGTCGGTGCGGGTTCCCCGAATACATACGAACACTTCCCCGGGGCGCACCCTGCGGGAATCCAGGGCCACTCCCCGCACCTGCTCCCCTCCTTTTCTTCTGTCCCCGGCTATCCACCGGGCCCGGGCCACGGCCGCAAGCTCCGCCAGGTTCATAGTATCCCTCCGATAAAAGGTCCATTGTTATATTCTATCGCAGTGAGAGAGGAATCATTCCAGAAAAGGGGGCGGAAAAAGGCGGGAAATCATCCCGCCCTTTTCCATCGTTTTCAAAACAGCCCTTTACACAGAGCCGTCTGCTTTTTCATGCTTCCTGTCATATTCCGCCAGCAGTTCTTTTACATACTCCACATCGGACTTACAGTCCAGGTATTCACTGCCGTATTTCTGCCGGGTCTCATTTCCCTTTCCGGTTACCAGCAGAATGGTTTTCCCTTCCGCCTCTTCGATGGCAGTCCGGATGGCCTCTCCCCTGTCCTCAATCATGGCGTACGGGCAGTTCTGGGCCTCCACATACTGGGCAATATCCCGGGAGATGTCCTCCACCGGCTCATATCCCGGGTCCTCGGCACACAGATACACCTTCCGGGAATATTTTCCGGCCACAGTTCCCAGGTCTCTCCGGCGGATATAAGCCTTCTTTCCGGGGCATCCGAAAATGGACACGATATCATAGTCCGGATACTCGTCCCGGGTGGAGGAAAACAGCTTTTCAAAGCTCAGCTTATTATGGGCATAATCCACCACTGCAATTATCTTTTTATCCCGGCTGGCATACAGCTCCATCCGCCCGCTGGAACGGGCCCGGTAAAGTCCGCTGTGCATGTATTCCCGGGGAATCCCAAGGAGTATGGACGCCGCGATGACAGCCAGGGCGTTTTCCACGTTGAAAAGCCCGGGCATGGTCAGGCGGAATTCCTCGTCAAAGTCTGCGGTCCGCACAGAAAACACGGTCTCATGACCGTCTTTCTGGATATCATACCCGTATACATCGGCTTTTTCGTCGCGGGTACTGAAGGTCAGAACCTTTTCACAGACCTGGGCCGCATCCAGAATCCGCTCTGCGAAATCCGCGTCCAGGTTGACGACTCCATATCTGGATTTTTCGAAAATTTTCAGCTTGGAAGAGAAATAATCCTCAAAATCTTTGTGCTCAATGGGACTGATGTGGTCTTCGGAAATGTTCAGGAAGATACCCACATCCAGTCTCATATTGTCCACACGGTTGTATTTCAGCGCCTGGGAGGACACCTCCATCTCCACATAGCGGATCCCGCTGTCCGCGGCATGGCGCAGATGCTCCTGAAGTTCCACGGCCTCCGGCGTGGTAATGTGGGACTCTTTTTTTATGACTCCATCGTAAATATCAATCGAAGAGATAACGGCGCTTTCCTTTCCGCCCTCTGCCGCCATATAATCGTCCACAATGGCCTTCATATAGTAGGCAGAAGTGGATTTCCCTTTGGTGCCGCCGATTCCGGTAATAATCAGTTCCTTCCAGGGAGCCCGGAAAAACTTCTCCGCCAGAGGCGGCATGGCCTTCCGGATATCTTCCACCAGAATATAGGGCACGTCCTCTTTTGTGTCGTATTTTTTCTCACTGACATAGGCCACCGCTCCCTTTTCAATGGCGGCGTCCAGGTATTCCGCCTTAAAGGCTGCCCCTTTACAGATAAACAGCGTTCCTTCTTCCACCAGCCGGGAATCATAAGTCAGTCCCTGAACCAGAAGGTCCTCCAGGCCGTTGGAATAAAACTCCGTCATCATCCGCGCGTTTTCCAGAAGCAGGGCATAACTGCCCAGTGTATCCCAAGTTTTCTCTGTCATCTTTCCTCTCCTTTATCTCTGTACACCCCGCCGGTTCTTTTCTTCATCCGGACGGTATGCGGCGCCGGAACGGAGAATGGCTTCCCGCACCAGCACATCCATGGCATCCACACAGTTCACGGGAACCGGGTAGTATTCCTTGAATACGGATATCTCCGTACAAGCCAGAATCACGGCGTCACAGCCCTGCCCCATCAGATTCCGGTAGGCCCGCTCAAACTTACTTCTGTCCCCGGTTTTTCCCCCTTTGATATCGTCATAAATCAGGGACATGACGTCCCGCTGGGCCTCTTCATCCGGCACGCAGGCTATCACTCCCGCTTTCTCGCAGGCCCGGTAGTAGGTTCCTGTCTGGATGGTGCCGTCCGTTCCCATAATCCCGATTTTCTTTACATCCGGATGATTTTCCAGGACGTACCGCACGCTTTCTTCCACCATGTTAATAATCGGTACGCTGGTCGCCGCCTGGATGTCTTCCAGAAAGTAATGGGATGTATTGCAGGGAATCGCGATATTGGCAGCTCCCAGCTTTTCCAGGGTGCGGGCGTCCTCCGTAATGGCGTCCAGAAAAGGCTTTTTCTGTCCGGTCAGGATGGCCTCTGTCCGGTCCGGCATTGTGGCATGGCTCAGTATGACCATGTCTATATGGTCCTGGTCCCGGGACGCCATGGTTCTGGCTGTTATCCGGGCGTAGAAAAAGCTGGAAGCCTCCGGTCCCATTCCACCGATTATCCCTAATTTTTTTCTCATTCTTTCACCTCGAGACTCGATTAACTGTAGTATTTTTTAAACTTTACAAAGTGGCTGAAATGTGTTTTCAGCATGGCCAGAAACCGTTTCGGTTTCAGATCCCCCCGGAGGAATACCGGATTGACCATTTTCTTTTCCCGAATCAGTTTCCGCATCTTCGCCTTAAGATTTTCATCCTTTACGTATTTAAAGGCCACTGCCTTCGGAACTACCATCCACAGGTGTTCTTCCTTTGCCAGTTCCAGCGGAAGTTCTTTTCCGTATACATATTCTTCCACCACATATTTTGCGATATTAAAGCCGGAACCGGTGACATAGTAATTGCTTCTGCCCTGACGGGTATTGATTTCAAAAAACTTATATTTGCCGTCCCGTCTGTCGTATTTGATGTCGAAGTTGGAAAATCCGGTATAATGCAGATCTTCCAGCAGATTTTTTACCCGGAGCATCAGTTCCTCATTGGGCTCCGTTATAATCACTGCATGATTTCCCAGGCCGTGAGGCGTATGCTCTTCCAGAAGCACATGTCCCAGGCACATCATTTTCACTTTTCCGTTCCGGTCGGAATAGGCAGTCAGCACACGCATGTACTCGTCGTTTCCCGGTATCATGTCCTGAATAATCAGTTTGTCCCGGTATCCTGCCCCGTAAATATCCCGGATAACCTGCTCCAGTTCTTTTCTGTCTGAAATCGTATAAACCTTCTTCTGGGAAGCGAAAGGATGTTCCCAGTACTGAATGCTGTCCGAAGGCTTCAGAATGACCGGATAGGGAAAATTCATCTCAAAATCCATTCCCATGGACTGGTCATAAATCACAGTTCCCGGATAATCCACCCCGTGTTTTTCACAGAGGCGGTAAAACGTCTCCTTCTGCTGCAGGCTGTTCATCAGGTCAAAGTCAATATAAGGGGCGATGATATTTTCCGCAAGCTCTGCCTTATGCCGGCTTATCAGAGCCACATAGCTGTCCCCGCAGCCTATCAGTACAATTTTCTTTTCCTTATGTTTTTTCGCAAATCCGTTCACCGTCTTTAAAAAGACTTCATCCGTGTCAATCTTCGGGTTGGCCCGGTAGGTAATCATCCGGCTGTTGTAGCTCGGCCCTGACGGGAACTTTCCAAATATAAAAGAGCGCACCTGGTACTGCTCATAAAACGCACGGGCCACGCTGTAAGTATTGATATCTCCGCCCAGCATGACCGGAATAAACTCTCGTTCTTTAAATTCCATAAGTTTTTACTTCCTCTCTGGATTTCCGTATCAGTTCATTATAACCCAGGGTACAGAAGGTGTCAACGGGCCAGCCGGCCCTGCCATGTTCCCTTTCCCGGCTATATTTTTTCAATCAGCAGACCGTTCCGGTAGGCCTGCAGAAGCTCTTTCAGTTCCTCAATGCGCTCCTTAATCCTGGCGCCATTGTCCGTCTCCGCCACAGTCTTTCTGTCCGTCACCCGTTTTACCAGAATCCGGTCCGATAAAATGTCGCTCTCCCGGCTGATGGCGTCTTCCGCAGAAGTAAAGGGTTCGTGGGCCGCCAGAATCATGCCCCAGGAATTGTAAATCAGGGTATACCCGGCAATCCCGGTGACTTTCTGGTATGCCTTGGAAAAACCGCCGTCGATAATCAGCAGTTTCCCGCCGCACTTAATCGGGCTTTCACCCTCCATATGATGAACCGGCACATGGCCGTTGATGATATGGCGGTTTTCTCCGGAAAGGCCGAATTCCTGAAAAATGGTTTCCACAACCTCTTCCTTTTCCAGAAGCCGGTAGTAGGGGTTCTTTTTCTCTTCATGGGTCTCCTTTTCTGCCAGGAAATACCGCTCAAACGTGGCCATTTTGTCTTTCCCGAACAGAGGGGAGAACGGACTGCACCAGATAAACCAGAGAATGTCTTTCCCCTTTTCCCGCTCTTCCTGGTCCAGGGACACAAAGGCCTTGCGCACATAGGTTTCCAGTACGTCATACAGAGCCCTGCCCCTGTAAGTTTTCCCATAGACGGTCACCTCTTTCAGGGTTCCGTCTTCATTTAACGGCACACAGCCGTGATACAGCAGATTTCCATTGTAAATCTTATAGAGACTTCCCTTTTTCAGCAGGAAACGCATATGCCGCTGAAGTTTTTCACAATTTCGGAAAGCAGAGGTCAGTTTTTCCATTATCTCGGCTTCTTCTTTTGACAGCGTAAAAGGACTGTCCGGATTGATGGTGGGGAAACTGGTATCCAGCAGGGAATAAATCTTTCCGTCCAGCCAGATGGTGCCTTCCTCATAATCAATCTCGTCCAGCAGGGCTCTCCCCTCCAGCCCGAACTCTTTTCTGCGTTCCGCCAGCTGTCCTTCCAGTTTAAACTGGATAATGGAAATGGCCTTATGCATCTTCATGTTCAGTTCCCGCTCCGCAGGGCTGATTTCATTCTCTCCTTTAATCTGAAAGCAGGTGCAGGGGTCATCTCCGTACCAGGTCAGGGCGAAGGTGGCCAGCGGCAGCAGGTTGATGCCATACCCGTCCTCCAGAATATCCAGATTGGCATAGCGGGCGCAGTTGCGGATAACCGTCGCGATACAGCAGGCCTGTCCCGCCGCGGCGCCCATCCACACCACATCGTGATTGCCCCACTGGATGTCCAGGGAGTGGTAACGCTCCAGTTCGTCCATAATCTTATGAGGCGCCGGTCCCCTATCGTAAATGTCCCCCAGCACATGGAGGTGGTCCACCACCAGCCGCTGTATCAGCTCTGACAGCGCCACAATGAATTTTTCCGCACGCCCTATCTCAATAATCGTCTGGATAATCTGCTCGTAGTAGGATTCCTTGTCTGTCAGTTCCGGACGTTCCGTAATCAGTTCCTCAATCACGTAGGAAAAATCCTTCGGCAGAGCTTTCCGCACCTTGGAACGGGTGTATTTGGACGCCGTCCGTTTGCACACTTCTATCAGCCGGTAGAGCGTGACCTTGTACCACTCTTCCATACTGGACTCCTGTTTTTTTACCAGTTCCATCTTCTCCTTCGGATAATAAATCAGCGTGGCCAGCGCCCTCTGCTCTTTCTGGCTCAGGGTATGGCCGAATACCTGATTGATTTTCCGCCGGACGGAACCGGAGCCGTTTTTCAGTACATGGGCAAAGGCCTCGTACTCCCCGTGAATATCCGTCAGAAAGTGCTCTGTCCCCTTGGGCAGATTCAGAATCGCCTGCAGATTGATAATCTCTGTGGAAGCCTGGGCAATGGTGGGGTAAATTTCCGCCAGCGTCTCCAGGCACCTGAATTTCGTATATTCCATTTTCTTTCCCCCGATAGTTGTTTTGTACCCCAATTCTAACACAGAACCAGAGGCTTGTGTCTGAATTAAGAAAAAATTTCGTTGTGGATACAAAAGTTTGCGGATATAATGATTTCACAGCGTTCCGGACAGAGACCTCCGTATGGGGAAACTGTCCTCTGTCATTCTGCACACGCCGTGCCCGGCTCCGGGCACATCACTGGACTTTTCTGAACCGAATCTTTCCGGTATCCGGAACCATTCACCCTGAAAAGAATCTGAAATCCACATTGTCCGGGACGGTATTTTTTGCTATAGTAAAATCAGAAAAAGGGATTCCCGGCAGGGGCGGCCCGGGTTTCCGGCAAAAATACGGGCAGTTTTCCATACGGCATTCACGGAAAGGAACGCATATGGAAAAACACGGAAAAAGAAAACCGGAAGAGACCGGAAACAAAAGCCGGTCTGCTTCCGAAAGCCGGGTCCGGCAGCATGAGGACGCGGTCCTGAAAACCTGCATGCAGTTTTTCGCGGAGGACCTGCTCCCCTACCTTGGGATTCCCGGAAAGGTAACCGGGTTTGCCCCGACGGAGTCCGTGGTTCTGGAACTGCGGAAACTGTCCCAGGATTTCAACCTGATACGGGAGGACGGTTCCTGGATTCACTTCGAGTTCCAGAGCACGGACGAGGGTGTAAACGGGCTGAGAAGATTCCGTACCTACGAAGCCCTGGCCAGCTATCACCACAGGGTCAGTATTACCACCGTGGTGCTGTACTCGGGCAATATCCGGAATCCGGCAACGGAACTGACCGAGGGGCTGAACACCTACCGGGTGCATGCGGTTACCCTCAGGGACCGGGACGGGGACGCCCTGCTTGCAGGGCTGGAAAGGAAAGCGGAAGCGGGGGAGGAAATCAGAAGGGCGGAACTGGTGCCCCTGGCCCTGGTATCCCTCATGGGAGGGGAACTTCCCCAGAAGGAGCGGATAAAGGCGGCCTTCCGGATACTCCGGAAAGCAGAGCATGTGCCGGAAACGGACATGCGGAAACTGGAGGCGGTGATTTACGCAATGGCGGACAAATTTCTGGACAGAGCGGACATGGAGGAGATAAAGGAGGAAATCAAGATGACGAGACTGGGACAGATGCTGGTGGAAGAGGCCCTGGAAGAAGGATGGGAAAAAGGAATGGCCCGTGGCAGGGAGTGTGGAGAAGACAATTTCGCTTCTCTTGCCCGTATTCTGCTGGGCAGTGGGAAAAATGAGGAACTCCTCCGGGCTTCGGAAGACCGGGACTACCGGAAACAGCTTCTCAAAGAGTACGGCATAGAGTAAAATTCCCTGAGAAAACAGCCCTGCCCTTTCCGGGCGGGGCTGTTCTGCCACAGTGTACCTTTTTTCCATGCGCCTTTTCCCGGCGCCGTTCGTATCCTCTGATTATTCTGCAGGTTTTCCCATGGTGCACAGGATATATGCGTCTTCCAGGGTGGCCGTAACCGGTACGCAGTTCTCTGCTTCCGGTCTTCTTTCGGAAAGAATGCGAAGCTGCAGCCCATCCTCTGTATACTGCCGGGTAGTGACGTGGTACTGCCTTTCCAGTTTTCCGGCCTGCTCCTCTTCTGATACCAGACAGCGCCATACATGTCCCTGGGCCCGCTTTATCAGTTCCTGCACGGAACCGTTGTACAGAATTTCTCCTTTTTTCATAACGGCCAGTCTTCGGCAGGTAGCCGCCAGGTCCTCCACCACATGGGTGGAAAACAGTACAGTCCGGTTTTCGGAAAAATCCACCAGCAGGTTCCGGATACGGATTCGTTCTTCCGGGTCCAGGCCGGTGGTAGGCTCATCCACAATCAGAACCTTCGGTTCATGCAAAAGCGCCTGCACCAGACCCACTCGCCGCTTCATGCCGCCGGAAAGCTGCCGTATCTTTTTCTTCTGATGAGCCGCCAGACTGGTCTTTTCCAGATAGTATTCCAGCCTCTGCCTGCATTCTTTTTTATTCACCCCGGAAAGAGCGCCCAGATATTCCAGGCATTCTCTTACCGTAAGATTCGGATACAGTTCAATTTCCTGAGGCAGATACCCGATTTTTTTTCTGAATTTTTTCATAGTTCTGCTCCCCGTAGGACATCCCGTCCAGAAGCACACTGCCTTCCGCAGGTTTTATAACAGTAGTCAGCACCCGCATCAGCGTGGTTTTTCCGGCGCCGTTTTCCCCAAGAAGTCCATACATTCCCGCAGGGATTTCCAGGTTTACCCGGTTCACTGCCGTGACGCCGTTTCGAAATCTTACCGTCAGATTCTTTATCTGAATACTCATGTGTTCACCCTCTTTTCCTCAATATCCGGGGAAGCAGGAGCAGAAGCGCCGCAGTCAGCGCCAGTGAGACTCCCTTCCCGTACAGCCATCTGATGTCTCCTGTTTCCAGGTCCCGGCAGGCATAGGAAAACAGGTTCCAGTTTCCCAGAAGCTCCTCCCCTGCTTTGGAGGTGAGCCCTACCAGAACTGCCAGCAAAAGCGCCAGGCCCGGCCATATACTCCGCACCAGGGTACATACCGTCACGGAAAATGCACTCCAGAAAAGCAGCGTTACCGGTATGGCCGCCGCATAGAGCGCAAACAGCCCCAGTCCGTCCGGTTCGGAATGCAGCGTCTCAGGGCGCTGCCAGTAAAACAGGCCGTATCCCGCCAGAGCGGCTCCGAAGAGCCAGAGATTCTGGATAACATAGCGCCGTAGGACAGCCCGGAGTTTTTCCTTCTCCCGGGAAAGCCTTAGTATCTCTGTTCTTCCGCCTGTGATTTCTCCTGCCCAGGTATCCGCGCCAAGCGCCGCCGCCAGGAAGGCCACCGGGCTTTCCATGGCCGGTCCGATTTCCTCCGCAAAGACCACCGGGCGAATAAACGCCAGAATCACAAGAAATGCCAGGGAGCTGGCCAGCTTGTAAAAGGGCAGGCAGATTTTTGCCTCTGTCTTCCAGATTTTCATCAGTACCGCCTCCGTTTCCAGATACGGACTGCCAAAAGAAACAGAAGCACTGCCGCCAGTGGGAGAAGCAGCTGATTCAGTTCGGCCACCGGAGGCACGGAAATCTCGAAAAATTCTCCTGGAAACCGTACCACGACAGCCAGAATCCGTCCGTAATAGTTAAAAGTTCCGTCCGGCCCCGTTTTTCCCATATTGGAATATATTATATAGAGAAAAAGAAGCGGCACCGCCGGAAGGGGCGTCCGAAACACCAGGGAAACTGCCCCGTACACGCAGACAATCATCAGCATATTCGGAAGAATATAGTGCAGGACTGCCTTCGGAAAATCCCAGTAGTTTATCGGAAATCCGGATGCCGAAGCCGTCTGCCGGGAAAGCACCATGAACACGCCGGTCAGGACGGCCAGAATCAAGGCCATGGCCGCCAGGGCGCCCAGAACTTTCCCTCCCAGATACTGCCAGGCCCTTACCGGTTTTGTGTGGAGCAGTTCGTAATTTTTCTTCCGCATGTCCCGGTAAAAGACAAAGGCGAGAAGCACGGTGGCCAGAAATCCCATGTAAAGCCCTGCAAAATCCGCAAATTTTCGGGACAGATACCAGGAAAACGGATGCTTTTCCAGTTTTTCTTCGATATACGCGTTACATTCGGCGGCTGTACCTGAATACCAGGCCGTATCCTCGTAAGTATATTCGGCTCCGTAGTAACGGTAGTTCTCTTCCAGCCAGGCATAGGCCTCCTCCAACTCCATGTCCCTGGTTTTTTCCATGGTCTTCTCCGCTTCCTCTGCCGACATGCCAAAATCCTGCTCCAGGGACCGGGCGACTGCCTCTTCCCAGAGTCTGCGGTGCTTTTCTTCCCCCGCCGGAATGTACCCTTCCGTAATATCCGCGTCGATAACGGCGGCGCCGGGTTTGGGGGAAAGTTCCCCGTCGGAAAAGTAGTGAATCCCCAGGTACGGTTCCAGGTTCTGGTATATCCCCACAAGCGCCACCACAAGCCCGGCCCAGAAAAGCGGGTTTTTCAGAAAGTTTTTCAGTTCCCGCCAGAATACTGCTTTCATACTGTTCCTCCTTTCCTTTCCGTCAGGAACAGTATATCCCCCAAATCTCAATAAAAAAGCAATGCAGCCGGTTACCAAAGTCCAAACAGAGCCCGCACCTTTGCCCCGCCCTCCGGCCCGTTTCCCACCAGAAGCCGGCCTCCGTGGCGTTCGCAGAACACCCGGCAAAGATACATACCCATACCGGAATGTTTCAGGTCATCCTGGGGATTGGCGTGATAGAAAGGCCGCGTCACCGTTTCCGCAGATTCCTGAAAGCCGCATCCGTCGTCCGCTACCGTTATCTCCAGATACTCTCCGGATGAAATCACTTCCACCGTCACCTGCTTTTTGGCATAACGGAAACTGTTGGACAGCAGATTTTCCACCACTTCCAGCACAAGTTCTCTGTCAATCCACAGTACGTCTCTTTCCGCCTGAAGGCCTGTCCGGCAGGTTTTTCCGTACTGTCTCTCCATCATGTATGCTTCTTTCTCAATTTCCTGCTTCAGTTCTGCCGTCCGGACTTCCCGGCGGACTATCTGCCGCTCTTCCAGCCGGTTCAGCTTCTGCATATCGTTCAGAAACGTTTTCATCCGCTGCACCTGGTGCATACATTCCTCCAGCATTTCCCTCGTTTTTTCGGGAGGAAGGGTTCCTTCCGGAAGAAACTCCAGCAGCATCTCCTGGTATCCCTGCAGGACAGAAAGCGGAGAGCGGATATCGTGAGCCACCGCCGCCCGCAGGGCTTTTTCCTCTTCCACCATCCGCCAGAGAATCCGGTTGTTTTCCGCAAGCTGACTGCGCATTTTCTCAAATTCCAGGCACAGCATTCCCATCTCATCCCGGTTTTCATATTCCAGATGAAAATCCAGTTCATCCCGGGCGACCAGTCTGGAAGCCTCCTTTAGTTCCTCAATCGGTCTTTTCAGTTTGTTCCGGTAAAAAAGTGCCACGGCTGCGCCGCTTCCGCAGACAGACAGCAGCAGGATTCCGTAGGTCTCCACAAAATCACAGAGTTCCGACAGCTGCCAGTCCAGAGGACTCATTTCCTCCCGCGAAGGCCGCGGTACGGTTATCTGATAATTGCCCTCTGCGTCATTTAACGCATGATACAGAGCTTCCTCATCCACATATCTGAGCCATATCTGTTCCTGGGCATAAGACACGGTACGGCTCAGGACTGCACACAAAAGAAAACTGCTAAAAAGATTTATCAGAAGATAGAAAAAAATTGTTTTTTTAAGTGAAAGATTTCTTATTTTTTCCATCTGTATCCCATCCCCCACACGGTTTCAATATATTCCTGCCTGGTCAGAGCGGCCAGTTTCTTCCGGATGCGCCGTACCAGTTCGGTAATGACCCTGCTGTCACCCTCGGCATCATACCCGCATACGTTTTCATAAATCCGTTCTTTGTCAAACACCTGGCCGGGATGCATGGATAGGAATTCTACAATCCCGTACTCCAGTTTTGTCAGCTCCACTTCTTCTTCCCCTATCTGTATCCGGCAGGCCGCATAGTCAATCAGCAGTTCGCCCTGAAACCGGAACGCTTCCCTGCCCCGGCTTCTCTGCTCCCGCTTAAGATGGGCAATGATTCGCGCCTCCAGCTCCTTCAGACTGAAGGGTTTCAGGATATAATCGTCGCCTCCGGAGAGCAGGCCGTTGACCCGGTCCTGCTCTTCTGTGCGGGCAGTCAGAAAGAGTACCGGGCAGGAGACCTGGTTCCGGATTCTCCGGCACACCTCAATACCGTCCATACCGGGCATATTCACATCCAGAAGCAGAATCGACGGGTTCTGTTCCAGAAGTTCCATGCACTCCGGACCATTTGTGGCGGTCAGAACTCTGTAACCCCGCAGTTCAAAAAAGCTCCGGAGCATTTTAAGAAGTTCCTTATCATCATCTGTTATTAGAATTGTTTCCTGCGTCTGTTTTCACCTCAGCTACAGTATACCGCAGAAAACACAACAGAAAAACAACTCCTTGAAAAAACCAGGCCGCGCGAAAAGGCGCAGCCTGGTTTTTCAAAAAAACTCTATTCTATTTTCATTTCTCCCATACTTCATTCTTTCTTTTGTCGTGTTGTCATTTTTGCCGAAAACGGGCTTTCCCGCTTTCAACTGTTAAAGCGCTTTTCACATAGTACTATTATAAATTTGCCTTTTCTTTAGTTCAAATAACGGTTTTCAATTGCGGTTATAACCTCACCTTTATAACGGCCGGGTTCTGACCGGGTTTTCTTCGCGATACTGCAAAGTGCAAAAAAGGCGGCCACGGAAATTTCCTTCCGTCGCCGCCTTTTTCCGGCTGTAATTTTTCTTTTTTCGATAGATTCTATAAACATCCGTTTATACTGTTTTTTCTTCCATGGCTGTTTTCATGAATTCTGCCATACATTTTGTAAAGTACTTGTTTTTCCGGTAATAAAAGTACACGTTCCGCTGGGCCGCCGGGTCGTCAATCTTATAAAACACAATGTTCCGGTTATACGGAAGATTTTTTACGACCGTGTCGCTGACAATGGAAATCCCCATTCCTTTTTCGGTAAAGGCAAGAAGAGTCAGAATCTGGTCCAGCTTCAGGGCCACCTTCGGCTCGACCCCCGCCCGCTTAAAGATGGTCTCCATCCGCTCCCGGGTATCGTTATGGGCCCGCAGGGTGAGAAAGGGCTCATCCTCAAAAAGCTTCAGGGAGACGCCGTAGGTCTCCGGCCTCATATGTACGCCGGCCCGGATATCATCCGCCGTCATGGCCCAGGACTCTGCCGCCCGGTTGCTTTCGTAGCACTGGGGTACTGCCAGGAGCAGATTTTCTTTCATGAAAAACCGCTTGTCATAGATATCCTCATCCATGGGATAGTTGTCCAGAACCATATCCACTTCCCCGGAGAACAGTTTTTTCTCCACCTGGGAGGTATGCCCCTCCACCAGACTGATTTTTATATTAGGATATTTTTCCCGAAACCGTTTCACGATATCCGGCAGTACAAAGGCAATGAACAGATAGGTGCCTCCGATACTGAGCCGGCCCGTCCGCAATTCATTGAGATTTCCCACGTAGCAGGCAAATTCTTCTTCCAGGTCCATCATCTTTTCCGCTGTCCGGATATATTTTTTCCCGCATTCGGTAAGCTGAATGGGCACGGTGCTTCTGTCAAAAAGCTGCATCCCGATTTTCTTTTCTATCTTTTTTACCGTGGCGCTCAAAGCCGGCTGCGAGATGTAAAGCCGCTCTGCCGCCTTGGAAAAGCTCCCCTCCTTGTATACTTCGTACACGTATCTCATATTGGCAAACATGTTTTCATCCATTTTTCTCTCTTCGCCCGTCCTATTTCTCTTTTTTCTCATTTCGGCCCTGAATCCGGCACACTGCTCTTCCTTCTGCGGCGTCCAGCAGCAGGGAGGCCCTGTATTCTCTTACATCGAATACCCGGACCGTCTCCAGTGCTTCTCCTTCTGCGGCGGTGTATGCTTCCGGTGGCACCTGGGGATACTGCTCCAGCATCCGGGGACGGTATATCCTGGTTTTGCTGTTTTCGTTGATGGCCCCATAGTAAACGTCCGCCTCCACCAGGTTCTGAAACATATGGCTTCCATAGGAAAGCTCCGGCCGGTAGCCGGCCTCGCTGTAGGCCACTTCGCAGATGGCGTCAAAGCTGCTGATGTCCCCGTACACCAGCGGGACGCCAAGCTCCGGGGAGGAGGTGCCTATCCGGCCCGGCACCAGAAGCAGGGCCGAAGCCTCTCTTTTTCCCAGATATTCGTTGATGTCCCGGATAATTCTGCCCGTCTCCGGTTTCTTCCGGTAGGGGCACTCGTAATACTTCTGCGGGTCTGTCCAGACGATGTAATCCAGTTTCTGTATCCGGGAACGGCGCATGGAGGTCCTTCGGACGTCAAACAGAAATTCCTCATCCACGCCCCGGGGAATCCGGATGTGCTCGGAGGGGTCCATCCGGAGCGGCCGGCACTGCAGGAGGGTCACTCTCCAGTCCTGCTCCTTGTCCGCCGTGACCGCGAACTCAATATCCACCGGCTGCCCGTAAACCTCTTCCAGTTTCTTCAGAAGCTGTTTCATCATCCGGATGAAGTCTCTTTTTTCCACCAGGCCCTGGCAGTCGGCAAACCAGATTTTCCGGTAAATCCGGCGCTGTCTCAGCCGCTCTTCTGCCTCCCGGTCCCGGTTCAGTTCCAGGTTCCGGTAAGGCTCCGGCAGCTTATCCAGAAGCTGCTCCAGCGGCAGGGTGCAGACTTCCTTTTTCTCCATGTCAATCACATCTGCCATTCTCTGGGAGAATTTGTGCCTTTCTGCAGACGTCCCCCAGATACTTCCTCCCGCGCAGTCCAGTCCCACCAGACGGGGATAGTCCCCCGGGGTCCGGGTCACGGCGCGGGTGCCCAGTCCCATCACCACACGGAGCATTCCGGCCTCCGGGTTCAGATGTTCCATCCATTTGTAGGGATTATAGGAGCAGCCCATCCCGGCGGCTGCGGGAAAGAACCAGTTTCCCACCCGGCTTCCTGCCGCATTCTGTATCAGCAGGGCCATCTGCTCCCTGCTTCCGTCCCGGTGCCATTTCCTGCGGTAGTCCGCCGCCTCCGGATTTTCCACGCTGTCATACACCTTCTGCACTGCGGCCAGAAGCTCTTCCAGCCGTTCTTCCTGATTCCCCTGATTCGCGCAGAATACGGATTCATATTTTCCGAAAAAGGAATTCTCAAATCCGTCCTCCATCACACTGCTGGACCGGACAATCAGCGGACTATCCCCATTCTCCCCCAGATAATCCAGTATCCGGGCGAAGTCCTCCCGGAACTTATCCAGAGGCCGCCCCTGCTTCACCTGGCAGTACACTTCTGTCCCCACATACCAGGAACGGATATCCGCCAGGCGCGTCTCCCATTCCGGCAGAAAAACCTGAACCAGCTTCCGGGCCAGCGCCAGACCGCAGGCTTTCCCTCCGATTACCCCTTCCCCGGTTTTGTGCTCCCGGATTCGGCGAAAATCCTCTTCCTCAAAAAACCGGCAGATGAGAGCCTCCATACGGGGCTCCTCTGTCAGCAGACTGTGGCACAGCAGCCGCTTTTCCTTCTCTTCCATTTCTCCTCCTGCTGGAAATGCCGTCGGCATTTCTTCCTATTTATTATTTTTTTCAGTGTAAGACAGAAAGATATAAATATCAAATACAGAGGATGGATAGTTTCTATAACCATTTGGTTATATCATGGCGGATTTTCTGGCGGATTTCAAGATATCTTCTTCTTTTTTTCCCGGTTTTTCCTGGTTTTTTTCCGGACATATAGGATTTCTTTTATAAGAACCATACAAATATAAATATTGGTTTTTTCCACCCGCCCTTTCTATAATAGGGGCAGAACAAGGAGGAACGAAATTATGATACAGTCTGTCACTGCAACGGCCGCGGACCAGCTCCGCCGTCAGCAGAAAACACTTCTGCAGGAATACGAGGCGTGGAAACGGCGCGACCTTCACCTGAACATGGCACGGGGGAAACCTTCCCCGGTACAGCTTGACCTGAGCATGGACCTGCTGAAGCTGCCGGAGGATTATCATCTGGAAGACGGAACCGACGCACGGAACTACGGGGTTCTGGAAGGGATTCCGGAATGCCGGCGCCTCTTTGGCGGCCTTTTACATATCCCGGAAGACCAGATAATCATCGGGGGAAATTCCAGTCTGAATATGATGTTCGACGTTATGGCCTTCCTGCATCTTTTCGGAACCGGCGGCCAGGCTCCCTGGTCCCGGGAAGAACGGGTACGGTGGCTCTGTCCGGTTCCCGGCTATGACCGTCACTTTAAAATCAGCAAAAAGCTGGGCATGGAGATGATTCAAGTCCCGCTCCTTGACGACGGGCCGGACATGGAGATGGTTACCCGGCTTGTAAAAGAGGACGCTTCCATCAAAGGTATCTGGTGCGTCCCCCTGCACTCCAATCCCCAGGGCGTCTGCTACAGTGAGGAAACGGTACAGCAGCTTGCCGCCATGGAGACGGCTGCTCCTGATTTCCGGATTTTCTGGGACAATGCCTATGGAGTGCACCACATCTACGAGGACGTGCCCCTTGCCGGTATCCTGGAGGCATGTGAAAAGAACGAACACCCCGACCGGTGCTATTATTTCTTTTCCACTTCCAAGATAACCTTCCCCGGAGCCGGCGTCTCCCTGGTAGCCGCCAGCCCTGCCAGTATCCGGGAACTGAAAAAGCATATGTCCGCACAGACTATCAGCCACGATAAACTCAACCAGCTCCGTCACGTCCAGTTTTTCCGGTCCCCGGAAGGAATCCGCCGCCATATGGAAAAAATGGCGGAACTTCTCCGGCCCAAGTTTGACCTGGTTCTGCAGAAGCTGGAAGACGCTTTTGGGACCAGCTCCCTGCTGGCCTCCTGGAGTCACCCGAAGGGCGGATATTTTGTATCCCTGGACGTTTTCCCCGGCTGTGCGAAGCGCACCGTGGAACTGGCCCGGGAAGCCGGCGTCGTACTGACAGAAGCCGGCGCCACCTTTCCTTACGGAAAAGACCCGGCAGACCGGAATATCCGGATTGCCCCGTCCTATCCGGATACAGAGGAACTGTCCATGGCCATGGATATCCTGATTCTCTGTATCAAAATCGCCTACACCGAATGCCTGCTGGATAACCAGCCGGAAATATAATGAAAAAGAGGAGAAACAAATGGAACAGAAGTACAATCCCTATGACAACGTACTGAAAGTAGTCAAAAGCGCCGCTGATATTCTGGGATACAGCGACAGTGATATTGAAGCAGTGAAATACCCGGAGCGGGAGCTGAAGGTATCCATTCCCGTCCGCATGGACGACGGAACCACCCATGTATTTACCGGCTACCGGATCCAGCACTCCACCTCCCGGGGACCTGCAAAGGGCGGAATCCGCTTCCATCCGGATGTAAACGCAGACGAAGTCCGGGCGCTGGCGGCCTGGATGACCTTTAAATGCGCCGTGGTCAACATTCCCTACGGCGGCGGAAAAGGGGGCGTGGTATGTGACCCCTCCAAACTCTCCGAAAATGAAATCCGTGCCATTGCCAGACGTTACACAGCCGCCATCGCTCCCCTGATTGGACCGGACCAGGATATCCCGGCTCCCGATGTAGGAACCAACGCCGCTGTCATGGGCTGGATTATGGATACCTACAGCATGCTGAAAGGACACTGTGTTCACGGAGTCGTAACTGGAAAGCCTCTGGAACTGGGAGGCGCTGTGGGCCGGAACGACGCTACCGGCCGGGGCGTGATGTTTACCACCCGGAACATTCTGGACAAACTGGATATCCCCATGGAAGGCACTACCGCCGCCATTCAGGGCGCCGGAAATGTAGGAAGTGTCACAGCCCGGCTTCTCCACGAAGAAGGCGTGAAAGTAACCGCCTTAAGCGATGTGTCCGGCGGTATTTATAATCCGGAAGGTCTGGATATCCCGGCTGTCCTTGCCTGGCTTTCCGCAGACCGGAAGCACCTGCTGAAAGACTATCAGGCAGAGGGCGTAAGCCACATTTCCAATGAGGAACTTCTGGAACTTCCGGTTACCGTACTGGTTCCCGCCGCCCTGGAAAACCAGATAAACGCGGGAAATGCAGAAAAAATCCAGGCAAAAGTTATCGTAGAAGCCGCCAACGGCCCCACTACTTCCGAAGCCGATGAGATTCTCGCCAGAAAAGGCGTTGTTATCGTTCCGGATATTCTGGCAAATGCAGGCGGCGTGGTGGTATCTTATTTTGAATGGGTACAGAACATTCAGTCTGTAAGCTGGAATGAAGAAACGGTAAATGAAAAGCTGAAAGAAATCATGGATTCTGCTTTTGCTTCTGTCTGGGAACTGGCCAGAGAGAAGGACGCCCCCCTGCGGATGGGCGCTTATCTGATTGCCCTGAAACGGGTTGTGGACGCAAAATCTGCCCGTGCCATCTGGCCGTAGGCAGATATGAAAAACCCCCGCCGGTTACCGGCGGGGGTTTTTCATATCCTTCCCTTTTACTACTGCATTGTCCCCGTATCTTGCCCGGATGGTCTCCATGGCCTCCTCCAGCTTTTTCTTTTTCTCGGGGGAAAGTTTTTTCTCCGGCTTCTCTTTTTTCTCCACCGAAGGCAGGTCAAACAGGCTCATCTGCCTGGGTGCGCCGGCGGATTCCAGTTTGGACGTCCGGATGCCCAGAAGCCGCACCGGCTCCCCGTTCCACAGTTCTCCAAAGAGGACGCAGGCAGTCCGGAAAATCTCCTTTTTTTCGCTGGAGGGCCGGGAAAGCTGCATCTGGTGGGAGACGCTCTGAAAAGTACTGTACTTGATTTCCACGCTGACCATTCCGGCAGTCTGCTCCGCTTCCTTCAGTCTCCGGCTGACACTTTCCGCCAGCTTTTCCAGCACCTTTTCCGCCTCTTCGGTTTTGGTCACGTCTTTTGGCAAAGTGGTGGAATTTCCGATTCCCTTTGCCTGGGTTTCTTCGGACTGTACCGGCGAGTCGTCCATGCCGTTTGCAAATTCCCAGAGCATTCTTCCGTGGCTTTTTAAATGCAGTTCTATCAGGGCCGGGTCGGTCCGGGCCAGCTCTCCGATGGTGGTAATCTCCAGTTTTTTCAGGGTCTCCACGCTGGAACGCCCTGCCATGTAAAGTTCCGATACGGGCAGGGGCCACATCTTGTCCCGGATTTCCTGGGGAAACAAGGTATGTACCCGGTCCGGCTTCTGAAAGTCCGAGGCCATCTTGGCCAGCAGTTTATTGCAGGAAATCCCGATATTGACCGTAAATCCGAAAAGTTCCTTTATCCTGTCCTTCATCTCAAAGGCCGCCTCCACCGGGGAGGGGAACTGCCCGGCAATCCCGGTAAAATCCAGATAGCATTCGTCCACGCTGACCTGCTCAATCTCAGAAGTATACGTATGAAGGAAGTCCATCAGCCTGCGGCTGTACTGCCGGTACAGCTCGTGGTCCGGCGGGTCCATGTGCAGAAACGGACATTTGCGCAGGGCGTCTGTGACCGGCTCCCCGGTACGGATACCGTACTTTTTTGCCGGAATGGATTTTGCCAGCACCACGCCGTGGCGGGATTTCCGGTCTCCGCCGATGATGGCGGGAATGGTGCGGATATCCACAGTTTCCCCGTGCTTTAACTGTTCCACGGCGGTCCAGCTTAAATAGGCCGAATTTACATCAATATGAAAGATAATCCGCTCCATGGCGCGCCTCCTCTCCCTTGTCTTCGTTTACTTTACCTGCACCCTTATCCGCAGAAGCTGGCTGTCCGGGTCTTTTACCGATACCTCGTCCAGCAGCCGTTCCTCGTAGGCGCAGCCGGCAATTTCCAGACCGTGCTCCCGGATATACTTCCGGATACGGCGGTAGGCCGGCTTCGTACAGTTTTCCTCAAAGTCTCCCCGGACAAAGGCCGTAACATAATACCCCTCCGGAATGACTCCATTGGCAAATTCCGGGCTTTCCACATAAAAGACCACATAGTCTGCCCGCTCGGTCTCCCCGGCCAGCAGACTGGTCCGGTCCACGATATACCCGTCTGCGTACCCGTTGGAAATCCCGGCCTCCCGGCATTTCTCCTCAAACCTGTCCCAGATTTCAAAAGAAATCTCTTTTTTCAGCATATGATTCAGCGGGTCGCTTTGAAACAGCAGGGTCTCTTTCTCATACGTAAGGGTCACGCCCCTGCACGTTCCCTCCACGGCTTCCTCCGCCCGTTTCAGCCGGGAACGGAGCATGTCCCGGGTGCTCTGAAACTGACGGATTTTCAGGGAGATGTCTCTCTCCTGCTTCTTCAGGAATTCGATTTCATCCTGAGGCGAGTACTGTTCCATGTACCTGCGGATTTCCTTTAGGGACAGCCCCAGTTCCTTCAGCACCAGAATGACAAACAGGGAGTGAATCTGCCGGTAGGAATAGTAGCGGTATCCGCTTTCGGTTTTCATCGCCGGGGAAAAAAGGCCGCTGTTATCATAGTAAATCAGCAGTTTCCTGCCCACCCCGGTGAGGCGTGAAAACTGGCTGATAGTCAGCATTTCCTGTGAAAGATTCTTCTCCATCATTTTTTTCATTTTCCTCTTGACTGTATAATGGTTATACACATTATAGTATCTGGGCATGAACAGTTCAAGGAGGTATTTTATGAAGTTTTTACTGCGTTTTTTAAAACCACTGTGGAAGCTCTGTCTTCTTGCCGTTTTCTGTATCTTTTTTGACATTGCCGGGGCGCTCTATATCCCGACACTGGCGGCAGACATGCTGAATGCCGGAACTTCCTCAGCGGACCTGACTGCCCTGGTTCATATAGGAATCAAAATGGCCGTGGCCTCTCTGATTTCCGGTGCCGGGGCCATTCTGGGCAGCTATGTCTGCGCCATTCTTTCGGGGCGGCTGGGAAAGGATATCCGGGACGCTCTTTACCAGAAAACCCTGAAACTTTCCGTAACGGATTTTAAGCACTTTGGCACGGCCTCTGTTACGACCCGGACCATAGCGGACATCACCAATATCCAGATGTCTGTTATCAGTTTTATCCAGATGGCACTGCCCGTGCCGATTATTTTTGCCCTCTCCGCCGTCCTCACCTTCCAGCTGGACGCGATGGCAGGGTGGCTTCTCCTTGTAGCGGTCGTGATTGTGCTGGTTACGACCCTTGGCATTATGCGGGGCGCTTCCCCGCTGTTCAGACGGCTGCAGAAAATTCTGGACCGGATGGGTACCGTGCTTCTGGAAAACATTACGGGTGTGCGGGTTATCCGTGCGTTCCGGAAGGAAAAAGATGAGGAGGCGCGCATGCAGAAGACCTTCTCTGACTATGCGGATACATCCATTAAGGCCAGCCTGATGTTCGCCCACCTGGACGGTATTTCTTTCCTGATGATAAATATTTTCGTATGCGCCGTGTACTGGATAAGCGGCGCCCGAATCAGTCTGGGGCACTACCAGATTGGCGATATCAATGCCATTATCAACTACGCCATTCTGCTGATGGCTTATCTGATGATGGCCCAGATGATTATCATGATTCTGCCCAGGGCACTGGAATGCTGCGCCCGGGTTCAGGAGATTCTGGATTATTCTCCGGAAATCACCGACCTGACCTCTGCGGACGCTCCGGTCCAGGCGGAAAATGACGAGGTACTGTCCTTCCACCATGTGTATTTCCGCTATGCGGACGCGGAGGCCAACACCCTGCACGACCTGGACTTTGTGTGCCGGAAAGGACAGACCACGGCCATCATCGGCGGAACAGGAAGAGGGAAATCCACAGTGGCTTCCCTTATCCTGCGGTTCCACGACGTAACCAGCGGCAGTGTCTGCCTAAACGGAACCGATATCCGGGACATTACCCAGGCAGGGCTCCGCTCCCGTCTGTCCTATGTACAGCAGAAGGCCTGGCTTTTCTCCGGAACCATCGCAGAGAACCTGCGCTACAGCAATCCGGACGCCACGGATGAAGAGCTCTGGCATGCCCTGGAGGTTGCCCAGGCCCGGGACTTTGTGGAGAAACTGCCGGAGGGCCTGAATGCCCGGGTAGCCCAGGGAGGCACCAACTTTTCCGGCGGACAGAAACAGCGTCTGTCCATTGCCCGGGTATTTTTATACAACCCGCCCATCCTCATTCTGGACGAGGCCACATCCAGCGTGGATACCCGGACCGAAAAGGAAATCGGAAAGGCCATGTCCAGTCTGATGGAGAACCGAACCAGCTTCGTCATCGCCCACCGGCTTTCCACCATCCGGGACGCCGACACCATTCTGTTCATGCAGAACGGAAATATCATCGAGCAGGGCAATCACGAAGAACTGCTCCGGAAGAAAGGCGCCTATGCTGCACTCTATTACAGCCAGTTTTAAACGGGGACGGGTACAGGCCAGCCTGTACCCGTCCCCGTATACAATTCTCATACTATTCTGAAAACAGATTAAATCTCTCTCAGGTGCTGTTTGACTCTGGCTTCCAGTTTTCCATCCACGTCATCGATGAGGATGGTGTCTCCGCTTCCCACGTCGCCTTCCAGAATCAGTTTTGCCGCAAGGGTTTCTATATTCTTCTGAATATACCGTTTCAGCGGTCTTGCGCCGTAGGTGGGGTCGTAACCGCCTTCCGCCACTTTTTCTTTCGCGGCTTTTGTCAGTTCTACCCGAAGTTCTTTATCTTCCAGACGTTTGTTGATGTCCGCCACCAGCAGGTCGATAATGGAAGCGATGTTGTCTCTTGTAAGCGGACGGAACATAATCACTTCGTCCAGACGGTTCAAAAACTCGGGACGGAAGTGGGCCCGCAAATCGTTCATGACCATTTCTTCGGCCTCAGGCTTAATACTTCCGTTGTCCTCAATACCTTCCAGCAGATAGGAGGAACCGATGTTGGACGTCATAATCAGGATGGTATTCTTAAAGTCCACGGTCCGTCCCTGGGAATCGGTAATCCGCCCGTCGTCCAGTACCTGAAGGAGTACGTTAAATACGTCCGGATGGGCTTTCTCTATCTCGTCGAAAAGTACAACGGAATAGGGTTTCCTCCGGACGGCCTCGGTAAGCTGACCGCCTTCATCGTATCCCACATATCCCGGAGGCGCTCCGATTAACCGGGACACGGAGTATTTCTCCATGTACTCGCTCATATCAATCC